>NZ_RYZH01000013.1:59932-132792 GCF_003977685.1 Tautonia sociabilis | reverse complement strand
GGCAAGAAGGCGATCGTGGCGGTGGCGCGTCGGCTGCTGGGGGTGATGGTCGCCCTGCTGCGGACGATGACGCCGTACCGCCTGGCCGCGACCTGAGCCGAAGCCGAAGCCGAAGCCGAAGCCGAAGGGACGATCCATCACCAAGAGCCGGAGACCTGTCGAGCCACCGCCCGGTGGGCGTGACGACCTGAGGGATGACCCCGGAGCGAACCCCGGCGGCGGCCCCGCCGCTGACCGCCGAGACATTGAGTGGCGGCGTCCCTCGGAATCCTCTTTCCTGGCGACGTCCGGCCTGGCCGGACGATCCCGCATAGATGGTTGAGCGTCCACGTCACGTCGGCCGAGCCTCGTGGAGAAGGATGCGGGCCGGGGCCTCCCCTCGGCCTGTGGCTCAGGGGAGGTGTGCCGGGGTGCACCGCCGCATCGCTGGTGGGCGTGGTCTGGGACGGGCAGGCCGACCGACGCCGACGGCGAGGGGGAGGTGCCGGGGCCCCGAGCCCACCGAACCTGCACCGGCAGCTTGACAGTCCCCCTCTCATAGATGGGTTCGCTCCGCTCGGCGGCGCGTCGTGGAGTCGGCCGTCGGCCGGCCTGGGCGCTCGAGGAGCGACGGACCCCTGGAGGCAGGCCGGGGGAGGGGAGCGGTCCGGTGCTCCTCGATCCGTTTCGACCTGACCTGACCTGATCCGATCCGATCCGATCCGATCCGATTCGATTCGATTGTCAAGGAACCCTCGGCGGTCGCGACGGGCGTCCCGGTCCTGGCGAGGGGACGGGATGGACGGCGATCGCACGGAGAGGACGCGCTCCCTGAGCAAGATCATCGGGGAGGGGGCCAGCGGCGGTGACTCAATGGCCGGAAGAGGGGCCGACGGCCGGTCGGGAGCGGGCCAGGGGGGTGGGCCTGGCGTGGGGGTCTCGGAGGTTGAGGAGCGAGACGAGGGGGATCGGCTCGGCGACGAGGGGGAAGAGGGGGTCGACCAGCCCGAGGGAGGAGGCGCCGGCGAGGTCGAGCCCGGCAGGGGCGGCGGTGCTCTTGAGCAGGAGCAGCTCCTCGGCACCGAGGAGGTCGGCGATCCGGGCCGAGATCGAGTCGCTGGTCACGTCCCAGTGGTGAGGCAGGGGGGAAGCGGACTCGTGGTCGTCTCGGTCCAGGAGCCGTCGGGGAGCGAGGACGGGGATGCCGCCGAGCTCCCAGCAGGGGGGGAGTTCCTCGGGGAGTTCCACGACCGTCAGACCGGGGAGGAGCCCCTCGGCGACTCGGGCCGTCAGGTCCATCGCCCGGAGGGCGAGGGCATGCGATCGCTCCTGGCCGAGCTGGTGGATGCGGTCGAGGTCTCGGATCGCGTCGACGATCGCCCCTCCCCCCACGACGATCAGGATCCGACGGCGGGCCTGGGCCTTGAGGAAGGCGTCGATCGCGGCCGGGAGGCCAGGCCAGTCGAGGAGGCTGCCTCCGAGCTTGACGACGAGGATCGGGAAGTCCATCGAGAATCGGTTCCGGGGGAGGGAGGGCCGCCCGAACTGGCGAGCGGCCCTGGGAATCGGCGTGAACGATACTCGCCGGGAGGCGAACCCGGGAGTCGAATCGCGTCGGGGGCCAGCGGCGACGATCGGCCGGCCGGAGGATCAGCCCGAGTCGGGCGGCGATCGTCGCCGATCGCGGGGCTTGGCGATCGACTCCGCTCGAAGAGTTCGTGCCGGAGCAGCTCGACCGCTTTGCGGACGGTCCGAATCGGCCGGGGCGTCCGTTTCCGCTGGGCTTGCCCGAGGTCAACGACTCGCTCAGAGAGGATTTCGGTCACGCGATGGAGTGCGGATCCGGCCGATGCGATCTCCGAGGCCGGGAATCGGAGGCGCCGCGGTGCGGACCGGGACCGGGCCTTGGGGCCGGAGAGCCGGCTCGCGGGGCGGAGGACCAGGCGCCCGGGGATCTCGGAGTTCTCCTGCCGGTCGCGGTGGAGACTGGTCCGGACAAGAGAGCCCCCCGAGGGGAGGAGGCGAAGGGTCGAGGGTTGCCCCGGGCGCCGAGGGTCGGGTCTAATAATGGGGAGACACGCTCAGGGCCCGCGACCGGCGACCACCCTCGCTTTCCTGGGACCGGACGGGACCTCCCCGGATCGGATGCCTTCCGAAGGGACGCCAGGCCCATCGCCGTCGCCGAAGACGAGGAGGCCGCTCTCATGGGCATCCGTTCGACGCTCGGGCTCGCCGGGATCCTGGCGTCTGTGCTCTCGGGGCCGGTCCCCGCTCGGGCGCGGGAGGAGGCAGCGGATCTCGAGTTCTTCGAGGCCCGGATCCGACCCGTGCTCGTCGAGCATTGCTACCGATGCCACTCGGACGAGGCCGAGGCGGACGGCCGGCTCAAGGGAGGGCTGAAGCTCGATTCCCGGGAGGGGCTGCGGATCGGCGGAGACAGCGGGCCGGCGGTCGTGCCCGGAGAGGTGGACGAAAGCGTGCTCATTGAGGCACTCCGGTATGAGTTCCTCATGATGCCGCCCGAGGGGAAGCTGCCCGATCCGGTCATCGCCGACTTTGAGGAGTGGGTCGCCCGGGGGGCTCCGGACCCGAGGGAGGGCGCGACGGCCCCTTCGCCGAGGGCGGGAATCGACCTCGAGGCCGGTCGCGAGCACTGGGCGTATCAGCCTCCCCGAGAATGGCCGGCGCCGGAGGTGTCGGACGCGGACTGGCCGATCACCGAGATCGACCGCTTCATCCTCCACCGGCTGGAGGCCGAGGGGCTTCGGCCCGTCCCCGACGCCGACCGCGTGACCTTGATCCGCCGGCTGTCGTTCGACCTGACCGGCCTGCCGCCGACTCCCGAGGAAATCGACGCATTTGTGCGCGATGAATCGCCGACGGCCTACGAGGATCTCGTCGACCGGCTGCTCTGCTCGCCGCATTTCGGCGAGCGCTGGGGGAGGCACTGGCTTGATGTGGCCCGGTTCGCCGAGTCGCTGACGCTCCGAGGCTTCGTTCTCAAGGAGGCATGGCGGTACCGCGATTTCGTTATCGACGCATTCAATGAAGACATGCCCTTCGATCAGTTCCTCCGCGAGCAAATCGCCGGCGACCTGATGCCGGGCGGCTCGCTGGAGGATCGCAGGAGGCGTCGGATCGCCACGGCGTTCCTCGTGCTGGGGAACACGAACCTGGAGGAACAGGACAAGGAACAGTTGCGGATGGATGTGGTCGACGAGCAGATCGAGGTGATCGGCAAGGCGATCCTCGGCCAGACGATCTCCTGCGCCCGCTGTCACGACCACAAGTTCGACCCGATCCCGACGGCCGACTATTACGCCCTCGCCGGGATCCTCCGCAACGCGAAGGCAATGAATCACGCGAACGTCTCCAAATGGATCGAGGTCCCGCTGCCGATGGACCCCGCCCGCGAGGCGGCCGTGGCGGAGCACGAGAAGGCCGTCGCCGCCCTGGAAGCCCGCGTCAAGGAGGCTCGCGCCCGGGCTGGAGGAGCGAAGGGGGTGCTCGCCGTCGCCGAGGCGCCGGGGATCGTGGTCGACGACGAGCAGGCGGCCAGGGTGGGCGACTGGACGCGGTCCACCTCCTCGGGTACCTACATCGGATCCGGCTATCTGCACGACGGCAACACGGCGAAGGGAGCGAAGTCGCTCACCTTCCAGCCAGAGATCCCCGAGGCGGGCGTCTATGACGTCTGGCTTGCCTACGCTCCTGGATCGAGCCGGGCGGCGAACGTGCCGGTGACGATCCTGAGCGCCGAGGGGGAGTCGACCCTCGAGGTCGATCTGAGGCCGACTCCCCCGATCGAGGGCAGGTACGTCGCGCTCGGACGCTTCCGCTTCGAGGCGAACGGGCAGGGCTATGTGCAGCTCTCCAACGAAGGAACGCGGGGCCATGTGACCGCCGACGCGGTTCTGTTTCTCCCCGAGGGGAAGGGGGACCGGCCCGAGGTCGTTGGCGATCGGACCGGCGACGACGTCGAGGCGCTGGAGGAGGAGCTGAAGCGGCTTCGGGAATCCGGCCCGAAGCGGGACCTGGCGATATCGGTCGTCGAGGAGGAGACGATCGAGGACGCTCGGATCCACATCCGAGGCTCGGTGCACCTGCTCGGCGAGGAGGTCCCCCGGGGCTTCCTCCGCGTGGCGACCGTCGGCGAGCCGCCGACGATGCCGGAGGGAGAGAGCGGGCGCCGGGAGCTGGCCGATTGGCTGGCCTCGGAAGAGAACCCGCTGACGGCCCGGGTGTTCGTGAATCGCGTCTGGCACTGGCTGTTCGGCTCGGGGATCGTCCGGACGGTCGACAACCTGGGCACCACGGGGGCCTCGCCGACTCATCCCGAGCTGCTGGACACGATCGCCGTTCGGTTCGTGGAGCAGGGGTGGTCGGTGAAGCGGCTGGTCCGGGAACTCGTGCGGTCCCGGACGTACCGGCTCTCCTCGGCGGAGGACCCGGCGAGCCGGGCGATCGACCCGGAGAACCTGCTGCGGTGGCGAATGGACCGGCGGCGGTTGGACGCCGAGTGCATCCGGGACGCGATGCTGGTCGCCTCCGGCCGGCTCCGCCGCGACCTGGGAGGGCCGACGTTTCCTCCCGAGCTGGACGCCGACTACGGCTACGATCGGGAGAGCGACCGCAGAAGCGTCTACGAGCCGGTCTTCCGCAACGCGCTGCCCGACCTGTTCGAGGCCTTCGACTTTGCCGACCCGAGCATGGTCGTCGGCCGCCGGGACGAGAGCACGGTGGCTCCTCAGGCGCTGTTCCTGATGAATCACCCGTTCGTGATGGATCGGGCCCGGGAGACCGCCCGCCTCCTGCTCGTCGAGAAGGCGGACGACGAGGAGGACCGGATCGATCGGGCGAGCCGGCTGGTCCTGGGCCGGCCGGCGAGCGACGCGGAACGGAGGATCGCCCTGGAATTCCTGGGGGAGTCCCCGGAGGATCTCGAATCGTCCTGGGCCCTGCTGGTGCAGGCAATGTTCGCCTCGATCGACTTCCGATACATCGAGTGAGACCGAACCTCCGGCCAGCGATCGGCCGGACCCCGCCCCGATGAACCGTGCCGCCCGATCTGGAGGAGGACGCCGTGCTCGACGCGATCCGACGCCGAGACCTGCTGAAGCACACCGCGTGCGGCTTCGGATACCTCGCGCTGGCCGGGCTCGCCGCGGAGCGGGCCGCCGCCGAGGCGCCTCCCGACCCGCTCTGGCCTCGGTCGCCGCACTTCCCGGCGAAGGCGAAGCGCGTCATCTTTCTGTTCATGCAGGGTGGGGTCAGCCAGGTCGACTCCTTCGACTACAAGCCCCGGCTCTTCCGGGACGACGGCAAGGACATGCCGTTCGACGACGCCCGGGTGATCGCCAACACCGGGGCCCGGGGCTCGGAGCAGCGCGTGATGCGGCCCCTCTGGGAGTTCTCCCGGCACGGGGAGTGCGGCCACTGGGGATCCTCGCTGTTTCCCGAGCTGAACCGGCACATGGATGAGCTTTGCTTCATCCACTCGCTGCACACCGAGGGGGTCGCGCACGGACCGGCCACCCTGTTCCTGCACTGCGGGGCGACCTCGGCCGTCCGGCCGTCGCTGGGAGCCTGGATTCAGTACGGGCTCGGAACGGAGAATCGCGACCTGCCCGGATTCGTCACCATTGGCCCCTCGGCCGGCAACGGCGGGGCCCGCAACTACGGCAACGCCTTTCTGCCGGCCGTCTACCAGGGCACCCCGCTGGGCAAGGCGGGGGCACCGGCGTCGGAAGCGACCATCCGGAACCTGTCCAACCCGAGGCTGTCGGAGGCCGACCAGCGCCGGCAGCTCGACCTGCTCCTGGCGCTGAACGCGGAGCAGTCCGGCCCGTCATCCGATCCAGAGCTGGACGCCGTGATCTCCTCGTTCGAGCTGGCTTGGCGGATGCAGATGAATGCTCCCGACGCGCTCGATCTCTCCGGGGAGTCGGCCGAGACGCTGGCCCTGTACGGAATCGGCGAGGAACCGACCGACAACTTCGGCCGCCAGTGCCTGCTGGCCCGCCGCCTCTCCGAGCGAGGCGTCCGGTTCATTCAGGTCACCTACGGCGACAGCACCGCCAACCCGGCGTGGGACCAGCACTCGAACATGCCCAAACACGCCGACCACGCCCGTCGGGTGGACCGGCCGATCGCCGGGCTCCTGGCCGACCTTCGGAGGCGAGGGCTGCTGGAGGACACGCTCATCTGGTGGGGAAGCGAGTTCGGCCGGACCCCCTACGCCCAGCAGAAGGGGACCGGCCGCGACCACAACCCCGACGGCTTTACCGTCTGGCTCGCCGGCGCCGGCGTGAAGCCGGGCTTCTCCTTCGGCGCCACCGACGAGTTCGGGCACAAGGCCGAGCAGGACAAGGTGCACATGCACGACCTCCACGCCACGATCCTGCACCTGCTGGGCCTCGACCACGAGCGCCTGACGTACCGCCACAGCGGCCGAGACTTCCGGCTGACCGACGTGCACGGCCGGGTGGTGGAGGGGATCTTGGCGTGAGTCAGCGTGGCGGATGGCCGCCGGTCCGGGCCGTCGACCATCCGCCCTCTCGGAACGAGGGAGCCGGCTCAGGGAGCGGTCGGCTCCAGGCTGCGGATCCAGTCGCCGATCAGCGCGACGGCCCGGCGGTCGACCTCGGTTGACATGAGGGGGGGCATCTGCCCGGTCAGACGACGGGAGATGCGCTGGTAGAGGATCGAGCGCTCGGGGGAGCCGGGAGCGACGATCCGGGCGTCGGGGATCTCGAAGCGGGTATGGGTCGGCTCCTCGTCGATGAGGTTCATTTGGTCGATGGGAGTGGTCCGGGAGAGGTTGATCTTCGAATTGCCGCCGCCGGCCTCGACGTGGCAGTTGGAGCAGTTGACGTGGAGGTAGGAGCGGACGCGCTCCTCGGTCGGCTGGGAATCGTCGTAGGGGTCGACCAGCTTCGGCCGGCGGGACCAGGAGCGGGGCAGCGGCTCTTCGAACAGGCCGAGGCGCTCGAATTCGAGGAGCTGGTTCGCGGTGCTCCCGTCTCGGCCCACCTCGCGATCGAGCTGCATTGGGTTGAAGGCGAGCAGGAAGCCGGCCGCCCGGGAGTGGCAGACCATGCACTCGGTGCGGCTGGGGAAGCGCCAGACCTGTTCGCGAACGCCGTCGGGGGCGTCTGGGTCGGGCACCTGGAAGAATTCGTTGTCCCCCTCGTTGGAGACGAGTTCGGCATCGGTCTGGTCGTCGTTCCAGCGGTAGGAGTAGCCGATCCACTCGCCCTGCTGCCGGGTGAGCAGCCGGGTTTCGATCCGCTTGCGTGTGGGCTGGCCGTCCTCATCAACGACGTCGAGGCTGAGGGTCTGGACCATCGCCGAGCCGCTGGGAGGGGACCAGTCGCCTCCGGCGTTCATCTGGGGCTTGAGCGGGATCGTCTCCAGCCCGGGAACGGCGGCGAAGCGCTCGATGGTCGCGCCGTCGACCCACTGCGGGGCGATCACCTCGAAGGGCAGGGCGGCGGGGTGGGGGATGTGGTCGGCGACCGAGGAGAACAGGCCGGTCTGGCTCAAGCGGGTGGGGAAGGGGTGCGGGGGAAGGTCGTCCTCGGTGGTGGGGACGAGCCGGTAGAAGCCGCTGCCCTGGTCGATGATGTAGACCTCGCCGTCATGGTCGGTGCCGAAGCCGGTGATGTTGAAGGGGGTGTCGACCAGCTCCTTGTGCCAGACGACCCGGGTGCCGTCGTGCTTGATTGCCCAGACCTTGCCGGTGGACCAGTCGCCGTAGAGATAGGCGCCGACGAGCTCGGGGAGCTTGGAGCCCCGGTAGACCTGGCCTCCGGTGAGGGAGCGGGCCTCGCTGTGATGGTGGTCGGCGGCGGGGGGAGAGATCGGGTCGGGACCTTGCTCACGCTGGGCCTGAAAGATTTGCATCCCCTCGGTGATGCTCCAGCCGTAATTGGCCCCTTTCTCGATCAGGTAGACCTGCTCCCAGAGATCCTGGCCGTTGTTGCCGACCCAGAGCTGGCCCGAGGGTTTGTCGAAGGTGACGCGCCAGGGATTGCGGAGGCCGTAAGCCCAGACCTCCGGGCGGGCGCCGGGGCGGTCGACAAACGGATTGTCGGGCGGGATGGCGTAGTTCCGGCCGGGCTCGGTTCGGTCGACGTCGATCCGGAGCATGGAGCCGAGCAGGTCGTCGATCCGCTGGCCGGTGAGGTACTGGTCCGAGTCGCTCGACCCGTCGCCGGCCGAGACGTAGAGCATACCGTCGTTGCCGAAGGCGAGGTCGCCGCCGTTGTGGCCGTTGGAGAACCACTCGATGATCGGGAACCGGGACGCCGGGTCGATTCCGTGGGGGGCGTTTCGGTCGACCGTGAAGCGCACGACCTGGGTGGCGGGCTTGCCGTCGCTGCCGGGGCCGTTGAGGCCGAGAAAGACATAGCCGTTGCGTTCATAGTCGGGATGGAAGGCAAGGCCGTAGGCGATCCCCTCGACCTCGAGCAGCACCTCGACGGAGCTGGCCTCCTGGTCGTCCCGGGCGGCGAGCAGTCGACCGGGGCCGGCCCAGTGGTTCAGATGCTGGAGGATGAAGAGGCGGTCGGTGCCCGGCTCGGGATACAGGCCCAGCGGCTGCTTGACCTCCAGGCCCGCGAAGGCCCGCTCGGTCTTGTACGGGAGGGGAGGATCGGGGGAACCGACAATCTTCGAATTTTCCCAGGGGATGCGATCCCGACCAGTCAGCGTGACCGGATCATCCGCGGCGACGCCGGCCGGATCGGAAAGCAAGGGACCAAGGAATAGGGAGAAGACGAGGGCGCTCGACAGCCTCATCGCTGGGGCCTCCCGGCGGGATGGTACGGATGGCGAAGCGAAGCATCGGAGAGTTCCCCGGGGGGGAGGGACGACGATCGGGATCGCCCCGGGGTCGATTGGGCGGCTCGATTGATTATGGTCGAAGTCCCACCGAGCCGCCAGGTCCCCGGGATCGGGGGGCGTACCGGCCGCCTCGCTCGGAAGCCGAGAGGAGCGACGGCAGGCTGTCCTGGCGAGGCCCGACTCAGCCAATTCGGGGGGCAACCGGCAGCCGGGCCCGCCAGCCTTCCTCGTAAGGGTCGGAGAACAGAAGCTGGACAGCCTCGGCGCGGGCGGGATCTTCGCGTCGGAGGATTTCCAGGGCCTTCCGGACGCGATCGAGGCGAGGGTCGTCCTCGACCCGGGGCCGATCGGCGGCCCGATCCAGGCGATCGAGAGCGGCGGCGAGGTCGAGGATCCGGGAGCGGATCTCCAGGAAGTCGCGCTCCAGGACGTCGGACGCGGACCGGGTCCGGCTCATGGGGCCATCCTCCAGGATCGGGGTCGGGGAGGGGAGAGCGTTCCTTCCGATCTTCGCAGACGCCGGGCCGGCATGCAATTTGTGGTCGTTGTTCCCGGCCAGGCCCCCGCGATCGTTCGGGGAGGCGGGCGATCGAGCCGCTTGTTCCGGTCGATCCGGGTGGTATGGTTTATGGTGATCGGATCGATCGATCCGGCGGCCCCGCTTCGCGGAGCGAGGCGGCGGCCGCCCCGATGTCCCAGGAGATGACACCCATGTCCCTGACGATCCGCCGACTCGCGAGCGGGGGCCTGCTGGCCCTGGTGCTGAGCCTGCCGCCGACGCCGGCGGCCGCCAACGGTTTCGGGCTCCTCGACGGCCTCTTCGGCCCAAGGGCGACGGTGTATGACGTGCCGGTCGAGACGATTTTCGCCGTCCCCACGGTCACCTCGTACGTCGTGCCGACGACCGAGGTGATCTCGACCTCGTACCTGGTGCCGACCTCCACGGTCGTCTACCGCCCCGCCCGCTACACCCTCGCGCCGACGATCTACCGGCCCGCGACGACCGTCTTGCCGACGCGCTACTACGTCGGCGGCACCCTCCTCCGGCCGACCCGGTATTACCTCGATGACGTGGTGACGACGACGTATTACTCCGACCCGATCGTCTACCCGTCCCGAATCGTGTATGACACGCCGGTGATCGAGTCGAGCGCGCCGGTGGTGATCGACGCGCCGGCCGCCTCGCCCTCCCCCTCGGCGACCCGGTCGCAATCGGAACCGAGGCTGAGCAACCCGCCTCGACAGTCGACCAATCCCCCCGGATCGGGTCGGTCCTCGGCGCTGGAGTCCCGCCCCGAGCCCGAGCCTGCCGCCCCCGAGGCGGCCGCGGCGCCTCCCGAACCCCAGCCGATCGATCAAGAGCCCACGTCGCCCCCCGACGTGCCGGCCCTGGGAGAGGACGGCTCGATCGAGGGGATCCTGCCGCTGCCGGAGCCGTTCGAGATGCGACAGTCGCAGCGCCCGGCCTTCGGCGGGGTTCCGGGGTCGAGCCTCGCCTCGGCGACGAAACTGGTTCAGGGCCGCGTCCGGGACGAGCGCACCGGCCAGCCTCGGAGCGGG
This sequence comes from Tautonia sociabilis, assembly GCF_003977685.1. Classification (GTDB taxonomy): domain Bacteria; phylum Planctomycetota; class Planctomycetia; order Isosphaerales; family Isosphaeraceae; genus Tautonia; species Tautonia sociabilis. Next base: position 122,406 of record NZ_RYZH01000013.1, on the reverse strand, counting down.
CTCGTCGTGACCTTCTCGAACACGGTTTCCAGCTTCGCCGAGCGTCGGGCCGTCACCGACGACCGGGGCCAGTTCCAGCTTGAGGAATTCCTGCCCGACGGCGACTGGTCGATCGTCGTCTCCGGGCAGGCGGAGAACGAGCCGACCCGCACCTACCCTCAGGTCACGGTGGTCGGCGGCCGGATCTACGACCGCCTCGGCCGGGACTACACGAAGCTGGTGCTGGATTACTGAGCGGACCTCCCCGACCGGACCGAATCGGATCGGATCGGATCGGGAGGAGCGGACGGCGCCGAGACACCCCCGGCGCCGTCCCTTTTTTGCGCGATGCCGGGATCATCCTTGCGGATCTGCTACCTGCTGGCCTACTTCCACCCCATCGCCAGCGGCGCCGAGCGTCAGGCGCTGGCCCAGGGGGCCGAGCTGGTGCGCCGGGGGCATGCGGTGCGGGTCGTCACCCAGGAGGTGCCGGGATCAGGGCTGCCTCGGGACGAGACGATCCGGGGGGTGCTTGTCCATCGCTGGGTGAAGCCGGTGCGGGCCGGGCCGTTGTTCGGGCTGACCTTCGTGGCGGGGGTCGTCCGGGCGTTGCACCGGCTTCGGGGAACGTATGACCTGATCCACACGCACCAGGGGCTTTGGGAGTCGATCGCGACAGGGGCCGCCCGGGCGGTGATCGACGTGCCGACGCTGGTGCAGCCGGCCAGTTCCGGCTACTTCGGCGAGGCCGAGGAGATGGCTCGGACGAAGGGATTCCCCGCGCTGCGCCGGCTCGCCCTGCGGAATACCGCGTTCGCGGCGATCTCGGAGGACATCGAGCGTCAGTGGCTTGCGCTGGGGGTCCCGCCGGACACGATGCACCGGATGTGCAGCGGGGTGGAGACCGACCGGTTCCACCCCGGTGCCAGCGCGGTCGAGGGAACGCTGCCTCCTGGCCCGAGGGTCCTGTTCACCGGCCGGCTGCACCCGCAGAAGAACCTGGACCTGCTGCTCGACGCCTGGGCCGAGGTCGCCCGGAGGCGACCGGACGCCCAGTTGATCCTCCTGGGAGACGGTCCGGACCGGGATCGGCTGGCATCGAAGGCGGCGGGCCTGGGTCTGGGCGATCGCGTCCACTTCCCGGGAGCCGTCGAGGACCCGAGCGAATACCTCCGAGCGGCGGACGTCTTCGTGCTGCCGAGCGTGGCGGAGGGGATGAGCAACTCGCTTCTGGAGGCGATGGCGACCGGGCTGCCCTGCATCGCCTCGGCGATCGGCGGGAACACGGACCTGCTCGCCCCCGGGCCGAGCGGCCTGCTCGTCCCCCCCGACGACCGATCGGGATGGGCCGAGGCGATCCTCCGAGTGCTGGAAGACCGGCCGTTCGCCCGATCGCTGGGGACCTCCGCGCTGGAGGCGATCCGGCAACAGTACGACATGCGGGTCGTTGTCGATCGGTATGTCGAGCTGTACCAATCGCTGCTCCGAGGAGGCTCCTGAGCCGGGAGGCTCACGTCGGAGGCCCCCCCGCATCGGAGCGGTCGATCAGCACGGCGACGGTCATGTCTCCGAGGACGTTAACGGTCGTGCGGCAGCGGTCCAGGAACCAGTCGATCGTCAGCAGCAGGGGGATCGCCTCGACCGGAAGCCGGACGGCGGCGAAGATCAACGGCAGCGTGACGAAGCTCCCGGACGGGATGCCGCCGGCGCCGACGCTGGCCAGCAGGGTCGTCAGCATCACAACAACCTGATCGGCGAGCGAGAGGTCCGCGCCGTAGGCCTGGGCGAAGAACAGGGCGGCCACCGCCTGGTAAAGGGCGGTGCCGTCGTTGTTGAAGTTCGTACCCACGCACGCGGCGAGCTGAGAGGCGGCCCGGGAAACGCCGAGCCGATCGGTCAGGGCGCGGAGGGTGATCGGAATGGTCGCGGCGGTGCTGGCCGTGCTGAAGGTCATGGCGACCACGTCGGCCGTGCCCGCCAGGAACCGCAGGGGGCTGAACCGGCCCAGCAGGCCGAGCTGCGCAAGATACCAGACCACCTGGCAGGCGAAGCCGATGAGCACCGCGGCGATGAACCACCCCAGGCGGAGGAACAGGCCGACCCCCTCCCTCGCCAGGCTGATCGCCACGACGCCGAAGACGGCGATCGGCACCAGGGCGACCACCCAGAGGAGGATCTTCATCATCAGCTCGAAGCCGACGGTGAGCACGTCGACCATCGCCCGGTAGGTCGACTCCCCCCGTTGGCGTTGCTCGTCGCGGAGTCTCGACAGCGCGATGCCGACGGCGACCGTGAACAGGACCAGCTGCGCCAGGTTGTTCGAGACGAAGGCATCGCCGATGCTGCGGGGGACCATCTCCAGGATGATCTCGGGAACCGTTCGGCTCGGCGCCATCGCTCGGGGAGGGGGGCGGTCGATGAGGCGGTCGATGAGCCGGGCATCCTCTCCGGTCGACGGCCCCCCGGAGGCGAGGTCGGCCCCCTGGCCGGGCTGGACGACGTTGGAGGCGGACAGGCCAATGACCATCGCCACCAGGGTGTTGAGCAGGTAGAAGCCCATCATGCGGGCCCCCTGGCGTCCCCGGATGTCGTTGGTGACGATGGCGCTGAGGATCGCCAGCACGACGAGCGGCGCCGCCAGAGCTCCCAGGGCCCGGATGATGAGCGTCGGCGCCAGGTCGAGGGCCGTCGCGACCGCCGACAGGGCCAGGCGCACCGAGCCGGGGAGGCGATCGAACCACGAGGCGTCCGCTCCCAGCAGGAGGCCGGCCGGGATCGCCAGCACGACCGCCAGCACAACCCAGGCGTAGAGGGGCAGCGACTTCGTCTCGGCGTCCTCCTCGATCACGGGGTTGACGGGCTTCGGTTCGTCCATCCAGGGGCCTCGGCAGGGGTTCCGTCGGTTGGCGTCGGCATCGGGCCGTAACACGTTGTCCGGTCGGATCGGCGGATGCAAGGGGGGAGCGCCGGCCTGTCGAGTTGCCGGCGCGGGGGAGATCGGCGGATAATGCCCCTGCCGCCGGCAAGGCGGCGCTGCTTCCGGCGGCGAGGCATCGATGACGAGGGCACTGTATGTCTACCCCCGACGACGGCCGCTCCCGGCCTCCCCGCGATCCGAGCCGGGGGCCGAAGCCGCTGCCCCCGACGGACTTCGACGCCGAGCCGAGCACCTTCCGCCCCGCTCCCGGCCCGGCCCGGCCGGCGAATCGCCCCCGCCCTTCCCGAGACCCGGGCCGGGCGGCCGGGTCGGACGATCCGAAATCGTCCTCCCGAAGGCGTTCCCGGTCGACCTCGGGCCGGGGCCAGTCGACCCTGCTGGAGCGGATCCTGTTCGGTTCGGTTCGGTCGAGGGACCTCTCGGCCTTCTGCCGACAGCTTGCGCAGTACCTCGGATCGGGGGTCGACCTGCTCAAGGCGCTCGGCGGGCTGGAGTCGCAGTTCCGGGGGACGGCGCTGGGGCCGGTCGTGGGGCGCGTCCGGGAGCGCATCCGCCGAGGGGCGTCGTTCTCCGAGGCCCTCGACGGCGACCCCCGCGCCTTCGACCGATTGATGCGGAGCATGATGCGGGTCGCCGAGGCCCGGGGGGGGATGCCCGAGGTGCTCCGGCAACTGGCGCAGCACTACGAGCACCGGATGCAACTGGTCAGCCGGGCCCGATCGGCGATGATCTACCCGACGGCCGTCGTGCTCATCGCCTCGGCCGTGGGCTACCTGCTGACGGTGTTCGTCCTGCCCCCGCTGGTCGAGCTGCTCCAGGACATGGCGGGCAAGAACGCCGTCGACCTTCCGGCGCCGACCCGGCTCCTGATCGCGATCAGCGACTTCATGCGGGGGGTCGGCTGGTGGCTGGTGCCGCTGCTGGCGGCCGGGGGAGTGATCGGCGTCTTCCGGGCCTACCGGACGGGATGGGGGAAGCCGATGCTCGATCAGGCGGCGCTCCGGCTGCCGGTGCTGGGGGCGCTGATGAGGAAGATCGAGACGACCCGGTTCGCCCGGACCCTCTCGACCTTGCTGGAAGCGGGGGTCGACTACGACGAGGCGATGCGGTTGACGGCCGAGGTCCTGAACGCCTCCCCGATCCGCCGGGCGGTGGACCGAGCGAGGGGGGAGGTCCTGGCCGGTCGGGAGCTGAGCGAGGCGCTCGACGAGTCGCATTGGTTTGGCGTTGATGTGATCCAGGTCATCGCGACCGGGGAGGAGACGGGCAAGCTTCCCGAGGCGCTGGAGCACCTGGCCGACGACTACCAGGAGCAGGTCGACCGGATGGTGGACAACCTCGGGCAGCTCCTCCAGCCGATCCTGACGATCGGCATTGGGGGGGTCGTCTTCTTCATCGTGCTGGCCTTCGTGATGGCGTACGTTTCGGTGATCTCGAATCTCGCCTCGGGGCTCTGACCGCCTCCTGGAGGGGATTGGGCTTTACGGCGGAGCGGATCTCGTCTATTCCAGGCGGCGGACGATCGCACCCCGACGACGCGAGACGACCGCCGACCCCGGGCTCTCCGGCCCGAGGCGACGACCCGATCGAACCAGGCCCTCCCCCGATTCGATTCACCCTCCCCGATCGACGGTCCGAGCCTCCCGGCCTCGGCCCGACCGCCTTGCCGGTCGGGCGGCCCCGTCCGGCGGGACCTCGCCTCGCCGAGGGGAACCGACGGATCGGACGCGATCGGCCGGATCCGAAGACCGCGCCTCCTCGGGACGGAGCCCGAAGGGCGCGGGGCCGCTCCTCTCCCCCTCAAGTTCCGATGACGGAGGCGACGAAGAGAGTCGTTGAGGGGCAGCGGACCGGTCCGGACGACCTAGCGGAGGGCGAGTCACCATGACCCTGGCAGTCTCCGGACTGATCCACCCGACCGCCGTGATCGGTCCCGACGTGGAGCTTGCTCCCGACGTCCGGGTCGGCCCCTACGTCATCATCGAGGGCCCCGTCCGCATCGGGCCCGGCTGCGTCATCGAGGGGTACGCCTGCCTGAGCGGGCCGATCGAGATGGGCCGGGAGAACTACGTCGGCTACAAGGCCGTGCTCGGCAAGGGCCCGCAGTCGAGAACCTACCGAGGGGAGCCGACCCGGCTGATCATCGGCGACGGAAACGCCTTCCACGACTACGTCACCGTGCATCGCGGGACGGTCGAGGGGGGAAGCCTCACCGCCATCGGCAACGGCAACGTGCTCCGCAAGGGAGCCCACCTCGGCCACGACGTGATCATGGGGGACGGCTGCCTGCTCGAGTCGAACGTGCTCCTGGCCGGCCACGTGCAGATCGGCGACGGCTGCGACCTGTCCAGCCACGTCGTCATCCAGCAGCGGGTGCGGATCGGCCGGCTCGTCCGGTTCTCCGGGCTGGGGGGCAGCACCAAGGACGTGCCGCCGTTCGTCGTCCAAGAGGGGTACAACTGCATCACCGGCCTGAACGTGCAGGGGCTCCAGCGGATCGGAACCCCGACCCCGGTGATCAACGCCCTCGGCGAGGCCTTCCACACCCTCTTCGAGGAGGGCCGCAACCAGGCCGAGGCGCTGGAACGCGTCGAGACCCGGCTCGGCTCGATCCCCGAAGTGCGCGAGGTGCTCGACTTCATCCGAGGAACCCGAATCGGCATCAACCACATCCGCAACGAGGAGCGGCGCAACTGGTGCGCCTGAGCTCCCCGGCGATCGCTCCTCAAGGGGGGGGACCCGCCTCGACTCCCCCCTCCGCGTTGACAGCGCGACACCTCCGAAGGGATGATCGACCCGATCGGGGAGGAGTCCCGGTGCCATCGGCGGCCCGGGCGACTCCTCCCGTCGCCGAAGGTCCCCCCTCGAGGTCGCTCCATGCGCGTCTTTGGCCGATCGCTTCCGATGCTGGTTTTGCTGCTCGCGACGGCGGCGACGGCGACGGCCGCCAACCCGGCTTCCGGGAAGGGCGGATGGAAGGCCGGGCTGGCGAAGGTCGTCATCACCCCGGAACGACCGATGTGGATGGCCGGCTACGCTTCCCGCACATCCCCCTCCGAGGGAACGCTCCACGACCTCTGGGCCAAGGCCCTCGTCTTGCAAGACGACCAGGGAAGCCGCTCCCTCCTGATCTCCCTGGACCTCTGCGGCATCGACCGCGAGTTCTCGATCGGGGTCCGGGAGGAGATCGCCCACCGGCACGGCCTTCCCCTCGATCGGATCGTGCTGGCCTGCTCCCACACGCACACCAGCCCGGTGGTCGGCTCGAACCTGATCACGATGTACCCGATGGACGACGAGCAGCGTCATCGGGTGGCCTCGTACACCGAGATCCTCGCCCGGACGCTCGTCGAGCTGGCCGGGGAGGCGATGAGGAATCTGATCGACGTGCATCTCTCCCACGGTCAGGGGAAAGCGGGCTTCGCCGTGAACCGTCGGGAGAACGACCAGAACCGGGCGGACGAGCTCCGGGCCGAGCTGGCGCTGAAGGGTCCGGTCGACCACGACGTGCCGGTCCTCTGCCTGAAGACCTCCGACGGCACGGTCAAGGGGGTGGTCTTCGGCTACGCCTGCCACTGCACGACCCTGGCCCTGAACCACTTCTCGGGAGACTACGCCGGCTTCGCCATGATCGAGCTGGAGAAGGCCTATCCTGACGCCGTCGCCCTGTTCGTCGCCGGTTGCGGGGCGGACCAGAACCCGCTGCCGAGGAGGACCGTCGAGCTGGCCGAGAAGTACGGACACGAGCTGGCCGACGCGGTCAAGCGGACGGTCAAGGGGCACCTGCGCCCCGTGCTCGGTTGCCTGCGATCGGGCTATGAGGAAGTGGACCTGGCCTTCGCCCCGATCCCCGATCGAGCCCACTGGGAAGCCGAGGCGGCGTCCGACCAGTTCGCCGTCGCCAACCGGGCCAAGTCGTTCCTGGAGCGGCTCGACCGGGGGGAGTCGCTGCCCGAGACCTACCCGTATCCGGTGCAGGTCTGGCGGCTCGGCGGGTTGACCTGGATCTTCCTCGGCGGCGAGGTCGTCGTCGATTATTCCCTGAGGATCAAGCGGAACCTCGGGCCCGACACCTTCGTCTCGTCGTACTGCAACGACGTGATGGCCTATATTCCCTCGCTCCGGGTCCTCCAGGAGGGGGGCTACGAGGGGGCCACCGCGATGATCTACTACGGACAGCCCGGCCCCTGGGCCGAGGACGTCGAGGATCGGATCATCGCGGGCCTCAACCGGGTGCTTCGCGCCTCGGCCGGCCAGGAGTGAAGCGAGGCCGGGTCGGGCCGCCTCCCGGTCATCCCGGCCGGGCGGCGCCGAGCGGGGCTTCGGCCGGATCCCTCGTCCTCGGATGAGCCCCGAGCCGGTCGAGCAACCGGCTCGACCCGAGGCCCAGCGCGGCCGCCCCGCAGAGGACTCCCGAGGCGACCAGCACCGGCTCGACCCCCAACCACTGGGCGAGCCGGCCGGTGAGCAGCGCCCCCATCGGCACCGAGCCGGAGAAGACGATCAGCCAGATCCCGGCGACCCGGCCCCGCAGACGGTCAGGCACGTCGAGCTGGATCATCGTCTGGATGGACGAGGTGTAGGTGATCGCCCCGAAGCCGGCCCCGAACAGGCAGAGCATCGCCGCGGCGGCCGGCACTCCCGACGGGGCGATTGGGCCGAGCAGGAGGGGAACGGCCCCCAGGCCGGCCAGGGAGCTCGCGAAGAGGCCCAGCCCGAGCACGATCAGCATCTCGCGACGGACCCGGCCGCCCAGCCGGGCCACCCCGAGCGCCCCCGCCACCGCCCCGGAACCGGCGCTGGCGAGCAGGGCCGAGTAGCCCAGCTCCTGCGTCCCGATCGAATCGCGGGCGTAGGCGGCGAGCATGGCGTTGTAGCCCATCCCCGCGACCCCGAAGAACGCCATCAGCCCGAAGAGCACCGCGACCCGGCGATCCTGCCGCAGGTAGGCGAACCCGCCGAGCAGGTCGGCCGGCCCCTGGCCGGATCGGACCGGGGGCGCCGGTCGGCCCGGAATCGACAGGACGGCGGCGATCGCCGCCAGGAAGCTCAGCGCGTTCAGGATGAACGGCGCACTGCGGCCCAGCCAGGCCAGACAGACCCCCGCCAGCGCCGGGCCGACCACCCGGGAGGCGTTGAACAGCCCGACATTCAGCGCGATCGCGTTGCCCAGGTGCTCCCGGCCGACCAGTTCGTACAAGAAGACCTGGCGGGCGGGCATCTCGAACGTATTGCCCACTCGGGACAGCGCGAGCAGGGCGATCAGGTGCCAGAGCCGGATCAGCCCGAGGGAGAAGAGCACAGCCAGCGTGGTGGCCAGGATCAGTTGCACGAGCTGCGTGCTGAGGACGGTCGACCTCGGAACGGAACGGTCGGCGATGGCGCCGGCGATCAGGCCGACGACCAGGCCGGGGAGGAGATTGGCGGCCTCGACCACGCCGAGCCACCAGGCGGAGTCGGTCAGCTCGTAGACGATCCAGTTGACCGCGGCGGCCTGCATCCAGGTGCCGACGAGACTGACTCCGTGCCCCATGTAGAAGCGTCGGTAATCCCGATTCGCGATCAAGGCCTCAAACATCCGTCCCCGACGGGGCCGGGAGGATTCCGGGGAGGGGACGGCGGCCATGGGCCCTCGGGGGAGAATCGTCGGATCGGGGTCGGGCCGGACCGGCCCCGCCTCATTATCTTCCCGATCGCCCCGCCGCACAATCGATCCTCCCGGCGAGTGCGTCAGCCGCCAGCCGATTCGGTGGCCGAAGCCGGCCCTCGCGAACGAGTTCGGGACGAGGCGGCCGTCTCCGCGATCAGCGAGCTCCCCAGCGCGACGAGATAGCCGAGCAGCGCCATCGGCAGCCACCGGCAGGGGTCCATCCCGGGAACGATCCGGGAGAGGATCGGCAGCAGGCCGACCGCCGACCCGATCCCCCACGAAGCCAGGCCGATCGTCCGGAATCCGGGACGAGGCCCCGGCCAGGAGGATCGGTGCCAGACCAGGTCGGCCGAGAGCACGCCGAGCATCGGCGCGAGCACCCCGGCCGTCAGGTCGATCACCAGCGGGACGTTCCCCGCCAGGCCGTTGATCATCAACGGGAAGGCCACGACCGCCCCGATCACCCCCCAGGCCCAGCGTCGGGGACGGCTCCGGATCGCTTCCAGCCGGTTGCTGTACGCGAAGCTCGCGTAGACGGCCGAGGCGAGCGACCCGAGCCCCAGCAGGATCAGGCCAACCCCTCCCGCGACGCCACCGATGCGACGCTCAAAGACCAGGTGCAGCTGATAGGCGATCGGGTTGGTCGGCAGCCGGGGCGGGTCGAACCGACCGAGGCCGGGGGTCGGCCCGAGGTCGTCCACCGGCTCTTCCTCGGGGACGATCGCATTAGGGTTGTGCTCGATCGCCGCCTCGGCGGCCAGCGCTCGGCCGAGCGAGCCGGCGACCGTCAGCACGGCGATCGAGGCGATCACGGTCGACGCCAGGGCGACGCCCACGATTCCCGAGAGCAGGACGTCTCGGGGTCCTCGGAGGGTCGCCCCCCAGTTGATCGCGTGCACGGCCACCGTCGCGGAGAAGCCGAAGACCAGTTGCGTCATCGCCCAGAAGGCCGGCCACGGCCTCAGGGCCGACTCGGCGAAGAGCGTCGAGGAGGCGAACCGGTAGTCGGGCAGGCCGGGGATCGCCCAGACCATCGCCCCGGCAAGCGCGAGGCCGAGGAAGATCGGGTAGACGATCATCAGGGCGGCGATCCAGCGGATGAACCGGGTCGCCACCAGGGCCGAGGCGATCCCCCAGAGCAGGGCGGAGATCGCGTAGACGGTCGATCGGTGGACGGAGCCGTCGCCGCCGCCGGGAGGGTAGAGGGAGTCTGGGGCGATGAGCCCGGCGGTGGAGAGCCCCCGAAGGTTGAAGGAAACGGCGAAGTGGACGGCGACCGCGAACCAGAGGATCTGGACCAGGCCCACGAGCAGGCCGGGCACCAGGGCCGACCCTCGGACGCCGAAGGCCGACGTGGCGACCACCATCATCGGCCTCCGGCAGCGGAGCCCTTGCAGGCCGGCCGGGACGAACAGCAAGGCGCAGGAGAGCAGCCCGCCGAGGCCCGCTCCTCCGATCGCCGCCGGCAGACCGCCGACAGCGAGTGTGGTGGAGGGAAGCTGGTCGAAGTAGGCCGCCCAGAGGTAGCCGGCGATGAGCACGCCGGCGAGCGACCGCGACCAGACCTGCCGCTCCGAGGTTGGGTGGGCCATCGCCTTGCGGAGCCGGGAGGGCAGGTCGTCTCGGGGGCTCATGGGCCGTCTCGCTCGCCGGGGGGACGCATCAACGACGCGAGGGCAAGGCCCCGCCCTCCCTCGGATCGGCGAGGGAGCGGCCGGGCGATGCCCTCGGAGACGATCGTACCACATCGATCCAGGGGGCGGTCACATCTCCGCGGGTCCGGCGACGCCCCCGGTCATCATCTGCTCCTCCTCCGTGTCGGTCACCAGCACCTGGGGCTTGTAGCCGCCCTGCGAACGGTAGTAGAGGATCAGCAGCACGTAGCTGACGAACATGATGCAGGGGAAGATCGCCACGGTCATCAGGGCGTTCTTCTTGGCGGCCTCTCGAATCGCCTCGACCTCGGCCCGCTGCTGCTCGGGGAGCTTCTCGATCTGGTCCTGGAGCAGCGGCCGGTAGGTGCCGAAGACGCTGATCCGGGGCTCGCCGACGACTTGCTCGAAGATGGCCGGGTTGCTGGCCTGGAGCTGCTCGACCGCTTCCCGGTCCTGGATGTTCCCCAGCAGCGGGTTGCCCAGCACGCCGACCGAGAGCATTCCGACGCCGGCGATCGTGTTGAGGGTCATCGCCCCGCCCTTGGGGTACTGCTCGGCCACGACGCCGAGCATCGTCGGCCAGAAGAACGTCTTGCCGAAGCCGTAGAGCGTGGCGGCGGCGAGGATCATCAGGCCGGTCGACTTGGAGAGGAAGACCAGGCCGCACGCCGCCAGGACCGCGCTGACGGCCAGCAGACCCAGCGGCGAGATCCGGTGCACGATCGGCCCGGCGAAGAACCGGAGGATGAGCATGATCAGCGACGTGTACACGAGCACCCAGCCGGAATCCAGGTTGAAGCGGGCCATCTCCGGCCCCATCAGCGAGGTGATCCAGCTGTCGGTCCCCAGCTCGGTCGTCGCCAGCGGGATCATGATCAGCAGCAGGAAGATGAAGATCGGTCGGCCGGGAGCGTGGACGTAGGCCCCGAAGGCGCCGGTCAGCACGGCCACAATCACCAGGCGGGCGATGAGGATCGAGCTCTCGGACATCCCCTGGAAGAGCACTTCCGATTCGATGAAGACCCGGGTGATCTCCCAGACGAGCATGATGGAAACGATCAGCGCGCCGATGACGCCGACCTGTTGCAGCATCGCTTTGTACGAGACGCCCGCGGCCACCCGCTCCGAGACGGGGAAGCGCTGCGGGAGCATCAGGAGCCCGTAGGCGATCACCGGCAGGAAGACCAGCCCGACCTTGTACTGCCAGTCGATGTCCCCCATGGCGATCGTCAGAATCCCGCCCAGCACCAGGCCGCCGGGCCAGCCGGCGTGCAGGATGTTCAGCCACTTCGTCTTGGCGTTCGGGAAGAGGGAGGCGACGACGGGGTTGATCACCGCCTCCACCGTCCCATTGCCCAGCGCCATGACGAACGAACCGATGTAGAGCACCCAGTAGCCCCGGATGCCCAGGCTTTGCTCCAGCGGCTTGGCGAAGAAGAGGATCAGAGCCGCCCCCAGGTGGGTGGCGAAGGCGAAGGCCATCGCCTTGCCATAGCCGATCCGGTCGATGATCAGGCTGAACAGGACGATGCTCACGGCGAAGGGCCAGAGCCCGACGCCGAGGATCTCTCCCTTCTCGGTCTCGGTCAGGCCGAAGTCGGCCTGCCACTGGTCCATGATCAACACCCGGGTGATGAACGCGAACGCGGTGGCGATGAGCGCGATGAAGCAGGACCAGAACAGGAAGAGATCGCGCGTGCCCACCTTGGCGGTACTCGCGACGTTGTTCCCGTCGTGATGGCTCATGGGGTCGGCTCCGAAGCAAGAGGGGAGGGATCCGATCCAGGGCGCGGGCCGATCCGGGAGCGGCCTGGAAGGGCACGCTCAGCGGCGAACTTCCGTCGCGGGACGCCCCGGCCCGGCAACGTGTTCGGGAGATGCGACGCGGGATGGCAACGTCATACCCGAGCGGCCGGTTACAATCAATCGAGCAGCCGGTTTTCACTTCCGGACGGGCGCGGTCGGGCCGATCGGGCAGGATCCGACCGCCCGGCCCCCTCCAGGGGCGGCCCGCCTCAGTTCCCCTCGCCCCGAGAAGGGAGGACGGCCCCATGACTCGGACCCCGACCGCCCCGTCCCCGGAGGACGACCGCCGACGGCCCTCCGCGCCGCTTCGGGTGGCCGGTTACGCCTGGGCCTCGCCGACCACGATGGTCGGCCTGATCGCGGGGGTGCTGACCCTCTGTTCCGGGGGCCGGGCCCAGCTCCGCCGCGGGGCGATCGAGTTCCACGGCGGCTTCTCGGACTGGTTCCTGCGCCGCTTCGCGAAGGCCGCCGCCATGACGCTGGGGCACGTCATCATCGGTCGAGACGAGCGCTGCCTGGACTCCTGCCGGGAGCACGAGCTCGCCCACGTCCGCCAGGCGGAGCGCTGGGGCCCCGCCTTCATCCCCGCCTACCTGCTCGCCAGCGCCTGGGCGTGGTCGAGGGGAGAGCACTCCTATCTCGACAACTGGTTTGAGCGGGACGCCCGGAGGGCCTGCGGCGAGGACTGGTAAGTGGAGCGAACCGCCCCGGGGATCAGCCCCCGAAGAGGGTCCCGATCAGGCCTCGATCCCGGGTGCCCGGCACGACGATGCGGTCGCCGGGGAGAATCTGGTAGTTGGTCGTCGTGTCTCCCCGGTCCCGGATCGCCTCCCAGTCGATCCGGAGGACGACATCGGGATGGCCCAGCGGCTGAGGGCGGGAAAGATAGGCCTTCTCGGGAAGACTGTTCGGGCGGAGCCCGGCCTGGAGGATCGCCTGGAGCACCGTCTCCCCCCCGACCAGGGGAACGGCCCCCTGCGACGAGACGGCGCCGATGATGTAATAGAACTTGCTCCGGGTCGTACTCGCCAGCCGAACCGAGACGTTGATCGGCTCGTCGGGCTTTGAGCCGGAGCGCTCGGCCCGGGAGATGAGCCCGGCCTTGATCACCTCCTCGGCCTGGGCCAGCGTCAGCCCCGCGACGTGGAAGTCGCCCGCGAAGCCCAGGTCGATCCTCCCGTCGGCCTGAACCGTGACGAGGCGCTGGGCCGGGTCCAGCGCCGAGGGGCGCACGAGGACCTCGAGCTCGTCCGGGGGTTCGATCACATAGGGAGGCAGCGTGACCTTCTGCAACTCCCTTGGCTGAGCCAGGTCGATCACGCCGTACTGGGGGATCCGGCGTTCTTCCTTGCGGCGTTGCAAGGAGCAGCCCGGCGTCAAGACGATCAACGCGAGCCCGATCACCGCGCCCGTCATTGCCAGACGCAGCGAACCTCGCGCGCGAGGGATCATCGGCCGACGCCTCCGTGGTCGTGGTGCCGCTCCATCGGCGATCGTTGCGTCCGCCAGCGTCATCCCGGCCGGCCATCCTCGGTTCCTGGGTACGGAATCGGCCGGGGGACTCCCGGGGCTTGACGGAAACTCCCGTTGACCCCTCGGCGGGCCCGGGATAGGCTCCGACATCCCCCGGGGGGCCCTTGGCGCCGTTCCCGGGGCGGTCGCCCAGGAGGGGCGCCGAGCGTTCATCCGGGGGAGAGTCGATCCCCCCGCCCCGCCATCGCGAAGGAGAGCGTATGCCGGGCCCCGCCTCTCGGGTGGTCTTCCTCGGGCTCGACGGCGCCACCGAGACGGTGCTCCGGCCGGCCTTCGATCGCGGCTGGATGCCGAACCTCGAGGCGCTCTGGAGGCGGTCGGCGACCGGAACGCTCTGGTCTTCCGAGCCGATGGTCACTCCCGTCGCCTGGACCTCCTTCCTCACCGGCTGCAACCCGCCGACCCACGGCATCCACGAGTTCCACTACATCGACCCCGTCGACCGCACCATCCTGCCCAACCACGCCGGCCGCATCCGGGTGCCGACGCTCTGGGAGATTCTCTCCGAGTCGGGCCGGCAGGTCGTCTCGCTCGGCCTGCCGATGACCTACCCCCCGCCGGACGTCCGGGGACTGGTGGTGGGCGGCTCCGACGCCCCCGGCCTATCGTGGGCCTTCGCCCAGTGCCCCGACTTCGGGGAGGAGATCCGCCGCAACCTGCCCGCCTACTCGCACAAGGTGCTCTGGAAGCACCGGCCCCGGACGCTCGACGAGCTTCGGAGGCTCTCCCAGCGCAACCGGGACAGCTTCCATGCCCAGGCCGAGGCCGCCGAACGCGCCGACCGGCGATGCGACTGGGCCGCGATGATGGTCCACTTCCACAACCTCGATGGCATCCAGCACCGCCTCTGGCCGTATCTCGAGGTGGACGAAACCGCCGCCGGGCAGCCGGAGTGGACCGCCGAGGTCGTCTCCTGCCTCCAGGAGCTCGACCGCGCCGTGGGCCGCCTGCTGGAACTGGCCTCCCGGCGGGACGCCGCCGTGATCGCCCTGTCGGACCACGGCTTCGGCCCCTGCCGGGCGCTGGTGGATGTGAACGGGCTGCTCTGCCGGGCGGGGCTCCAGCGCCGCTTGCCCTACGGAACCCGGCTGACCTACCGGCTGCGACGGCTCCGGGACCGCTTCGACCGCTGGAAGCGCCGGCAATCCCCCGACGGGACCGCGAGCCGGGGTCCGAGGTCGATCGAGGGAGAGGTCGGCTGCGACTGGTCGAAGACGGCCGCCTTCGCACCGTTCGGCCAGCTCTGCGGCTCGATCTTCCTGAACCCGAGGCTGGTTTCAGGATCGTCGGCGGCCTCCCGGGTCATTGGCGAGATCATCGACGCCTGCCGGGCGGCGGAGGATCCCGAGACGGGACTCCCCCTGTTCGCCGACGCCTTCGACGTGGCCGAGCGTTACAACCTCGACCCCTCGGCCGAGGGGCTGCCCGACGTGCTCGCCCCCTCGACCGACGGCTATCAGGCGATGGCCAAGTGGGCCCCCTTCCACCGCTCGTTGCTCCGGCCCGACCCGGACCTGCCGGCCACGCACCGGGCCGACGGCGTCCTGGCGATCGACGCCCCCGGCGTCCTCCCCGACTTCCCGATCGACGCCGAGCTGCCCGACGTGGCGCCAACGGCCCTGTCGCTGCTCGGCCTGCCGGTGCCGGAGGTCATGGAGGGCCGGATCCTGGACGAGGTCTTCGACCACGCCGAGTCCCGAACCGCGTCCGGAACGGTTCCCTCGACCTCCTCCCGATCTCGGCGGCCGATCGGCTGAGTCGCTTCGCGTCGAACCGAGTCGAACCGAACCGAACCGAACGGGACCCGGCGCCGGCGGAGACGGCAAGCGGCCCCGACCCCATGCGATCCCGACCGAGGACCGAGCCCATGAACTCCATCCGAGCCCAGATCAAGGACTACCTGCTCGAGGAATTCCTCCCCGGCGAGGATCCGTCCGAGTTGGCCGACGACACCCCGCTGATCACCGGGGGGATTCTCGACTCGATCAGCACGCTCAAGCTCGTCGTCTACCTCGAGGAGCGGTTCGGCATCAGCCTCGAGGCACACGAGGCCGGCGTCGATCATCTGGACACGATCGATCGCATCGCCGCTCTGATCGAGAAGAAGAAGCGAGCGGCCTGATCAGTGCGCCTCCCAGGCCGGGTGTCCGTGCTCGGCTAGGGGCGGCCGGCCACCGATCCCGGTTCCAGTTCGGCGGTCACGGCATCGGCGCTCCGGAAGAAGGAGGCGAGCTCGGCGGTGAGCTGCCCGCCGCCGTCCATGCGGGGGACCTTGTGCTGGCCTCCGAGCTTCCCCTTGGCTCGCATCCAGTCGGCGAAGGCGCCGGGGCGGACGGCCACCAGCGCCGGCATCGGCAGCCCGACCCCTTCGGAGCGATGGGCGGCGTAGTCGGCGTTGCGGCGGCCGAGATCGGCGTCGAGGGCAAGCCGGAAGGCCTCCAGGTCCGCTGGAGGCGTCGAGAACTCGACAAGGAATCGGTGGTAGCCCGGAGCACCCTCGAAGACCGGGCCCGCGTGCCACTCCGAGACGACCGCTCCCGACTCCGAGGCCGCGGCGGCCATCGCCCCCTCGATCTCCTCGCTGATCAAGTGCTCGCCGAACGCCGAGAGCGAGTACTTCGTCCGGCCGGTGAAGCTCAACAGCGGCGGGTCGAGCGACTCGAACCGGACCGTATCTCCCACCAGGTGGGCCCACATCCCCGCGCAGGTGGAGAGGACGATCGCGTAGTTCACGCCGACCTGAGCGTTCCCAAGCCAGTGCCGGGTCGGCTCGTCGCGATCGAGCTCATCGACCGGGACGAATTCGAGAAAGAGCCCATGGTTGGTGATCGGCCGGAGGAGCCCCGTCGTCGGGTCGCCGAAGGCGATGAACCCCTCGGAGCAGGGGTAAGTCTCCTGAAGGGAGATCCCGGGGGAGCCGAGGATGGCGTCGAAGGCCGAGCGGTACGGGTCGAACTTCACCCCGCCGTGGACGACGACCTCGAGCATCGGCCAGACCTCGGCCACGGTCGACTTGCCGGTCTCGGCCAGCAGACGCTCGAAGAACATCAGCAACCAGCTTGGCACCCCGCTGATGAGCGAAATCGGCTCGTCCTTGCCGCGGCGGACGAGCATCGCGAGCTTCTTCTCCCAGTCCGGCTCGTGGGCCAGCTCGATCGGGGGGAAGACGTAGGGGCGTAACAGCTCGCTGACCTCGAGTGAGGCGATGGCACTGAGATCCCCCTGGCGGACCCCCGGGGCGGGCTGTTCCAGGTCGGTCGAGCCGCCGAGGAAGAACAGCTTGCCCCGAAAGAGCCGGGAGCCGGGGCGAGAGGCCATGATCGCCCGGACCATCCCCCAGGCCGCCTTGCGGTTCGAGGCGAGCATCTCCCGAGAGACGGGGATGTACTTGGTCGCCCCCTGCGTCGTCCCGCTGGTGAGGGCGAAGTACGGGATCAGGCCGGGCCAGGTCACGTCCCGGAGCGTGGGGTACGCCGAAGAGAGATACTCCTCCCAGAGCCGTTCATAGGTCCGCAACGGCACGTGCTTCCGGTAAGAGGCGACCAGCCGATCGGGCGACCGTCCCCCTTCGGCGAGGATGGCATCGAAGCCATGATCGCGGCCGAAGCGCGTTCTCCTCGCCTTGCGGAGCAGAAGCGAGAGCTGCCGGGCCTGATCCGACACGGCGTCGCCGGGGCGCCCCGATTCGAGCACCCGGGCGGCGGTGCGAATCGCGCCGTTGACGCCAGCCTTGACCGGGGCCAGCCCGGCGACCCGGGGGAGGACGGAGGGGGATCGGCTCATCGGTCGTTGGGAGGCGGGGGGATCGGCTCGGTGGTGGTGAGGCCCTGATCGGGGGGGACGTTCAGGGGATCGGTTTCACTCCCCGGCAGTAATAGGCCCCGGCGGGGGGGACGTTGCGGGGTTCGAAAGTGAAGCGGACCTCGTCGAAGAAGCGGCGGTAGAAGTTCAGGTAGACCAGCGGCAGCTCGGTGATCTGGTTGTAGGAGCCGCCCGGCTCCAGGACCCGGCCGACGTTCCGGAACAGGTCGCGTTGCAGGTCTTTCGGGAACGATGGGACGGGGAGGCCGGAGATGATGGCGTCGGCTCGCTCGATCCCCCGATCCTGGAGCATGGCGGGCAGGTCCCGCACGTCCCCCTCGATGATCTCCAGGTTCGGCCTCGGGTCGAACCGATCGCGGAGGACCCGGACGAAGTCGGGATCGCGCTCCAGGACCAGCAATTTCGTCTCCGGCCGGGCGCGGCGGATCAATTCCCGGGTGATCGGCCCGGTGCCGGCCCCGAGTTCGATCAGGACGCGGGCGTTGTCCCAGTCGACGTTCCGAACCGTGGCCCGAGAAAGCCACGGGCTGCTTGGCGCCAGGCTGGCGATGGCGGTCCCGTGGCGCAGGAATTTGCCGAGGAAGAGGAGCGATTCCTTCATGGTCTCTCGGGGGGAGCGGGGCGGGGCGGAGCGGAGCGGAGCCAGCCAGGGTGCCGATCGCGGGGAAGGAGGTCGCCGCCCCGCCCCGTCTCGACTCGAAGCGCAAGGTCGGTAGGGCCGAACCGGGAGTCAGGCGCGAACTTTCGAAAGCGACCGATTCGGATCGAGCGCCGGAGGGATCGTGTCGAGGGAGTCCTTCAGGAACTTGACCACCAGCTTGTTCACCAGCCCCGCCCGCTCGATCTGGGGGGCGTGACCGCAGCGCGGGATCACCACCTGGCGGGCCCGAGGCATCCGGGAAGCGGCCCGGATCGAGCCAGGGATGTCAGCGATGATGCGGTCGTCCTGCCCCCAGATCAGCAGGGTGGGATGCTCCACCCGCTCCAGCAGGTCGCCGACGGAATGGCCGACCGTCCCCCGGAGGGTCCGCAGGACCCCCTTCTTCCAGCGACGGTCCTGAAACTTGCGCTCGATCGCCTCGACGAGATCCTCGCCGGCGAACGGCGTCCGGTGGAAGACGGAGCGCACCAGCGAGTCGTAGTCGCTGCGCCGGACGCCGTCCATGACCGGCAGGTTCTCCTCGCCGTGCAGGCCCGAGGGGCAGATCAGCACGAGCTTGGCCACCTTCTCCGGATACCGGGAGGCGTAGGTGAGCAGGATCTGGCCGCCGAGGCTGGACCCGACGAGGTGATACGGCGGCTTCTGGACGAACTCATCGAGGAAGCGGGAGAGCCGATCGGTGAGGTAGCCGATCGTGACCTCGCCGCCGGACTCGATGTGCCGATGGAGCTCGTCGCCGTCGTAGACGAGCAGCTCGGGGACCTTGACGTCAAACAGCCTCGACCAGTAAGGACGGTTCGCGAACCAGCTCTCCGACTGTTCGGCCAGGCCGTTGACCAGCACGAGGGTGCCGGATCGCCGGTAGCTGCGAAGGGCCAGGGGGAGGTTGAAGAAGTTCCGCCCGTTGGTCTTCATCGGATCGGTCGACTCTCGGAGGACCAGGGATCGACGGTCGCGTGCCGAGGGGATTCGACACCCCCGGTTGATCGAGCAGGGACTATCGACCCTCGTGCCGACCGTCAAGATTCCAAGCATACCATACCGGGACGTCCAGTCCGCAAGCGTTCGCCGCCCGAGGGGGGCCGGCCGAGGCGGTTCGGCGCTCGGGAGTCCGGGGCGCCGGCACGGAGACGACCGCCCCTCGACGGCAGAGGATCCGGTTCGGGAAAATACCCTCGGTGCCATCCCGCCTCCCGGCGGGATGGCACCGAGGGCCTGGGGATCGAGAGAGGTTCGGAGCCGATGCGCGTCTTCATCGCGGGGGGAACTGGCACGATCGGCACCCGGCTGGTCCGGGAGCTGCTCGCCCGGGGGGACCGGCCAGTGGTGCTGACCCGGAATGCGGCGGCCGCCGGTCGGCGGCCCGAGTTCGAGGGGGTGGAGCTCATCCAGGGCGATCCCGGAGGCCGGGGGGACTGGCAGCGGTCGCTCGATGGCTGCGACGCCGTGGTCAACCTGGCCGGGGCGAACCTGTTCGCGCAACGATGGTCGCCGAGCGTGAAGCAGGCGCTGCGAGACAGCCGGGTCCGCTCCACCGAGCACCTCGCCGACGCCGCCCTGAGAGCAGATCGGCGCCCCTCGGTCTTCGTCCAGGGATCGGCGGTCGGCTATTACGGCGACCGAGGAGACGAGGAGCTGACCGAGACCAGCCCCCCCGGGGACGACTTCCTGGCCCTCCTCTGCCGGGAGTGGGAGGACGCGGCCCGGCCGGTCGCCGAGGCGGGCGTTCGCCTGGCGACGATCCGGACCGGGATCGTGCTGGCCAAGGGGGAGGGAATCCTCGGCCAATTGGAGCCGATCTTCAAGTGGCTCCCCGGCGGAGCCTCCCCCGTGGGAGGGGCTTCCCATCCGCTCCTGCCGGCCTCTGGCCGCCAGTGGATCAGTTGGATCCATCTGGTCGATCTCGTGGGCCTGTTTCTGCTCGCCCTGGACCATCCCGAGGCCTCCGGCCCCCTCAACGGGACCGCGCCGTCCCCCAGGAGGAACGCGGAGTTCAGCCGGGAGCTCGCCCGGACGCTGCGCCGGCCGTTCGTGCCGATCGGCCCCCCGGAGGCGCTGCTCCGGCTCGTCCTGGGCGAGGTCGCCCGGGTGATCGTCACCGGGCAGCGCGTGCTGCCGGCCCGGCCGATGGCGCTTGGTTATGAGTTCGCCTTCCCCGAGCTGGCCGGCGCGCTGCGTGACCTCCTCCGCCGCGATCGGGCTGGGATCGCCCCTCGCCCCTGAACCTCAGGGCCTCCCGGACGCTCGGCGATCCCCGGGGCCGAGGCCCTCGGTCGATCACGCCGCCGAGAAGATCATCCAGCCGGCGGCGATCCCCGCGGCGAAGGCCGCCCCGAGGAACCCCAGGATGAGGGCGAAGGCGCCGGCCGGCGAACGCTCCGCGAGGTTGGCGATCGGCTGGAACCACGAGGGGTACTTCGGCCGGACGTGGACGTACTTGATCTGGGGAGGAGGAGGGACCGGGGAGGGGGCCGGGCGGGGAACGGCCGGGGCCCCATCGGGGGCCTGGGGCCCGGCGAGCCGGGAGGGGGCCGGCGCGAAGATGGATCGAAGAGCCTCGGCCGCCTCGGCGGCGGTCTGGTAGCGATCGCTCGGGCGATTGGCAAGCAGGCGGTCCATCACCTCCAGCAGCTTTGGGGGCACGTCCGGCTTCACCCCGCTGACGGGGGCGTACTTGCCCGAAATCCGGGCCCCCAGCCGCTCGACTGGCGAGTTCCCCGGGAACGGCAAGCGGCCGGTCAGCAGGTGATACACCGTGCAGCCCAGGCTGAACAGGTCGCTCCTCGGGTCGACCTCTCGCCCGCATGCCTGTTCCGGAGACATGTAATCAATCGTCCCCACCGCCACGCCGTCGGCGGTCGCAAAGGAGGCGTGCTCATCGGCCTCCATCAGCGTGGCGAGGCCCAGGTCGAGCACCTTGATCGTGCCGTCGTCGCCGAGCAGGAGGTTTGACGGTTTAATGTCTCGGTGGATGATGCCCCGCTCGTGGGCGTGCTGCAAGCCGAGGGCCGCCTGGGCGGCGTAGTCGACCAGCTCCTTGGGGGGAATCACCCCCCGGGTCTTCAGCCGCTGGCCGAGGCTATCCCCCCGGACGTACTCCATGGCGATGTAGAGGATGCCGCGGTCCTTGTCGGCGTCGAAGGCTCGGACGACGTTGGGGTGGTCCAGCTTGCCGACCATCCGCATCTCGCGCTGGAAGCGGGCGACGACACGCTCGTTGTTGCTAATCTCCGGCGCGATAATCTTCAAGGCGGAGACGCGGCCCATCATCCGGTGCTTGGCCATGTAGACCCGGCCCATCGAGCCGGAGCCGAGCTTCTCCAGAATGATGTAGCGGCCGATGATCAGCCCGCCGGGTCGGTTGCTCAGCAGCCGACGGGCCTGATACTCGGTCAGGATCCGATCCTTGACCAGTTGCCGGGCCAGCTCGATCGGGTCCACCGGATACTCGCCGGCCAGGACCCGGGAGCGGATTTCCCCCAGCCTGGCCTCGGAGAGGATGCCCGCTCGCTTCAGCGCGGCCATCAGGTCGGGCGGGGATTCGCTCTCGGGCTTCGGCCGGTCGCTGGTCGCCATGGCTCGGGATCCCCCGGGGTCATCGTCGATCGGCCCGCCACAATCGTCCCCAAGCGTCGTGTCGACCATAACATACAACGCAACGTGGCACAATCGTCTCCGGATTCTCGATTCAAGCTCGCGAGGTGCTCAGGTTTGGCTTGACCGCTGGATGACCACCGCGATTCGGCCAACGCGAGGAAGCTCCGGCTCGGCAATTGGTGGGACGACCTCCTCCGACCCGGCGACTGGCAAGCGCTGGGGACCCGGGCCGACGGCGGGGCGATCCGGGAGGCATCGGCCCTCGGATCGTGAGAACCGGAGGTCCATCCCGAGCGCTGGAACCGCACCGAGGACTTGTTCCGAGGCGGATCGATCGAGTAAAACCACTGGCACGAGCCCAGCCGGAATCACCCCGCCCTCGCCGGGCGCGCGGGGATCCGGCCTCGCGTCTCTTGTCGGACGATCGGGGTCCGCAGGCCCTCGGAGCGCGATCGAACGCTCGCCCGCCGTACCGATCCGAGTTGAGAGAGAGCCCCCATGTCGGTCGCCTCCGACCCCCAGGCCGCCCTGCGGTCGTTCGCCAAGACCGCGGACTTCTTCGTCGGCATCGACAGCGACGGTTGCGTGTTTGACACGATGGAGGTGAAGCACAAGGAGTGCTTCATCCCCAATATCATCCGGTACTTGGGGCTTGCCGCCATCTCCAAGTATGCCCGGGAGGCGGCCGAGTTCGTGAACCTCTACTCGAAACATCGCGGGATCAATCGCTTCCCGGCGCTGGTGGAGACGCTCGACCTGCTCGAACACCGGCCGGAGGTTTCGCGACGGGGGGTCGCCATCCCCCGCCTCCAGGGGCTCCGGGACTGGATCGGCCGGGAGACGAAGCTGGGCAACCCCGTGCTCAAGGCCGAGGTCGAGCGCACCGGGGATCCCGACCTGGCGCTTTGCCTGGAGTGGAGCGAGGCGGTCAACCGCACCGTGGGGGAGATCGTCCACAACGTCCCTCCCTTCCCGATGGTCCGGGAGTCGCTCGAGGCGCTCCGGGGGAAGGCGGACGTGATGGTCGTCTCCGCCACGCCGACCGAGGCGCTGACCCGGGAATGGGTCGAGCACAAGATCGACGGCCATGTCGGCCTGATCGCCGGCCAGGAGCTGGGATCGAAGAAGGAGCACCTGGCGCTGGCGGCGGTCGGGCGGTATGAGCCGCATCGGATCCTGATGGTCGGAGACGCCCCGGGGGACCGTAAGGCCGCCGAGGCCAACGGGGTCCTGTTCTATCCGATCAACCCGGGCGCCGAGGACCAGTCGTGGCAGCGCTTCCACGACGAGGCCCTCCCCCGGTTCTTCGAGGGCTCCTACGCCGGGGAGTACATGGCCTCCCGGATCGCCGAGTTCGAGGCCCTGCTCCCCGAGCGTCCCCCCTGGGAAACCGCCCCCTGACGCGGACCGGAACCGGGGGGCCGGGCCGGCCCTCCCCTCGCGACGGCATCGCACAACCTTCCTCCTGGGATCGCCCGACCGATCCCCGTCCCCGGCGGGGAGCCTCCCCGCCCCCGAGGTGACCCATGCCCGCGCCCAACGTCGTCGTGGCCCAGTCCGGCGGCCCGACCTGCGTGATCAACAACAGCCTCAGGGGCATCGTTGAGACCTGCCTCCGGATGCCCGACCGGTTCGGAACCGTCTTCGCCGGCCGGTTCGGGATCGAGGGGATTCTGAAGGAAGAGCTAATCGACCTGTCGGCCACCCCGGCCGAGGAGATCGCGCTGCTGCGGACCTCCCCCGCAGCCGGCGGCATCGGCACTTGCCGCTACAAGCTCAAGCCGGGCCAGGACGAGGACTTCGCCCGGGTGGTCGACGTGCTCAAGGCGCATCGTGTCGGCTATTTCTTCTACATCGGCGGGAACGACTCCCAGGACACCGCCCACAAGGTCGCCCAGCTCGCCCACGACAAGGGGCTCGATCTGGTTGCCACCGGGGTCCCCAAGACGATCGACAACGACCTCGGCGACGAGGAATTCACGCTGCTGGACCACTCCCCCGGCTACGGCTCCGTGGCCCGGTACATGGCGCAGTACATCCGGCAGGTGAACGAGGAGAACTTCGGCTCCTCCCCCGCCGACCCGGTCATGGTCATCCAGGCGATGGGCCGCAAGATCGGCTTCATCCCCGCCGCCGCCCGCCTGGCCGACCCGGACCGGGCGATGCCGCTGCAGATCTACATGGCCGAATCGGGAGTGAGCCTCGAACAGCTGGGCCAGAACGTGATCGAGGCCTTGCGAGAGCGCCGGCGCTGCATCGTCGTCGTCTCCGAGGGATTCGACGTCGGCGACCTGGGGGCCTCGCGCGACACCTTCGGCCACGTCCAGTTCAGCGCCAGCCAGACGACCGTGGCCCAGGTGGTGACCAACTACATCAACTCCCTGGACCTGCCCGTCCCGGGCAAGGCCCGCTTCCAGATCCCCGGCACCGACCAGCGAAACGCCATCGCCTACGCCAGCGTCGTCGATCTGGACGAAGCCTACCGAGTCGGCTGCCACGCGGTCGCGATCGCCCGGGAGGAGGGCAACGGCTTCATGGCCACGATCCTCCGGGACCGCTCCCGGGGAGGCTACAGCGTCTCCTACGACAAGGTGCCGCTGGAGAAGGTCGCCGCCAAGGACCGATCGTTCCCCGAGCGCTGGATCGCCCCGAACCGGATCGACGTGACCGACGAGTTCGTCGAGTACGCTCGCCCGCTCATCGGCAGCGACTGGGTAAGCGTTCCCCAGGTCGACGGCCTGGCTCGGTTCGCCCGGATCACACAGCAGCTCGCCCCGAAGGCGCTGCCGGAGTACGTCCCCCAGACGTACCGCCGCTGATCGCTCCCCGCTCCACCCGCCCGACCCTCGGGCGCCCGGCCCGGCCTCGAGCAGAGCCGGACCCGCCCGATCCTCCAAGACCCGATCGATCGAGAACGGAACGACCCGATGGCCACTCCCACCGCCGACATCGGCCTCATCGGCCTGGCCGTGATGGGCGAGAACCTCGTCCTCAACATGGAGGACCACGGGTTCACCGTGGCCGTGTTCAACCGAACCACCTCCCGGGTCGACGAGTTCCTCGCCGGCCGAGCCAAGGGGAAGAAAATCGTCGGCTGCCACAGCGTCGAGGAGCTCGTTGCCAGCCTGAAGCGACCGCGCAAGATCATGATCATGGTCAAGGCCGGCTCGGCCGTGGACGCGGTCATCGACCAGCTCGCTCCGCTGCTGGAGCCGGGCGATATCCTCATCGACGGCGGCAATACCCACCACCCCGACACGACCCGGCGCACTCGGGCCCTGAAGGAGAAGGGCCTGCTGTTCATCGGCACCGGCGTCTCGGGAGGAGAGGAGGGAGCCCTGCGCGGCCCCTCGATCATGCCCGGGGGCAACCCCGACGCCTGGCCTCACGTGAAGCCCATCTTCCAGGCCATCGCCGCCAAGGTCGACGGCAACGTCCCCTGCTGCGACTGGGTCGGGCCCGAGGGGGCCGGCCACTTCGTGAAGATGGTTCATAACGGCATCGAATATGGCGACATGCAGCTCATCTGCGAGGCGTACCATCTGCTGCACGCCCTGCTCGGCTTCGGCGCCGATGCGCTGCATGAGGTCTTCGACCGCTGGAACCGAGGCCCGCTGGACAGCTACCTGATCGAGATCACCCGGGACATCTTCGGCTACCGCGACCCTGAGTCCGGCCAGCCGATGGTCGACCTGATCCTCGACACCGCCGGCCAGAAGGGCACCGGCAAGTGGACCGTGATCTCCTCCGCCGAGCTGGGGGTGCCGCTGACGCTGATCGCGGAGGCCGTCTACGCCCGGTGCCTCTCCGCCCTGAAAGAGGAGCGCGTCCGGGCCTCGGGGATCCTCAAAGGGCCGGCCGTCGAGTCCTTCTCGGGGAACGTTCAGCAGTTCGTCGACGACGTGGAGATGGCCCTCTACGCCTCGAAGATCATCTCCTACGCCCAGGGCTTCGCCCTAATGCGGGCCATGGCCCGGGAGTCGGGCTGGACGATCGAGAACGGCAGCGTCGCCCTGATGTGGCGGGGAGGCTGCATCATCCGGAGCGCCTTCCTCGGCAAGATCAAGGAGGCGTTCGACCGCAACCCGGCGCTCGACAACCTCATGCTCGACCCCTACTTCCAGGGCGAGCTTGAACGCTCCCAGTCCGGCTGGCGTCGCGTGGCCTCGGTCGCCGTCTCGCACGGAATCCCCATTCCGGCCATGAGCTCGGCCCTGGCCTACTACGACGGCTACCGCTCCGACCGGCTGCCGACGAACCTCTTGCAGGCCCAGCGCGACTACTTCGGCGCCCACACCTACGAACGAACCGACCGCCCTCGCGGCGAGTTCTTCCACACCAACTGGACCGGCCGAGGCGGCACCACCGCATCGACCACCTACAACGCCTGAGCGCCGCTCGACCCCCGGGATCGCGATGCCGAAATCCCGGGTGATCGCCCCGGGGGAGTCCCTCAAGTCCTCGGCCGCCGAGTCGGTCGAGTCCCGCATCACATCGCATCGCCTCCCCTCCTCCCCGGAGATCGACCGCGAGAGATCGGAGAGACGGGTCGTCGCTCGGCGGAGCCGGGGGGTTCGTTGTCCCGGGGCGAAACTCGGGCCGGCCCCGTTCCTGGGCGAGGCCGGGCCGAGCGTTGCGGAGCGTGATCGCCACCGATCGGCCGAGCGGAGGGCTCCCTGGATCACGAAGCCCGCCGGCCGGCCCTCAGGTGGCGGAGCGATCCAGGGGGATCCGGACCCAACCGTCCGAGAGATCGAAGTCGCGGTGCAACGCCGCGTCACGGTCGATCGGCTCCCAGTGGATCGCGAAGGTCGACCGCACGAAGGCCACGCAGCTCGTCCCGGTCGAGGGCTTCTCCACCTCGCGGGCAGTCGTCGCGACCCGGGCCCGGTCGGCCGCGAGTCTCAACGCCTCGGGCGCATCGATCGCGCCGAAGAGCGCGACCAGCCCCAGGACTTCCGTCCCCGGCATCCGCCTCGAAGGCCGAGACGCAGGGCCTCCCGAATCTCCGAGCCGCTCGTCCCGCGCCTTGAACCCGAACCGGCGCAGGTACTTGTTCCATCGCATCGTCGTCTGCCTCCCCGTTCGAAGTCGCCGTCCCGTCCCCCTCGGATCGGGGGGAGGCTGGCGGCAGGTCCATCCGACTGGCGACTCGGACCGCCATCTCGCTCGTTGCGGGGGCGGCTCCGAGGCGCGGACAGCGAACCGGCTCACGACTTCGGCCGCCCTTGAGAGGCGTCTCGGGATCGCGAGTCGACCGACATCCTGCCGGCTCGGGGTTAACAGCGCAGGGACGCCGAACGATCGGGGAAGCGGCGACGACCGCCGGAGGTTCCGGCCCTCACCAGCCGGTCATCGACCGGGAGGAGGCAACCGATGCTCTCAACCAGGTGATCCGGGCGGTTGAGGACCTGGTCGGAGTTTTCCTCGCCCTCTTCCAGGATCGCCTCGAGCCCGATCTCGCCTAATCGGGGCACCAGAGCGGTGCGCTCGGGGGTGATCCGAGCGGCGGGGGAGTCCTCGGTCGCGGCCGGGATCAGCGGGGCCCGCTTCGCGACGGGGACGGCCGACGATCCGGGATCTGGAAACCAGACGGCCAGGAAGACGGCGAGGAGGGCCATGAAGGAACATCCATCAGATCGGCGATTGGCGTGCGACGTTGCCGATCAAGGCTCTTCGAAACATTATGGTCGATTCCCCTCGAAGTCAAGGCGATCAGGGGGCTCCCCTCACCGGGCCGGAGGCTCGATGCGACCGCCGTCCAACGGCAACTGATCCCGATTGTGGCGGAAGGCGGACGACGGGATCGACGGGAGGCCGGAGTCGCGTCGACCCCATCCATCCCACCTCCAGGAGTCAAGTCATCGACGATTCGGGAACTCCAGGATAGAAGAATCGGAACGGATCGTGCGGGCGGGGAATGCTCCGAGACGACTCGGGCCGAGGCCCGAGCCAGCCCGAACGACCCCGGCTGGATCAGGGGTCGAACGAGAAGCGGACCTCGCCCTCCTCGAGGACGAGCCGGGCCTCGAACGGCTTGCCGGCCTTCGACTTGAACCCTTTGAGCGTCGCGGTTCGCCCCTTGGTGAGGAGGGTGCGGGCCATCCGGGCGGTGATCCGCTTGCCGGACATGGCCTTCCAGATGGCGAAGGAACAGCCGTCCTTCCAGGCGCTGCAGCCCCAGGACTTCGGCTGCTCGACGACCTCGGAACCGCATCTCGGGCACGGCCCGACCGGAACGGCGGCGAACTGGGTCCCGGCGGCCTTCGCCCGACGGGCCGGGGCCCTGGCCCGGGCCGAGGCGTCGGAAGCGGGAGAGGCCCGCCGCTTCCCAGACGCCCGACGCGAGGAGGTTCCCGGAGAGCTCCCCCGGCTCCGCATCGGCCTTCCCTTGGGGAAGGGGATCGCCAGGACGTCGCCGGAGTCGGCGAGCCGGAGGACGACCTCTCCTCCGTCGGCGGTCGGGATGGGGGAGGAGAGGACCCGACGCTGGAGCAGCTCCCGGATCTGGTCGTCTTCGAGCCGGGTCCCCTCGACTTCCCTCCAGAGGACGAACGAGCAGCCGTCCTTCCAGCCGGAACAGCCGAATCCCCGCTTCCCCTCGATGACGGGAAGGCCGCAGCGAGGGCAGGGGCCAAGCTGGTCCCGGTCGAGCGGGGGGTCCCCCGATCCATCGACGATGGCCGAGGTGAAGCGGGCGATCTCCGCCATGAACCCCCGGGGATCGAGCCGGCCTCGTTCGATCTCTCGGAGCTTCGCTTCCCAGTCTCCGGTCAACTCGGCGGATTTGAGTTCCCGGGCCCGGACCCTGGCGATGAGAAACCGGCCGAGGTCGGTGGCCACCAGGTTCTTCTTCTCCCGGGCGATGTACCCTCGGGTGAGCAAGGTTTCGATGATCGATGCCCGGGTGGCCGGCGTGCCGAGCCCGCGCTCCTTGAGGGCCTCGCGCAGCGTCTCATCGTCGACGAGCCGGCCGGCGGTTTCCATCGCGGCCAGCAGCGTCGCCTCGGTGTAGGGCCGGGGAGGGGACGTCTCCCCGCGCCGGACGGCCGGCTCGTGCGGGCCCGACTCGCCGGGGAGAAGCTCCGGGAGGTCTTGCTCGTCCTCCTTCGCGTCCTCTCCGTTTCGGGGATACAAGGCCGTCCACCCGGGATCCAGCACGCGGACCCCTCGGGCCCGGAAGGGGACCTTGGCGGAGGAGCCGAGCACGGTCGTCACCTCCTTCTCGCAATGCGGGTAAAAGGCCGCGATTAGCCGCACGACGACGGCGTCGTACACCTTTTGGGCCGCCGGGTTCAACGAGCCGGGGGCCTTGCCGGTGGGGATGATCGCGTGGTGGTCGCCGACCTTCCCATCGTCGACGATCCGTCGGGTAAAGGCGAGGTTGCCAAGATCGAGCGCGGCCATCTCATCGGGCTTCCGCGGCCGAAGGTCGTCGAGGATGCCGGGGATCTTCCGCTTCAGGTCGTTGCTGAGATGGCGGGAGTCGGTTCTCGGGTAGCTGATCAGCTTCGCCTCGTAGAGCTGCTGAGCGGCCTGGAGGGTGGCATCGGCCGAGAGGCCGAAGCGGCGGTTCATGTCGCGTTGCAGCTCGGTCAGGTCGTAGAGCTGCGGCGGGAGAACGCGCTCTCGCTTGCGATCGACCTTGTCGACGACGAACGGCTGGCCGAGGACTCGGGAGAGCAGGGCCAGGGCCTCCTCCTCGGTCTTGAACCGTCCTCCGGTATGGGAGAAAAGGACTCCTCGGTATCGGGTCGTCAGCTCCCAGAACGGCTCGGGCCGAAAGGTGCGGATCTCCTCGTCTCGGCGGACGATCAGAGCGAGTACCGGAGTCTGGACCCGGCCGACGCTCCAAAGCACGCCGGTTGACCGCTGGCGGACGGTTTCGTAGCGGGTGGCGTTCAGGCCGACGAGCCAGTCGGCCTCGCTGCGGCACCGCGCCGCCTCGTAGAGGTGATCGTAGTCCGAGAGCGGCCGGAGCCGGGCGAATGCCTCCCGGATCGCCTCCCGAGTCAGTGAGCTGAGCCAGAGCCGGCGGGCGGGCTTGCGCGTCGTTCCGGTCAGCTCCAGGATGGATCGGGCGATCAGCTCCCCCTCCCTCCCGGCGTCGGTGGCGACGATGATCTCGTCGGCCTCCCGGAGCAGCCTCCGCACCACCGCCAGTTGCTTGCCCGCCCCCTTCTCGGTCATCGGCTTCAGCTCGAACCGCTCGGGGATGATCGGCAGGCGGTCGAGGGACCACGTCTTCAGGGTCGGGTCGTAATCCTCCGGCTCCATCAGGGTCGCCAGGTGCCCGAGCGCCCAGGTGACCTGGTGGCCGTTGCCTTCAAGGTAGCCTTCCCTCCGGCTCGAGGCGCCGAGGAACGCGGCAAGCTCCCGGGCGACCGACGGCTTCTCGGCGATCACGACGATCATCGGGCGCCCTCCGTCGCTGATGGTCCCCCTCCTCACCAAGTGTACACACGATCGCCGCCGGGAAGAAAGGGGACGCTCGACGCCGCGAGGGAGACGATCCGAGCGCGTCCCGCTTCCTCGGCCTCCTCGAGGTCGCCGAGGCGTCTCGGGAGGCGACCTCCCCGACGACCCGGTGGCATCAGGCCCCACTCCTCGGGACAATCGCCCCAGTCGGCCCCGCCTCTCCGGGACCGTCGGGGCGATTCCGCCCCCAAACCCCCGAACGGAGTGAACCGAGGATGAGCTGCAACGCGACGCGATACCGATGGCTGCTGGTGCCGGCGGTCGTTCTGGCGATGGCCCCGGCGGTAACCGCCCAGGTGGCGATCCCCGAGGAGTCGAAGATCGGCGGCTTCGCCATCGGCTGCCAGGCTTACACGTTCAACCGCTTCACCGCGTTCGAGGCGATCGAGAAGACGGCCCAGGCCGGCGGCAAGGTGATCGAGTTCTACCCCGGCCAGGCCCTCAGCCCCGATCGCCGAGACCTGACGGTCGGCCATGACGCTCCGGCGGAGGTGATCGACGCGCTGAAGTCAAAGCTCGATGAGCATGGCCTCCGGGCGGTGAACTACGGCGTCGTCGGCGTACCGAACGACGAGGCCGGCGCCCGCAAGGTCTTCGAGTTCGCCCGGGCGATGGGGCTGCGGGCGATCACGACCGAGTCGGTCGACGCGATCGACGTGCTCGAGCGCCTGGCCGAGGAGTACGGCATCGCCGTCGCCTTCCACAACCACCCAAGGAGGCCGGACGATCCGAGCTACAAGGTCTGGGACCCCAACTACATCGCCTCGCTCGTCGAGGGCCGGTCGCCGCTGCTGGGGGCCTGCGCCGACACGGGCCACTGGGCCCGATCGGGCCTGAAGCCGGTCGACTGCCTGAAGATCCTCAAGGGTCGGATCATCAGCTCACATCTCAAGGATCTGAACCGGATGGGCCCCGGGGCTCACGACGTCCCGTTCGGCACCGGAGTCTGCGACATCCCCGCCGTGCTCGACGAGCTGAAGGCGCAAGGGTTCGCCGGCAATCTCTCGATCGAGTACGAGCACGACTGGGAGAACAATGTGCCGGCGGTCGCCCAATGCATCGGCTTCGTCCGGGGCTACACCAAGTGACTTGACGCTCCGGAGCATGACTGGGAGCGGCCCGAGATCTCCTCCCTCTCGGGCGATCTCGGGCCCGCTCGGTTCAGTCCTCCGGGGCCGGGAAGACCCGGATCTCCAGGTTCATCTCGCGGCCGATGGCGGCGAGGCCCTCCTGCCAGGGGCGATCGGCTAGCTCGGGGGGGACGACCACCCGGGCCACCATGTTGAACAAAGGGGCGCCGCCGAAGGGGGCGGACGTCGTTTCGGTTTCCATCTCCTCGATGCTGATGCCTTGCTGGGACAGGTGCCGGGCCACGCGGTGGATGATCCCCTCGTCGTCGGCCCCCTCGACCTCGATCCGGAAGGGGAGCCAGTCCGGGCGCTCTCCGGGAAAGGGTCGCTGGGTGGCGGAGAGGGTGATCCGGTAGCCTTCCAGGAACAGCTCGTCGAGGCGGTGATCCAGGCCCGCGGACTGCTCCTCGGGCACCGAGACGAGCATCAGCACCGCGAACTCCCCGCCCAGCCGGGCCATCCGGCTGGCCTCGACGTTGCCCCCCAGCTCGAAGAGCAGGCGGGTCAGCTCCTCGACGAGGCCGATCCGGTCGGGGCCAGTCAGGGTGAGCACGAAATCCTTGGGCATGGGTCGGGTCCCTTCTCGACGCCAGGACGAATCGCACCGCTCCGGGAAGCACCGAGCTTACCCCGAGCCCTCCCCGGCGAGGAACGGCCGAGGCGTCGAAAGCACCCGGGCCAGCGCGGTCGGGCCGGTCGGGCCGACCCCGACGGCGACGGATCGTGGCACGGTGAAATCGACCGCGTTACGATCTGCCGAACCAAGCGCCTCGTCCAGGATCATCGACCATGACGCTCACTCGACGGTTTCCCCTGGGATGCGCCGGCGCCCTGGCTGGCCTGGCTCTGGGAGGAGTTGCCTCCCCGGGCCTCGGGCAGGGCTACCCCCCGGAGGAGGCCGCCCGGCGGATGACGACGGCCGATTCGACTCGGCCCCTCGGGACCATTCGGAGCCAACTCATGCGAATGACCACGATCCGGGCGGCGTGCGCGGTGCTCTCCTGCCTGGCCCCCGCCCTCGTCATCGCCGCGACGGACGACCCCTCGGGCGGAACTCGCCCCTACGAGAACCGACTGACCCCCATCCCCGACCCCGCTCCCATCCTGGCCGACCACCCCGAGTTCGTCGCCCCGATTACCGAGACGGCCCGCTTCGAGGCTCCCATCCTGGTCGACGACCCCGGCGCCGACCTGGACGTCCGGGCCTGGCGGTTCTCGTACAACGCCCGGGGAATCATCGAGGTTCCGAACCGCCTCCGGGCGGACCGGACGGCGATCGTCGTCGTCCACCCCTGGGGGATCGACGACGGCCAGGGCTGGACCACCCCCGAGCCCGCCGGGGCCGCCTTCCAGTGCACGCCGGTCAAGAACGGCATCGTCCTCGATCACGCGAGCGAGGTCGTTGATCCGTTCCTGAGATCCCTGCGCGACCGCGTCGGGCTGGTCGTCTACAGCCTGCCCGGCACGGAGGACCCGATCCGAGGGAAGCTCTACCGATCGATCCGGAGGACCCCGACCCCCGAGGAGCGGGCCGAGGGCCGGCTTGAGCTCGAGGCGAAGCTCCGCTCCTTCTCCTACCGGGGCGGGGCGCTGCCGGCCGTGATCGAGGTTTCGACCGAGACGCCCACCATCGGCTATCTCGGGCGATTCCCGGGGCTCGACGCCGGCCCGGCCTTCGACCCTCCCGGGTTCTGGAAGCTGCCGATCCCGGTCATGTCCCCGATCGCCGTCCACCCCGAGGACGTGGTCGCCTACGACGGCGAGGGCTACGGGCCGCTCCGAGACTTCCTCAAGGCGAACGGCATCCGCCACGTCCTGCTCGCCGGCTATAACACGGACATGTGCGTCTGCTCGACCACCGCCGGGTACGAGAATCTCCGGCAAGACTTCGACGTCTTCCTCGTGGGGGATGCCACCATCGCCACCTTCCCCGCCAACCCGAGGCCGAGCCTGGCGACCAACGCCGCCGTCTCGTTCGCCGCCCTCGATTTGTTCATCACCCAGGTCTCCTGGATCCGGCCCCGCCCCGATCCCCAGGCCGACTGAATACGGAAGCCCCCCGATGCCCGGACGCCCCCTCGACCGCCGGCGCTTCCTGACCTCCGCCGCCGTCCTCTGCGCTCCTGGCGTCCTGGCCCGGACCCCGCCGCTCCCGGAGCAAGGCAAGGCACTCATCACCATCTCGCTCGACCTGGAGATGAGCCGCCAGTACCCGACCCGGGACCAGTTCCACTGGGACTACGAGAAGGGGAACCTGGACGCCGACACGAAACGATACGCCGCCGAGGCCGCTCGCCGCGTCTCGAGCCGGGGAGGCCGGATCCACTTCTTCGCCCTCGGCCGGACGATGGAGCAGGAAGACGTCGGCTGGCTGGCGGAGATCGCCGAGGCGGGACATCCGATCGGGAACCACTCGTACGACCACGTGAACGTCCTCGCGACCGATCCGGGGTCGATCCAGTTCCGGTTCGAGCGAGCACCCTGGCTGATCGAGGGGAAGTCGCCCTCGGAGGTGATCGCCGAGAACGTCCGGCTGGCCGACCGCGCCTTGCGCGTCCGCCTCGGGATCGAGCCGGCCGGCTTCCGGACCCCCGGCGGATTCCATTCCGGACTGGCCGACCGCCCCGACGTTCAGCGAATGCTCCTCGACCTCGGATATCGCTGGGTGAGCAGCAAGTACCCCCGCCACCCCTCGACCGAGCCGGGCACGCCCCCCGGCGACGACGTCCTCGACGCGATCGTCACGGCCCAGGCCGAGGCGCAGCCGTACGTCTACCCGACCGGGCTGGTCGAGGTGCCGATGAGCCCGATCAGCGACGTGGGGGCCTTCCGGACGAGCCGATGGCCGCTCGACGCCTTTCTCGAATCGATCCGGCGCTGCGTCTCGTGGGCGATCGACCACGGGGCGGCCTTCGACTTCCTCGGGCACCCGTCTTGCTTGCTCGTCGAGGACCCCGAGTTCCGCGCGATCGAGCTGATCTGCGACCTCGTCTCCCGAGCGATGGACCGGGCCGAGCTCGTCGACCTGGGGACAATCGCCGCCCGAGCCCCGGGCTGATCGGGCAGGAGAAGCGACCGATGGGAGCCACGTTCACCTTCCTTGCCGACCTCCTCCAGGAGGCCGAACCGCCGGCCGACGGCATCCTCAGCCGGACGATCCACCAGGATGAGCGGTCGAAGTTCGTCCTCTTCGGCTTCGGCCCCGGCCAGGAGCCCTCCGAGCACACCGCGACGATGCCCGCCGCCTTGCGGTTCCTCTCCGGCCGGGCGACGGTTCGGCTCGGCATCGCGTCGAAGGAGGCGGGGCCAGGCACCTTCGTCCACATGCCCGCCGGGCTCGCCCACGCCATCCGGGCCGAGGAACCGACCGTGATGCTCCTCGTCCTCTTCAAGGGATGACCCGAGGGGAACCGGCGTGATCGGCCGACCAGCCCGGGCTAGAATGGGACGATCGGCCCCGTCCCCAGTCCCGGTCCAGAGGTGCGTCATGGACTACATCGACCCGCACATCCACATGGTCAGCCGGACCACCGATGACTACAAGCGGATGGCCCTGGCCGGTTGCGTCCTCGTCAGCGAGCCTGCCTTCTGGGCGGGGTTCGACCGCTCGGGGCCGGAGGGGTTCCGGGACTACTTCCGCCAGCTCACCGGCTTCGAGCGGAGGCGATCGCTGGCGCACGGGATCGAGCACCGGACCTGGCTCTGCATCAACGCCAAGGAAGCCGAGGACGTCGAGCTCGCCCGAGCCGTGATCGCGATGATCCCCGAGTTCATCGACAACCCCGAGGTGCTCGGGATCGGCGAGATCGGCCTGAACAAGAACACGGCGAACGAGGCGACCGTCTTCCTCGAGCACCTGGAACTCGCGGCGAAGCTGGACGAACTGGTGCTGGTCCACACACCGCACCTGGTCGACAAGTACAAGGGGACCCGGATGATCCTGGACATGGTCCGGGAGTACCGCGACGCGATCGCGCCGGAGCGGGTCTGCATCGATCACGTCGAGGAGCATACGATCCGGGCCGCGCTCGATGCCGGCCACTGGGTCGGCATGACCCTCTACCCCACAACCAAGTGCACTCCCGCCCGAGCCGCCGACATGATCGAGGCGTATGGCACCGAGCGGATCCTCGTCAACTCGGCCGGCGACTGGGGCCACAGCGACCCCCTCGCCGTCCCCGAGTTCATCTTCGAGATGCGCGCCCGGGGCCACGACGAGGCCACCATCAAGACCATCGTCTACGACAATCCGCTCGCCTTCTTCTCCCAGTGCCCGAGGTTCTCCTACTCGCCCCGGCCCACCTCCGAGGAACCGTCGGCGGTGTGACCTCGGACTCGGACTGGGCGAGGAGCAAGGACGCTCCTCGATCCCCCGTCCCAGAGCCGGAGCCCGGCGCTCTCGGAGGATCGATCGGTTGGGAGGAGCGGCCGGGGTCGTCTCGATCCCGGTCGCCGTCACCGAGGAGGGGTTCAGGTTGTCCGAAGCAGGTCGAGGATGACTCGGACAACCTCCGCGCTATCCACGGGCTGCTCCCCGTCCTGGGAGAGCCGGCCGCACTCGGAACAGATCAGGACACCGATATACAAGTCGTTCGGAGGAGGTGCGCCGAGGGAGCCTCGAACGTGGTCCGGGTCGAGGCTCGAGCCGGAGCCGGTGCCGACCGGCAGGGCCGACTCGGTCTCGACCTCGGGGCGTCCCCCGGTCGCGTCCCACCAGTCGGGGGCAAACCAGGAGTCGGGGCAGGAGACGAGCACGATGTCGCCGGCTCGGGGGTGATCCAGGCCGAGCAGCCGGCGTTGCTCGTCGGTAGAGACGACGAGGAAGACCCCCTCGCTCCGCTCCCCGGCGAAGACGGCCGAGATCAGGCCGGCGGCGGCCGGGTCGTTGAGGTAGATGTGGCAGAGCTGGTGGTCGGCCAGGGCGAAGGCGGCGGATTCGTCGAGGTCCACACCAAGGCCGCCGGAGGGCAGGGGGACCGTCTCCAGCAGGCTCAGCTCCCGAAGCACTCGGTTCGGATAGACCGGATCGATCACCGGGGTGACGATCGACTCCGAGACCGCCACGACCGCCGAGTCCTCCGGGAGGGACCGCAGGAACTCCCGGAGCAGGCCGTCGAGCGCTGGGACCGCTTGGCCGGCGTGCCGGCCGTCGGGGCCGAAGCGGCGGGCAACCTGGCCGAGATACGGCACCCGGACGATCGCCAGGTCGGGCCGCTCCTCTCGGATCGTTTCCGCCGCGCTCCGGAGGATCCAGGAGGTCGAGGACAGATAGGGCAGGGGGGCGTCGTCCGGCTCTCCTTCCTGGGGAAAGGGACCGAACCGGGAGACCAGCCGCCCTCCCAGCCCCTCGGGAGCCGTGGCCAGCGCTCCCGGTCCCTCCAGCCAGGCATCCAGGTCGACCTCGGCCCCCCGGGAATTCGGGGCGAACCAGAGGAGCACCCGGGCGCCGGGGCGGGCCTCCCGGGCGAGGTGCCAGAGCTTCCGGCCGTCCACGACGGAATCGGGCAGGGGGGCGGTCATGACCCGCCGCGACTGGCGATCGAAGTAGGTGTTCCCGATCAGCCCGTGTTCCCGGGGAGGCAGGCCGGTCATGAGCGACGCGAAGGCCGAGGCCGCCAGTCCAGGGAACGGCGGAATGACCGGGATCATCGCCCCCTTTGACGATAGCCGTTCCAGTGACCCGAGCCCCCCGGGCGTCACGTCCCGGCACCGGAGCTGGGGAATCGTCAGCAGCACAACGGTTCGGGGCATCGGTCCCTCGGCCTCGATCACAGCCCGCATCCGCCCCCACCTCGCCAACACTCGAGTCGAGGCGCGGGTCCGAAGATAGCCTCCCGCACTCTCATTATGGACGACGACCGGGAGGAGCTTCACCCGCCCCCGAGCGAATTCCGGGCCAGGAGAGAGCGCCTCGCGGCCTCAACCCTCCGCCGCTCGTCAGGTTGAGTCGATCCATCGGGCCGCGATCGCCGAGGGAAGCCACAGCACCGCCACCGCCATCGCCTCGACCGGGCCTCGCACGCAGGCCACCACCCCCACGTGCAACCAGATCAGGGAGAGGACACCGGCCTTGACCGCCCGCTGGAGCGTCTCCGGCCGGGGATCCCAGACCGCCCTCCCGCTCTCCCGGGCGACCCGCCCCGCGGCCAGGAGCAGGACGATCAGGCCAGGCAGCGCCGGGAGGATTCCTCCCTGGGGGTGGAGCCCGGGATCGGCCCGGCCGGCGAGCCCCGCCCCGGCGAGCATCCCCACCCCGAGCCCCTGGAGCACGATCCCCGCGGCCGGAGCGGCCCGGCGGCCGACCTCCGTCTCAAATCGGCTGATCCAGGTCACGCCCACGATGAAGACCGCGATGCCGACCGCCACCGCCCAGGCCGCCGGCCCCCCGAAGCCGGGCGCAAGGCTCATCCCCAGCAGCACGTTCAGCCCTCGGCAGGCCCCCATCAGCTCGGGTCCCAGCACTGATCGGCGGATGCCCGCATCATACGAGACGACGCTCACGACCAGCACCAGCGCGACGACGGCCGGGGTCATCCCCGAAACCGACGCCGAGGCCAGCCCGGCCCCCAGCAGGACCGCCGAGAGCACCTTCGCGAACCGCACCGAGACCCGTCCCGAGGGCAAGGGGCGTCCGGGGCGCTCGATCCGGTCGAGCTCCAGGTCGAAGACGTCGTTCAGCGCGATCCCCGCCGCGTAGATCGCCATCGAGGCGACCGCCAGGGGGAGCCAGCGACCGACATCCGCCAGCGCTCCCCCGACGATCAGGAAGCCGCTCAGGCTGTCGGCCGCGGCGGTGAAGACGTTGGGGAGGCGGACGAGTTGCAGATACGGCTTCAGTCGCATGGGAAGGGGCCGGGCAGGGGAGGTCGTCCGAACTCCGAAGGCCAACGGCCCCCGGAGGGCCGATCGGCCGGCGATCGAGGGCCGTCATCCGTCGGCAAGGGACCGAGGCTCGACACTCAACCGTTGAGCGACGAGGAGGATCAGACCTCGGATCGAGCCGAGACGAGCGGACGCAACCGATCGAGGGCCGCTCGGGCGGCGGCGTCGGGGTCGTCGACGAAGGGATAGAGCTCAACCGTGACCCAGCCGTCGTAGCCGGTCCCCCGGATCGCCTCAAAGACCTCCCCGAAGTCGATAACGCCGGTCCCGGGGACGAGGTGGTGGTGGACCCTCGTCTCGGCGATGTCCTCGACGTGGTAATGCCGCGTCAGGGGAGCGAGCTTGGCGATCTGGACGGGCAGATCCTCTCCCATGCAGAAGGCATGACCGACGTCGAAGTTCAGGCCCAGGGCCGGCGATCCCACCCGATCGGCCACTTCGAGATACTGGTCGGTCGTCTCCAGCAAGAGCCCCGGCTCGGGCTCGATCAGCAGCAGCACCCCCCGATCGGCGGCGTGATCGGCCAGCGGCTTGAGCACCTCGACGAACAGGTCGATCGCCTCCTGACGAGACTGCCCCGGGGCGATCGGCCCTCCCGGCTCGGTGGTGATGTGCGGCGCTCCCAACTCGGCGCAGAGGTCGAGCGCCCTGCGGGTATGGTCGATTCGGACGCGCCGGTAGCCTTCGTCGGGCTCGATGAACGAGGGATGCCAGTACGGCTGCCGGTAGTCGGCAATGGCGTTCATCATGAACGCGTTGACGTTGGAGAAGCGGAGCCCGTTGCGTTCCATGGCCGACCGGATCGACCGCTTGGGCCCGTCCAGAAGCCCGGCGGGCCAGGCGTGGGGAACGTCGGCCATCAGCTCCAGCCCCTCGTAACCGATCGCGGCGATCCGATCGGCGGCCTCCTCGAACGGGAAGCGCATGTAGGCGTTGGTGCTGAAGGCCAGTCGCATCGGAGCCTCGTGCGGTCGGGCGGTGGGTGTTGGATGGCGGGGGACGGGAGGAGCGCCATTATGGCCTCGGGGCGAGGGCTCGGCAACAACTGGGTGAGGGCTCGGTCGCGGTTGACAAGGCGACGGCCGCAACCCTAAGTTGGTGCCTACCTTCGTCGCGTTGACGATCCCCAGCCTTGTTCCGATCCCGCAGCGCAGCACGGCCCTCCATGAGCGTCCGGACCCGATTCGCTCCCAGCCCGACCGGCTTCCTTCACATCGGAGGGGTCCGCACGGCCCTGTTCAACTGGCTGCTCGCCCGGCACCACGGCGGCCGGTTCATCCTCCGGATCGACGACACGGACCAGCAGCGTCACGTCGATCGGGCCGTCTCGCTCATCCTCGACGGCTTCCGCTGGCTGGGCATGGACTGGGACGAAGGTCCCGAGGTCGGCGGCGAGCACGGGCCGTACTTCCAGTCGCAACGCGGCCAGCTCTATCAGGACGCCGTCCAGAAGCTCATGGCCGCCGGCGTCGTGTACCGAGACTACTCCACCGAGGCCGAACGCGCCGCCGACAAGGCCGCCGCCGAGGCCGAGAAGCGGGCCTATCGCTTCCGCCGCAAGCCCCTGACGAACGCCCAGCTCTCCCAGTACGAGGCCGAGGGCCGCCCCTTCGCCCTCCGCTTCGAGGTCCCCCCCGGCCGCACGCTGGTCCTCGACGACCAGATCAAGGGCCGCGTCGAGATGAAAACCGACGAGGTGTCCGACTTCGTCATCGTCCGTCCCGACGGCTCTCCACTGTACAACTTCGCGTCGGTCGTCGACGACGCGGAGATGCGGATCACCCACGTCGTCCGGGCCGAGGAGCACCTCTCGAACACCTTCCCCCAGCTCCTCCTCTTCGAGGCGCTCGGCTACCCGCTGCCAACCTTCGCCCACGTCCCCTATGTGGCCGCCCCCGGGTCGAAGAAGAAACTGTCGAAGCGAGACGGCGCCGTCGGGCTGCACGAGTTCATCAACGACGGCTATCTGCCGGAGGGGATGCTCAACTACCTCGCCCGCCTCGGCTGGAGTTACGATGATTCCTCCGAGATCTTCTCGAAAGCCGAGCTGATCGAGAAGTTCACGCTCGACCGCGTGAACAGCTCTCCCGCCAGCCACGACCCCGACAAGCTCTACTGGATCCAGGGCGAGTGGATGAAGACCGCCGACCTCGACCGCAAGGTCCGGCTCACCGCCCCTTACATCCATCACGCCGACGCCTGGACCGCCTACGATCGCGGCCGCAAGGACCGCAAGGAGTACCCGGCGTCGGCCGAGGACCAGGAGATCCTCCCCTTCCTGCGGGAACCCGCCGAAGTCTCCGACGCGGAGGCCGACCGCTTCAAGGCCGTCATCGAGGCGCTCGGCGACCGGCTCAAGCTCGCCTCCGACATCGTCAAGCTCGCGCGCTACTTCTTTACCGAGGAGCTGACCTACGATCCCGACGCGGTGAAGAAGCGGCTGAAGAAGGAGGGGGTCCCCGAGATCCTCGCCGACATCGAGGCGCTGCTCGCCGAGGTCGAGCCGTTCGACTTGGCAACGCTGGAGGACCGGATCAAGTCCTACGCCGAGTCCCGGGGGGAGGGGATCGGCAAGGTGGTCAACGCCGTCCGAGTGGCCACGACCGGCCAGGGAGTCGGCCCCGGTCTGTACGATTGCCTGGTGATCCTGGGCCGGGAGTCCTGCATCCGGAGGATCGCGCAGACCCGAAGGATGCTCGCCGAGTCCTCATCGTGAGAGTGAGTCACCGCCCCCGAGGCCGATCCGGCCCCAGGCCGCGAGGCGACCGATGCGAAGCCGATGGGTTCTCCCGCTCGCCCTCCTCTTCGTTCTGATCGCCCTGGAGTCGGGTCTTCGGATCTGGCGAGGGCCTCGGGTCCAGGTCGTCATTGAGAATCGAACCGGCCATCCGATCCGTGCCCTGTCGGTCGGAACTCCTGATCGCCAGCGCTCGGTCCCGACCCTGGCCGACGGCGGCCGGCTGACGCTCGACGCCCTCGCCTCGGAGGAGGCTCCTCTCCTCGTCTCCTACCGAGATTCGGAAGGTCGGCCCCAATCCCTCGAACTCTCATCGTTCGAGGGGAAGCGGCTCCTCGACGAGGGCCTTCGCCTCGGCGTCGTCCTCCTGCCCGACGGGCTCGTTGCGGATGAGAACGAGGACAGCCCCACCCCCTCCGCCGGGCTCAAGCGATGGCTCGCCAACGTGTCCCCTGTCATCCAACCGTTCCCGTTCTGACCGCTCCGCTCCGACACGACGCCCCGAGGAATTCCGGATCCCATGCGAACGTTCGTCACCGGGTCGATCGCCTACGACTACATCATGGTCTTCCCCGGGAAGTTCCGGGAACATATTCTCCCGGAGAAGATGCACGTCCTGAGCGTGTCCTTCCTGGTGGACTCCCTGAAGCGCCAGCGCGGCGGCACCGGGGCGAATATCGCGTTCAACCTCGCTCTGCTGGGGAACCGCCCCGTGCTCGTCGGCGCCGTCGGCGAGGACTTCGGCGAGTACCGCCAGTGGCTGGAGCGGCACGGCGTCGACCTCTCCGGCATCCGTCCGATTTCCGGCGAGTTCACCTCCTCCTGCTTCATCAACAACGACTTGCAGGATAACCAGATCACCGCCTTCTACCCCGGGGCGATGTCGCACGCCGCCTCGGTCTCCCCGGTCGACGTGGGGGCCTCGCCGCGGGACCTCGTCGTCATCGCCCCGAACGACCCGAAGGCGATGGCTCGATACGCCGCCGAGTGCACCGAGCGCGGCATCCCCTACCTGTATGACCCCTCGATGCAGCTCCCCCGCATGTCCAAGGAGGAGTTCGAGGAAGGCTGCAAGGGGGCCAAGATCCTCATCGGGAACGACTACGAGTTCGGCATGATGGCCGAGAAGCTCGGCGTCGCCGAAGGGGAGCTGCACGACCGAGTGCCGATCACCGTCGTCACCCGAGGAGAGGCCGGCGCCACCATCGTGGCCGACGGCACGACCTACGAGATCCCAGCCGCCAAGCCCGAGCAGGTCGTCGACCCCACCGGCGCCGGCGACGCCTTCCGAGCCGGGCTCATCACCGGGATGGCCCGTGGTTTCTCCTGGGAAACCGCCGGAAGAATCGCCGCACTGGCGGCCGTCCATGCCGTCGAGCGCATGGGGCCGCAAGAACACTCCTACACGATCGAGCAGTTCGTGCAACGCTATCGGGCCAACTTCGGCCCGTCCGACGAGGTCGACGCCCTACTCGACGGCCACGCCGTCTCGGGGTGATCCCGATTCAGGCCCCTCCCGGATCGAGGCGACCGATGGCCGGCATGACCCGAGCATTCATCGCCGTCGCCCTTCCCGAGCCGACTCGGCTCGCCCTCGAACGCCTGCAAGGCGCGCTTCGGGGCGAGCTGCCCGGCCTCTCATGGACCTCCTCGGCTCAGCTCCACCTCACGATCGCCTTCCTCGGCGACGTGCCCACCCGCGACCTCGACCAGATCGGCGACGCTCTGGTCAAGGAGCTCTCCGGCGTGCACCCCTTCGAGATTCTTGTCCAGGGCCTCGGCGCCTTCCCCTCTCCCCGACGCGCCCGGGTCCTCTGGGCAGGAGTCATCGGCGAGTTCCTCCCCCACCTCGACGGCCTCCGCCGGGCCGTCGTCCGGGCCGCCAGCAGCGCCGGCCACCCCCCCGCCGACGATCGCTTCCATCCCCACGTCACCCTCGCTCGGGCGAAGCCCGGCCGAGGCCCGAGCCCCGATCTGGAGACGATCTGCTCCCGCCATCGCGATTGGAAGGCCGGCCCGCTGCCAGTCGCTTCGGCCGAGTTGATGGCCTCGGTGCTCACCCCGAGAGGGCCGAACCACACCGTCCTGAGATCGGCGGGGCTGGGCCCGACCGGATCATCGCCTTGACTCCGCCCTCGGCAATGCGTTAGACTAGTGTGCTTGCGTACAGGAACGAGGCCCGAAGTGGTCCCGAGGGGAGGCGTTGCCGTGGCCCGGAAGTCGAGTGCGAGTGCGGCGGCGGAGACGAAGGCGTCGTCGGCATCCGCCGAGCAGAAGGCGCTGAACACCACGCTCAGCCAGATTGAGAAGACCTTCGGCGCCGGCGCGATCATGAAGCTGGGCGAGCAGAGCCACCTGAATGTCGAGGGGATCTCGACCGGGGCCCTGTCGCTCGACCTCGCCCTGGGGGGCAAGGGCCTGCCGCGCGGCCGAATCATCGAGCTGTTCGGGCCGGAGTCGAGCGGCAAGACAACAATCGCCCTGCACAGCGTGGCCAGCGCCCAGAAGGAGGGAGGGGTCGCGGCGGTGATCGACGCCGAGCACGCGCTCGACCCGTCGTGGTGCAAGAAGCTGGGCGTCGACATTGAGAACCTGCTGATCAACCAGCCCAGTTCGGCCGAGGAGGCGTTGCAGGTCGCCGAGATGCTGGTCATGTCCAACGCCCTGGACGTGATCGTGGTCGACTCGGTCGCCGCCCTCGTGCCCAAGGCCGAGATCGAGGGGGAGATCGGCGACAGTTTCGTTGGCGTCCAGGCCCGGTTGATGAGCCAGGCGCTCCGGAAGCTGACGGGGGCCGTCTCGCGGTCGAAGTGCGTCCTGATCTTCATCAACCAGATCCGGGAGAAGATCGGCGTCATGTTCGGCAGCCCCGAGACGACGCCGGGGGGCCGGGCGTTGAAGTTCTACAGCTCCTGCCGAATCGACGTCCGCCGGATCGGCTCGGTGAAGGACGGCGAGGACGTCGTCGGCAGCCGAGTGAAGGTGAAGGTGGTCAAGAACAAGGTGGCCCCCCCCTTCCGCGTCTGCGAGTTCGACATGATGTACGACCACGGCATCAGTCGAGAGGGGGACCTGATGGACCTGGCGATCGCCGACAAGATCGTCGAGAAGTCCGGCTCCTGGTTCAACTACGGCGACATCCGGCTCGGCCAGGGGCGTGAGAACGCCAAGCAGTTCCTCCGGGATAATCCGCTGCTGGCCGACGAGATCACCGCGAAGATCCTGGCCAAGCGTGGCGCCGGGGACGATCACTTCGCCTCCGTTGGCAGCAACGGAGAGCTGGCCGACGAGGAGGAGGACGCGTTCGAGGACAGTTGATCGGCCCTTTGCCGGGCGCCCTCGTCATCGGGCGAGGGCGGCCTCCGGTCGTCTTGTGGATCCCGGATCGCTCGGGGAGAATGGTGAGGTCGCCCTCCCCGTAGCGCCGCTCGATCGAGCCCCGGACCCCCTGCCGACCCGGACCGCACGATGACCCACCTGCTCCCCCCCGTGATGCTCGCGATCCTCGCGGCGGCCGGCCCGGCCGACGACGGCCTGGAGCCGTTGGACGTGGTTTCCGCCCTGGAGCGGGCCGTCACCGACGCGATCGAGGCGACCCGCCCCTCCGTCGTCACCATCGACCGCATCCGCTCCGAGAACGGCACCACGCTCGCCGTCCGGGGCCGGGACCGGACGCAGGCCGTCGGCGACCCCCGCACTCAGGGCGTTGTCATCGACGCCTTCGGCCTCCGGGCCGTCGGGCCGGAAAGCATCGACTACCCCTCCTTCGACTTCGGCTCCGGCGTCGTGGTCGGCGAGGACGGGCAGATCCTGACGGCCTATCACGTC
Organism: Tautonia sociabilis; assembly: GCF_003977685.1. Classification (GTDB taxonomy): domain Bacteria; phylum Planctomycetota; class Planctomycetia; order Isosphaerales; family Isosphaeraceae; genus Tautonia; species Tautonia sociabilis. The sequence continues at coordinate 77,710 of NZ_RYZH01000013.1, read as the reverse complement.
GTCGAGGGGGCCGCCCGCCTCTTCATCCGGGCCTCGGGCCTGGACCCGATCGAGGCCGAGATCCTCGCCGCCGACCCGAGGAGCGACCTGGCGGTCATCGCCCCGGTCGTGCCGGTCGCCAAGATCCCCGGCGCTCCGGGGCTCAGGCCCATCCCGATCGGAGACGCCTCCGGCCTCCGCCCTGGCACCTTCCTCGTGGCGCTGGGGAACACGCACAACGCCTCCCGGGACGGCCGGGCCTCGGCCAGCTTCGGCATCCTCGCCAACACGGCCCGACGCCTGATCCCCCCCCCCAATGAGTTCGGCCAGCTCGAGGCGACCCAGCTCCAGCACTTCTCCACGCTCTTCCAGCTCGACTCGAAACTCAACCTCGGGATGAGCGGCGGCGCCGTCGTGAACCTCAAGGGAGAGCTCATCGCGATCACCACCGCCTCGGCCAACGTCGTCGGCTACGACCCCCGAGCCGGCTACGCCATGCCCATGGACGAACTCGGCCGACACGCCCTGGACGCCCTGATCGAGGGGAGAGAGGTCGAGTACGGCTTCCTCGGAATCTCGCTCGATCGCAACGGAGGGGCCTCGAACGTCGTGCTGGAGGTCCAGCCCGGGACCCCCGCCGGCGAGGGGGGGCTGCTCCAGGGCGATCAGATCATCCGGGTCAACGACCAGCCCGTCTCGGACTTCGACGGCCTGGTCCGGGCCGTCAACCCGCTGCCCGTCGGCGAGCCGGCGGTCCTGACGATCCGACGAGGCAACGAGGTCCTGACCAAGGAGGTTGTGCTCTCGAAGTTCCCGGTCGTCGGCGAGGTGATCGCCACCAATCTCCCCGAACCCTGGCGGGGCCTCCGAGTCGACTACGCGAGCGTCGCCTCCCCCCGGGAGGACCTGCTGCTGGCGATGGCCCGGGGCGGCGTCGCGGTGATCGAGGTCTCCCCGGAGACTCCGGCCGAGGCGGCCGGGCTCCGGGCCGGGTCGATCATCTCCAGCGTCGAGGGGAGGCCCATCCGCACCCCTCGCGCCTTCCGGGAGGCTGTCGCCGAGCTCGACGGCAAGCCGGTCCGGCTCGGCACCGATCGAGGCCTGATCACCATTCCCCCCGAGGGCGGGCAGGCCGACGACTGACCCCGGTTCGGACGCTGCCGCCCGCTCCCGCTTCGGGTATCCTGGACCCATCGAGCGAGCAAGCGGCGACGCGCCGCGACGCGCCGCGACCGATCGCCCCGCGACGCGGTCGATCGCCAACAGGCTCCCGACGCCGATCGTTCCTGATTCCTCCCCTTCCCGTCGCCGAGAGCGATTCCCCATCCGCCCCGGACCAACCCGGCCCAGAGCCCTCATCGCGATGACCACCGACGAACTCCGAGACGCCTACCTCGACTTCTTCGCCTCCAAGGGCTGCGAGCGCCGGGCCAGCGATGTGCTCGTCCCCAGGGACGACCCGACCGTGCTCTTCACCCCGGCCGGCATGAACCAGTTCAAGCGCGAGTTCATGGGCCTGGGCGACCCGAACTTCAAGCGCGCCACCACCTGCCAGAAGTGCATCCGCACCGGAGACATCGAGAACGTCGGCAAGACCGGCCGCCACATGACGTTCTTCGAGATGCTCGGCAACTTCTCCTTCGGTGACTACTTCAAGCGCGAGGCGATCCACTGGGCCTGGGAGTTCCTCACCAACACCCTCAAGATCCCGGCCGACCGCCTGACGATCACGGTCTACCTCGACGACGACGAGGCGTACGACATCTGGCACAACGAGGTCAAGATCCCCGCCAACCGCATCACCCGGATGGGAGAGGACGACAACTTCTGGCCCGCCGGCGCCCCGACCCACGGCCCTAACGGCGTCTGCGGGCCCTGCTCGGAGATCTTCTACCACTACGACGACGGCCGAGAGGTCGAAATCTGGAACCTCGTCTTCACCCAGTTCAACCGCGTCGGGCCCAATCAGCTCGAACCCCTGCCGAGCAAGAACATCGACACCGGCATGGGCCTGGAACGCGCCGCCTCCTGCCTCCAGGGGGTGAAGACGAACTTCGAAACCGACATCTTCGTCCCGCTGGTGCAGGCCGTCTCCGAGGTCCTCGGCAAGCGGTATGATGCCGACTCGCTCGACGGCATTCGCATCCGCCGCGCCGCCGACCACGCCCGAGCCCTCACCTTCACCATCTTCGAGAACGTCCGCCCCGGCCCGGAAAAGCAGGGCTATGTCGTCCGCCGCTTGCTCCGCCGAGCCGTGCTCGACGCCTACCGCATGGGCCGTCGCGAGCCGTACCTGTTCGAGATCATCCCGGTCGTCGCCGACGTGATGAAGCGGCCCTATCCGGAGCTGCTGGAGAGCGTCCCCCGGATTCAGACCGTCGTCCGGGAGGAGGAGGAGCGGTTCCTCCGCAACCTGGAGAACGGCATCAAGCTCATGGACGACGTCTTCCGCAAGACGGAGGCCGCCGGCTCCGACACGATCAGCGGAGACGACGCCTTCAGCTTGCACGCCACCTACGGCATCCCCGTCGAGATCGTCGAGAGCCTCGGCGCCGAGCGGGATCTGAAGATCGACCGCGAGGGATTCGAGGCCCACCTCGCTGAGCACGGCCGCATCTCCCGGGGCTCGACCGAGGCCGCCGATGTCTTCGCCACCGGGCCCCTCGACGCGCTGAAGCAGGAGCACCACGAGGGGACCTCCTTCCTCGGCTACGAGACGACCGAGGCCGAGGGCACCGTCATCGGCATCCTCGCCCAGGGCAAGCTCGTCGAGAACGAGGTCGCCGGGGGGACCGCCCCGGTGGCCCTCGTCTTGGACCGCTCCCCCTTCTACGGCGAGTCGGGCGGCCAGGTCGGCGACATCGGCACGATCGAAGGGGACGGGTTCCGGTTCCGGGTCGAGGACACCCAGCGCGACCACGGCTTCATCCTCCACATTGGCCACGTCGAGGACGGCACCATCTCGGTCAACGCCCGAGCGACCGCCCGCGTCGACGCCGCCCGCCGAGAGGCCATCCGCCGGGCCCACTCGGCCACCCACGTCCTGCATTATGCACTGCATACCCACCTGGGAAAGCACGCCCAGCAGGCCGGGTCCAAGGTCGAACCCGACCGGCTCCGCTTCGACTTCTCCAACCCCGAGGCCGTCGGCCGCGACCGGCTGAAACGGATCGAGGAGACGGTCAACGACCGCATCCTCCTCGGCGAGTCGATCCGATGGCGGACGATGCCGCTGGAAGACGCCCGGAAGCTCGGTGCGATGGCCCTCTTCGGCGAGAAGTACCCCGACGTCGTCCGAGTGGTCGAGATGGGGGAGTTCTCCCGGGAGCTCTGCGGCGGCACGCACCTCGACTCGGTCGGCCAGATCGGCCTGTTCAAGATCGTGGGGGAGGAGTCCGTCTCCGCCGGCACTCGCCGCATCTCCGCGCTCACCGGCAAGGCCGCCTATGACTACATTCGCCAGGAGGAGGAGGCCCTGGGGGCCGTCTCCGCCGCGCTGAAGGTCCCCCCGCAGCAGGTCGCTCAGCGCGTCGAGGCGCTGCTCGAGGAGATCAAGACGCTCAAGAAGCAGGCCGCCCAGCGACGGGAGGCCCCGAAGGTTTCCGCCGACGAGTTGCTCAACCAGGCGAAGGAGGTCGGCGGCGCGAAGGTCGTCGCGCTCGCCGTCCCTGGCGTCGCCGCCGGAGAGCTGCGGCAGCTGATCGATGTCGCCCGCCGCAAGGCCGAGTCGGGCCTCGCCGCCCTGCTGATCACCGAGGCCGATGGCAAGGTGATCCTCGCCGCCGGCTTGACGCCCGACCTGGTCGATCGCGGGCTACACGCCGGCAACTGGCTCAAGCAGGTCGCCCCGGTGGTCGGCGGCGGCGGTGGCGGCAAGGCCGACTTCGCCCAGGCCGGGGGCAAGAAGCCCGACCAGATCCCCCAGGCGATCGAAACCGCCCTCCAGGCCGCCCGGGAGGCCCTGGGGGGCTGATCCCTCCCTCCCTCCGGCCGCGGGGGGCGCCGCGGTTCCCTGAAGGGGCGCTCACGCCTCCAGCTTCGAGAGGGGAACGAACGAGTCGCCGACCTTCACCGGAGGGTCGAGCCACCGAACCTTCGGAACGACCCGGGGAACGTAGCCGTTCACCCGATCCGGGTCGAAGTGCTCGATGCGGGAGAGGGCGTCGAGGATCATCGCGTCCCCGGAATCCCGGAGCCGGGCGAGGACGTGAGCGTCGTCGGCCATCAGGTCCTCCTCGACGAGGACTCCCCGATCGAACGCGGTGCGCAGGACGGTGGCGAACTCGTTGTAGATGTACGCCTCGGTCGGGCTGGCCCACCATTCCCGGTTCATCACGGCGAAGAGCTCGGTCGCCTCTCGGGCGGCGTCGGCCTGAGTGAAGACGATGGTTCGGTCGACCACGCCGAGCCTCGGCAGCAGCCGGGAGACGATCGCCGGGGTCGAGACGCCGCAGGCGAGGCTGTCCCGGAAGAAATAGTCGAGTCGATCCGCGCAGAGCCAGGGCAGGGGGCGTTCCAGCAGCGGATAGACCGAGTCGTCGGCGAACTCACCCGGCTCGAAGCCGAGCCGGGCCAGCGCGGCGACGATGTCGGGCCGCTCGAGGAAGACCGCCTTGATCGACTCGTGGTGATTCTGCTCGTCGGAGGCGTACAGGAAGTCGACCGCGTGCGAGAAGGCCGTGTGCGAGAGGTCGTGCAGCAGCCCGGCCACCTGCTCTCGGCGGTCGGCGCCCAGGCGTCGCAGCAGCAGGAAGACGCCCAGGCTGTGCTCGAACCGCGTCACCGCCTTGAACGGGAAGGCCAGGGCCGACGGCCCGGCCTGGCGGATCCCGCGGAGCCTCCGGAAGGTCGGGCAGTCGATGAGGCCTAACAGGTCGGGGTCGTCGATGCGAGCGTCCCCGTAGACCCGATCCCTCCAGCGCATGGAGCCCGGCCCCCTTACAATCTCCCGTCTCCGCGGCGGTTCGTCGCGGCATCGTCGTTTCCGGCAGGAAGAAACGATGATCGTCCGTACCCTGGCCGATTTCAAGGCCGACCCCCGCCGGGACGTTTCACCCGTTTCCCGAGGCGGCTAAGATGGGGCGGTCGCGGGGGCGCCCGGAGGGTCGGCGTACGCCCCGCTCCGTTCCCTAGGGGGAGAGAGATCGTGATCGGCATCCGGCGACGATGCTTCGCCTGGGCGGCGTTCGCCGCCCTCGGGGCGATCGGGATGGGCTGCGGCGGCTCGAACACCGGAGGAGGTGGCGTTGGCGACACGCAGCCTCCCGGACCTGGCGGGCCGAAGCTTGTGTTCGTCTCCAACAGCAATTCCGACTGGTGGAGCGCCGTCGAGAAGGGTATGCAGGACGGCGGAGAGGAGTTCGGCGCCGAGGTCACCCTGCGTCGCAACGACGAGCAGGCCCAGGGCCAGATCAACATCCTCCGGGAGATCCTGAGCATGCCCGACGTCCAGGGAGTCGCCATCTCGGTCATCGAGGCCGACTCCCCCGGCGTCATCGACGCGATGAAGGAGCTCCAGCAGGCGGGCAAGGTCGTCATCACGATTGATTCCGACGTCTCCCCCGACTCTGCCGACGCCCGCCGCGCCTACATCGGCACCAACAACTTCGACGCCGGACGGGTCGCCGGCAAGGCGATCGCCCTGCTTCGGCCCGAAGGGGGGAAGACCGCCCTGTTCGTCGGCACCGCGTCCGCGGCGAACGCCCGGGCGCGCGAGGAAGGCTTCTTCCTGGGGGCCGGCGACGCCTTCCAGAAGACCCAGACCTGGGAGGACGGCACCGACCACGCCAAGGCCCGCCAGAACGTCCAGGCCGCCCTGTCGAAGACCCCCGACCTCGACGCCCTCGTCGGCCTCTGGTCCTATAACGCGACCGCCATCGCCGAGGAGGTGGCCAATTCTCCCCAGGTCCGCGACCGCGTCACCGTCGTCACCTTCGACCTCGACGAGGCCGCCCGCCCCCACCTCGCCGAGGGGAACATCGACGCCAGCGTCTGCCAGAACCCCTACGAGATGGGCCGCCTTGGCGTCCAGTTGCTCACCGCCCTGATCGCCGGGGATGAGCAGACCGTCGCCGAGATCCTGCCCGACGGCGAGATCCGAGAGACCGGCGTTCGGGTCATCATCCCCTCGGCCGATTCCCCGGCCGCCGCGCTCCGGGAGTCCGGCCAGGAGGTCCTGACGATCGATGAGATGAATTCCTGGCTGGAGAGCAAGGGTCTGCAATCGTCATGAGCGACGACGCGAAGCCGTCTCCCCCGCCCGGCCCGCCCCCGGGCTCCCCGAGACCTGGGTTCCGGTGGGGAGGGTCGGAGCTGGGCTTGGCCGTGGCGATCGTCGCCGTGCTCGGGCTGATCTACGCGGTCGCCCCCGGCCCCAGCGCGATCTTCGACCCCGGCGCCTCCCGGCCGTTCTTCTCCGAATACAACATCCGGAGCCTCGCCCACCTGATGGCGCTCTTCGGCGTCCTCTCGGTGGGGGTGGCCGTGGTCATCATCGCCGGCGGCATCGACCTCTCGATCGGCTCGATGGTCGCCCTCTCGGCCGTCGTCTCGGCCAAGCTGATGACCTCGTGGCTCCCCGGGGTTGGCCAGGCCGGCCCCTGGGCCACCGGAATGCTCGTGGCGGCGGCGGTCGCGCTGATCTCCTGGAACGGCTTGAACCTGCTCGGCGGGCCCTGGGCCCGGGGGTTGGTCCTCGGCTCGATCCCGGCGGCGCTGGTGGCCGCCGGTGTCGGCCTGGCTGGCGGCCCGATGGACGCCGGCTCCTGGGTGGTCGCGGCCGTCGAGGCGCTGGTGCTGATCGGCCTCGTCTTCGGGCTGCGTCGAGGAGCCGACGATCGCGCCGGGGCGATGGCCGCCGCCCTGGTCTGGGGACTGGCCGCCGGCTCGCTCGCCGGCTGGGGGACCGGGGGCAACGGGAGGATCGCCACCGTTGCGCTGGTCGTCTCCAGCTCGGCCCTCGGGCTGCTGGTGGGCCTGGTGCTCCAGTTCCGGAAGGCGGCCGTGGTGCTGGCGGTCCTGGTGGCCGCGGCGGTGGTCTGGGGGGTCAGCTCGGGAGAGAGCACCGCTCGCGAGGTCCCCCTCGGGATCATCGTCGCGGCGGTTTCGCTGTCGCTCCTGCTCGGCCTGGCGATCGGGGCCGGCCACGCCTTCCTCATCAACGCCTTCCGGCTGCCGCCGTTTATCGCCACCTTGGCCACGCTCGCCGGCCTGCGCAGCCTGGCGATCATCCTCAGCAACAACCGCAGCATCACCGTTTCCGACCCGACCTTCCGCGACCTGGGCCGGCAGTACTGGATCACCATCCCGTTGTTCCTGGCCGTCGCTGTCCTGCTCAGCCTGATGATGGGCACAACGGTCCTGGGCCGGCACCTCTACGCCCTCGGGGGGAACGAGTCCGCGGCCCGCCTGAGCGGTCTGCCCACGCGTCGGCTCAAGACGGTCGCCTACGCCGTCTCCGGCCTGCTGGCGGCCCTGGGCGGAATCCTCTTCTTCGGCCGAAGCGGCTCGGCGACCCCGACCATGGGCTTCGCCTACGAACTCTCGGCGATCACCGCCGCCGTCGTCGGCGGGTGCAGCCTCTCGGGAGGGGTCGGCTCGATCCGGGGGACGGTGCTCGGCCTGATCCTGATCCAGATCGTCATCAACGGCACCGGCCTGGTGGTCGAGGGGATCGATCCGAGCCAGATCGAGGGGCTCGTCCTGGGCGTGGTCGTGGTCCTGGCCGTCGGCTTCAACCAGCGGTTCCGCCTCAAACACTGAGCGGAACCGGGAGGCGAGGCGGGCCCGACCATGGAGATCGGCGGCATTCGGGACAACCTCCTGGCCTTCTGGAGGCGGACCCCATTCCGACGCCTGGCCTTCGGCGCCCTCGGCCTGGTCTTCGTCGTCATCTGGGGAACGCTCGGCTACGTCTCGATGGGCTGGACCTGGTCCGACGCCCTCTACATGGTGACAATCACCATCTCGACCGTCGGCTTCACCGAGGTCCGCCCGCTCACCACCCAGGCCGTCCGCCTGCACACGATGATCGTCATCGGCCTGGGCACCGTGGCGGTCGCCTACGTCGTGGGCGCCTTCCTCTCTTTGTTCACGGAGGGGGAGATCCAGCGCATCCTGGGGCATCAGAACCTGAGGCGCCGGCTCGTGACCCAGAAGGACCACGTCATCATCGTCGGGTTCGGTCGCATGGGGTTGCTCATCGCCGAGGAGCTGGCCGGGGCCGGCCGCGCGTTCGTGGTGATCGAGCAAGAACCGGCGCTGGTCGCCGAGATTGAACGGCGGGGCTACCTCTTCGTCATCGGAGACGCCACCGACGAGGCGGTGCTGATCGAGGCCGGCCTCGACCGCGCCCGGGCGCTGGTCACGGCCGTCTCGTCCGACGCCGACAGCGTCTTCATCACGCTCACCGCCCGGCAACTCGCCCCGAACGTGACGATCATCGCCCGGGCCGAGCTGCCCACCTCCCAGAAGAAGCTCCGACAGGCCGGCGCCAACCATGTCGTTCTCACCGCGGCCATCGGCGCCCGACGGATCGCCTCGCTCCTGCGCAGCCCGAACACGGTCGAGTTTGTCGAGCTGGTGACCAAGCAATCGGAGCTCGACCTCGAGATCCAGGAGATCCCCATCCGCCCCGGCGAGGGGCTCGACGGCCAGAGCCTCCGGCTGGCCGACATCGGCCGACGCACCGGGGTGATGGTCATCGCCATCAAGCGGGCCGCCGGGCCGGTCGAATTCCCCCCCTCCAGCGATCAGCCCCTCCGGGCCGGCGACAGCATCATCCTGCTCGGCCGTCGCGAGCAGCTCGACCAGTTCCGGATCACCTTCTCCCCGAGCATGCGGGAAGATCCCGAGGCCTCCTGAACAACGAAGCGACCCCGGCTCGCCGGCAAGGGCGAGTCGGGGCCGCTTCGAGTACGAAGGCCGGGGGGATTCCGGGAAGGCGAATCACCGCTTGGAGAACTGGAAGCACGCTCTTGTAATGCTTTCACAATTCGATATGATGCCGTCCTGACAGCTGACTGGCGGGAGAGTGACCCGCCCCACGGCATCAGTCCTACGATGATCGAAGGAGGTGCATGCACTGCCATGAGCGAAGGGAAGCGAACGTGGCGACGACCTTCTACGATTCCACCACCGGGTACTACACCCGCAAGATCAAGACGCTGACGGGCCGGTATCGCAAGATCAAGTTGGGCAAGCCCGGCCCGGATCACGCCGATCCGAACGTCATCCCACCCGACATCCTCGACATGGGCGATCGGTGGCAAGACGAGCATCATGTCGTCTCTACCGTCCCCAAGGTGGAGTTCCTGGCTCCACCATCCGGCCATGAGGCGGGACCGCTCCCCTCATGGGCAGCGCCGGCCCGCCGAATCGACCTACTCGACAAATTGGAGTCCTACTACCGGCAACAGGCCAAGACGCTCCGGCCGAAGTCGCTCGAAAAACTCCGGCTGGTGATCGACAGGTTCTCGGGCTGGTGCGAGCGGAACGGCATCCGCCACATGGATGAGGTCCGGGCCGGGGTGGTCAACGCCTACCTCGAATGGGAGCTGGCCGACTACGAGCGGCGGGGCAAGACGATCGCACTCCAGACGCTCAAGGCGTACCTCTCCCTGCTCGGCAAGTGCTGGTCACAGGCGATCCGCTACGAACAATACCAGGGCCAGAACCCCATCCGGGCGGTCTGCCACGACCTGCCCAGCAGCGACATCACCTCCCGGCCCGAGAGCCTGACTTCCGAGGAGATTGCCGCCTTGATGGAGGCCATCGCCTACCGCAAGGCCCGGCCATTCGAGCGGGGGCCTTCCTGCCGGCTTCCGCAGTGGGTCGAAGACATCGTGGTCGTCATGCTCAACACCGGACTCCGCATCAACTCCACTGTCCACCTCCGCTTCGACTGGATCAATGTGGACAGGTTGACGGTCCCGGTGGAGTTCTCCAAATCCAAGAAAGTGTACTCCACCCTGGTCAATGCCAAGGTCCAGGCCATCTTGGAGCGGAGGCGTGCCGAGCTGGGGCCGGATGCCGAACGGGTATTCCCGGAGCCGAAAGGCCCCGCCTGGGTGTACTCCCGCCTGAACTACCTGGCGAAGTCGTTGGTCAAGAGCGGGAAGTGGAAGAGAGACATGGGCCACTACAACCATGTGCTCCGGCACACGTTCATCACCGAGCAGCTGAAGGCGGGTGTGCCGCTCGTCATGGTCAGCAAGTTGGCTGGGCATACCTCGGTGGCGATGACCCAAAGATACGACCAATCAACCCACGACGACGCTATCCGGTGGGCGTTGGTCAAAGGCGTGTCGCTCTGAGTCATCGGAAACCCGTCCAGGGGCCGTCGAATGTGATTGGAGGGTGTTGGTCCCGCGAAGCGGGACCGCCCCCTCAGACGGCGCGGGCGGCCCCCGGGGCGTCGAGAGGGCCACGCTCCGGTGACAGAACGGTTAATAGCCGAACCAGAACAAGATTCCCTGGGAGCCGGTTCCATCCACCCCGTCTTCCCCGCTGCTATCGCACCACCCTCTCTTTGTAGGCGAGACGGCCGCTCGCACGCACACGCCAGGAACTATACAAATGGCGCTAGTGACTGCACTTAACTGCCGTCGCTGGGCAAGAGTGGAAGACCGACGAAGGGGCGGTCCAAGTCCCCTTTCAGCTGCGAACGCCCGCTGATGACGGCCGCTCTGGGACTGCCACCTCAACTATAAGTAGTGAAAAGTCGCATGACGATCTGGAACAAGTGATCCGTCATCCATGTGGAGAAGAAATCCTAGACGGCTGCGACAGAATTGGAAGATCGACACTACATACCACAGACAGGAGGAACTACATGGACAATCAACGGAAGAACATCAAGAGCGACTTCATGGGCGTCATGGACATCTCGGTCATCTTGGGCCTGAGCAAGAGCGTCGTCTACCGGCTCATCCACTCCGGTGAACTGCCTTCTTACAAGGTCGGCGGGACGATCAAGGTGAAGGCCGACGACTTCCAGACCTACATGGAGAGATGCCGCCAGGGCTAGAAGCGAGAAGCCCCCGGCGCTGGCAACGCCGAGGGCTTCATGACGACAACATCGAAAGGTCAGCGTGGTCTACAGGAGTAGTTATACATCAGGTTCAAGAGAACGATTCGATCAGAGCGAGCCCCGTAGGGTCTGCCGGTTCCCCCACCCCATCCAGGGCTGCAAGTGCCGTGACCCCCGTTGCAGCCTGGCTTGCCGCCAGAACTGGGCTTACAAGGAAGCCCGGATCGTAGAGGCGTGCTTGGGTTCTCTCCCTGCCGAGACGAACACCTACCTCGGCGTCTTGAAGGTTCTCGCCGACATCACGGCCGACGAACACAGGACGATTCGCCGCACCTTCCTGAAGCTGCTCAAGGCCATCAAGATCAGGTTCTACGCCGTCTCCGAGGTCGGCCTTGAAGGGCGAGTCCACTACCACTTCATCGCCTACTCGGAGGCGGTCGTTTCCCAGTACAAGATCAAGCAACTCTGGGATGAGGCGTGCCGGGGCCGCAAAACCATCGTCCAGCACGCCCCGGCCCGATCCCTCCAAGCCGGTGTCCGCTACACGTTCAAGGATTTGAACGACCCCGGCGAAATCCGGCTGCTCCGCAAGGGCAGCCTCCGCATCACCTGGGGGCACACCGGCCGGGCCGGATTCTTCCCCAGGTCGAAGGCGGTGTTCTGGCAGGACTTCATCAGCAGCATCGAAAAGGAGCACCATGCACCATGCAGAGAACCATCACGTAGCGACCGACCCGAACATCTACCCGCCGTCGAACGGGGTCATCACGTCCGACCTGGCGGCGGCGCTGATCGAACCCGTCAGCGGTCAGATCAGGGGCTACATCTACGACTACATCATCAGCCGAGGGGCGCTGGGAGCGACTTCCCAGGAAGTCGAAATTGCCCTCGGGATCGTGGCTCAGACCGTCACGCCCCGAGTCCTGGAACTCCGCAAGATGGGGATGGTCTGTCCCTCTGGCGAGTTCCGGCCGACACGATCCGGCCGCAAGGCACAGGTCTGGGTGGCGTGTCCACCGGAGCATTCCCCGAAGCCCCAGGACAGCCTCTAGGGCATCGTAGCTGTCGGACGGAGCTTGAGGTGGGGCTGCGGCCCGCGAAGCGGGCCGCGCCCCTCTGGGATGCCGTCATCCCCGGCGTGACGAGCCGACCCCGAGCGCCTTAGAGACGATCGAGGAGACCACATTCAGCGGAGGATAGATACCGTCATGAGGACTTTCATCGAGTGGTTGGGAGAGGGGCAGCTGTTGCCCGACAGGCGACCGACCGGATTGGCGACCCGGATGAACACGACGCCCTTCACGGTGGTGCAGTTGCAGCAGATGAAGGGCAAGCCGCCGAAGCTGCCGAAGCCGAAGACCATCCGGGTCAAGAAAGACTCCGCCTACCAAATCCCGGCCGATTCGACGCCGACGCCGTTCCCCGACGCCATCACGGCGTTGAACGGGCTGGGCATCGACCTGTTGCCACCCCGAGACGACGAACTTGAGAAGGTTGTCGAGAAGGACAGGAACCGACGCCCCCGGCCGGTGGCCGGCACGCCGAGTGGCGGCGTCACGCTGGCCCGACCGTGATTGGAGGCCAGCATCAGAAGCGCCGGATTGCGGTGACGACGTTTCCGTTGTCCAACTCGCCAGTATTGCACTTGAACTTGACGAGCAAGGGGTCGGTCAATCCCGCTTGTGGTACGTCCTTGAGGTCGTGGGGCAGTAAGAGCTGAATGTCGAAGACGCCGGCGCTGGTATAGATCGTGAACGGCGCACGGAGGAAGGCCGCTTCCATCGTCCGAACGTCATCGGCCAGCCGACCACCGGCACCGTTATAAGTCATCTTGCCGGTGATTTCTTTGCCCTTGAAGGCGGCCGGATTGTCCTGGAAGGCCAGCATGGTGGCCTTCGGATCGTCACCACTACGGAACCAGGAAATTATGGCGAAGATCACAATGCCGATTACGAACGCCTGTTTCCAAGTCAGTTCCTGAGCTTTCTGGGGGGTCGGTTGGTCCTTTGCCTTCTCCGGTGTAGGTGCGTCCACGATAAGTCCCCCGTCGGTTTGGTTGGCTACTTCGCCTTCGCTTGCCGGAGTCGTCCACGTCAGGGGATACGCTGGAGCCACGAGTTGATGAGCGGTTGCTCCTGAACGTTTTGTGGAGCTACCTGGGTGAGAGCAGAGATGACCTTCTTGAGTTCAGTTGATGGGACGACGACTTCGGTTCGGAGCTGCGGCCCCTCGATCACCAGTTGAAAATTGTTTGTTGCCGGGATACGTGTGCATGTAATCTGCATGTTCCAGCCTACGCTTCTACCAGCAAGGTCGGTGGTCGATGTTGCAAGGCATCCCAAGCTAACGCTCACGTGGGACGCTGTACAGGGCCGTCAGTAGCCATTCTGCCGTCCGATCGGTACTGCTCCAATGGGAAGGAGGCAATGAACCGCCGAAAAGTCATGAAAACGGCAAACTCGCCAAACAACTCATTTTGCCTGGCTTGTGTCCAGCACAAGTGTAGGAGACCAAAAGAGGGACCGGGATTGACGCCAATCCCGGCCCCACATAGAGTAACTCTTAGCAGGCCATGACCTTCCGATCATCGCTTCGAGAACTGGAAGCTGCGGCGGGCCTTCTTGTGCCCGTACTTCTTCCGCTCGACCATGCGGGCATCTCGCGTGAGGAATCCGTGCTCCCGGAGCTGAGGCTCCAGGTCGGCCCGGTAGGACGCCAGGGCCCGGCCGAGGCCGAGCATCACCGCGCCGGACTGGGCGCTCTTGCCGCTCCCGACGACGTTGACGAACACGTCGAGTCGGCCGGCGAGGTCGGCGACGAGGATCGGTGCCCGGGCGTCGGAGCGCTCCGTCTCGGTGTGAAAATACTCGTCGACAGGAAGGCCGTTGACCAGATACTGGCCGGTGCCCTCTTTGATGCGGACGCGGGCAACGGCCGTCTTGCGGCGGCCGGTGCCCCAGGTGTAGGGATTGGTGACCGTGGCCATCGTCTCGGGGTTCCTCGGCGGCGTCTCGGGCGGGGACGGGCCCGGGACGCTTCGGGCCGTCTGTCCTGTCCGTCAGTTCGATACCAGACCGTGCGATGGAGGCCGGCAGGGCCGGGGCCGGGTCACTCCGATTCCTTGGACGGCTCGGCGGCGGCCGGCTCGGCCGGTTCGGAGGCCGTCGGGGTCGGCTCCGAGGCCGTCGGGGCCACGGTCGCCTCAGGCGGGGTGCCCTGATCCAGGGCCTCGGCCTCCTCGGCCTTCGGCTTCGCCTTGCGGGCCTTGGGCTTCGGCGGGGCGGGCTCGGGGGCGAGGATCAGGCCGGCGGGGGTGGGGCGGCCGTTCTTCGGCTCCAGCGGGATCGGCTGCTGCGCCTGGTGCGGGTGGGTCGGCCCCACGTACAGCTTGAGCTTCGCCATCATGTGCCGGCCCATCTTGGACTTCGGCATCATGCGCCGGACGGCCTCGTAGAGGATCCGTTCCGGGTGGCGCTGGAAGAGCTTCCAGGCGACCTCTTCCTTCTGGCCACCGGGGTAGCCGGAGTAGCGCTGGTAGACGACCTGTTCCCACTTCTTGCCGGTGAAGACGACCTTATCGACGTTGGTGACGATGACGTAGTCGCCGGTGTCGATGTGGGGGGTATAGGTCGGGCGGTGCTTGCCCATCAGGATCGGGGCGATTTGCGCGGCCAGGCGGCCGACGACCGCCTCGGTGGCGTCGATGACATACCACTGGGGGGCCAGTTCGTCGGCCTTGGCCTGATAACACTTCGGGATCATGGTCGGGGTGACCCAGGTCGTCGGGTTCGCGTCACCGGACTTCGAGGCGAGGCCGGCATGGCAAAACGACCAGTTTACCGAGTTGCTCCCCGAATTCAAGTCGCTTGCGACGATCACGACGTTCCCACTCGATCCGGCTCCGTCGTGAGGGCCGGGTCGGCGGGGGCCGAATCCTCGGGCAGGGGGGGGCGTCGGAAGCGGATCGCCCGCTCCCACTCGGGGCGAGGCTCGGGATAATCGCGGCGGCAATGGGTCCCTCGGGACTCCTCCCGGAGCGAGGCGGCGGTGATCATCAGGTGGGCGACGGTCAGCATGTTCTGGAGCATCCATCCATCCGGACCATCGAAGCGGTGGGGCAAGACGTAGCGGCACCAGAAGGCGACCTGGCGGGCGGCCTCCTCCAGCCCTCGGGCGTCCCGGGTGATTCCCACGTTCCGCCACATCAACGCCCGCAAGGAGTTGCGGATGTCGGTCAGGTCGAGCGGCTCCCGGGCGTCCTGCCTTTGGGCGGCGGCGATGGGGGGGACCTCCAGCAGCGGAGGGACGGAGTGATCGAGGCTCCGATTGATGTCCTCGGCGGCCCGGGCCCCGAAGACCAGCCCTTCGAGCAGGCTATTCGACGCCAGCCGGTTCGCCCCGTGCAGGCCGGAACTCGTCACTTCCCCCGCCGCCCAGAGCCCGGGCACATTGGTACGCGCGTCCAGGTCCACCGAGACACCCCCGATCATGTAGTGGGCGCCCGGCCGGACGGGGATCTGATCCCGAGTGATGTCCAGCCCGAATCCCTGGAGCAAGCGATCGATGCTCGGGAAGCGGCTGCGGACGAGAGCCGGGTCAAGGTGCGAGAGGTCCAGATAGACGCACGGATGCTGCGTCTTGCTCATCTGAGCGACGATGGCGCGGGAGACGTCATCGCGCGGGGCAAGCTCGGCGTCGGGGTGGGCCTCGGGCATGAAGCGGTGGCCGTCCTTGTCCCGGAGGTAGGCCCCTTCTCCTCGGATCGCCTCCGTCAGCAGGTGCCGAGCCGATCCGGCGATGTAAAGCACCGTCGGGTGGAACTGGACGAACTCCATGTCGCGCAGCTCCGCCCCGGCCCGGTAGGCCAGCGCGTGGCCGTCCGCGGTGGCGATGGCCGGGTTGGTCGACTCTCGGTAGAGCTGGCCGGCCCCTCCGGTGGCCAGCAACGTGGCCCGGGCCCAGATCAGCGACGGCCCCCGGCGGCGGTCCCAGACGATCGCCCCCCGGCATCGGCCCTCGAAGCTGAGCAGATCGATCGTCAGGCTGTTCTGCCAGATCCGGACGTTGGGGCGGGCCCGGGCCTGTTCGATCACGGCCCGCATCACTTCTCGACCGGTCGCGTCGCCGAGCGCGTGGACGATCCTCGCCCTCGAGTGCCCTCCCTCGCGGCCAAGGGCGACCTGGTCCCCCTCGCGATCGAACGCCGTGCCCCAGTCGATCAGCTCGGCGATCCGCCTCGGGGCCTCTCGCACAACCGTCTCGACCACCACCGGGTCGCACAGCCCCTTCCCCGCGGCGATCGTGTCGGCCACGTGGTCCTCGAAGTGGTCTTCCGGATCGAGGACCGAGGCGATACCCCCCTGGGCGTAGCTGCTGTTGCTCTCCCGGATCTGGTCCTTCGTGACGACCAGCACCCTTGCCCTCGAATCGATCCCCAGCGCTCCCCGCAAGCCGGCCAGGCCGCCGCCGATGACCAGCACATCGGCGAAATGGTGGGGGAGATCCCTCGGGTCGAAGGGGATCAGGTAGCGGCGGGGAAGGTCGAGCGAATCGATCATCGCGGAGGGCCGGTCGGCGGTGGGACGACGGACGACCCGGGTCGAACCCCGACACCGGGGACTCGCCCCGCCGTCGGGGTGGATCCGAATGCCGCAAGGGGACGGTCGACGCCCGGTCACGACCGAACCGGGCGCTTCAGTTCATGTTAGCACAAGGCCCGGGGAACGCGACCGGTTCGCTTCCCCGGGCCGGATCGGTTCGGCCCAGGTCGGCCTCAGGGCCGAGGCCGGGTCGAGGGCCGTGCCCCGCCGCCCTCCTCGGCCGACGGAGCGGGGGACGGGACGTCCGATCCCGAGATGCGACGCTGATAGGCCTCCAGCAGCGGGAGCAACTGGGGAGGAGGCGGGGCCCCTCCCCCTTGCCGGTTCCGACCGATCCCGTCGTTGGCGCTCGGCCCTCGCGCCCGGCTCGCCCCTTGGCTCTGCCGGACTCCCTGGAGCGGATCGGGGATCGACCGATTCGGGTCGAAGCTCTGCTGCTCCTCGGGCACGACTTCCACCTCGCTCCCTTCCCTCGCCGCCCCCTCGGGCGGTCCGGAGAAGCGCTCCACGAATTGCGCCATCTCCTCGCGATCCATGCCCGTCAGCTCTTCGAGCTTCCTGGCCATCGCGTCGTCCTTCAGCGCATCGCGGATCCCCCTGATGGTGAGGTCCCGATCCTCGAGATTCCCCGGTGCCGGCGGCTCCACCCCCCGCTCCGGCGGTCCTTCCGGCTTCGGGGTCGGCTCCGTCGTATCCTTCGCCTCCGGTAGCTTCGGGCCCAGGTTATTCTGCCCGCCCACCCGCGGCTCATCCGTCATCCCCCCACCGGGTTGATCGCCGCCCTGCTGGTTCTCGCGCTGCTGGTTCCCGCCTTGCGGCTGATCGCCGCGCTGCTGATCGCCGCCTTGCGGCTGGTTGCCGCCTTGCGGCTGATCGCTGCGCTGCTGATCGCCGCCTTGCGGCTGATCGCCAGGCTGCTGATCGCCACCCTGCTGATCGCCGCCTTGCGGCTGATCGCCGCCCTGCTGATCGCCGCCTTGCGGCTGATCGCCGCCTTGCGGCTGATCGCTGCGCTGCTGATCGCCGCCTTGCGGCTGGTTGCCGCCTTGCGGTTGATCGCCGCGCTGCTGGTTGCCGCGCTGCTGGTTTCCGCCTTGCGGCTGATCGCCGCGCTGCTGATCGCCGCCTTGCGGTTGATCGCCAGGCTGCTGATCGCCGCCTTGCGGCTGG
>NZ_RYZH01000013.1:0-59807 GCF_003977685.1 Tautonia sociabilis | reverse complement strand
ATCCGCCGCGCTGCTGATCGCCGCGCTGCTGATCGCCGCCTTGCGGCTGGTTGCCGCCTTGCGGTTGATCGCCAGGCTGCTGATCGCCGCCTTGCGGCTGATCGCCGCGCTGCTGATCGCCGCGCTGCTGGTTGCCGCGCTGCTGGTTCCCGCCTTGCGGCTGATCGCCGCGCTGCTGATCGCCGCGCGGTTGGTTCCCGCCTTGCGGTTGATCGCCAGGCTGCTGATCGCCGCCCTGCTGGTCGCCGCGCCGCGGCTGGTTCCCACCTCGAGGCTGATCGCCGGACGGTTGGTTGCCGCGTTGCGGTTGGTCGCCGGCTTGCTGGTTTTCGCGCTGGGGCTGATCGCCGGACGGCGGGTTGCCAGGCTGAGGAGGCTGGTTTTGTTGATTGGGGGGAGGGGCGTTTTGAGACGATTGACGATCCTGGTCGAGCTGGTCGAAGGCCTGGCGAAGCCGGTCGAGCCGTTCCTGGTCCTCGGGTGAGAGGGGGCGGTCGTTCGGGAGAGGCCGAGACTGGGACGCGCCGCTGTCGGAGCCAGCAGGGGAGCGATCCGCTTCGGGTTGTTCCTGAGGCTGGCCTTGTGAGCGTCCCTGGCCCGAGCCCTCACGCTCCTGGCCCTGACCTTGGCCCTGACCCTGGTCTTGCGAGCGGTCCCGGGGGGGTTGATCGGCGCCAGCCGGAGGCTGGTCCGGGGAAGGCTGGGGAGGGGCGTCCTGCCGGGGGACGCGGTCCGGGTCTGGCTGGTCGGGGGACTGGGGCTGGTCGCGAGGAGGCTGATCCTGCGGGGCATTCTCGTCGGGAGGGGGGGCCTCGGGTTCCTCGACCGGCTCGATGACCTCGATGATGCGAATGCCCGACTCGACCGATTGAGGGGACGGAGCGCGATTGTCCCGGACCTCGGCCCAGTAGGTCAGGCGGTCGCCGGGGCGGAGGCCGAGCGCCGCCAGGTCGAGCGGCTCGGTGTGCTCAAGGGTGCGAGATGGCTCTCGCCCCTCGGTCAGATCGCGCTCGGGGATCACGTCCTGCTTCGCCCGCTGGACGACGAGGCGCACCGAGTCGAGGCCGAAGTCGTCGGAGGCCGAGAGGGACAGGCCGATCCGAGCGTTGGCCGGCACCTCGGCCCGTTCCTGCGCCGGGGACGTGAAGCGGACCTCGGGGCGGCGGTCGGGAAGGGCCTCGATGTCGTAGATCACCGGCTCCGGGTTGAGCTGGCCCTCGGTCGTCTCGAACTTGATCGTGTACGACCCGTTCCGCTCCAGCTTGAAGCGGCCGGTCAGCTCCTGCGGGTCGCTCGGCGAGGCCACGAGGCGGGCCGTCCCCATCTCGTCCAGGTCGAGGTGGCCTCCCCGTGCCGGCAGGTTGGTCCGGGCTCGGATCGTGACGATCGTTCCTTCCAGGGCGCGAATGTTCCCCCCCTCGACGCCCGCTCGCCGGGGGACTCCGGTGTAGTCGGGGAAGTCCAGATCGTGAGCGACCGACACCACCCGGGGCGCCGGCATCACGGTCAGGCGGTAGTCCTTCGACCGGTAGTCGTTCGCCGTCAGGTAGTAGATCAGTTCCTGCTGGACGTTCTTCAGCGTAACGGACCACGGGTCGTAGCGCCGCTCGCCCTCGTCGAGCGGGGTGGAATCGAAGTAGTCGCCGCCGTCGGCGCTGTAGTGCAGGCGGATCTCGTCGGGGCGGAGCCCCCGAGAGTCCACCTCGGCCGAGAAGAGCACGTCGGACCCCGAAACCACGCGAGCGCGCTCGGCGTCGTCGCCGGGGAGGATGTTCATCAACCTCGTATTCGTCGGCCGGGCGACGTCGGCCAGCAGGGCCCGCCGGGCCGAATCGAGCACGTTCTTCGGGGTGAGGACGACGTACAGGCAGAACAGCACGACGACGGCCGCCAGCGCGTAGAACGCCCGGGTCAACTGCCGCTGGTCGACGGCCGCCTCCACCTGCACCGCGGCCAGGTCCTTCACCGCCCGCGACTCCAGGGCCCTCAGCACCGCCGGGGGGAGCTCCTCGCGCCGGCGGCGGAGGTCGATGTAATTCAGCAGGCTATTCTTGAAGCGCGGGTCGAACGCCTCGATCTTCCTCGCCGCGTAGAAGTTGTTGACCGAGGACAGTAGCGGCAGGAGCACGAAGCGATACATCGCGTACGCGCCGGTGGCGCCCGCCACCAGCAACACCGCCGCCCGGATCGCCCGGGGCAGCCCGACCCAGTGGTCGAGCACGATCTCCAGCAGCAGGATGCCCAGCACCACGGTCGCCATCACGACAACCGCTGTGAAAACCTCCGTGGCCCGAATCCGGGACCGGGTCTGGTGCAGCTGATGATCGACGAATTGCTCGTAGTCGAGCATCCTGCCGCCCTGCGACGGCCTCGGTTCGGTGCCCAGGGCCATGGCGCTCTCCCCTCGTGCTTCGGGCAACTCGTCGGCGTCCGATCCGATCCGATCCGATCCGGCTCGACCCCATTATATACGGGCCGGGCCGCCGGGACAGTTCGATCCCGACAGTTGTCCGACGCCAAGGCGTCATCCCCGGAACGGCAGCCACCTCCCGTCCTCGCCGAGGAGTTCGCTCGGCCCGAACCGCCCCTTGTAGCTCAGGGAGCGGCATCCGGCGACATAATAGCCCAGGTAGACGTGCTCCCGGCCTTCCTCCGCCGCCCGGGAGAGCAGGCTGAGGATGTTCCAGGTGCCGGGGGACCGCGACCGCTCGCCGGGGTCGTAGAAGAAATAAATCGCCGAGGTGGCCCCGGGAAGGTCATCGACGTAGCCGACCCCCACCAGCCGGCCGTCAACGCGGTAGCGCCATTCCTGCGTCGGGATCGGGTTGTCGAGGAAGGCCTCGCGGAACTCCTCGGGAGCGCCCGGCTCGTGCGCCGGCCAGCCGAGCCGGAGGCTCTGGTCGCGGTGGTAGCGATCGTACAGATCGAGCACCTCCCGATCCGGCAGGCCCGCCGCGAGGCCGACCGAGAGCTCGACCGCGCCGAGGTTCCGATCGCGCACCCGCCTCATGCTCCGATCGGGGAGGAACCGGCCGGGGTCGATCCGGATCGACCGACAGGCCGCGCAGCTCCGGCACCTGGGGCGGAACAGCGTCCTCCCGAAGCGCCGCCACCCGGCGCGAAGCCGGTCGAGGTACTCGGCCGGCTCCATCCTGAGGACGACCTGGTATTCCATCCGGGCCCGCTCGCCGGGCAGGTAGCTGCACGGCCGGGCGGGGGCGATGACGTGCGCGGTCGTCTTCATGTTCGAGAAGGGCGGGGAGGAACCGGTTCATTCCTCCGGACGTGGTGCGGCGGTCGCCCGTCCCCCCCGGTCCCTGCCCGAAGATGACTCGGGCCCGGTGCCGGGGGGAGCACGCCCCCCCGATCCCGGCCGACTGGAGCGGGGGACACTCGACAGTGACGCGAGCCGAAGGCAGCTGTCAAGACGCTGTCCGAACCCCGATCAACCGCCGCCAGGGCGGGAGGGCCCCGCATCATCGCGGAGGCCAGACGCGGCGCCCCCTGACGCCGGGGGCGGAGTCCCTGGGCCCGGAGGCTCCTCAGCCGAGCCGAGACCGGGTGTCGACGGCTCTCGCGGCCACGGCCTCGTCGACCGGCTCAGGCTTCTCGTATCCGAGGCTGCGGAGCACCTCGAGCACCTCGCTCCAGGTCGGGAACATTCGCCCGCTCCTGCGCTTGTACTCCTGCATGGCTCGGATGAATTCCATCTCGTCCGAGGAGTACTCCCGGTCGGTGGTGGTCGGGTCGACGTTCCGGCGCCGGCCACTGGCGTGGCTGGCACGAGAGGCCCGTCGGGCCTTCTCCGAAGCCCGGACGCGAGACCCGTCGTGCTGGTGATCGGGCGAGACGGTGAGGATCTCGCGAGACATCTCCTGGTACATGGCTCATTCCTCTCCGGTGCGGACCTAGGCGTGGGAGTCCGGGGCACGAGATGCGTCGAGGCCCCGGGAGGCCGGGCGTGGTCGCTCCGGATTGACGGGAGGACCAGTCGGGCTCCTCGCGCCGTCGACGTCCGGGGGACCCGGCGATATGCTCATGGGGGACCTTACGCCCCCGGGTCGATGTGGGCGACCGCTCCTCGGAGAATCCGCCCCCGATCGGCGGGGCGGCGGGGAAACCACCTCTGCCATGGACGACAACCGCCTCCACCACCCGCTCGCCGGGCCGATCGTCTCCCGGTTCCTGGTCGAGATGGGGGGAGGCGCGATCGCGCAGCTCGACCCCAACGGGGTCATCCTCCGGGCCAGCGAACGGCTGTCGGTCCGGATGCCGGAGGAGGGTGGTGGCGTCGAGCTGTCGCGTATGCTAGTCCCGCGCAGTGCGCGAGGCTGGCGGAAACTCCTCGATCGGCTGAAACCGGGGGGGCCGGCTCGCCGCCTCTTGCTCCGACTCCGCGGGGAAGGCCCTCCGATCGTGATGGCCGGCCTGGTGCACCGGGAGGCGGACGGTTCGGTCTGGTTGCTGGCGGTCCCGGCGCTTGATGCCGACTCGCTCGGCGCCGCCCGAGAATTGGCCCGAGAGCTCGCCGGCCTGAAACGCCACATGGCCCGCTCCGATCGCATGGCCAGGCTCATCCGGAAGGCCCGACGCGAGGCCCGGACCGATCCCCTGACCGGCCTAGCGAACCGTCGCCAGGGCGTCCGCTGGTTCCGGGAGGCAATCGCGCAGCACCGCCCCGAGGGGGCGCCGCTGGGATGCGTCGTCCTCGACATCGATTACTTCAAGGCGATCAACGACACCTTCGGCCACCCGGTCGGGGACCGGGTCCTCCGGGTCGCCGCCCGGATCGTAAGCGAACAGCTGCGGCCGCTCGACCGGCTCTTCCGGTATGGCGGCGAGGAATTCGTGGTGCTGCTCCCGGAGACGGGGCTCGACGAGGCGGTCGTTGTCGCCGACCGGATCCGAGCGGCGCTGGGGTCCCGTCAGATCCGACCCCTCGGCGGCCCCTTGAGCGCCAGCTTCGGCGTTGCTTGCCTCCGCCCCGGCGAGTCGGCGGCGTCGCTGTTCCACCGCGCCGACCGAGCACTTGTACGAGCCAAACGACTCGGCCGTGACCGCGTCGAGGCCGATCGGTGAGGTCCGCGTTGCCCTCAGGCAACATCAGGCTCGATCGGCCGCTCGATCCATCCCCCGCCCAGGACCAGGTCCCCCTGGTAGACCGTGACGATCTGCCCTGGAGTGACCGCTGGCTGGGGCTCCTCGAACCGGACGATCGCCCGGCCCCCCTCCCTCGGCTCGACCACCGCCGGCACCGCTCGGTGTCTGGCCCGGATCTGGGCCAGGCAGCGGATCGGTCCGCCCGGCGTTTCGACCTGCCAGTTGAACCGAGACGCCTCCAGCCCCGCCTTCTCCAGCGCCTCCCGGCGGCCAACGGTCACGGTCTGGGTGCTCGGCTCGATGCCGACCACGTAGCGAGGCTCGCCGAACGCGATCCCCAGCCCTCGACGCTGGCCGATCGTGAACGCCTCGATCCCCTCGTGCCGGCCGACCTCCCTGCCCTCCTCGTCCACGATCCGGCCCGGCTCGCTCGCCCCGGGGCGACGCTGACGGACGAAGCGGAGGTAGTCATCGTCCGGGATGAAGCAGATCTCCTGGCTGTCCTGCTTATCGTGCACCGGCAGGGCCAGCTCCCGAGCCAGGGCCCGGATCTCGGCCTTTGAATACCCCCCGACGGGCAGCAGGACGTGAGGCAGGAGCTCCCGACGCAGCCCGAACAGGACATACGACTGATCCTTCCCCGCGTCGACCGCCCGACCGATCCGGGGGTTCCCCTCGTCATCGGGCAGGATCCGGGCGTGGTGCCCGGTGGCGACGAAGTCGGCCCCGACCTGCTTGCCGTAAGCCCAGAGCTTGCCGAACTTCAGCCAGACGTTGCAGAGCACGCAGGGGTTCGGCGTCCGGCCGGCGAGGTACTCGTCGGCGAAGTCGTCCATGATGCGGCCGAAGTCGCTCTCGAAGTCCAGCGCGAAGAAGGGAATGTCCAGGCGGTCGGCGACCGCCTGGGCATCGATCGCGTCGGAGGCGCTACAGCAGGTCTTGGCCCGACGCTCGGGCTGGTCGACGTGCGCTCCGGTCCTCATGAAGAGGCCGATCACCTCGAACCCCTCCCGCTTCAGCAAGTGAGCGGCGACCGAGCTATCGACGCCGCCGCTCATCGCCAGGACCACCCGCCGAGCCATCGCGACCTCAGGGACGAAGAGAGAGGGGAGCATGCCAGGAGGAACCGTCGGGGTATCCTAGGCGGAGCGCTCCCCGCCGGGCAAGGCGATCAGCCGCGCACGACCTCCCCGATCGCGCCGGCGATCTCCCCGTCCTGATCCTCGGGCACGGCCCGAAGGTCGAACCAGAGCGCCCCGCCCTGCACCCGACAGACAACTCCCGGCGATCCCAGCCGGAGCGCCCGGCTCGCCTCCGAGGCCCCGGGCGACGGGCCGGGCAGGGGGGGGATCACCCGGACGCTGGCCGACGGGATCGCCTCGTCCGGGGCGCTCCCCCCGCCGACAAAGGCCACCGAGTCGGCCGCCGTCGCATCCAGCCGCAGCTCCTCCCGGAGCCTCCCCGCCAGCCGGTCGGCCCGCTCCCTCAACCGATCGACCGGCGTCGAGAGGAACGCCCAGAGGGGGATTCCCCGGGCGGCCCGGGACGGATCGAGGGCGATCCGGAGGGTCGCCTCCAGGGCGGCCAGCGTCATCTTGTCGACCCGGAGCGCTCGCATCATCGGGTCGGCCTCGATCCGGCAGATGACCTCCGACCGCCCGAGGAGCAGCCCGCACTGCGGCCCGCCGAGCAGCTTGTCTCCCGAGCAGAGCACGAGATCCGCCCCGGCCGCGATTCCCTCCGCGACCGTCGGCTCTCCCGAGACGCCTGGCGGCCTCCCCGGCCCGAGGGCCCCCGAGCCGATCTCGTCGATCGCCAGCACCCCCCGGGACCTCGCCAGCGCCGCCATCGGCCCGATCCCGACCGACTCGGCGAACCCCACGATCGTGTAGTTGCTCGAATGGACCCGGAGCAGGGCGGCCGTCTCCGGGCCGATGGCCCGTTCGTAGTCGGCCAACCGCGTCTTGTTCGTCGTGCCGACCTCCCGGAGCCGGGCCCCCGACGCCTCGAAGACCTCCGGCAGGCGGTAGCTGCCCCCGATCTCGACGAGCTGCCCCCGGGAGACGACCACCTCCCGGCCGATCGCCAGCGCCCGGAGCGCCAGCATCGTCGCCCCCGCGTTGTTGTTCACGACCGCCGCCGCCTCGGCCCCGGTGATCCTCCGCAGGAGTTCGGCCACCCCGGACGACCGCCGGCCCCGCTCCCCATGCTCCAGGTCGAACTCGAGGTTGCAGTACCCCGCCGCCACCCGCGAGACCGCCTCGGCCGCCTCCCTCGCCAGCGGGGCCCGGCCGAGGCCGGTATGCAGCAGCACTCCGGTTGCGTTGATCACCGGCCGGAGGGTCGGCCGGTCGGCGTCGAGGCGGCCGGCCGCCTTCCCGGCCAGCGAGTCCGGGTCGACCGGGAACGCCTCCCCCCGGGAGATGGCCTGCCTCGCCTCCTCCAGCACCGAGCGCACCGCCGAGAGCACCGTTTCCCGGCCGTGCGTCTCGATCGCAATCGCGAGTTCCGGAGCGTCGAGCAGCGCGTGGACGGGGGGCAGTCGTCGGAACGGCGACGCTGGGCGGTCTTCAGGATGGCTCATCGGCCTCCCCCATCGAGGGCGAGAGGCGGCGGAGGTCCCCCTCGCGCACCGTCAGGCCGATTCGGTCCAGGTACTCCCCGATCGGCACGGCGTATTTCCGGGTCGTCCCCAGCAGGTCGCGGAGATCGGCCATCGCCAGGGTCGAACCGTCGGCCAGGCGGGCGATGACCCGACGCCTCAGCTCCGAGTCGGCGTCGGCCTCCAGGTACAGGGCGTTCGGCTCGATCGCGACCAGGAGGCCCTCCTCGGCCAGCAGCTCCAGCAGCTCCGGCACGACCCCTCCCCGAGCCCCCGCCTTCTCGACCAGCTCCGACGCCAGCGGAGGAGCGAACCCGGTCCCCTTGTGGGCCTCGAGCAGCTCCGCTTTCACGCGGCGTTCCGCCTGGGTCAACTGCGGCTGATACCCGGCCAGGGCGACCGTTCGCTCCCCGGCCACGAGCCGACCGTCGCGAGCCAGCCGATCGACCAGCGCCGAGATCAGCGCGTCGCTCTTCAGGTCCTCCAGTTCCCCCAGCACGCTCGACCTCCGGACGCTCGAGAGCCTCGGGTTCCTCCCGTGCAACCGGCCGACCGCCCGGATTAGGCGGTCCTCCAGCTCGTCGACAGACGCCTTCGGGAGCCGGATCGACCGCCTCGGCCCGATCGGCAGCTCGACCAGCTCCCCCCGATCCCGGAGCGACGCGACGATCGTTCCGGCCTCCGCCGGCGAGAGGCCGGCGTCCCGCGCCAGGTCGAGATCGGTCCACGGTCGCAGGCGATACGACGCCATCGCCGAGGAGGCCCGAGCCACCGCGTCCGGCCCAGCCAGCCGGAGCAGCCGATCGCGGCCCGAAGCGTCGCGACGGCGCACCCGGGAGGCGACCGGCTGGATCACCCGGCCGCCGCCCAGCGTCCACGGCGGACTCTCCTCCCGGATCACGATCGGCTGGCCGTGCTCGCAAACGACCGGCTCCCCCAGGAACAGTTGCACCAGACCCTCCGTCCCCGGCGCCAGTTCCGGGCCGTCGAGCACCGCGACCGAGCCGGTCACCTCCGCCGTTCCCAGGTGGATCCGGTAGCGGGCCCGGTGGCGAATCGCCCGAGGAGCCCCCTCCGAAGCGCGGACCATCGCCGAGAGCACCGTCGACGGCCTCAAAAACCCCGGAGACGCCAGCTCCTGCCCGCGGCGGACCTCCGCATGATGGACCCCCGCCAGGTTGATCGCCGCCCGAGACCCCCGATCGACCCGATCCACCGGCCGGTCGTGCCGGTGCAGCCCCCGGACCCGGACCCGACGCCCCTCGGGAAGCCAATCCACCTCGTCTCCCACCGAGACGGCCCCGGAAACGACCGTCCCCGTGACCACCGTCCCGTGCCCGGCCACGGTGAAGCAGCGGTCGATCGCCATGCGAAAGGGCCGGTCCTGGACCCGGTCGGGCAGGGCGTTCGCGGCGGCCTCCAGCGCGGCCCGGAGTTCGGCGATCCCCTCCCCGGTGGCCGACGAGGTCCGGATGATCGGCGCCCCTTCCAGGAAGGAGCCGGCAACCAGCCCGATCACGTCCTCGGTGACCAGATCCAGCCAGTCCTCCGAGACCAGGTCGCACTTGGTCAGCGCGACGACTCCCGAGGCCAGGCCGAGCAATCGGAGGAGTTCCAGGTGCTCCCTCGTCTGGGGCATCACCGAGTCGTCGGCGGCGACGACGAGCATCACCAGGTCGAACCCCGAGGCGCCCGCCAGCATGTTGCGGATGAACCGCTCGTGGCCGGGCACGTCCACCAGGCCGAGCCGGACGCCCCCCAGCTCCATCGAGGCGAAGCCCAGGTCGATGGTGATGCCCCGCTGCTTTTCGGCCGGCAGGCGATCGGTGTCCACGCCGGTCAGGGCGCGGACCAGGGCCGTCTTGCCGTGGTCGATGTGCCCAGCGGTGCCGAGGATGAGGTCGCGCACGGGATCGTCCGGGCCCGGAGGTAGTCGACTCCTCACACGATACCGAAGGCGTCCTCGGGCCGGGAAGGGGAACGAACCCGCGCCGCCGGGCCCCGGCCGCTCCGGATCCCCCCTTGACCGTCCCCCCCATCGCCGGCATACTACGGCCGCCTTGTCCGTATCGATGGGCCAGGGATCTTCGGCCCGGATCGATCGGAAGGGGGGTCGAGCGCCGCTCCGGATCGCCCCGGTCGGCCTCAACACCCCGCCCACCCGTCGACGTATCAACCGAGACCGGCGCACCACCAGGGAGGAGCACGCCGACCATGAATCCAACCGCCCCGATCCCCCCGGCCGACTGACCGAGGGCCCCGGCGATTCCGCCGCGCCCAATTCCGCCGGACGGCCCCGACGCCGCCGGCCACCCGCCGTCGAACCGGATCGTTGGATTCGCAATCGAGCACGGACGCTCGCGAGCCGGATCGCCCCGCGTCGGGCGCCCCGGGCGCCGCGCGCCTCCGGGCCAGACGGAACTGGTGCCGGTCCATGACGCCCGACTCCTACCTGCTCGTCTTCGCGCTGTCGTTCCTCGGCTGCGTGCTGGCCACGCCGATCGTCACTCGGCTGGCCTTCCTGGCCGGGGCGATCGACCGCCCGGACCAGTTCCGACGCATCCACAAGGGGGCGACCCCCCGGCTCGGCGGCCTGGGGCTGGCCGTCGGCCTGGCAACCGGGCTGGTCCCGCTGGTCGCCTTCGGGCTGATGCCCGGCTGGCCGGGGCTGACCGACTGGTCGGAGTCGCTCCCCTGGGTCGGCCTGGCCGCCGGGGTCGTGCTGTTGCTGGGAGCCGTCGACGACACCCTCGGCGTCAGCCCCCGAGCCAAGCTGCTGGGGCAGGGGGCGGCGGTCTTGCTGCTCTACGCAGGAGGGATCCGGATCGAGTCGGTCGAGGTGCTCGGCGTCGAACTGGCGCTGAGCCTCCCGCTGACGGTCGGCCTCCCCGGGGCGGATAGCCCGCTGGTTCTCGATGTGCCCGGCATGGCGATCACGCTGCTCTGGTTCCTCGGGTGCATGAACGTCTGGAACCTGATCGACGGGATGGACGGCCTGGCCTCGGGGGTCGGCCTGCTGGTGGCCGGCACGATGATGCTCGTGGCCATCGCCCTGGCCAACTACGGCTCGGCCCTGATGGCCGCGGCGCTGGCCGGCGGGCTGGCCGGCTTCCTGCTCTACAACTGGCACCCGGCCTGCATCTTTCTGGGAGACAGCGGCAGTTTGCTCATCGGCATGCTCATCGGTGTCATTGGCATCCAGGGCTCGCTCAAGGGGACGATGGCCGTCTCGATCCTGCTGCCGATCCTGGCGATGGGTCTGCCCATCTCCGACACGGCCCTGGCCATCTTCCGGCGCTGGGTCCGCAACCTCCCGCTCACCGCCGCCGACCGCCGCCACGTCCACCACGTCCTGATCGGCCTGGGCCTGGACCCGAGGCAGGCGGCGGCGCTGCTGTATTGCTTCACCGCCTTTCTCTGCGGCGTGGTCCTGCTCGGCGTGGCGATGCGCAACGACGTGCTCGCACTGATTCTCGGCTGCTCCGGCTGCTCGGCCTTTGTGATCATCCTCTACAGCCGTCGCAACGAACTGGCCGAGCTTCGCGAGGACCTCGCCGCCCGGATGGTCCGAGGCCGCCAGGAACGGCGGGCCGCCAAGGCGACCTGGGAGGCCATCCAGCGGGTCGAGCTGGCCGAGGAGCCGGCCCGGGTCCTCCAGATCGTCGCCGAGACGGCCGAGGCCCTCGGCTGCACCGCCTCCCGGCTGGCCTTCCGAGGGCCCGGCCTGCCGGTCGATCGGCTCGACCGAGGCCGATGGCCCGAGGCGACCGAAACGGGTCCGGGGGCAGTTTCGTTGTCGGGGCCGACGGCCAGCTTCCGACTCTTCGGCGCCGGCGACATGCTGCTGACGGTCGATCTGCTTCTCTGCGATCGGTCGGAGTTCGCTTCCGACATCGCCTTCCGCTTCCTCCAGCGGCTATCGCTCGCCAGCAGCGAGCGCCTCGGCCGGCTCCTGGCCGACGGGGCGCCTCCGATCCGACTCGGCCCCGAGCCCCTCGTCGACGCCCCGGAGTCCCCCGAGTCCGGGCCGATCCGGCTCTCCCCGACCCCCGTTGGGATCGGGGGACGCTGGGCCCCCCACCCGGGAGGGGGAACCCCCGAGGACGACTGACCCGCCCCGGCGCCTCGTCGGCACCGGCCCCGGCGGGATGACGGAGGCCCCCCGAACCGAGATCACCGGCCCCCGGCGATCGGCCCCTCGACCCCGAACCCCACAACCCCTGCCCGACGGACCGACCCCGCCGCGACGCTCAAGGAAGGGTGCGACTCATGGATCGATACATCCTCCCCTACGGCGGCCTCCCCGCCGGCCCCCCCGACCGGGGGCCTGCCGAGCCCTCCCCGGCGCCTCCGGCGATCGGGCCGTCGGGAGTCCCGGGAATTCCCTCCTCTTTCGGCCCGGGGCACGGCGGGGGCAAGGGGCCGTCCGACTACCTCCGCGCCCTCCGCCGGCGGTTCTGGCTGATGCTGCTGGTCGCCGGCGTGCTGGGAGCCTCCGGCACGATCCTCGTACTCCGCCTGCCTCCGGTCTACCGCGCCTCGGCCCAGATCGAGATCGTGCCCCCCCAGGTCGACACGATCCTCGCCGGCCTGATCGGCGACGAGGAGATCAACCTCACCCCCGTCACCGCCGAGCAGTACGAGTCGAACCGCCTGGCGGACCTCCGCAATCGCCAGATCGTCGAGTCGGTCCTCCGCAGCCCCCGGCTCGGCCCGCCGATGCGGTCGGACGGGGACCCGGCCGAGGAGCTGATCGCCCGCCTGAAGACCAACCGAGTCGGCCTCTCCACCCACTATGACGTGCACCTCGAAGGGAACGACCCCCACCAGGTCGCCCGGATCCTCGACCTCTGGCTCGAGGAGTACGAGGCGTTGGCCCGCAAGGAGGTCGAGGACCACGTCCTGGACTCGAAGGACGCCGCCGAGGCGAACCTCAAGACCCTGGAGCGGGAGCTCGACGAGTTCGACCGCCAGATCATCGACGCCATGGCCGCCGAGCCCAACCTCTCCCCCGACGGCGAGAACTACCAGATCCGCTACCTCGAGTCGCTCGGGCAGATGAAGCTCCGGAAGCAGGACAGCATCGACCAGCTCCACCACCAGATCTGGATCTCCCGCATGTTCCCCAAGGAGCGGACCCCCTCCTTCGCCGCCCAGGAGCGCGAGATCGCCGAGCTGATGGAGCGCCGTCGCGAACTGAACCTCCGCATCGGCGAGATCGCTCGCATCTCCCGGAACCCCGGCGACCCCGCCCTCAACCGCTACCGCCAGATGCTCCGCGAACTGGACTGGCAGATCCAGTCGCTCCAGGAGGAGTCGCTCGCCGCCCAGACCCCAACCGCCGACCCGGCCCTGTCGTACTTCCCGCAATACGTGGAGCTGCTCAGCGGCCAGCTCTCCGAGATCGAGGAGCAGGAGGCGCTGGCCTACGGCAAGATCCGACAGATGGCCCCCGCCCACAGCCGCTTCAACACGTTGCTCAAGGAGCGCGAACGCACCGCGGCGGCCAAGGCCGACCTCCGGGACAAGATCGACCAGTTCGACGTGCTCGCCCGCACGCAGAACTCCCCCGTCAAGGTCGTCCAGCGGCCGATCGCCCCGACCAAGCCGGTGAGCCCGAACTACACGATCCTCCTGGCCCTGGTCACGTTCGCCTCGCTCGGCTCGGGAGCGGGCCTGGTGGTGTTGCTGGAGCACCTGGACCATTCCGTCCGAGGCCCGGAGCAACTCACCACCGGCCTGACCCTGCCGCTGCTCGGCGTCGTCCCTCGCATGAAGCGGACGGCCCGGCTCCAGCGCGGCGGACACCTCTGGACGGCCGGCGCGCCGCTCTCGGCCGAGGCCGATGCCTACCGGAACCTCCGAGCCAGCCTCGTCGGCCTGGCCGGGCCCGAGGGACGCCCGGCGGTGACGCTGCTGGTCACCAGCGCCAAGGCCGGCGAAGGCAAGAGCACCACCGCCCTCAACCTGGCCGCCACCTGCGCCCGGTCCGGCGAGCGAACCCTGCTGCTCGAAGTCGACCTCCGACGCCCGAGCCTCCGCCCCGTCTTCGACGAGGAGGAGCACGACCTCGGCCTGGTCGACGTCCTCCGAGGCGAGATGCCCTGGCAGCGCACCGTGCTCCGCACCGACCTGCCCAACCTCGACTTCCTCCCGGCCGGCGACCCCTCCGGCGTGCCGATCGAGATCCTCGGGGCCCTGGAGATGAAGCAGCTCGTCGCCGCCGTCTCCGGCCACTACGACCGCGTCATCCTCGACGGCCCCGCCATCCTCGGCCTCGCCGACTGCCGGATGCTCGGCCGCGTGGTCGATTCCGCCCTGCTCGTCGTCCGAGCCGGCGCCAACGATCTCCGCCCCGTCCTCCGCGCCCGAGCCATGCTCGAACAATCCCGAGCCCCGATCATCGGCGTCGTCTTCAACGGACTCTGCGAAGACGTGAACAACTGGTCCTGCGTCGCCTCCTACCTCGACCCCGACGCCGACCGCGTTTCCTCCGCCCTCTCCGACCGCCCCCGGCGCGCCGCCGGCGCGCTCGCCTCGGCCAACTGAGAGGAGCGTCTCGAGGAAGGAAGTCGGCGGGGAGAAGACGGATAACTCCTCCCCTCCTGGCCTCGGCGATCCGGCCTCAACCGTCCGCCATCGAACGTCTCGGCGAACCGTACCCGACCCGAATCGAATCGAACCGAACCGAACCGAACCGGAGACCCTCGGTGGGCACCCTGCGAACCCGCATCCTCGAGTGGATCGATCGGCTCCAGGCGGGCATCCTCGTCGCGATGCTGGTCGGCTCGGCCCTGGCCTTCGGCGGGGTCGTCTGGTGGTGGCGTCCGGTGCTGGCGGCGCTGGCCGGGCTGCTGGTCGTCTCGGGGCTGGCCCGGGTGGCGGTCGAGGGGAAGGCGAGGATTCGCCTGAGCCTTCTGCCGATACTCGGCGCCCTGGCCCTCGGCCTCGCCGTGGCTCAGCTCGTGCCGATGCCGGGGAGCCTGGCCGGGCGCATCTCTCCCGAGTCTCGGTCGCTGCACGCGAGGGGGGTGCTCACCGGCCGATTGCTCCAGGACGACCCCCGAGCGGAGCCCCCCGAGCCGGCCGCCTCCCGGACCCCGACGACGGTGGACCGATCGGCGACGCTCCGGTGGCTCTTCGACGCGAGCATCGGCCTGGTCGTGTTGATCACCTCGGCCCGGTTCGCTCGGAGGATCGGCCGGACGATGGTCATCTGGGGAAGCGTGGTCGCGGTCTTCGGCCTGCTGACCGGAGCCGGCCTGGTGCAGCTCATCGGCGGCCGGACGGGGCTCTGGGGCGTCATCACGCCGGGGGAGGGGCCGTTCTGGGCGCCGTCGACGCTCGACCTGCTGAAGGCGCCGGGAGTCTCCCTGCTCCGACCGCTGGCCGAGGAGTCCGGCGCGATCGGCCCCTGGATGCTCCCCCGACCGGACCGGCCGTCGTTCATCGGCGGCCTGCTCGGCGGTCCGGGGGCCTATCTCGCGGTCGCGGCCCTCGGCCTGCCGCTGACGCTGGCGGTCCTGCTCCAGCTCCTCGCCCCCAGGGGGAGCCGAGAGCCGCTGGCGGACCGAGTCGGCCGGTCGGGCACCGGACCGCTCGTCGCCCTGCTGGCGATCGTGGTCGTGCTGGGGGCCGGGCTGGTCGGGGCGATCGCTGGGCCGATTCTGGCCGTGCCGTTCGCGATCGGCCTGGCGATCGCGGGGCTCCCTGGCGCCTGGCCGACCGGGCTGCGCTGGCTGGCCGTCGGGCTGACCCTGCTGGCGCTCTCGGGCCTGGGGGCGGGGGTCGCCGGCAACCGGCTGGCGGGCTGGGGATCGGATCCGAAGCTCTCGCCGATCACCGCCGACCTCGACCGGGCCGAGCAGCTCTGGCGCGAGTCGGCCCGCATCGCCCGGGACTTCCCCCTGCTCGGCACCGGACTGGGAACCTTCGGCCGGATCCACCCCTCGTACAAGCTGACCGACGAGAGTCCGAACACCGCCGGCAGCAGCGTCCTCCAATGGATCGTCGAAGCCGGGCTGGCCGGAGCGACGCTTCTCGCCCTGGCGGGCATCTGGGGGCTGGCCCGGATCGTCCGGGCCTGGCGACGTGTCGGCTCCGCCGACCGGGCGCTGGCCTGGGGAGCGCTGGCGACGGCGCTCTGCTTCCTCGGCTTCGCGGCCGTGCACTGGACGGTCGAGCTGCCGGCCGTCGCCCTGGCCGCCTGCGCCGTCTTCGGGACGATGGACCGATGGCTGTCGGGGGGCACCGACCTGTTCGTCGAGGCCGCCTGAGGGGCGGGGCGATCGCGACGGACCGACGAGACCCCAAGGGATGGGCCCGCTTCAAGGAGGAGCGACCGGGATGCAAGCCGCGGCCTTTCTGCACATTCGAGCCCGGGACGGCCGTGCCACCCGGATCGTCCCGCTCTCGGCGTCGAGCGTTCGAGTCGGCCGGGGACGATCGTGCGAGATCCAGCTCGACGAGCCGAGCCTCGCCGAGGTCGAGTGCCTCCTCCGACGCCGGGGAGACTCCTGGCACCTGCAACCCGTCCAGCCCTCCGGCCTCCTCACCGTCGACGGCCGACCCGCCGACCGCCCCCGCCCCCTGCCCATGGGGGCCACGCTCCGCCTGGCCGACCGCTGGCTCACCCTGCTGCCGACCGAGGACGACCCCGAGCCGCTCCCGCTCACTCCCTCGGCTCCGGAGGCCGACGCTGACGACAACGCCGACGTCGGCACCGGCACCGGCACCGACTCCGACTCCGACCGCGACGTCCCTCCGTCCCCCTCGTCCGAATCCTCGGATCCGGCCTGCTCTCGGGCCGAGACACTCGAGGGGCGTCGGGAGGAGCTGGCCCGCTGGGAGGCCCGGCTCAAGCAGCGCGAGCGCTGGCTGACCGATCGCCTGCACGAGCGTCAGTGGGAAGCCCGCTGGAGAGCCGCCGGCTCCTCCCTGCGAAACCGGCCTCGCCCCGGGGCCGATGCCCCCCGCCCCCAGCCGTCCTCCCCAAGGCCGACGCCCGCCCCCCCGACTCCCAGGCTCCGGACCCCCTCCTCGCGCCCCGTTCCGCCCACCGCCCCCCCCGAGCCCGCTCCGATCGTCGGGCGGTCGGCGGCCATCCCGAGCGTCGATCCCCCTCGGCTCCGGATCGATCGCCCGGCTACCCCCGCTCCGCTCCCCCGGCTCGACGATCGCCCCGGGCGTCTCCCCCGCACCGAGCCGGCCAGCCCCCCCGCGCCCTCCTCCCCGGGCCAGGCCATCCGGCTCGTCGCCGAGGTGATCCCCGCCGCTCCCTCGATCGCTCCCCCCGGCGACCCCGAGGCGTTCCCTCCGATCGGCCGATCCCTCCGCGTCATCCACCTCGACCCCGACGAGGCGGAGCCGATCCTCATTCCCGGGCCCGAACCATCGGCGACGACCGTCGAGGTCTCCCCGACGATCCCGACCGATGATCGCCAGCCCGGCCTCGATCCCCCGGCCGAGCAGAAGGAACCGGTTTGCTCGCCTCCATCGGAGCCGAGCGACGTCCTTCAGCGAAGCGACTCCCCCGAGCCCTCGCCCCTCGAGGCCGGGCTCGAGGCCCCCCGATCGGTTCCGGACAGCCCGGCCGACCTTCCCCTCGAGGACGATCCGAAGACGGAGGCGGCAGCCCCGGCGGCTCCCGTCGTCACCCTGGACGTCGAGGACCCGGAGCCCCTGGGGCTCGTTGAGAATGGCATCGGCTCGCATTCGACCTCGGCTCCGAGCCTCCCTCGGGTGGACCCGACGCTTCCGATCGTCCCGGATCGGGAGAAGCCTTCCCTCGAGGAGTCGGCTCCGGAACGGCGTCCTTCCTGGTTCTCGGCACCGACGCTCAGCCTCAACGACCTGGTCTCCGTCCTCAGCCGATCGGGGAGGAAGGCCGAGACTCCCTCCTCCGAGCCGATCGGTTCGCAGCCGGAGCCGGACCCGGAGTCAACGCCGGAGCCGGAACCGGAACCTGATGGCCGGGTCGAGCCTTCCGATCCGGTCGAGAGCCCGGCGGCATCCGTTCCCGTCGAGGTCGAGGCCAACGCCCCCGAGGCCCCCCCGGCCGGTCGCCCCGATCCGCGCCAGCTTCCCCCCCCGACGCCCTCGGCCAAGGAGGAAGCACGCCGCCCTCATCCCGCGACGGCCGGGGAATGGCCCTCGGTCCGGGCGATCCTCGGCGCCCAACCGCAGGCCGATCGGCGGGCCTCCGCCCCCCGGCCGAAGGTGAGGCCGAGGGCCGACCTGCCCGCGCCGACGGCCCGGGTCGCTCCCGACGAGCTCACGATCCCCGGGGGGGCCTGGCTCTGCATCCCGCTGCTGTTCGTCGCGATGGCCGTCGGCGTGCTGGGAGTTCGGGTGGCCTGGACCTGGGCCGAGATCGACCGGGACACCGGCCGGCTGGCCGACCGCCTGGCCTCGGGACGCCGGCCCGACGCCGGAGCGATCGAGCTGCTGATCGAACGCGAGGCCGAGTTGCCGATGGCCTCCTGGCGCAATAGCACAGCCGATCAGATGATCATCCGGGCCGCCTTGCTCTCCGGGCCCGGCCCGGCCTCCAATCCGAGCGTCCAGGAGCGTGCCGGGGCCTTGATCCACGCCGCCGGCGGCACCTCGCCGAACCACCCAAGCCTCCGGTTCGCCCGAGCCTGGCGGGCCGTCCAGGAGCCCGGCACCGATTCTCCCGCGATGGCCGCCGGCCTGAGCCGGGACGTCGGCCCGCTGGCCTGGACCGGCCGGGCGCTGCTGGCCGCCGGGAAGGTCGACGACGCGAAGCGGGCCTATCGCGCCGCTCTGGAGCTGGCCTGCCGGGCCCGGCCGGACAGCTCGGCCCGGCCCCGGTTCTTCGCCGATCCTCCCGGGGGGCGGTTCGGGATGCCGCTGGAGGACCGGATCGGCGCCGTCCTGGCCGACATGGCCGACCGCCCCGAGTGGACGGCCGCCGATTGGGAGGGGCTCTTGCCCGACTTCGCCGCCGCCTGGCTCTCGGCCGGGAGGCTGCTCCGGGAGCGGGGAGACCCGGCCGCCGACCGCCTGCTGGCCCGGGCGGCCTCCCTCGGGGACGAGCCTCCGCCCGACGGCTGCTCTCCCGCGATCCACCTGGCCTCCTCGGCCGAGGCGATGGCCCTCGGCGGTCGCATCGAGGAGGCGGCCCGGCGGTACGACGAGGCCGTCGACCGGCTCTCGGCCGCCGAGCACACCGCCCGACGCCCCTGGATGTTCAACCTGGCCGACCTCCGGGGCCGGCTCGACGACCGAGAAGGGGAGCGCAAGGCCCTGCTGGCGGCCATGGTCACCGACCCGGACGACCCCGTCACCGCCCAGGCCATCCTCGCCCAGCTCCGGCGGGGCATCGACCTGGTCGGCGGCGGCTCGAACGGCACCCCGGCCCGGGACGACCGGAACACATTCGGAGAGTGAGGAGACGATCCCTTGGCCACTTCCACCCTCCCGGCCCGAGACGAGGCCCCGCCCCCCCGCGAGCTGCCCCCGCTGCTGGCCCGGCTCCGAGACTCGTGGACCGACTCCGACGGCCGGCTCGCCCTGCTTGGCGCCTCCGCGTGCCTGACGCTGCTGGCCCTGACCTTCCGGTCGACCCTCTGGCACTTCGCCTTCGTCTGGGCGACCGACCAGAACTACAGCCACGGGTTCCTGGTCCCGCTGATCAGCCTCTACTTCGCCAACTCGGCCGCCCGGCTCGGCCCGGTCCCCTATCGACCGGCGGTGCTGCTGGGATCGACCCTGCTGGTGGTGGCCCTGCTGGGGAGGCTGGCGACGATCGTGGTGCCGGTCGGGTTCGTCGGCGACCTCTCCTTCCTGGCCGGTCTGGCCGGGATCGTCGCCCTCTTCGCCGGCAGGGGGGCGCTGCACCGCTTCGGGTTCGCGCTGACGTTCCTCGTGTTCATGGTCCCGCTGCCGATCCACCTCTACACGGCGATCGCCAGCCCGTTGCAACTGCTCGTCAGCAAGGTCGCCGCCACGATCCTCAACGGCACCGGCCTGCCCGTGCTCTGCGAGGGGAACCACCTGACGCTCCCGGGGGGCGTTCGCATGTTCGTGGCCGAGGCGTGCAGCGGCATGCGGCAACTGACCGGGTTTCTCGCGTTGACGACGGCCGTCGCCTTCCTCTCCCCTCGCCCCCGATGGTATCGGGCCGTTCTGATCGGCTCGGCGATTCCCGTGGCCCTGACCGCCAACGTCGCCCGGGTGGTCCTCACCGGCTGGATCATGGCCCACGATCCCCGGCTCGCCCAGGGGACCTTCCACACGCTGGAGGGGCTTCTGCTGATGGGCTTCGGGCTCGCCCTGCTTCGGCTCGAATGCGCCGTGCTCAACGCCCTGATCGAAGACGCCCCCGGCCCCGAGGCACCAGGCCCCCAGGCCGGCGCCACCGCCCCGCACCTTCCGCCGTCACCCGGGGCGAGTCATCGGCCGACGGGCATCAGCCAGTTCCGCACCCCACCGGAGCCCGCCCCCCAATGACCACCACCCGTCGCGTCGTGCTCGGCCTGGCGATCCTCGGCACCGGCCTGGCGGCCGAGGCGGCTGTCGAGCGCGCGACCCGAACCGAGCGTCCCCCCCTGAGAAGGGACCTGGCGACCCTCCCCATGGTCCTGGGCGACTGGCTCGGCCAGGACGAGCCGGTCGATGAGGACGTCGCCCGGGAGTCCCAGGCCACCGAGTACCTGAACCGGGTCTACCGCCTCCGGGACCGGCCCGAGATCCGGGTCTGGCTCTGGATGAATTACTCCGACCGGGGCCTGAACCTCCGCCACTCGCCGGCCATCTGCCTCCCCTCCGGCGGCTGGACCCCGGTCGAAGCCCTCAGCCGAGTCGTCGCGGTCGATCTGCCCGGCGGCTCCCAGCAATTGGTCTCCCTGTTAGGCTACCAGAAAGGTGAACTGGTCCAGCGGATCGGATTCTGGTACTACATTTTTGGAGAAGGTCGCGTCGAGCGGTTCGTCCGCGGGCTGCCGATCTCCAGCCGAAGCAGCCACGGCCGCACCACACGCGGCTCGGGCCTAACGGTGGAGGTCTTCCACCCGACCGACGCCGGGCTCGGCGACGCCGAGCTGCGCGACTTCATCGCCCAATTACTCAACGCGATCGAGCCGGTCCTCCCCGAGGATCGGGCCGTCTATCACACTCCCTGAACCCAACGTCAAGATGGCCCGCCCCGGTGCCTCGCCGGAGGCTCGAACGCCGGACGAGGCCGACCCCCCGGGGGCAGGAGGCACCCGGGTCAACCGACTGCCATCGCGGAGGCTCGGATCGATGAAGCATGCCTTGATCACCGGGATCACCGGCCAGGACGGATCCTACCTGGCCGACTTCCTGCTCTCGAGGCCCGAGTACGTCGTGCACGGCCTGGTCCGCCGCACGAGCACGCTCAACCGCTCCCGGATCGACCACATCACCCGCAACCCCGACTTCGCCGACCGCTTCCATCTGCACTACGCCGACCTCGGCGACGCATCGAGCCTCTCCATGCTCATGGAGACGATCCGCCCCGACGAGGTCTACAACCTCGGCGCCCAGAGCCACGTCCGCGTCTCCTTCGACCAGCCGATCTACACCGCCGACGTCGTCGGCGTCGGCACCATGCGCCTGCTGGAGGCCGTCCGACAGCTCGCCCGCAGCCAGCCGGTCCGCTTCTACCAGGCCTCCAGCTCCGAGATGTTCGGCTCCGCCCCGCCTCCTCAGACGATGGAAACCCCCTTCCACCCCCGCAGCCCCTACGCCTGCGCCAAGCTCTACGCCCACTGGCAGACGATCAACTACCGGGAAGCCTACAACCTCTTCGCCTGCTCCGGCATCCTCTTCAACCACGAGAGCCCCCGCCGCGGCGAGAGCTTCGTCACCCGCAAGATCACCCTCGGCGCCGCCCGCATCAAGGAGGGGCTCCAGAAGAAGCTCATCATGGGCAACCTCGACGCCAAGCGCGACTGGGGCTTCGCCGGCGACTACGTCAAGGCCATGTGGCTGATGCTCCAGCAGGACGCCCCCGACGACTACATCGTCGCCATGGGAGAAACCCACTCCGTCCGCGAGTTCCTCGAGAAAACCTTCTCGATGCTCGACCTTGACTACAACGACTTCGTCGAGTTCGACGAGAAGTACATGCGCCCCTCCGAGGTCGATGTCCTGCTCGGCGACCCGAGCAAGGCCAAGCGGAAACTCGGCTGGGAGCCCGAGGTCAACCTCGACGGCCTGGTCAAGATGATGGTCGAGCACGACCTGGAACTGGCCCGCCGAGAAAAGTTCGCCCTCGGCTACAAGGGGGCCTCGACCAACGCCCCTCACCTGTCCATCTGAGCCGGAAGGGCCCGGAATCCTCCCGATCTCCCGATCCTCGCCACGGGGCCGGGGCGATCCGTCGCGATCGCTCCGGCCCCGGGCCGATCGCGGGAGGGAGGGCCCTCCCCGCCGCCTCGGTCGGCCCGGGGACGGAGCACTCAACCGATCGGGGACGCCCCCCTTCGGACCTCCCTTCGCCTCGACTTGGACGCCCCGATCGGCGATCGTTTCCGGTCTCGACCGTCGGACGCCCCCGAAGGACCCCGTCGATGACCGCGACCAAGGCCGCCCGAGTCGTCTCCGCTGCGCTCTACGTTCTGCCGATCCGGACTCGGGTCCCCCTCAAGTTCGGGCCGGAAACCCTCACGCACGTCACCTGCGCCCGGGTCCGACTCACGGTCGTCGACCCCTCCGGCCGACGCGCCGAGGGCTGGGGAGAGACGCCGCTGAGCGTCCAGTGGGCCTGGCCGAGCGACGCTCGGGTCGAGGAACGCCTGGCCGCGATGCTCGCGTTCTGCCGGGAGCTGGCCAACTCCTGGTGCGCCGACGACCTCGGCTTCGGACACCCCGTCGAACTCGGCCACCGCTTCCTGGAAGAACGCCTGCCGGCGCTCACCGATCGCTTCAACGATCGCCACCGCGCCGGCCTCGCTCCGATGCCCCGGCTCGCCGCCCTGATCTGCTGCTCCGCGTTCGACCTGGCGCTGCACGACGCCTTCGGCGTCCTCAACAGCGTTCCGACCTATCAGACCTACGGTCCCGACTGCCTCCCCCACGACCTCTCCCGCTTCCTCCAGGCCGACCCCGGCGGCCCCTGCTTCGCCGGCCGGTTCCCGACGGACTTCCTCGAACCCTCCCCGCCACGCTCCCTGCCCGCCTGGCACCTCGTCGGCGGCAAGGACCCCCTCGACCCCGGCGACCTCACCGGAGACGAGCCCGACGACGGCTACCCCGTCCTGCTCCGAGACTGGATCCGCCGCGACGGCCTCTCCTGCCTGAAGATCAAGCTCCGGGGAGACGACCCCTCCTGGGACCTCGACCGCGTCCTCCGCGTCGGCCGGATCGCCGAGGAGGAAGGGGTCGACTGGCTCTCCACCGACTTCAACTGCACCGTC
Source organism: Tautonia sociabilis (assembly GCF_003977685.1). Lineage (GTDB taxonomy): Bacteria > Planctomycetota > Planctomycetia > Isosphaerales > Isosphaeraceae > Tautonia > Tautonia sociabilis. The sequence continues at coordinate 36,701 of NZ_RYZH01000013.1, read as the reverse complement.
CAGGACCCCTCCTACGTCAACGATATCCTCGACCGCCTGATGCGCGACGCCCCCCGCACCTTCGGCCGCATCCTCTACGTCGAGCAGCCCTTCCCCTACGACCTCGAAGCCCACCGGATCGACGTTCACTCCGTCTCCGCGCGCAAACCCCTGTTCATGGACGAGAGCGCCCACGACTGGCGGCTCGTCCGCCTCGGCCGATCGCTCGGCTGGACCGGCGTCGCGCTGAAGACCTGCAAGACGCAGACCGGCGCCCTGCTGTCCCTCTGCTGGGCCAGGGCGCACGGGATGACCCTGATGGTCCAGGACTTGACCAACCCGATGCTTGCCCAGATCCCGCACGTCCTGCTGGCCGCTCACGCCGGCACGATCATGGGGGTCGAGACCAACGCGATGCAGTTCTACCCCGAGGCCTCCCTCCCCGAGGCCGCCGTCCACCCCGGGCTCTATACGCGCCGGCGAGGCCGAGTCGACTGGTCGAGCCTCGCCGGCCCCGGCTTCGGCTACCGCCTCGGCGAGATCGACCGGAGGCTCCCCGAACCGGCCGCGGTTTCGGGGGACGAGTGATCGCCTCGCCCCCGAGGAGCGCCGCGACTCGGATTGACTCGGCCGGACCTCGGCCCTATCATCGCCCCCACGCTTCCAGGGACGGACGACTCGCGGATCAGGGACGATCTCGTGACGCACCTCGCGCCCCCCTCGCCGTGGATGGGCCTTCGGCCCGGGACCGAGATCGCGACGCAGGCTCTTGTCGCCTGCCCCGACGCCCGCCCGCCGGCCTATCAGGCGGCCATCGGGCTCGCTGAGGTCGGCCAGCTCGGCCTCTTCCTCACCGGATTTTACGACCGAGGCCCCGGCCCGCTTCGGGAGGTCGCCCGTCGGGTGCTCGACCGCGACCGGTACGCCCGGTTGGAGCGCGCCCTCGGCCGCCGACGCCACCCGGACCTCCCTCCGGATCAGGTCCGGCCCACCCTCGCCTTCGACCTCGCGCTGGCCGCCGAACGCCGCCTCTCCGGCGCCCCTCGGCGCGCCGTCGCCCGCTGGCGGACCGATCGCTTCGACCGCGTCCTGGCCGACGCCATCCGGCGCCGGCCCCCCGACGTCGCCTTCGTCTTCAGCGACGTCGGCTCCGAGCACGCCTTGCCGGCCTGCCGCTCCTGGGGAGTGCCGGTCGTCCTGAGCATGGTCCACGGCGACGTCCGGGAGGAGCGGCGGATCCTGGACGAGGAGCGGTCGCGAAGCCCCGAGACGTTCGGCCTCTACCTCGGCGACGCGACGCTCGACCTCGCCGAGCTGGACTGGCTCCACCAGCGCCGCCTCCGGGACCTGGAGCTGGCCGACCTCGTGCTGGTCCCCTCCGAACACATCGCCTCGGAGTTGCGCAGGCACGGCTTCCCGGCCGATCGCATCCGAGTCGTCCCTTACGCCGCCGACGTTCGCCGCTTCCGTCCCGATCCCGAGAAGGTCCACGGCCGGTCCTGCACCTTCCTCTTCGCCGGCGGGATCTGCCAGCGGAAGGGGATCTCCTACCTTCTCCGGGCCTGGCGGGAGATCCGACGGCCCGGCTGGCGACTGCAACTGCTCGGCGCACCTCCTCGGGATCTCCGGCCCCTCTCCGGGCTGCTCGACGGTGTCGAGCTGCTGGGCCGGGTCCCCCACGCCGAGGTGCCCTCCCGGATGGCCTCGGCCGATGTCTTCGTCTTCCCCTCGCTCTTTGAGGGCTCCGCCGTTGTCACCTACGAGGCCCTCGCCTGCGGCCTCCCGAGCATCGTGACCCCCTCCAGCGGCTCCGTCGCCCGCCACGGGATCGACGGCCTGCTCGTCCCCCCCGGCGACGCCGACGCCCTTGCCGCCGCGATGGAACGCCTCGGCTCCGACCCCGACTTCCGGGCCTCCTGCTCCTCCTCCGCCCGTTCCCTCGCCGAGCTGTTCGACTGGCCCCGCTACCACCTCGCCGTCCGAGATGCCGTCGCCTCGGTGACGGCAGCCGGCTCCCCGGCCGACCCCTGAGCCGTCCGGAAGCCCGGCGCCGGGAGAGGCGACCCGGCGCCCCGCCGCAACCCGCTGGAGCGTCCCCCGGCCTCCGAGCTTCTCCCGCGCCACCGACCTGCCGATGGTTCGCCGATCGCCTTCACCCCCTTCCGGAGCCTGGAAGGAACCCTCGGGGCCGGAACCCCGATCGTCCCCCTCGTTCGCCGGCCGACGCCTCCCGATCGGACCAGATGACCCGACTTCCCCTGAGGATCCCGGACCAGGAGCGCTTCGCCATGGACCTGGCGATCAGCATCACGAACCTCGGCCCCTATCACCTGGCCCGCCTCCGAGCGGCGGCGGTCCTCCTCGCGAAGCGGGGAGGGCGCCTGATCGCCTACGAGACGGCCTCCGTCGAGCGCCGCTATCCCTGGCAGGCCCTGCGCCGCGACGAGCCCTTCCACCGCGTCCTCCTGTTCCCGGACCGCGCCCTGGAGGACCTCGCCGCGGGCGACTGCGCCCTGGCGATGGAGGAGGCTCTTGAGCGCGACCGCCCCGACGCCGTCGCCGTGACCGGCTACGTCCGCCCCGAGGCCCTTGCCGCCGCTCGCTGGGCCCGGCGCACCGGCCGGCCCTCGGTGCTGCTCTCCGAGAGCCAGGAGATCGACCGCCCCCGCCAGTGGTGGAAGGAAGCCATCAAGCGCCGTCGGCTCCGCGTCTTTGACGCCGCCCTGGTCGGCGGCCCGAGCCATGCGGCCTACCTCGAGGTGCTGGGGATGCCCCCCTCCCGCATCGCCCTCGGCTACAACGCCGTGGACAACACCGCCTTCGCCGCCCGAGCCCAGGCCGCCCGGCGCTCCCCCGACGGGAGGCTCGGCCTCCCGGATCGGCCCTATTTTCTCAGCGTCAGCCGCTTCTCCCGGGAGAAGAACCTGCCCCGGCTGATCGCCGCCTATGCGAGCTACCGCCGGGACGCCGACGAGGAGACCGCCTGGGACCTCGTCCTCTGCGGCGGCGGCCCCGACGAGGCCGAGATTGATCGCCTCGTCGCCGCCAGCGGCGTCTCCTCCTCGATCCACCGTCCCGGGTTCCTCCAGGCCGACCAGCTCGCCCCGTGGTACGGCTTCGCCTCCGCCTTCGTGCTGGCGAGCACCTCCGAGCCCTGGGGCCTGGTGGTCAACGAGGCGGCCGCCTGCGTGCTCCCCCTGCTGGTCAGCGATCGGGCCGGCGCCGCCGGAACGCTCGTCCCCGATCCCCCCGGCACCACCGGCCTTCGCTTCGACCCCTCCCGGGTGGACGCCATCGCCGAGGCCCTCCGATGGATGGCCTCCCGGCCCGAGGACCTCCGACTCGAGATGGGCCGCCGCGCCGCCGAGGTCGTCTCGGACTGGGGCCCCGAACGCTTCGCCTCCGGCTTGCTGGAGGCCGTCTCGCTCGCATCGAGCCGAGCCCGGCTCGGATGCGCCCGGGTGTCGTGACGCCCCCCGGGCAGGCGGGATCGAGCCCGTCCTCGAGCGTCGGGCCCGGCCGGGCTCCCCCCCGCCCGGGGCCCACTCGGCCGATCCTCCCCCGTCGCCGGTCCCGGCCGTCGGAATCACAGAAGTCGGACGTTCACCACCATCGAGGCCTCCGATGACCGCATCCCCGACCACCCTCCCCGGCCCCTCCCGCCGATCTCACACCCCATCCGGGACCGCCTCGGGGTGGGTCCACCTGTGCAACGGCCTCGACCCGGTCCGGGACGGCGGGATGGTCCCCAGCATCCTCGGCATGACCGGGGCGCTGGCCGGCCGGGGCGATCGCGTCGAGATCGTCACGCCGACCCCGTCTCGTCGAGACGCCTTCGAGCTTCCCGCCGGGCTGACCCTCCGGGGGCCCGAGGCCGACCTTGCCTCGGCCGTCCGAGGCGCGGAGGTCGTCCACATCCACGGCCTCTGGCAAGGGCACTCTCGACGCGGGGCCGCCGCCGCCCGCCGGTACGATGTGCCCTACCTGATCGCCGCCCACGGCATGGCCGAGCCCTGGGCCCTCCGCCAGAAGGCCCTGAAGAAGCGGATCTACACGGCGCTGATCGAGGGGCCGAACCTCCGAGGCGCCTCCTGCCTGCACGCCCTCTCCCGGCCCGAGATCGGCCACCTCCGCGCCCTCGCCCCAGAGGCCACCGTCTGCTTCGTGCCCAACGGGGTCGACCTCTCCCCGTTCGACGACCTCCCCCCGAGGGCGGAACTCGAGGCCGAGCACCCCGAGCTTGCCGGCAAGTTCCTGCTGCTGTTCCTCGGCCGGCTGCACCCCAAGAAGGGGCTCGACCTGCTGGCCGAGGCGATGGGGGCGCTCGGCCCCGACCACCCCGAGCTTCATCTGCTCCTCGCCGGGAACGACGACGGGGCGCTCTCCCCGTTCCTCGGCCGGATGGCGGCCCTCGAGCTCTCGGATCGGGTGACGAGGCTCGGCCACGTCGCCGGCCCCTCCGCCCGGCGCGCCTGGGGGGCGGCCGACGCCTTCATCCTGCCCAGCTACAGCGAGGGGTTCAGCATGGCGGTCCTCGAGGCCCTCGCCGCTCGGCTCCCCTCGCTCATCACCACCGCCTGCCACTTCCCCGAACTGGCCCGGGCCGGCGGGGGCCTCGTCGTCGAGCCCGACGTGCCGGCAGTGACCGCCGGCCTCCGAGAACTGCTCGAACGCTCCCCCGACGAGCGGGCCGACCTCGGCCGCCGAGGCCGGGAGCTGGTCGAACAGCATTACACCTGGGACCGCCAGGCCGATCGCCTCGCCGAGGTCTATCGCTACCTCTCCGGCGGCGGGCCGAGGCCCGAGGCCATCGCCTCGGCCGACGACCCCGGCGCGGCCTGACCCGACCTCGCCCGCCGCTCCCCCCCCGACCCGAGGAGACTCGCCCCGTGGCGACCATCGCCGAGCCCTCCGCCGACCTCCCGGCCGCTCCCAACACCGAGAAGGTGCCAGTGAGCGTGATCGTGCCGGTCAAGAACGAGGCCGAGAACCTCAAGCGCTGCTTGCCCGCGCTCTCCTGGGCCGACGAGGTCTTCGTCGTCGACAGCCAGAGCGACGACGCCACCGCCTTCGTCGCCGAGGAGCACGGCGCCACCGTCGTTCAGTTCCGCTTCAACGGCGTTTACCCGAAGAAGAAGAACTGGGCCCTGGAGCACCTCGACTTCCGCAACGAGTGGGTCCTCATCGTCGACGCCGATGAGGTGGTCCCCCCCGAGCTTGCCGCCGAGATCGCCGACCGCATCGCCTCCGGCGCTGCCGACGGCTACTACCTGAACATGAAGTACTTCTTCCTCGGCCGCCGCATCCGACACTGCGGCTACGCCGAGTGCTGGAACCTCCGCCTGTTCAAGCACCGCCTCGGGCGCTACGAGCGCATGCCCGCCTCCCCCGGCTCAACCGCGGGGGACAACGAGGCGCACGAGCACGTCGAGCTGAACGGCCGCGTCGCCCGCCTGACGCACGAGCTCGACCATTACGCCTACCCCACCATCGACGCCTGGGTCGAGAAGCACAACCGCTACGCCTCGTGGGAGGCCGAGCAGTTCGATCGCTTCCTGCACGCTCCCGTCCCCGCCACGATCGGCCGGGGGAAGCGGCTGAAGCGGCGGCTCAAGAAGGCGTACCTCCGGTTGCCGATGCGGCCCCTCATTCGCTTTGTTTATGCGTACCTTTTCCGGCTCGGATTCCTCGACGGCCTGCCCGGGCTGGCCTTCTGCTCGCTGCTGGCCTTCTACGACCTGCTCTGCTGGGTGAAGGTCTACGAGCGCCGTCTCTCCGACGAGGGGGAGCCGGTCCGGGCGCACTCGGCGTAGAGGGCCGCCAGCTGGTCGGCCTCGCGATCCGGGTCGAAGCGGGGGAGGGCCCACTGCCTGGAGCGCTCCCCCAGCGACCGAGCCAGGAGGGGCTGGTCGAGCAGGTCCAGCATCGCCCGGGCCAGCGCCGCCGCGTCTCCGGGGGGGACGAGCAGGCCTCGGCCCCCTCCGCCGAGCAGCCCGCGCAGCCCCTCGACGTCGGCGGCCACGGACGGTCGGCCGGCGACCATCGCCTCCATCAGCGGGCGCCCGAGGGTCGCGACCGCCGCCGGCTGGCAATACAGGTCGATCACCTCCCAGAAGACCGACTCCAGCGCCGCCGGGGAGGCGAAGGTCAGCCGCTCGGCGATCCCCAGCCGGGCGGCCCTCCGCCGCAGCCTCGACTCCCCCGGCCCCAGGCCTGCCACCAGGAACTCGACGTCCCTGCCGGCCTTCAGCACGCGGTGGATCGCGTCCAGGAACGCCTCGAACCCCGAGCCGGAGCCGAGCCTGCCCATCGCCCCGATCACCCGGACCCGGTCGCCAGGGATCGCGGCCCCCTCGGTGTCCGCCTCGCCCCCCCGGATCGGATCGATCCCCGGAGCGATCACCCGGATCGATTCCGGAGGTTGCCGGCCCTCCTCGGCGAACCGGCGGGCCAGCCCGTCGTCCCCCACCACCGTCACCAGGCTCCCCCGGGGCTCGGCCCGGGAGGGGTCGTCGAGGCCGGGGTAGTCCTCGATCGTCCGGACCAGCGGCGCCCCCCAGCCGGAGGCGAGCTCGGCCGCGGCCCGGACGACCTCCGCGTGCATCGCGTGCACCACCTCCGCGGGAGCCCCCGGATCGGCCCGCCGCACTCGTCCCGAGGCCACCCGGCCAAGCCACGGGCGGTCCAGCCAGGGGTCCTCGATCGCCGCGATCCCCCGCTCGATCAGCCCCGAGACTCCCCCGGAGCCGATCACCAGGGCCGCGATCCCCCTCCCCGTCAGGCGGCCGACGAGCCGGGCGATCCGATGCACCTCCCCCCGCCGGACGAGATCTCCGACCACCAGCGCGACCGGGATCGGAGGCGCTCCCATCGCCTGCCCTCCGCCGGGCCCCGGGGCGACCGACCGTCGATCCGACCCCCGCTCCGGGTCGAACCATATCACATCCCAGCGCCCGGCGCCTCGATCCGACGGCCCCTCCTCCCGGTCGCTCGCCCCGGCCTGTCCCCTCCTCCGAGTCCGGGGCGTGGAAACCGGCCCTGGTCGCAAGTATAATGCTCCCCGCCGGATCATCCGGCCCCCAGACGCCCCGACCGTCGTACCTGCGGACCGCGGGGAGACCGCCGCGGATTGCCCCATGAGTGCCCAGACGACCGACGAGTTGACCGCGCCGGACCTCGACGCGCTGCTTCCCCTGCTCGATCGGCTGATCGAGAACGTCGGCACGGTCGTCCTGGGGAAACCGGACGTGATCCGGCTGGTGACCGTCGCCCTCCTGGCTGAGGGGCATGTCCTGATCGAGGACGTCCCCGGCGTGGGAAAAACGCTGCTGGCCCGAGCCCTGGCGGCGAGCATCGATTGCTCCTTCCGCCGCGTCCAGTTCACCCCCGACCTGCTCCCCTCCGACATCCTCGGGTCGAGCGTCTATAACTCCGGTACCGGCGAGTTCGTCTTCAAACCCGGCCCGCTGTTCGCCAACGTGATCCTCGCCGACGAGATCAACCGCACCACCCCCCGGACCCAGAGCGCCCTGCTCGAAGCCATGGGAGACCGCCAGGTTTCCGTCGAGGGCAAGTCGTACCCCCTCGATCCCCCGTTCCTCGTCCTCGCCACCCAGAACCCCTACGAATTCGAGGGCACCTACGTCCTCCCCGAGAGCCAGCTCGACCGCTTCATGATGCGCGTCCGCATGGGCTACCCCGTCGCCAGCGAGGAGCGGCACATCCTCACCAGCCACCGCTCCGGAGAGCCCGTCGAGGACCTCCGCCCCGTCCTCTCCCGAGACGAGGTGCTCACCCTCCAGCGCGCCACCCGATCGGTCCGCGTCGACGACACCATCGCCGACTACCTCATGGAAATCGTCCACGCCACCCGGGAGAGCGAGGACCTCAACGTCGGCGTCAGCACCCGGGGCGCCCTGACCCTCTATCGAGCCGCCCAGGGGTTCGCCCTGGTCTCGGGCCGCTCGTATGTCGTCCCCGACGACATCAAGACGATGAGCCTCCCCGTGCTGGCGCACCGAGTCGTCGGCAAGTCCTTCCTCCAGGCCGGCGAGTTCAACGCCTCCGAGGCAATCATCCGGGACCTTGTCGACCGCATCCGAGTCCCAGCCTGATCCGTTCCGATTCGATCCGATTCGATTCGATCCGATTCGACCGGCGGCCCATCCGGCTCCCTTCTCCCGACGCGCACCGACGCCCCTCCCCTCGCCCCCGGGACGCTCCGCATGGCCCGAAGTCCGTTCGGCAAAATCGCCCGCGCCGCCGGGGCCGCGCTGCGGCCGAGCCAGACCCTGCGCTGGACCGTCGAGGGGGCGGGCTACATCGCCGTTTGGTTCATCCTGCTCGGCACCGGGCTGTACCAGCAGATCAACCTCGTCCTGCTGATCGCCGGCCTGGCCGCCGGACCGATCGTCGGCTCGATCTTCGTCAGCTACGCGGTGCTCCGCGGCCTGAAGGTCGTCCGCCGGGCGCCCCCCTACGTGTTCGCCGGCGCTCCGCTGGTGATCGACTACGTGCTCGAGAACCGGCACCGCTGGCGCGACGCGCTGGCCATGACCACCGTCGACCTGCTCTCCCCCGACGAGCCCGGCACCCCCTCCGCCCGGGAACTCTACCCCCGCGTCTTCTTCCCCCGGGTCGCCGCCCGGGACCGCCTCCGCCGCCCCTGGCGAGGCCAGGCCCCGGCCCGGGGACGCTACCGATACTCCAGCATCGAGCTGGTCACCCGCTCCCCCTTCGGCCTGCGCGAGCGCCGGGTCACGATCGAGGCCCCCGGCAGCCTCGTCGTCTACCCCAGCGTCGGCACCCTCACCCGACGCTGGCGGCGCGTCTTCCGAGAGGCCACCGAAACCCGCCGAGGACGACGGCACGACCGCTCCGCCCAGCAGCAGGAATACCACGGCCTGCGCGACTACCGCCCCGGCGACAGCCCCCGCTGGATCCACTGGCGCACCAGCGCCCGGGTCGGCCAGCCGATGGTCAAGGAGTTCGAGCAGCAAAGCGACCAGGACCTGGCCGTTCTGCTCGACCCCTGGCTCCCCCGCACCAAGGCCACCGCCGAGCAGCGCGAGGCCGTCGAGCGCGCGATCCGCTTCTGCGCCACCGTCTGTCTGGAGACCTGCCGCTCCTCCGGCCGACGCCTGCTCCTGGGCTGGACCGGCCCCGCTCCCGAGGTCCGCCACGGCCCGGCCTCAATCCGCCTGCTGCACGAGCTGCTCGAGGAGCTCGCCCTGCTCCGCCCCTCCCCCGAGGGGCACCTCGGCGGCCTGCTCGACGCCCTCCCCGCCTCCATGCTCCGAGACGCCATGCTCCTGGTCGTCTCCACCCGCCCGATCAACCTCGCCGAGGAATACGAACGCTCCGCCCGGCTCAACGAGTCCACCGGCCTCCGGCTCACCGGCCGAGTCCTCCAGCTCGACGCCTCCCGGGGGGACCTGGACGACTACATCCGCTTCGACGGCGGGGCCGCCGTCACCCCCACCGGCCCCCTGACCGACCGCGCTCCCGACGACGACCGCCCGCTCTCCGACTCCGACTCCGACTCCGACTCCGAAGCCAACGCCAACGCCGACACCGACTCCCCGGATGCCTCGGTCCCCTCCCGGGAGATGACGCGATGAGCTTCGCGCCGCTCTACCGCATCAGCATGTATCTGCTGATGTTCCTCGCCGCCCTGATCCTGAATATCGACTCCGACGCCGCCATCCGGGTCGGCGGCTCCTTCGTTCGTTACGCCCGCCTGTACCCGATCGTCATGGCCCTGGCCGGCGTCGTCGCCTATCTCACCGTCGATCGCCGCCGCGGCTTCGGCCTGGGTCCCGGCACCGCCAACCTGCTCGGCGTCGCCTCCCTGATCCTCGTCTACCTCGAGTACCGGCTCGACCCCAACCAGCTCGTCATCGCCTGCGGCCACTGGCTCTACTACCTCACCCTCGTCAAGATGTTCCGGCCCAAGGCCCCCGAAGACGACTGGTACCTGATCGTCCTCGGCCTGATGCAAGTGCTCGTCGGCTGCTTCCTCAGCCAAGGGGACCGCGTCGGCCTGCTTCTGGTCGCCTGGGCCATCCTGGCCATCTGGGTGCTGAGCCTCTTCTACCTGCAGCGCGAGGCGATGCGCGCCGGAGTCGAGACCGGCCCCTCCTCCCCGACTCCGGCAGCCGTCTCCGGCGGAGACGAGCCCTATCCCGGCCTCTTCGGCCTCTCCTTCTTCGTGGCCACCGCCCGGGCGGTGGCCATGACGCTGCTGCTGGGCCTGTTCATCTTCCTGATCATGCCCCGGTCCGCCTCCCGGGCCCAGCCCCCCCGAGGCTCCCTGGCCCCCCGCAACCTGACCGGCTTCAGCGAGCAGGTCACCCTCGGCCAGATGGGGGAAATCCTCGAAAACGACGCCGTCGTCTTCACCGCCGAGCTCCGCCTCGACGGCCGCCGCTACGAGCCCCAGGAGGAATTGCTCTGGCGCGGCGTCACCCTCTCCCGCTACGAGCAGTCCCGCTGGAGCCGAGACCGAGACGACGTCCAGGTCGGCTCCCCCCCCGCCTCCCGGGTTCGTCCCGAGGACCTCATCGAGCAGCACATCCACATGGAAGAGACGTCCGAGCGCGTTCTCTTCGCCCTGCGGCCGATCGCCGAGATCCGAGTCCTCCCCGAGGGCCTCATCTCCCTGAACGCCAGCGACGGTACCCTGATCCGAGAACCCGATCGCCGCGCCCGACGCCTCACCGGCGGCCCCCGCAACCTCGGCCCGCTCGATTACGTCGTCTTCTCCGAACGCACCGGCGACGACATCCCCGTCCAGCCCGGGGAAAACGATCTCCTGGCCTACTCCTACGGGGTCCGCAAGTACACCTCCCTCCCCCCCGATCTCGTCGGCCCGCTCCGCGAGATCTCCGACCGATGGGTCGCCCACCTCCCCCCCGACGACCTCGTCGCCCGCGCCCGAGCCCTGGAGTCCTACCTCCGCGATTCCGGAGAGTTCCACTACACCATCCAGATGGGCCGAGACGACCCGACCATCGACCCCAACCTCGACTTCCTGCTCAACCGCCGCCGGGGGCACTGCGAGTACTTCGCCAGCTCCCTCGCCCTGCTGCTCCGCAGCCAGGGCATCCCCTCCCGAGTCGTCAACGGCTTCAAGGGAGGAGACTGGAACGACCTCGCCCAGATGTTCACCATCCGCCAGCGACACGCCCACAGCTGGGTCGAGGCGTACGTCGGCCATACCGCCGACCGCGACCGCCTGCCCATCTGGGTGACGCTCGACCCCACCCCCCCCGCCGAGCGCAGGCTGCAGGTCGCCCAGGTCAGCCGGATGCCCCAGAGCATCCGCCAGGTTGCCGACTTCATCCGCTACATCTGGGTCTTCTACATCGCCGGCTTCAACTCCGACCGCCAGGAACAGCTCCTCTACCAGCCCATCCGAGCCCTGGTGAAGGAGGCCCGAGAGGGCTTCCGCATCATGAGAGCCGCCCTGGTCAACGCCTTCCGCTGGATGACCGACTTCCCCAGCCCGACCGCCTTCTTCAGCGTCAAGGGGTTCATCGTCTCCTCCCTCGTCATGCTCCTGACCGTCGCCGCCTCCGTCCTCTCCCGGCGCCTCTGGCGGCTGATGACCCGACGCCTCCGCCAGGGAGACGACCTCGCCGACGACTCCTCCGGCGCCCTGGCCGCCTACGTCCGCCTCGTCAAAGTCCTCGACGCCTACGGCCTCCAGCGCCCCGCCACCGAAACCCCCCGCGAGTTCGCCCGCCGTGCCTCCGTCCTGCTGGGCACCCAGGCCCGCGACGGCGACGGCCGGCCCCTCACCGACGTCCCCTCCCGAGTCGTCGAGGCCTTCTACCGAGTCCGATACGGCGCCCTCCCCCTCGCCTCCGAGGCCATCGCCGAGCTTGACGCCCAGCTCGACGCCCTCGAGGCCGGCCTCCGCCCCGCTGCCGGCTGATCGGCCTCCCTCCCGTCCAGGACGGCCCATCCCTCCTCGCCTCAGGCCGGGACCCTCGCCGGTGGCGACCTCGAAGCCACCAGCGTCGCGCCCTCCCTCCGTCGCTCCCGGCCGAGGGGCTCCCCAGTCCGGGCTCCCGCTCAATCCCCTCCAGGCGGAGGGCAACCCCCCGGACCCGCTCCCGTTCCGGAGCCTCGTCAAGAGCTCGGCCGGCCTCCTCCGCAACGGAACCGATCGGCCCCTCGCCGTCTTCCCCGGTTCCGACGGCCAGACCACCCCCTCCGGCTTCTGGTATGATGGCTCCCTCTCCCGGAGCGACCGTGCGCCGGGGCCGGACACAGCGATCGCGGAACGCCGAAGGGAACGAGTCCGATGCAAGCGGGCCTGGTCGGTTTCGCCGGGAGCGGCAAGAGCACGTTGTTCCAACTGCTGACGGGCGTCTCGCCCGACCCGGGTAAGGTCCAGCAGGGCCAGGTCGGCATCGCCGTGCTCAACGACCCGAGGATCGACGTCCTCGCCGGGATGTACAAGCCCAAGAAAGTCACCCGGGCCCACGTCGAGTTCCTCGACACTCCCGGCCTGATGCCCGGCAGCCACGGCGACAACCCCCAACGCCTCGCCCTCATCCGCAAGGGAGACGCCCTGGTCGTCGTCCTCAACGGCTTCGGCCCCGGCGCCGACCCGACCGCGGAACTCGCCCACTTCCGAGACGAGCTGGTCTTCGCCGACCTGAGCGTCCTCACCAAGCGTGCCGAAACCCTCGAGGCCCAGATCAAGAAGCCTCGCCCCGACCGGGACGCGCTGGTCAAGGAACTCGACGTCGTCCGCCGCTGCGCCGCCGCCCTGGAAGCCGGCCAGGTCCTCGCCGACCTCGACCTGACCGAGGAGGAGAAGAAGCCCATGCGCTCCTTCGGCCTGCTCACCGACAAAGCGCTCGTCGTCGTGGTCAACGCCCCCCAGGGCGAGGGGGTCCCCGACGCCATTTCCTCCTCCGCCCCGAACGCCCTGGCCATCGACGCCCAGCTCGAACTGGAACTCCAGCAGATGAGCCCCGACGAGCGCTCCTCGTTCATGGAGGAGTGGGGCATCACCGAGTTCGGCCGAGACCGCATCATCCGAGCCGCCTACGACGCCGTCGGCATCCTCACCTTCTTCACCGCCGGCGAGCCCGAGGTCCGCGGCTGGAACCTCGAGAAGGGAGGCTCCGCCGTCGACGCCGCCGGCAAGATCCACACCGACCTCGCCCGGGGCTTCATCCGAGCCGAGGTCACCGCCTTCGAGGATCTCCAGCGCGCCGGCTCCGAGAAGGAGGCCAAGGCCCAGAACCTCCAGCGTCTTGAGGGCAAGAACTACATCGTCCAGGATGGGGACGTGATGTACTTCCGCAGCAGCATCTGACCTCTCCCCGGAGCCTCCCCATGACCTCCCGCATCGCTCTCCTGCTCTTGCTGCTCGCCCCGGCTTCCGCCGTCGCCGACAACGCCGACCGCCCCGACGTCGCCGGCGACCTTCCCCTCGTCTACTCGTCCGACCGGCCCGAGTCGGACGCCGACCGCTCCGGAGCGTGGTCCTTCACCGATCCCGACGCCTGGCGCTTCCTGATCGACCAGGGGCCGCTCGTGCTGGAGCAATTCCAGGCCAGCGACTACGAACCCAAGGTCCGCTCCCCGTACAACATCGCCCTGATCGAGGATCTCGACGTCTCCGACTTCGTCCTCGACCTGGAGGTCAAGCAAACGGGACGAGACTACGGCCACCGGGACGCCTGCCTCTTCTTCGGCCACCAGGACCCGAGCCACTTCTACTACGTCCACCTCGGCAAGGAGGCCGACCCGCACGCGCACAGCATCTTCCTCGTCAACGACGAGCCTCGCGTCTCCATCGCCCAGGAACGGACCTCCGGGACCCCCTGGACCGACGACTGGCACCACGTCCGGATCGTCCGCCGGGTCGACCCCGGCACCGTCGCCGTCTACTTCGACGACATGGAGACGCCCGTCATGACCTCGACCGACACCACCTTCACCCACGGCCGGGTCGGCGTCGGCAGCTTCGACGACACCGCCATGTTCCGCCACATCCGCCTCTGGGGCCTCCTCGCCGACTGACCCTCCGGTCCGATCCCCTCAGACCAGAATCACTCCGGCTCTTGCGTCCCTCCCCCTCCCGTCCCCTCCTCCTCTCCCTCCGATTTTGTGGGCCCCCCTCCGAGTCTCCTCGATGATGACTCGGGGGGGCCGATCATCCCGGACGCCCGATCCTCCTGCTCCGCCCTCAGCCCCCCTCGACCCTCCCGATCCCGGTCGACTCCTTGGCATCCCGGAACGCAGACCCAACCGCCAACCAAGCCACCGAGAACTCACGCACGGACGCACACATCGACCCACCAATGCCAGCATCCTCGAAGGGCCGACCCTCCGCGTTCGCTGAGGACCTCCTGGTCCGTCATCGCGATCCGATCCGGGGAGAAGACCGCGCGCCCCGGGACGCGGACCGAACCCAACGGAATGGTCGCAAGTGAAGTCAGGGTAAGGAGGATCGTCGATACCCCCGCAGCGCACCGAGGCGCACCCGTCCCGGAGGATCGCGTCTCGTCGAGCGTCCGGCGCGGCCGTGCCACGCCGGTCCAGCGGCCGGCCCCGCATCAGCCGGAGGAGGGCGGCTCGCCGCGCACCCGGCGCGGCGGCCGCGCGGAACGAAGCCAACGCGATCGACCCAACTCTCTATGCCATTGCCTGATCCATCGAGGTAGGAGGCCTCGCCGGCAGCGCACCGCCCGAGATCCGACCCCGATGCCCCCCGCCCGACGACGCTCCGGGCTTGCTCAGGGCAGTCGCAGCCGGGTCCCGGCCGGGAGCGCTCGCCAGGGCTCGATCACCAGCCCGGGATTGGCGGTTTGCAACGGGCCGGCCATCTCGACCGAACCGAAGACCCGCAGTGCGAGGTCCTCAAGCGACTCCCCCGGCGCCGAATCGACGAACGCGGGGCCGACTGGCCCCAGATCGGGAGCGGGGGGAAGTCCGGGAGCCGGCACCGGGACCAGGGCCGGAGCCGGGGCGGGGGATTCCTGAGCGGCCTTCGGCCCGATCTCCGGAGGGAGCGTGCCCGGTCCTGGTCGGGAGCCGGCGGCGGCCGACTCCGACGCCGGGCCAATCCGGCCGTCCCCGACGAGGACGACCGCGGCGAGGAGAACGATGGCGAAGCTCAGCGGCATGCTGATCACGGCCTGGCGGCGCATCGGCTCGGCTCCGAGTCCGGGGCGATCGCCGCGATCAGCTCACGGCCGACGCCCCTCAACCAGGGGGGTGCCGCCCCTCCCTGAGCCCAGCCCATCGGCCCCTCCTCGCGCCGGGATTCCTCGGTTAACCATAACCCGAGTTTCGCCGGCCGTCCTCTTTCCCGCAGGCTCCCCGTTTTTTGTGTCTCGCCGCGAGCCGAGGGAGGAGGGGCCCGACCTGTCGGGAGGCGAGAAGTCTGCTCGCACAAAAACGGGTTTCCCGCGTAGAATGATGAAGCCCCAGGGAAGGTCGTCCGGCCGGACGACCCGCCCCGTCTCCTCGCCGTCGGCGTCGGCCGGAAGGCTCGCCGATCGCTCCGGCCGGGCGAGGGCCCGGCTCCGCCCCGTCCCCAAGTCTATCGATCGACCGGGAGCGCGCTTCATGCCCCGATTCTCCACGCATCGGATCAAGGGAATGGCGACGGTCCTCGGGGTCGCCGTTGGTGTGACGGCCTTGCTCGGGGCCCAGGACGCCGAGATCGAGCCCAGCCAGGCCGACCGGATCACCGCTCGGATCGTCGCCGAGCTGATCGAGCGGGCCCACCTCTCCAAGCCGAAAATCGACGACGAGATCTCGGCCAGGTGGCACAAGAAGTACATCGAGTCCCTCGACCGCGGCAAGCTGTTCTTCACCAAGGCCGACATCGAGGAGTTCGAGCCCTTCAAGGACCAGCTTGACGACCAGATCCGGCGCGGCGACCTCTCCTTCGCCCTGTTCGTCTTCGAGCGGTTCCTCACCCGCCTCGACGAGCGGTTCGAGGTCATCAACGAGCTGCTCGATGCCGGCTTCGACTTCGACGCCGAGGAAACCTACATCGACGACCCCGACGCCCTCGACTACCCCGTCGACGCCGAAGAGGCCCGGGAGCGCTGGCGCAAGGAGTTGAAGTATCAGCTGCTGGTCCAGATGCTCGGCGACACCGACTACGACGAGGCCGTCCGTCGCCTGAAGATCCGGTACAAGGACAACCTGTACCGCTACTTCCACCAGTTCGAGATGCTCGAGCTGAAGGAGTACTACCTCTCGGCTCTCTCCCAGTCGGTCGACCCGCACAGCGAGTACATGGGCTGGAAGAACCTGGAAGACATGATGAGTCAGCAGCTCCAGCTCTCGCTGGAGGGGATCGGCGCCTCCCTGACGATGGAGGACGGCCTGCCGGTCATCAAGGAGATCATCCCCGGTGGCGCCGCCGCAAAGGACGGCCGCCTGAAGCCCGAGGACAAGATCCTCGCGGTCGAGAAGGAAGACGGCGAGCTGATCGACTTCTACGAGAAGAAGATCAGCGACGTGGTCCGAGTCATCCGAGGCCCCCGGGGCACCGACGTCAAGCTCATCGTCCAGCCGGCCGGCACCAAGGCTCGGGAGACCTACGTCATCACCCGGGAGAAGATCGAACTGGCCGACCAGCACGCCAAGGGCGAGGTGATCGAAACGAAGGCTCCCGACGGCACGCCGCTGAAGATCGGCGTCATCAACCTTCCCAGTTTCTACGGTGACACCGCCGCCGTCCGCCGGGGAGACAAGGACGCCGTCTCCGCCACCGCCGACTGCCGCAGGCTGCTCGAGGAGTTCAAGGGCCAGGACGTCGATTGCGTCCTGATCGACCTCCGGGGCAACGGCGGCGGCCTGCTGCTGGAGGCGATCTCCCTGTCCGGCCTGTTCATAGACACCGGCCCGGTCGTCCGCGTCCGAGACGCCGATGGCGTCCTGCCTTACAACGACGAGGACGCCGGCACCGCCTACGACGGCCCGCTGGCCGTCCTCATCAGCCATACCAGCGCCAGCGCCTCGGAGATCTTCGCCGGCGTCATCAAGGACTACGGCCGAGGGCTGATCATCGGCGACTCCAGCACCTTCGGCAAGGGCACGGTCCAGAGCATCATCGACCTGAACAACTGGCTCAGCAACCCCGCCGGGTTCCCGAACCTCGGCGCCCTTCGGCTGACGATCCAGCAGTTCTACCGGGCCAACGGCATGAGCACCCAGGTCCGCGGCGTCACCCCCGACGTGCACATCCCCTCGGTCGCCGACCACATCCAGCAGCTCGGCGAGGGGGAAATGGACAACGCCCTGGCCTTCGACAAGATCGACGACCTGCCGCACGACCACTACAACCGAGTCCCCGCCGAGCTGGTCTCCCTGCTCACCGAACGCTCCCTCGAGCGTCGCCGAACCAGCGAGAAGTTCCAGAAGCAGTCCGAGGCGATCCAGAAGTTCATCGAGCGGCAAAACCGCAAGGAACTCCCGCTCAACAAGGAGAAGTTCTTCGCCGAGTTCCAGAAGGACGAGGACGACGAGGTCGACGAACTCATGGACCAGCCCGAAGCCATCGCCTCCGGCCGAGCCGGCGAGGAGAAGAAGGTCTGGAACACCGACTCGTTCTACAACGAGGAGGTCTTGAAGATCGTCGGCGACTACGTGACCCTCGGCGCCGAGGTGGTCGCCTCCGCTCCCGTCCGCGCCGGCGACCGCCATAACAACTGATCAAAACGCTTCGATCAGTCTAATCGCTATGTGTCCGCGCTGCGACGGCCCCGGTGGCGACCCTTGCGGGTCGCGGCCGGGGCCGTCGTCTACCCCCCGGGCCGTCGGGGGCGAAGCCGCTGGCCCCGCGGGCTGTTCTCTGGAGCCTGTCCGCCATGTCTCCCGTCGAGCCGACCGGCCCAGACCGCACTCCGGCCTCCCCTCTCCGTCGCCGCCGGCCGTCCTTCCGGCTGCGGGGCCTGCTTATGATCGTGGCCCATCCTGATCCAGGACCTCGGCCGTCCGGCCAACGCGGCCGTCATCGAGGCACTGGCCGCCCACCTCGACCGACTCGGCTGGCCCGATCGCGTCGCCAACGCCGAGAACGACCCCCGGGTCGCCGCCATGGTCGCCTCAGAGAACCAGTATCGGCTGATCCGTTCCCTCCTCGAACAGCCGGAACTGCTCGACGGGGGCCGATACTCCGCCGTCGTCGGGACCTCCACGTCCCGGACGAGCAAGCCGGGAGGATTCTGGTCGGTCGAGTTCGACGCGACCCCGGCCCCGTCGAGCGGGCTGGTCGGTGAGGTCGACCTCGACATCTCGGGAGGGGGCGGCCTCCCGACCGTCATCACCGTCCGGGGCGAGACCGGAGGGAAGACCCACTGGCTCTCCCGTTTGACCGACACGATCGACGCCGAGGGCTGGCCGTACCGGATCAATCGGGTCGGGAAGGCCGGCGACGAGGGAGTGGGGGGGGATCGGGGCGGGAGCTGATCCTCCTCCCGCCCCGACCAGGGCTCAGCCCCCCTGGAGGCTCTTGAGATAGGCGATCAGGTCGGCCATCTGCTCGACCGAAACCTCCTGCTCCAGCCCCTCGGGCATCAACGACTGCCCGGTCGAGGCCAGCTCGTCGATCTGGTCCCGAGGCACCACATCGGTCACTCCCTCAGCCCGCTTCAGGGTGATGGAGGTCGGCGACTCGGCCGCGACCTGACCGCTGAGCACCCGACCATCGACCGTGGCGACCGAGTAGTTGAGGTACTGGGTCAGGACCTCCCGGTTTGGGTCGAGGATGTGGATGATCAGGTCCTCGGGGGTCCGGTTCGTCACCGTCGCCAGGTCGGGACCGACCTCGGCGCCGACCCCTTCGGCCTTGTGGCAGGTGGCGCACACGCGACGGAAGACCTGCTGGCCCCGATCGGAGTCACCGGCCAGGGACAAGGCCTCCCGGTAGGACGCGATGACCTCCGCCCGGCTGGTCGAGCCGGTCATGCCGGCGAGCAGGCGGGCCGCCCGGCTCCGGATCGCCTCGTCTCGGGACTGGAGGAGCTGGTCGCGCCGGCTCGGGTCGAGCTGACCGGGAGGGATCGCCCCGGACTCCATCGCGTCGAGCAGGGCGAGGAGCCGGTCGGGACGGCTGAAGAGGACCTCCGTCGCCTCCCGGCGAGCGGACGGCCCGAGCCCCTTCCAGGAGGCGGTCAGCGTCGGTCCGACCTCCGGGTCGGGACGGTCCCCCAGGGTCCGGAGGGCGGCGAGCTGGACGGGGGCGGGCTGGCGGCCGTCGAGCAGGTCCGGAAGGACGTCGAATGCCAGCTCCGAAGGGGCGAGGGCCAGGAGCCGGATCGCCTCGAGCCGATCGGCGTCGTCCCCCTCTCCCCGGGCGGCCTCGGCGGCCCGCTCAAAGGTCGGCAACAGCGCCTCGCCGGTGGCACCGGCCCGGAGGAGGTCGGTCGAGGAGCCCGACCGCCGCAAGCCTTCCCCGAGGCCGATCAGAACCGCCCGGACGACACCGGGCCGAGCATCCGGCTTTGCGATCCGGGAGACGAGCGCCCCGATGCTCTCGGTCGACCCCGAGGCGCCGACCAGGACGGCCAGCTCGTTCAGCCAGTCCGCCGCCTCTTGACGATCGAGGAAGGCGGGGCGGTCGATCAGGCCGGCGAGGAGCCGGTCGGCCCGACCGGCCAGGGAGCTCATCACGGCCGCTCTGGTCCAGCGGTCGGCCGCGTCCCGCTCGACGATCTCGGTCAGCGCGGCGATCGCCTCCGGGCCCGGCACCACGCCGATCGACAGGGCGGCCTGGAAGCGGACCATCGGGTCCGGATCGCTCGCCAGGTGGAGCAGGGCGTCGCGGACCCCGGCGTCGGCACCGGCGATCGGCTCGGCCAGCTTCGCGGAAGCCTCCCGGAGGCGGGGTTCGTCATCGGTGAGGCCCAGGAGCAGGTCCTCGGGGTCCAGCGCTCCCAGGGCCGAGAGGGTCCAGAGGGCGTGCATCCGGCCCAGCGCGTTCGGGCGGGATCGGGCCAGTTCCCGGAGCGCGGGGACGACCGCGACGGCCCGGCGTTCGATCAGAAGCCGCTGGGCGGTCTCCCGCCACCAGGAGTCGGGATCGGCCAGCAGGGAGACGAGCTGGTCGCTGTCGGCGTCGCTCAGCCGGGGGGGGGCCCGCCGGGAGAATCCGGGGGGCACCAGGTTGTAGAGGCGGCCTCGGTCGTGCCCGCTGGTCAGATCCAGGTGCATCTTGATCGGTTCGGGAATCGACGCGGGGTGCTCGATCGTCTCCCGGTACATGTCGAGCACCAGCAGGGTGCCGTCCGGGGTGTTCCGGAAGTTGACGGGGCGGAACCAGTTGTCGGTGGAGGCGACGAACTCGACCCCTTCCTCGGTTCGGATCGCCCGGAAGATCGAGCCGTCGGGCACCAGTCGCTTGCGGTGGATCAGGTTTCCCCCGACATCGCCGATGAACGCGTTCCCGGAGAACTCGGGCCCGAAGGCGGAGCCCCGGTAGATGGTCACGCCGGTGGCGGAGGTGAAGAAGCCGGTGGCGACCAGCTCGGTGGGCGGCAGGCGACGGCGGTACTCCGGGTCGGCGGCCCGCTGCCGGGTGCGGACGATCCGCCAGGGTTCGGGCGGGCTGATCCGGTACACCGGAGCCGCGGCCCCCTCGGCGGCGATGTCGATGATCGGGGTGCTCGCCGCGAAGTCGGGGTTGCGGGCGAGGGCATCGGCCGGCAGGACGATCTGGCGGATGTGGTTGCTGTTGTTGCAGGTGAAGCGGTGGCCCCAATCGTCGAAGCTGTGTCCGTTCTGGCCTCCGCCGGAGGTCGGCTCGAACGCCGAGCCGTCCGGCTTGAACCGGAAGTCGCGGCGGCCGAGCGGCACGGGAGGGCGGCTCGGGTCGAGGTGGTTGACCACCTCGTCAGCGCCGTTGCTGCTGGCCGTCCCGTAGATCCAGCCGTCCGGGCCCCAGAGCAAGCCGTTGAGCAGCCCCTGGACGTTATTCGTGTTGAACCCGGAGAAGGCGACCTTGCGGATGTCGGCCTCGCCGTCGCCGTCGGTGTCCTTGGCGTAGAGGATCTCCGGGGCGACCGCGACGAAGACGCCGCCGTCGTAAGGGACGATGGCCGTGGGCCAGGACAGTCCGTCGAGGAAGGTCGTCCCGGCGTCGAAGCGGCCGTCGCCGTCGGTGTCCTCGATCAGCCGGACGCGGCCGGAAGGGACATCCTCAGGGTAGGGATAGCCGCGCATCTCGACGACGTAGAGACGGCCGTCGGCGTCGTAGCAGGCATCGACCGGGTCGGTGACCAGGGGCTCGACGGCCACGGGGACCAGTTCGAACCCGCCCTGGATGCGGAAGGTGGCGAGGGCGTCGGCCGCTTCGGTGGCGGGGAGGCGGGGGAGTTCCTTGGCGAGATCCTCGCCCTCCTGGGCGACGCAGGGGGACGCGAGCATCCCGAGGATCAGGCAGGAGTGGAGCAGGGGGGCCGGCAAGAGGAGGGCCCGGTCTGGCCGTTGCGGCATCAGTTTTCCCTCGGTCGATCGAGTCGAAGCCCCGGGGCCGGGATCGGCGATCGATCCCGGACACTCGGGGCAGGACGAGGCGGGTGGGAGGGACGATCAGGGCGAGGGCGTCGCGGCCCCGCTAGCCCTGGATCGCGTTGGTGCGGCCCAAGGCGATGTCGAAGTCGCTGACCGCCGGGATCAGCATCGAGAGCAGGGCGAACGAGTAGACCGCGAGGCTGACCAGGAAGGCCGCCCCGAAATCCCCCTGCAGGATACTGATGATGCAGTAGAAGCTCCAGAAGGGGGTGAGTAACGCCACCAGGCCGATCGCTGGCGACGGGTTCTTCGCCCCGAGCGAGCCGTACAGCGCCACGCTCCCGGCGCCGATGAACACCAGGAAGCTCAGCAGTTGTCGGGCGAACTCCTGCCGGCTCTGGATGATCAGCGCGGCGCAGAAGAGGATGCCCAGCATCAGGAAGAAGATCGTGCCCAGGCTGTTGGCCACCGCCTGCCGGCTGTTCGTGTAGGTGATCGCCGCGTGCAGCCCGAGCATCGCCGAGAAGTGGGCGAGCACGCCGAAGTTGATCAGCACGAAGACCAGCGAATCGAGCCGCACCGCCCCCGTCGCCCAGAGCGCGACCGCCAGGGCGATGGGCAAGGCCACCATCTCCTTGGCGTTGTAGAGAGCCCCGTAGAGCTTGCCGTAAATGAACTGCTTCGGAGAGAGCTCGGTGACGAGCAGCAGGTCCAGCGCGCCGCTGTCGCGCTCGCTGGTCAGGGCGGTCACCCCCTGGGCGTTGATGAGAATGAGGCTGAGCACGGCCAGCAGGGCGGGAATCGCCGCCTTGGCCCCCTCCCAGGGCCCCGACTCCGGGGTGATGCTTCCGAAGTAGGCGATCACCCCGAGGGCGAAGGTGAGGACATAGGCCCCCTTGATGATCAGCGGCTTGGTGCCGTAGGCCCGAGTCCGAAGCTCTCGCCAGAGGATCGGGTTGCTCCAGACCTGCCGATAGGGCTGGAACGTGCGGACCACTCGGCGGTGCGTCCGCCGGGGGACGTGCAGGCCGGTGGTCTCTCGTCGGGAGAAGGAGACGGGGTGGGGTCGCCCGGCGGAGTCGCCGGAGTCGCCGGCCCCCTCGTCGGGGCCGACGGCCGAGAAGCTGACCGACCGGGAGGGATCGTCTCCCCGGGCCTCGGCGACGTGAGCGGCGATGGTCGCCCCGACCACGGCCGGCTCGGGCCGGGCAAGTTCTTCCTCGCTGACCTCATAGATCTGCTCGACGACCTCGGCCTCACCCTGCCCCTCGCGCTGCTCCCTCGGCTCATTCTTGCCGGGGTTCCAGACCCGAAGCTTGACGATGGAGAACAGGACCAGTAGGACCGAGGCCCCCAGGTAGATCCCCGTGAAGACCAGGCTGGCGGCGCCGAGCGGCCCGACCAGGCGGTCGGGGCGGGGGCGGATCGCCTCCCCCGCCGCCTGGAACGGGCTGAGGGAGGTCGCCAGCACGTTCGACTCGGGGAGGACTCGGGCCACAGCTTCTCCGAGGAAGAGGACAAGCACCATCAGCAGGACGGTCAGGGCGATCGACTGGAAGGTCCGGTCGCGCCAAAGCGCCACGACCATGCCCAGCGCCCCGCCGAAGATGCCGGCCGCGAAGGTGACGAGGAACAGGTCGATCACCTGCCCGAAGGAGACGCCTCCCAGCAGCAGGCACAGGAAGAAGACCGGCAGCGAGGTCAGCAGCAGGGTCAGGATCTGCAGCAGGCTGGCGAGCAGCTTGCCGACAACGATCTCGACATCCCTCAGGTCGGTCATCAGCAGCAGGACGAAGGTCCGGCGGTCCTTCTCATGAGCCACGGCGGTGGCCGAGGCGATGGGGGCGAAGAAGAGCATCAGCGTGAGCTGGATGTAGGCGAAGAACGAGAACAGGATCGCCCCGAACCGGGAGAGGATGCTGATCGCATTGCCCTCGTCCCAGCCGACCAGCACCTGCCAGACCGTCAGCATCACGATGAGCAGCCCGCCGGCGTAGGACGCCCGGGCGGCGTAGTACCGGGGCGGCCGGGGAGCGGTCAGGAGTTCCCGGGCGATGATTGGTCCGGCGAACAACGCGTCGTCCTCCTCGGGGTGGGCGTCGGGGTCGCATCGATCCCGACGACGGGCGTCGGGGCGTCGCGGATCGATCGAGGCGGCTGGCTCCGTCATCAGACCCGAAAGGGTCTGCTCGGGGCTCCCGCCGGGGAGCCATCGGCTCGGCATCGAGGCGCGGGTCGCCGGGCCTCGCTCCCGGGGATCGGGGAGGGAACGGGGCGGATGCCGGGGGCTGGCACCGGGCAACCGGAGGCGCCGGATGCTCCAGGATACCACAACCGGCCCCATCCTCGTCGACCCAACCGCCCCAGCGCGTCGCGGCCGTCCGTCGCCGGAACTCGCCGAGATCCTGTCGATTACGAGGGGAAGCGGCGGAAGGTTCGCTGATCCGGCCCGTCGAACCGGACGGGGACGGTGGTTCCTCGGTAGGCGCTTGACACGCCGGAGCCCTCCCTCCAGACTAGGAGTGTTCTTGCATGTCAACCTCCCATCGTCGCGATCACGTCGTCTCGGAGCCGATCTGGTGCCCGCGTCCCCCGCCTTCTCCCGGCAGGTCGCGTTGCTTGCCGCCCTTCTCGGGGGCGTGCTCGCGGTCGGTTCGGGTCGACAGGCGACGGCGGCGAGTTGCCACGTTCCGAATCGTCCCGTCTTCGGACTCTTTGACGGCGTCGATCCCCCCTCGAGCCCGATCCCCGGGGAGCCCGAGATCGTTGCGCCGGCCCCCGTGCGGATCGCCCCGCTCTGCCCGCTCGAACACCCCGAGCGGCCCTCGTCCCGAGTCCTTGACCTGGGGGGCTCCCTCTTCTCGACCGTCCGGGAGCCGGCCCCTGCTCCCCCTCAGGCCCGGATCCTCCCCCGGTCGACTCGGTTGCACCCCATCTCCTCCCCCTCTCGGATCGATCGCCCTCCTCGGGATCGCTGACCACCCCCGGCCAGCCCCGATTGGCCGACCGGATCGGCGGCCCTCGATCACCTTGCCTCTCGAGGGCCGTTGCCGCGACCACATTCCTTCCCCGCCCACTCGGGGGGATCGGCGGTCGTGCCTCCCGGTCGGTTCGAGTCGGTCCCGATCCCCTGATCCCCGATCCGAACCCCCGTCCTTGAGCGTCGGCCGCCGAGGCCGAGGAGGGCCTGCATGTCCGCGACCGAACGTCCCGAATCCGCGCCGCGACCCATGCGCGATCGCCGCGGGTTCGTCTACACGCCCGCGGTGGGGAAGCGGCTCCGCCCGCTGTTGTGGATGGTGCTCGTCGGCTTCGCCGTGCTCGGGGCCACGGGCATCTACATGGCGAGCGTCACCCTCATCACGTGGCTGAGCGGAGCGCCGCAAGACACGTACTTCTACATGCTGATGGTGGCGCTCCACCTGTTTCTCGGCTTCGTCCTGATCGTGCCCTTCATCGTCTTCGGGTTCGGGCACCTGGTCACGTCCTGGAAGCGGCCGAACCGGGCGGCGATCCGGTACGGGATCATGCTGCTGATCTCGTCGCTGGTTCTGTTGATCTCAGGGCTGGTCCTGGTGCGGATCGAGGGGTTCGAGGTCCGGGATCCGGTGGTCCGGGAAGTGGGCTACTGGCTGCACCTGCTGACCCCGGTGCTGGCGATCGCCCTGTACGTCCGGCACCGGCTGGCCGGGCCGAGGATCAAGTGGCAGTACGCCAGGCTCTGGGGCGTTGGCGTGACGGCCGTCGTCGTGCTCATGGGAGCGATGCACACCCACGACCCCCGGCAGGCGAACAAGCAGGGGCCGAGGGAGGGGGCGAAGTACTTCTTCCCGTCCGAGGTCAAGACCGCCGACGGGAACTTGATTCCGGCTCGGACGCTGATGATGGACGAGTACTGCATGGAGTGCCACCAGGACGCCTACGAGGGCTGGTTCCACTCCTCGCACCACCTCAGCTCGTTCAACAACCCGCTGTATCTGGCCTCCGTCCGCGAGACGCGGGAGGTCTCGATCCGTCGCGACGGCACCCCCCAAGCGTCCCGATGGTGCGCCGGCTGCCACGACCCCGTGCCGTTCCTCTCAGGGAAGTTCGACAACCCGGAGTATGACGACGAGAACGACCCCACGGCCCACGCCGGCATCACCTGCACCGCCTGCCACTCGATCACGCACGTCAATAGCACCCGGGGGAACGCGGATTACACCATCGAGGAGCCCCAGCATTACCCGTTCGCCTTCAGCGACAATGAGATCCTCCAGTGGGTGAATCGGACGCTGGTGAAGGCCAAGCCCGCGTTGCATAAGCAGACCTTCCTCAAGCCGCTGCACAAGACCGCCGAGTTCTGCTCCACGTGCCACAAGGTCAGCCTCCCGTATGAGCTGAACCAGTACAAGGACTTTACCCGGGGTCAGAACCACCACGATTCCTACCTGCTCTCGGGAGTCTCCGGCCACGGCGCCCGCAGCTTCTACTACCCGCCGGTCGCTCGGACCAACTGCACCGAGTGCCACATGAACTTTGTGGCCTCGGACGACTTCGGCGCCCGCAACTTCGACGGCGAGCCCGGCCGAGAGATCCACAACCACCTGTTCCTCGGGGCCAATACGGGACTGGCGGCCGCGCTCGGCCATGAGAACGCCGAGGCCGCCCACGCCGAGTACCTGGCCGACAAGAAGATCCGAGTCGACCTGTTCGGGCTGCGGACGGGGGGAACGATCGAAGGAGAGCTGATCGCCCCGCTCCGGCCGGAGATCCCGGAGCTTGTCCCGGGAGAGTCGTATCTCGTGGAGGTCGTCGTCCGGACGCTTGGCGTCGGCCACCATTTCTCGCAGGGAACCGTCGACTCGAACGAGATTTGGGTCGAGCTGACGGCGAGGTCGGGCGACCGGGTGATCGGCAAGTCCGGCGGCATGGACGACAAGGGATACGTCGACCCATACTCGCATTTCATCAACGTTTACATGCTCGACCGCTTCGGCAACCGGATCGACCGCCGCAATGCGCAGGACATCTTCGTCCCGCTCTATAACCGCCAGATTCCTCCCGGCGCCGGTCAGGTGGTCCACTTCCGGCTCGACGTGCCGGAGGAGGGGATCGCGGGGCCCATCGAGCTGGAGGCCCAGGTCAACTACCGGAAGTTCGACCGCACCTACCTCGACTACGTCTATGGCGAGGGGAAGGGACCCGACCCGGACGAGGACGGCGATCCGGACCCGCTGCCCGTCGTGGTCATGGCGAAGGATTCCATCCGCCTCCCCGTCGCTGGCGAGCCGACGCCGGAGAACCCGCCCTCGCCAATCGCCGAGGAATGGCAGCGGTGGAACGATTACGGGATCGGCCTGTTCCTTGAAGGCGGGGAGACAGGGGCCCAGAAGGGCGAGCTGAAGCAGGCCGAGCCGGTCTTCCTCACGGTGGCCGAGCGCTACGACAAACCCGACGGCTGGGTGAACCTCGCCCGCGTCTACCTGCGCGAGGGGCGCACCGCCGACGCCCTGGAGGCCCTCCGCAAGGCCGCCGCCGACCCCGACTCCTCGGCCAAGTGGACCATCAACTGGCTCACCGGCCAGCTCAACCTGCGGCTCGGCAACGTCGACGCCGCGATCAAGAATTTCGAGGACGTGCTCAGCACCAAGGTCCCCAGCCGGAAGTTCGACTTCAGCCAGGATTACATCGTCATCAACGACCTGGGCCGAGCCCTCGACCTGAGAGGGCGCATCGAGCCGATCGACAGCCCCGAGCGCCTGGCGTTCATGGCGAAGGCCATCGCCACGTTCCGGAGGACGCTGGCCATCGACTCCGAAAACGGCGACGCCCATTACGGGCTGGGCCGCGCCTACGCGGAATTCGTCCCGGATCGCGCTCCCCTGGAGCCCCTCGAGGGACCGCCACCGACCCCCGAGGCGCTGATCGAGGCCGCGGAAGCGGTCGCCAACCGCGAGGCCGCCGCGGCGGACCGCGCTCAGAAGGCCCGGACGCTCGCCAGGGACATCGACGCCTTCGTCACCGGGCCCCGCCCCGAGTTCGCGTCCCGGGTGGGGACGCTGATCGAGGTCGTCGATCGGCTCGGGCCGGCCTGGGAGGCGGCGGACGACCCCGAGGCCCGGGGAGAGGTGTCCCGAGCCCTGGAGGCCGCCCACAAGGCGCTGCACAACTTCGTCCGACCCGACGAGACCGCCGAGGGCCGGGCCCAGCGGATCGCCCGAGAGGCCAACCCGGCGGCGGACCAGAACGCCCAGTCGATCGTCATCCACGACCTGCACCGGCCCGGCGCCCCCGAGCTTCCCGCCGAGGCCAGCCGCACCAAGCCCGAACCCCGAGCGACCAGCGAGGTGACGGAATGACCGCCCCCATTTCCTCCCACGGCCAGGCCGGCCCGGTCCAGGCGATGAACGCCGCCGTGCTGCTCGCCGCCCTCGCCGCCGTCGTCCTGTCGCTGGCCGGCTGCGGAGGCGACTCGGGGGCGGACTACATCCCCGAGGCCGCCGCCCCCGAGCAGGCGCCGGTCGTCGAGACCGCCACGCTGCCGAGCGTTCGATTCGTCGAGATCACCGACGAGGCCGGCATCAGCTTCGTCCACGAAAACGCCGCCCAAGGGGAGAAGCTGCTACCCGAGACAATGGGCTCCGGCGTGGCGGTGATCGACTACGACACCGACGGCCACCCCGACCTCCTCTTCGTCAACCAGCGCCCCTGGGACCTCCCCGAGGACGCCCCCAACGCCCCCTCGCTCGCCCTCTACCGCAACGACGGCACCGGCTCCTTCGCCGACGTGACCTCGGCCGCCGGGCTCGACGTGTCGCTCTTCGGGATGGGGGCCGTCGTGGGCGACATCGACAACGACTCGGATCCCGACCTGTACATCACCACCGTCTCCGGAGGCCGCCTCTTCCGCAACGAGGGGGGGACCTTCGTTGACGTGACCGACGAGGCCGGCGCCGGGGCCGGCGACGGCTGGCTCACCTCCGGGGCGTTCTTCGATCTGGAGAACGACGGGGATCTCGACCTATTCCTCTGCTGCTATGTCGACTGGTCGGCCGAGTACGACCGGGCGCAGGGGTTCCAGCTCGCCGGCACGGGATCCGGCCGAGCGTACGGTCCCCCGACCGCCTTCAAGGGGGACCACTGCGTCCTGCTCCGCAACGAGGGGGACGGTACCTTCGTCGACGTGAGCGAGGCCGCCGGCATTCGGCTCGTCACCGACGAACTGAAAGACCCGATGGCCAAGGCCCTTGGCGTCGCCCCCTTCGACATCGACGGCGACGGCTTCGTCGACCTGGCCGTGGCCAACGACACCTCCCGGAACTTCCTGTTCCGCAACCAGGGCGACGGGACCTTCGAGGAACTCGGCATCGTTTCCGGCGTCTCGTTCGACCCCAACGGCCAGGTCCGAGGGGCGATGGGGATCGACTGGGCCCACTTCCGCAACGACCGGTCGGTGGCCCTGGCGATCGCCAACTTCGCCAACGAGATGACGGCGCTGTACGTCGCCGACGACCCGACCCGGCTGATCTTCAGCGACATGGCCAGCGTCTTCGGACTCGGAGCGCCGACGCAGCCCCCGTTGAAGTTCGGCCTCTTCTTCTTCGACTACGACCTCGACGGCCGTCAGGACCTCCTCTCGGTCAATGGCCATCTCGAATCGGACATCGAGAAGACCCAGGCGAGCGAGCGCTACCAGCAACCCGCCCAGCTCTTCTGGAACAGCGGCAAGCCGGGGTCGACCCTGTTCACCCAGGTCGGCCCCGAGGTCGCCGGCCCCGACCTGTTCACCCCGATCGTCGGCCGAGGCAGCGCCTACCTCGACCTGGATGGTGACGGGGACCTCGACGTGGTGATGACCTCGAGCGGCGAGCGAGCCCGCCTCTTCCGCAACGAGGGGGGGAACGAGCACCACTGGCTTCGCGTCCGGCTCGTCGGCCGCGAGTCGAATCGGGACGGGTTCGGGGCTCGGCTCGAATTAAGAGCCGGCGACGGGGTCCAGTACCGCCAACACTTCACGGCCAAGGGCTACCTCTCGGCCGTCGAGGCCCCGATCACCTTCGGACTGGGCGAAACGTCGAAGGTCGATGCGCTGACCATCACCTGGCCCTCGGGCAAGGTGACCCAGCTCACCGGCCTGGACGCCGACCAGGTCCTCACGATCGACGAGCGGGAAGGCCTCGTCCCCTCCTCCTGATCGGATCGCCGGCCCCGCCTCCGGGCGGGGCCGATGACTCGCCCGGTTCCTCCCGGTGCCCCCGAGATCGCCCAGGCACCCTCGATCCATGCGACAAGGAGCGAGGCGCTGATCTTCGCGTCCTCCCGTCATCGCGCCGTCCGTCACTCGCGGCCTCGCCAGCGATCCTCGACCGTCCTCATGGAGTGGTCTCAAGGGGGGGCTGGCCGTCGTCGAGAAGAGCCAGGGCCTCCTGGGCTCGCTCGTGGAACGGGTCGATCAGCAGGGCGATGTCGAACCAGGCGCGGGCCTCCAGGGGCCGGGAGAGGCGCTGACAGGCCAGACCGATCTCCAGGCAAAGCTCCGGATCATCGATCGTGGCCTTCGCGGAGGCCTGGGCGATCATCTGCCCGAGCAGGTCGTTCTGCCGCACCGTCTCCAAAATCGGAGCGGCTTCCTCGTCGCGTCCCAGCAGGCTGAGCGCCCGGCCGAGCAGGAACAGCGAGAGTCGATCGGACGGGTCATGCCGGACCGCGATCCGGAGCGACGGCAGAGCCGTCTCGGGATCCAGGCGGATGAGGGCGATCTCGCCGAGGGACCTGGCCACGGCGGGGTGGTCGGGAGGCGCTTCGACCAGTGCCTCCGAGGCCGCATTCAGATCGCCCCGCTCGATCGCGATCGAGGCGCGGAGGGCGGCGGCCTCGGGATCCGATCGGGGCAGGGGGGCAAGCAGCCGATCGGCCTCGGCCAGATCCCCCGATCGTTTGATCGCCTCGGCCAGCGTGAGCCTGGAGCGGCGGTCGGTCGGATCCTCGGCGACGAACCGGCGGAGGTGCTCCAGGTCTTTCTCGTAATTCCAGTTGACGTTTCGAATCTTGCTCCAATGCAAGACGTAGCTCGGCGTCAGCTCTCCCAGCTCGGCGAGCGCGGCGAGCTGTAGATCAAGGTCGCGAAGCCGGCGCTGAATGCTGTAGATGAAGCAGAGTTCCCGACGGGCCTGGACGTGCCTCGGCTGCAACTCGATCGCCCGAAGGAAGGAGGACTCGGCCTGGACAGCGCGCCCGAGCCGGATGGCCACCTGCCCCTGGAGGAGCCGGGAGATCGGGGCGATCGGATGATCGTCCGGGATCCGGGAGAGCTCGTCGAGCGCCGCTTCCGGGCGATCGGTCGCGAGGGCGACCTGCGCCCGGAGGAGCCGATCCAGGGGGTTCGGCTCCCGGATTCTCGCCAGGCGGTCCAGCAGCGATTCGGCCAGATCGTGCTGTCCGGCGCGGTACGCATCCTGGGCACGCTGGAGGAGGGAATCCGGCGCCTCGGGCCTCCAAAGCCGAGTCGCCAGGACCAGGAGCCCGAACCCCGCGATCAGGCCGAACACCCTCGCCACCGAGGCGATCCGGGGACGGACCGGTTTCTGGGGCGTGAGCGAGTCGGCCTGAAGTGTCGCGGGTTGCTCGCGGGGGACGGGCCGGGCCATGATGCCGAGTTCCCTCCGGACTGGCGGGCGGGCGAAGGATCGGCCGCTCGGGTCGGTCCCGATGATCCCGAGGGGGTGTCACTGGGCCTTGTTGACGGTCCCCTTCTTGTAATTTTCGAGCATCTGGGCCTTCATCTGATCGAGTTCCTTGGGCGGCTCGTACGCCTCGCCGGTCGGCTCGGGGGGGCTCGGACCGCAACCCGCCAGGCTGACGGCCACGGTCAGAACCATCGCGAAGAGTAGGGTGAGGACTCGGGGCATGGGCTTCCTCGGGGCAATCAGAGTTGGGCCGGATCGTCGGCAAGGGTTCGAGCGGCCCGGCCCCGAAGCGTTGGAGAGCGAACGGAACGGAGGAACGGGGAGGGCGAGGCTCCAGGGAACCTTCGCCCGTTCCCCGATGTGATTGATCGTGCCGCAAGGAGATCAATACTGATCGGCGCTGACGATTTCGCCGCCGTTTCGGGTGCCGATCGCCCACCAGGTTGGCAGGGAGATCGTGTCCTTGATGAACTTCACCGAACCGTCGGCGAAGCAGACGTTGACGCCTCCCGGATGGTTGCTGCTCGGGGGCAAGGCGTTCATGATGTTCCCGTACCCGCCGGTGTTCGGGTCGTTATTGGCCTGGCAGTTGTATCCATTCGGGCCGTTGTAGTGGTTGTAGCCGGACCAGATGATGCAGGAGCCGGGGTTGGTGCCGATCCAGTGGGAGCCGTTGGCCGGGGTCAAGGTACCGAAGGAGGTCTGGCTCCCGGGGATGCTCCGGCAGGCTTGCACGAAGGCCTGGGCGGCGGCGGCGCCGTTGGCCCCCTGGTCGACAGGGCTATCAAGTGAGAGCTTGAAGGCATAGCCGTGCTTGGCCAGGGGATGATCGGCCCGGACGGGAGAGGGGGGGCCGGTGCCGACGAGCATCTCGCTGAAGAGCGCGGTGCTCGAGGTCCCGTCGCGGAGCCGAGCGATGCTCACCGGGCCGACGTTGCTGGGCGGGGGCCCGCCGATGTTCGCCGCGTAGTTTCGCCACGACGAGCCAGGCCCGGCCGCCGGGAGCTCGCCGTCCGAGGGACAGACCATCGTATTCACCAGGGTCCGAAGCACCGTGGCGTTCTGCGGGGAGCCGACGGCCCCGAGGTCGAAGTTCACCGCGGCGTACAGCGCCCCTTGCTCGAGGTAAGGCAGGGTGCACGCCGCCCAGTCGAGCGGCCAGGGGTCGAACACGGGCGTCCCCCAGTGGAGCCGCTCGTCAATGCTGGTGTTGAAGGGAGGGAGCGACTGGTTCGAGTCCACGTAATTATGGACCGCCAGGCCGAGTTGCTTCAGGTTGTTGGTGCACTGGGCCCTTCGGGCCGCCTCGCGAGCGGCCTGGACGGCCGGCAGGAGCAGCGCGATCAAAACACCGATGATCGCGATGACGACGAGGAGTTCGATCAGAGTAAATCCACTGCGCCTCTTCATCGGCGATAGACCCCGTGGAGGAGGTGACGCCTCGCCACCCGGGGCCTCTGGGAAATCCCTTGCCCTCGGGCATCGATGGCGATGGGGGTGGAATTGCCTCGCGGGAGCCACTATCGGCAGACCATCTTGCGAAATCAAGAACGCAGCGTGTGCGTTTGGTGCCCAATCCGAGAAGAGGGCCCGTTTGCATCAGTCGGCCGGTTGGTTTACCTTCCCGAGGATGGTTGCCTCGGAGAAGTACCGAGCGGTTCTCTCCCATTCTCATCGCTCTCTCGGGTGATCGCCCATGGCTACCGATCGCTCCCCCGGCGGCGCCGATTCCCTGCCGAGCGCGACGTCGACTCCCCACCCCACGGAGTCTCCCTCGACTCCCGGGCGAGGTCAGGCCCTCCTGGTGACGGCGGGGGCCGCCCTCGGCGCGCTGCTCGCCTGGGGTCTCGGGGAAACCCCGATCGTTCGGGTCCCCCCCCAGCAGAGCAACCTCGTCGTCATGGGCCAGGTAACGCAGACGGTCGCCACCACGGCCGAGGCGATTCAGGAGGCGGATCGCCTGACCGCCATCCGGAGCCTGGCGGCGTTCGGGGCGCTCGTCGGCCTGGCGCTGGGCGCCGCCGGCGGCGTTTTCAGGAGGAGTCGCCGGGCCGCCGTGAAAGCCGGGGCGCTGGGGATGCTCCTTGGGGGGGGGCTCGGGGCGGTCTCGCCGCTGGGAGCGCTGCCCCTGCTCGAAGCGATCCGCACGCCCGGGACGCAGGACCTCCTGCCTTCTCTTACCATGCACCTCGCCCTCTGGATCCCTTCGGGCCTGGCGGCGGGTCTGGCGTTCGGAGTGGGGAAGGGGGAGTCGAAGGGGGGGCTCATCGCGTCGGCGGGCGCCGGGGCGTGCGGCGCCGCCCTCGGGGCCGTGGCCTTCCAGTTGCTCGGGACGCTCGCCTTCCCGATGGCCGGGGTGGAGAAGGTTCTGGCGGCGACGCCGATCAGCCGCCTGTTCGGTCGGCTGATCGTCGCGTTGGGGATCGGCCTGCTGGTGGGTCGGGCGGCGGGGGGAGGACGGCAGGCCGGTCGGGCGTCAGGCTGAGGCGGCGGCCGGGGAGCCGGCGTAAACCTCGGCCGCGGCGGCGAGGGAGGCGCCGGGGTCGACGGAGGCGCCGAGGTCTCGGAGGCAGGTTTCGAGCGCGGCGAGCACCAGGGTGACCGACTCGCGGCGGGAGCCGTAGCCCATGAGGCCGATCCGCCAGGCCTTGCCCTTCAGGTCGCCCAGGCCGCCGCCGATCTCGACATTCCACTCGGCGAGCAGGCGCTTGCGGACGGTCAGATCGTCGACCCCCTCGGGGATGGAAACGCAGTGCAACTGCGGAAGGCGGTGCCCCTCGGCGGTCACGTGGTCGATCCCCATGGCCTTGAGGCCGGCGGCGAGGGCCCGGGCGTTGAGCGCGTGGCGGGCGAACCGGGCGTCGAGCCCTTCTTCGAGCACGCTCGCCAATGCCTCTCGGAGGGCGAACGTCATGTTGATCGGCGCCGTGTGGTGGTAGAAGCGGTCGGAGCCCCAGTACCGGCCGATCATCGTCATGTCGAGATACCAGGACTGGACCTTGGTCTTGCGGGCCTGGATCGCCTGCATCGCCCTGGGTCCGAACGACACCGGGGCCAGCCCCGGCGGGCAGCTCAGGCACTTCTGGGTGCCGGAGTAGGCGGCGTCGATGTCCCAGGCGTCGAGCTCGACGGGGACGCCCGCGAGGGAGGTGACGGTGTCGATGGCGATCATCGCGCCGTGCTCGTGGGCGATCCGGGCGATCTCCTGAACCGGCTGCAGCGCCCCGGTGGACGTCTCGGCGTGGACGATGCCGACGAGCTTGGGGCGGTCGCGCTGGATCGCCTCCTCGACCTCCTGGGGATCGAAGACCTCTCCCCAGGGGCGGTCGATCCGGGAGACCTCGGCGCCGGCTCGCTGGGCGACGTCGACCATCCGGCCGCCGAAGACGCCGTTGACGCAGACGAGCATCCGGTCTCCCGGTTCGATGAGGTTGACCACCACGGCTTCCTTCCCCGCGGAGCCGGTGCCCGAAACCGCCAGGGTCATCGGGTTCTCGGTGCGGAAGACGAGGCGGAGCATCGCCTGCATTTCGTCCATCAGGCCGACGAACTCCGGGTCGAGGTGGCCGACCAGCGGCATCCCCAGGGCCGAGAGGACGCGGGGGGGCACGTTCGAGGGCCCGGGGCCGAGGAGAACGCGAGGGGAGGGCTCCAGGGGCTTCGAGGCGGGGATGGACACGGCGAAAGATCCTTCGAGTCGGAAGAGGGCGGGAGGGTCCGGATCGTCACCCCGACGTGCGGAGCGGTGCGGTTCCCGTCGCGTCGGGGAGAGGGATGCTCGATCGCGAGCCCGGTCGTTCATTCGGTCGCGGAATCGGGGGAGCGGTCGATGGGCCGGGTGCGGATCTTGAACTCGCCCTTCTCCCGGTCCTTCTCCTTGCGCTTCCGAGGGGGGGAGAAGTCCCGGACCAGGGCGCTGACCGCCTTGAACTCGGGGCGGTCGGCCGTTTCGGCCCATTCGAAGAGGACGGCCTCGGTGGTGGAGATGACCACGCCGGCCCGCTCCATCCGACGGAGGGCGAATTCCCAGTCCATCTTGCCGCGGGAGGCGATCGCGTCGGCCGGCACCTGGACGTGGAAGCCGCGATCGATGAGCTCCAGGGCGGTCTGAGCGACGCAGACGTGCGCCTCGATGCCCGCGAGGGTCAGGTGGCGGAGATCCCGGCCCCGGAACTGCTCCTCGAGCCCGGGGACGCCGCAACAATGGAAGGTCATCTTCTCGGCGCGCTCGGGGACCAGCTCGGCGACCTCGGGGACGGTCGGACCGAGCCCCCGAGGGTATTGCTCCGTGGCCCAGACGGGGATCGCCAGCAGTTGAGCCGCTCGGATCAGGCGGACGGCGTTGGCCACCACGAGGTCGCCGTAGCGGATCGGGGCGAGGATCTTCGCCTGAAGGTCGACGACAAGCAGACCGCCATCTCGGGCGGTCAGGCGATCGGGAGAAGACATCGCAAGCCCCCGGCGATCGATCGATCGGATCTCCGCCGATGCTACGGCGGCCTCGGCCGGGGTGTCAAGCGCCCACCTGGGACGGCCGCTCCCCGGCTCGACGGCGCCGGGGAGCGGTCCGGGGCTCGGAAGAGAACCGGTGGAGGCGATCGATCCTTCATCAATCGCTTGCCCGGCCGGTGCCGGCTTGGGTAGGATGAGGCCGGGTCCGAGGGCCCCGGAGAAGCGGGGGCCATCTCGGGCCCGGAGAGCCCAGTCCGCGGCGCCGGGGAGGTCGCCTCGCGTGTCCGAGAAGCCTCGTGTCTTGGTCATCGATCGCGAGTCCGACCCCGCGTTGCCGGCCCGCTTCGCCCTGGACGACTCCGTTGAAATCGTCCAGGCCCGCACCATGGCCCGGGCACTCTATTTGCTCCGGGAGCAGTCCTTTGAGGGCGTCTTCGTCTCCGCCGCCCAGCTCTCGGCGGTGCGCTGGGCGGGAATGCTGATCCAGTCGGACGAGATCCTCGAAGCGATCGCCGACGGCGTGGCGGTCGTGGAGCCCGACTCGCTGCGGATCCTCTGGTACAATCCCGAGTTCCGCAACCTGGCGGTGGTCGAGGGCGACCCAATCGACCGCCCCTTCTTCGAGGTGCTCGACAACCCCGAGCGGTGCGAGCCCGACCTCTGCCCGTTCGCCCAGGCGGAGGAAACCAAGCGGCCCGCCGGCTGTATCCTCAAGCTGGGGACGGGCAACTACTTCCGGCTCAACGTCACCCCGATTCTCGACCTCGACGGCGGCATCCAATCCCTGATCGCGCTGACCCGGGACATCACCGACGAGGTGCTCCAGGAGCAGAAGGTCCGCGCCATCAACAAGGCCGGCGAGGAACTGGCCGACCTGACCCCGGACGAACTGAGCGCCCTGCGGGTCGACGAGCGGATCGACCTGCTCAAGTACAATATCGTCCGGCACTTGCGGGATCTGCTGGGGCTCGACTTCAGGCTCTGTCGCAAAGAGAGCCGAAATGGGGGTGGGCCCGGTTGACAGTTTCGATGGAAGGGGAGGCACCTTCGTGGTGGACTGGGTCACAGCGACAATCGCCAGCACCCCGAAGGGCCCCCCCGATG
>NZ_RYZH01000133.1 GCF_003977685.1 Tautonia sociabilis | reverse complement strand
ATGGTGAAGCCGGTCTCGGATCGGGCGACGATGGTGGCGGCCATGGCGGTGGCTCCCGGAGTGTGAGGGGAGCCCCAGCATAGGCGGACGAACCGGCCCGATCTACATCATTCGTCGGTCACACCCCCGGTCTCCGACCATAAGGCCCATTATCAGACGAAATGGTGGGAGTGATCGAGGCCCTTGAGGGCCTCGTCGGGTGTCGGGTTTACTGGGACGTGACCCGTTCGAGGACGATGTCGTCGATGAAGGAGGTGCTGGCGCCGCCGGAGGAGTTGATTCCGACGAAGGAGAGGGTGTGGAGCCCGGCCAAAAGGCTCAGCACCAGGCTGCGTGCTTCATACGAGGTGCCGGCCGGTTGGACGCGGGCCAACTCGACGCCGTCGAGGAGCACGGCGAAGTCGTGGGCGCCGGCCTGGTAGTTGCCGCGCTGGGCGGCTCGGAAGCGGAGGCGGTAAGAGCCGGCGGCGTTGGCGGGGATGGAGAGCGTCTGGGAGACGG
>NZ_RYZH01000132.1 GCF_003977685.1 Tautonia sociabilis | reverse complement strand
TCACCGCCAACGGCACCGCCTTCACCGCCGGCAACCCCAACGCTCCCGAGGGGGACCAGGTCGCCTTCCTCCAGAAGACCGGCTCCGCCTCTCAGATCCTCTCCATCCCCGCCAACGCCGCCGGCTCCTACCGCCTCCGCTTCCGAGCCGCCCAGCGGGGCAACTACCAGGCCGGCGCCCACGACTTCGCCGTGCTCCTCGACGGCGTCGAGTTGGCCCGCGTCCAACCGGCCGGCACCTCGTATGAAGCACGAAGCCTGGCGCTGACCCTCCCGGCCGGGGCCCACACCCTCTCCTTCGTCGGAATCAATTCCTCCGGCGGCGCCAGCACCTCCTTCATCGACGACATCGTCCTCGATCGGGTCGAGGTCGAGCCCCGGACCGAAACGCTGCTGGACGGAGGGTTCGAGGTGCCGGAGGCCGGGCCCAACGGCTCGAGCGGCTCCTACCTCTATCGCCCCGCTGGCTCCGCCTGGTCCTTCGCCGGCACCGCTGGCGTCACCGCCAACGGCACC
>NZ_RYZH01000131.1 GCF_003977685.1 Tautonia sociabilis | reverse complement strand
CGGCCGATCGGGCCTGCATGGCGGCGATTCGGCTCTTCCTGAACCTGCGCGATCGTCGCCGTCGGGAGCTGCTGGCGATCGCCAAGGAAGCGGCCGAGATCGGGGAGACGCCCCGGGCCCCGGTTGGGGGAGGGTGGTGGCGTGAGGTCGATTCGGACCCCGCGCCGCCGGGGTTCGTCCGGATCGAGTCCGCCCCCGAGCCCGGCGTGCCTCCCCTCGCTCCCAATCCCTCCGCTCCCGAATCGCTCGCAGCCTCCCTTGACCCGGCATCTCCGTCCTCGGAGGCCTCGGCCCCGTCGGCGGTCTCCCCGCCCGCCTCCCCCGCTCCCGGATCGGAACCCCCTCGCCTCCCCGCCGGCCCGGACGTCGAGCCGACCGATGCGCACCGACGGAGCGAAGCCAACGCGGCCGCCGCCGGACGCCACGATCCAAGACGCAATCCTTTTTCTGAAAAGAACTTGAACCGAACCTTCCTGACCGTGCTCCGGCACTGTCTCATCCGCCATCCTGTTGGGTTGACAGTTGTTGCGTCAATGCGGCGGGGTCGGCCTGCAGCAGCTCCCAGAAGTCGGCGGTCGGCAGCACCAGGCCCAGGACCTGGTAGGGGCAGC
>NZ_RYZH01000130.1 GCF_003977685.1 Tautonia sociabilis | reverse complement strand
ACCTGGATTTCCGTAGCCTGTATCCGAGCATTATCGTGATCCATAACGTTAGCCCGGATACCCTGGAAAAAGAAGGCTGCAAAAACTATGATGTTGCGCCGATTGTGGGCTATCGCTTCTGCAAAGATTTTCCGGGCTTTATCCCGAGCATTCTGGGTGATCTGATTGCGATGCGCCAGGATATCAAAAAGAAAATGAAAAGCACCATCGATCCGATCGAAAAAAAAATGCTGGATTATCGCCAGCGCGCGATCAAACTGCTGGCGAACAGCTATTACGGCTATATGGGCTATCCGAAAGCGCGTTGGTATAGCAAAGTCTAGACGGAAAGCGTTACCGCCTGGGGTCGTCATTACATCGAAATGACCATCCGCGAAATCGAAGAAAAATTCGGCTTCAAAGTTCTGTATGCGGATACTCTAGATTTCTATGCGACCATTCCGGGTGAAAAACCGGAACTGATCAAAAAGAAAGCGAAAGAATTTCTGAACTACATCAACAGCAAACTGCCGGGTCTGCTGGAACTGGAATACGAAGGCTTTTACCTGCGCGGTTTCTTCGTGACCAAAAAACGCTATGCGGTGATCGATGAAGAAGGCCGTATTACCACCCGCGGTCTGGAAGTTGTTCGTCGCGATTGGAGCGAAATTGCGAAAGAAACCCAGGCGA
>NZ_RYZH01000012.1:64777-138752 GCF_003977685.1 Tautonia sociabilis | reverse complement strand
TCCGCCTGGCCGAGAAGCGGCCTCGATCCTGGGAGTCGGTCGTCGTGCTCTTCTTGGTCATCTTTGGTACTCCTTCCGGGACCATTATGGCCCATGAAAGTGTCCAGAGAATCCCTCAGGCTAAGGAGACGCTACAAGCGTCCCGACTCGAAGAACCCTGTCGCGATCGCGTTCGAGCCCGCGTGGGACCTTCGCCGGATTCGCCCTCACTTCTTCCCTCGCGGCTCGGCCGTGTTGTTCGGCACGCGGGCCGAAGCGCCGACGCCATTGCCCACCGAGGTGGTCATTTGGTCGGGCCGGGTGCCCGAGCAGAATGCGAATTGGGTGTCGGTTGAGCGCCACCTTCAACGATCGCCGGGGAGGGCTCGCCCGACCGGCGACGACCCGACGTCTCCGTGGTCGGATCGCTTCCGGCAGGGGGCGACGATCGTCCCGCGTCTCCTCTTCTTCGTGACGCGACAGGACGCAGGACCGTTGGGCATGCCCGCCGGCAAGGCTGCCGTCCGCTCGCTCCAGCGATCCAACGACAAGAAACCGTGGAAAGACCTGCCGGCGCTGGAAGGAGTCGTCGAAACCGAATTCATCCGGCCCGTGCTCCTCGGCGAAAGTGTTCTCCCGTATCGAATTGCAGAAACGTTTGAGGCCGTGCTCCCCAGGGACCGGGAGGGGATCATGGACGGCCAAACCGATCGGCTCGAAGCTTATGAGGGGCTAGCGTTCTGGTGGCGCCGAGCAGAGGCAATTTGGGAGAAACATCGCTCTAGCAATCGCCTTACTCTTATCCAGCAGCTTGATTTTCAGCGAAAGTTCGAGCAACAGTACCCGATCCAGTCGGAACGGATTGTCTACAACAAGTCGGGCATGCATCTTGTGGCTGCACGGCTCAACGATCGCCGTGCCGTGATCGATCACGCACTCTACTGGGCGACCGCGGCGACTACAGCCGAGGCTCATTACCTGTGCGCCATCCTGAACTCTGCGACCTTCACCGAACTCGTCAGGCCCTTCATGAGTTACGGTAAGGACGAGCGGCATTTCGACAAGCACATCTGGCAACTGCCGGTTCCGCTGTACGACGCGGACGACGACCTCCACCGCCGGCTTTCCGCCCGGGGGGCGGAGCTGGAGGCGGCCATCGGGGCGCTGGAACTCGATCCGGGACGGCATTTCGCGGCCGTGCGGCGCGACGTTCGCCGGGTCATCGCGGAGAGCGAGGCGGGGCAGGACATCGAGGCGTTGGTCGAGGAATTGCTGAGCTGATCGCGTCGGTCGGAGGGGATGGCCGGCCACCCCGCCAGTGTCGAGGGGCTGAGATCGACACGACCCCTGCCTCCCGTCCGCAGGGAGCCAATCCGGGCGACGCGTGTCGCGGGGGGGAACCGCCCTGACCCGGGTCGGCCGGTGTCGCTCCGGGCAAGACGATTGAGGATGCCACCAGCGAGGAGGACTGACGATGAGACACAAGCTTCTGCATGAGCATCACGGCCTGCGCACCTATGTCCTGGTCTTCCAGACCGGCGACGAGGCGATGGCGGGGCTGCTGGACTTTGCCAAGGCGATGGACCTCCGAGGCTCCCGGATCACCGCCATTGGCGCCTTCCGAGAGGCCACGCTTGCGTACTTCAACTGGGAAACAAAGAAGTACGAGTCGATCCCGGTGCCCGAGCAGGTCGAGGTGCTCTCGCTGCTGGGAGACATCGCCTTGGACGGCGACGAGCCGGCGGTCCACGTGCACGCGGTGTTGGGCCGTCGAGACGGATCGACCGTCGGCGGCCATCTGAAGGAGGGGATCGTCCGGCCGACGCTGGAGGTCATCATCGACGAGCAGCCGGAGCACCTGCACAAGGTGCCGGATCGCGTCTCGGGGCTGGCGCTGATCCGGCCGTGAATCGAGGGGGAAGGGCCCGGATCGCTTGAGCCAGGCGGTTCGCAATGGCGATCCGGGCCGGGCCGAAGGAGGTTAGGGGGAGGCCAGGGGCCGGGGCCGGGCCGCGGAGCCGGGCACGTCGAGGAAGGAGGCGCGGAGCGGTTCGTCCCGGGTCCGGCGGTCGATGACGAAGGAGAGGGTGTGCAGGCCGGGGCCGACGTCGAGGGTCAGGTCGTCGGCCGGGGGGACCGGCACGCCGTCGAGGTAGGGCGTCAGGCCCGAGGCCGAGCCGAGGCGGAGGAGGACGTCTCCGGCGGCGGCGGTCTCGAAGCGGAGCCGGGCGACGGTGATCGGGGTGGCGTCGTTGTAGGCGGTGATCGCGGGGAGCTCGTCGATCGGCAGGGAGCCGGAGACGAGGGTGGTCGTCGGTTGCCAGGAGAGCCGGGGGTCGTCTCCGGCGAGGGCGCCGTCGATGCCCAGGCGTCGGATCGCCTCGGCGGCGGGGCCGGTGGGGGCGACCACCTCCCAGGAGCGGACGACCAGCTCGGGGCCGACGGCGTAGGCTCCAGGCTCGCCGAGGGCGGAGAGGAAGGCGAGCAGGTCGAGCAACTCGGCCCGGGTGAGCGGGTCGACCAGGCCGGCGGGCATGAGCGACTTGCCGGGGGCCCGCTCCTCGATCGAGGAGGTCGACAGGGAGCGTTCCGCCCCCTCGGCGTCTCGGAGGACGAGGACGCCGTCGGCCTCCCGGATCGGGATGCCGGAGAGGATGCGGCCGTCGTCGGTGGCGACCACGAGGGAGTGGTAGCCTTCCTTGATCGCCTTATCGGGGATGAGCAGGGACTCGACGAGGTAGTCGTCGGGAGCACTGGCGCCGATGCTCTCCAGCCCCGGGCCGACCTTGCCGCCGGCGCCGGCGATGGCGTGGCACTTGACGCATTGCAGCTCCTCGCGGCGGAAGAGGCGCTCGCCTCGGGCGGGGTCGCCCTGCGAGCGGAGATCGGCGACGAGGGCGGCGACCTGTTCCGGAGTCGCCCTCGCCGGCTCGGCCCCCAGGCCGCCGGCACGGTTCAACGCGTGCACGAGCGGCGATTCGTCCCGGTCGGCCGGGCGAGCCGCCCGGAGGGCGAGCTTGGCGGTGTCGGCCGGCAGGGAGACGCCGTCCAGCGCGTGGGCCATCGCCTCGGGACCCCCGCGACGACCGGCCAGCGCGGCGACGATCGCGGTGGGGTCGGAACCGTCCTCGGAGAGCGCGGCGACGGCGAGAGACGCGGCGGCGTTCACATCGAAGGAGGCGAGCGCCTCGATGGCGCCGACCCGAACGGAGGGAGGGGAGGCGGAGGAAGCGAGCGAGGCGACCAGGCCCCGGGCGTCGTCGCTTCCCGACTCAGCCAGGGCGGCCAGGGCGGCCCGGCGGGCCTCGGGGGGGGCTTCGGGGTCGGCCGCCAGTCCCGAGAGGCCGGAGCGGCGGGGGTCGAGCGACCAGGCCCCGGCGGCCCGGGCGGCGGCGGCCCGGACGGCGGCGGGCACGCCGGGATCGGAGACGAGGGCGGCGATCTCGTCGAGGCGGCCCGACGGCTTCGAGCCCCGGTCCCGGCCCGCGGAGGCGAGGGCGTCGAGCAGCCGGGCGCGGCGGTCGTCGGGGCGGGAGGGGTCGAAGGCGGCGTCGAAGACCCGTCGCAGGTCGTCCGGCTCGCCCAGCCGGCCGATCAGGGCCAGGGCTTCGGCCTCGAACCGTTCCGGCAGGGCCCCCGCTCGGATCAGGGCCATCAGCGGCGGGATCGCCTCCGGGGAGCCGACCGCCAGCAGGGCGAACGCGAGCGGTTCCGGGCCGCCGAGGTCCGACGATCCCTCCCGGACCAGGGGCAGCCAGCGCGGCGCCAGCTCTCGGGAGGTGAGGTCGAGGGCGTAGTCCAGCTCGGTGTCGATGGGCCGAGCGAAGGCCCGGAGGGCGGCCTCGGCCGCTCTCGGGTCGGGCACGGCGGCGAGGGCCCGAATCGCCTCCAGGCGGACTCGGGGGTGCTCGTCGACGACCATCGGGGCGATCGTCTCGATCGGGTCGGAGAGCCGGTCGTGCCAGGAGCCGGCCACTCGGCAGGCGGCGGCGCGGAGGTCGGGGTCGGGGGAGTGGAGCACGGAGGAGAGCAGGTCGGGATCAACGACGTCGAGGGCCTGGTGGAGCCAGAGGGCTTCGAGCGGGGCGTCGGTTCCCTCCGGGTCGCCGGCGAGCCGGGGCCGCTGAAGCCAGGCGGAGAGGGCCGGCAGCACCTCGTCGGCTCCTCGCTCTCGGAGCACGCGGCGGGCCTGCTCTCGGGTCCAGCCCTCGGGGGAGGTGAGGGAGTCGATGAGGTCGGGCGTGGGGGCGTCGGCGATCGCCGGGCGGTCGACGAGCGGGCGGCCTTTGGCGGTGATCCGCCAGATGCGGCCGCGCTGATGGTCGCGGCGGGGGTCGCGGAAGTCGACTTCGCCGTGCTGGATGATCGGGTTGTACCAGTCGGCGACGTAGAGCGCTCCATCGGGCCCCATGAGCACGTCGATGGGACGGAAGCCGACGTGCGAGGAGCGGATCAGGGGCTCTTGCTCTCGGGAGACGAAGCCGGAGCCGTCGTCCTCCAGCGCGAAGCGGACGACCCGGTTGGCGCGGAAGTCGTTCGTGACGAGGTTGCCGACCAGCTCCTCCGGCAGGTGCCGGCCGCTGGCGATGACCGCCCCGCAGTACTTCGGGCTGCCGGGGTTCAGGCCGTGCAGGAAGCGTTCGGGATTGCTGATGGCGGTATAGGTCGCTCCGGGGATGACGTGGGCCACGCCCTCGAAGCCGGCGCCGTCGGTGGCGAAGACCTGGCCTCGGAAATCGTAATGATGTCCCCAGGGATTGACGAATCCCCGGGCGAACACCTCCAGCCGGCCGGTTCCGGGCCGGTACTGCCAGATGCCGCCGCCGCCGAGGCGCCGGGGACCAAATGGCGTCTCGACATGGCTGTGAATATAAACCGATTGATTGAAGTAGAAGAGGCCGTCGAAGCCCCAGCGGAAGGTGTGGACGATGTG
The DNA here is from genome assembly GCF_003977685.1 of Tautonia sociabilis. Classification (GTDB taxonomy): domain Bacteria; phylum Planctomycetota; class Planctomycetia; order Isosphaerales; family Isosphaeraceae; genus Tautonia; species Tautonia sociabilis. Next base: position 133,840 of record NZ_RYZH01000012.1, on the reverse strand, counting down.
GTGTGTGTCTTCGGTGCCGAAGCCGGAGAGGACGACGCGACGCGAGTCGGCCCGGCCGTCGCCGTCGGTGTCCTTGAGGTGGAGGATCTCCGTGCTGTTGGCGACGTAGCAGCCGCCGTCGCCGGGGAGGATGCCGGTGGGGATGAGCAGCCCTTCGGCGAAGACGGTCGAGGAATCGGCGGTGCCGTCGCCGTCGGTGTCTTCCAGGACGAGGATCCGGTCGTTCGCCTCCTGGCCGGGCTGGAGCTGGGGGTAGGTGGGCGAGCTGGCGACCCAGAGCCTCCCGTGTTCGTCCCAGTTCATCTGGATTGGCTTGGAGACCATGGGCTCGGCGGCCCAGAGGTTGACCTCCAGCCCGTCGAGCACGTCGAACGAGCGCAGCTCGGCGGCGGGGTCGGGGTCGGGCAGCTCGGCCAGGTCGCGCTGGGCGAGGGCGGCCGGGGCGATCGCCAGGAGGGCGGCGAGGGTCGTCATCGGCGCTTGGCTCATCGGTCGTCGTCCTCCTCGGCGATGCGCACCAGCTGGTACTCGTGGGGCGCTGGCACCTTCAGCCGGGCGATCTCGGCCTCGGCCTCGGCGACGAGGCGCTCGAACTGCTCGACCTCAACGGCGTTGTTCCCCTGCTCGTGCTTGCGGAAGCCGAACAGGTAGGTCGAGTTCTGGGGGCGGTAGCGATGAAAATACAGGCGGTTCTTGGCGATGATCGCCCGGCGGAGGGCCTCGAATTGCTCCCGGTCGGGCGCGATCTCCACCGGGAAGGAGCCCGGGACGACCGTGATCCCGACGCGGGTCGCCCCGCTGTCGCCGTGGTCGCCGAGACGGTCGTCGAACGGCGGGGGAATTGTTCCATGCCCGGCGCGGAGGGGCTCCCCGTCGCAGGAGACGCGATAGAGGCCCTCGGGCAACCCGTCCACTCGGATCGTGCCCTGGGCCATTGAGCCGAGCGCCGGCTCCCGGTCCGGGAGGCTCGTCCGCTTGAATTGGAACCGGATCCCGCCGGGGATGAGGGTCACGTCTGCGATCGAGCCGTGGGTTGCCTCGATGGCGATCTGCTCGCCGACCGTGATCCTCGCGTGCGGTGCCCCCGAGACGGCGCCGAAGAGGCGATCCGAGAGCCATCGAGCCAGGGATTCCTGGCCCGGCTCGTCGAGATGGATGCCGTCGTCGCTGTAGCTCACGGAGAGGGGGATCATCGGCGGCGGCGTTCCGTCCTTGATGTCGGCCAGGCTCCTCGTCGGGCGATTGGTCATTGCCGTGAAGAGGTCGATGAAGCGATGGCCCCGCTCTCGGGAGATTTGCCCGATGGCCTCGGCGTACCGTTGGATGTCCCGGTTGTGCGGGAGCTCGCCGAAGGGATCGAGCGGATTCGGCCCGCGCTGGGCGATCGGGGAGAGGAGCACGATTTCCCTCGCCCCGGTTGCCTCCAGCGCGTCGAGCAGGCGCCCGTATCCCTCTCGGAATCGGGGAAGCCCTTGCTCGCCGGCCCACGACTCGTTGGCGCCGTAGCCGACGATCAGGAGGGAAGGCGCGGCGGCCTCGACCTGCGCGACGAGTTCCTTGAAGCCGTCTTCCGGCGTGCCGAAGCCGGCTCGGGCCTCGCCGAAGACGGTGTCGCCGCTCCAGCCGAGGTTGCGGAAGGTGATCGTCTGGTCGGGGTGGGCGGCGGTGAGGATCGCCTCGAGATCGCCGAAGTCCTGCATGCGCTCGATCAGCGCGTCGCCCAGGAGGACGATGCGGTCCCCCTCGCGCAGTTCGATCGGGGGGCGGCCGTCGGGTCCGTCGTCCTGGTGCGGGAGCGCCGCGAGGGCCCCGGCCAGGCCGAGGGCGATCGCCAGGTGTGTCATCGGTGGAGGCCCCGTCGTCGTTCGGTCGTTCGTTCGGTGGCGGTGCGGTGGTGCGGTCGTTGGAATGGGAGGGCTGGTCCCTGCACTCTATCCGACAGGGCCGCTACAATCCAACCGGGGAGGCCCACCAGTGCGGGATCCGCGAGATCGCCTCGGCGGCGAGGCGTCGGATCGGCGATGGGGCGGATCTCGATCGCTGGGCGGTGGAACGGAGGGGCTCGACCTGCCGGGCCGGGCCCGGGGAGAGGCGGTGTCGTGACCGCGATCGGCGAGGAAGGAGGGCCTGGCACCCCGCCCTCCCGCGGAGGCCGAGGGCCGGCGGTGTCGGGGCAGCCGGTCTGGACCTGGGCCGTCGGGCCCAGGCCGCGCGACCGATTCGGGGCGCTTTGGCTCAAGGCCAGGGTCTACGCCCGGTACGCCCGCTACCTGCTCTGGGAATTCCGCTGGTCGCTCTCGGTCTTCTGGGGCCTGGTGGTTCTCGGCGGCTGGCTCCTCCACAAGACGTATCACCACGACGGCGAGACGCTCGGCTTCGCCGAGGCCTGCTACGGGATCTTCCTGCTGATCTTCGTCGAGGGGTTCCTGGAGTTCCCCGACGAGTGGTACTTGCAGGTCGCCTTCTTCCTCGTGCCGGTGGTCGGGCTCGGGGCGATGGCCGACTCGCTGGTGAGGCTCGGCTATCTCGTCTTCTCGCGCAAGAATAACCTGCCGGAGTGGCATCGGATGGTCGCCTCGGTGTATCGGGACCACGTCATCGTGGTCGGCCTGGGGACGGTCGGCTACCAGATCGTCAAGGAGATCCTCCAGCTTCGAGAGCTGGTCGTGATCGTCGAGCGGCCGCACGTCGAGTCGGAGCTGATCGAGGAGATGCTTGACCGAGACGTGCCGATCGTTCGCGGCGACGCCCGCTCCCCCAAGACGCTGGAGGCCGCCGGCGTCCGACGGGCGAGGGCGGTCGTCCTCGCCACGCAGGACGACCTGGCCAACCTGGACTCCGCCCTCTCGGCCCGGGACCTCAACCCCTCGGCCCGGATCGTGCTCCGCATGTTCGACGAGTCGCTGGCCGAGAAGGTCGCCGGCTCGTTCGCCCTGCCGGCGGTTTCCACCGCCAAGGTCGCGGCGCCGGCGTTCGTGGCCGCCGCCACCGGCCGGAAGGTGTACCAGGATTTCCAGCTCGCCGGCCGGCACGTCCACCTGATCGACCTGACGATCGAGCCCGGCGGGGACCTCGTCGGCCGATCCGTCGGCGAGATCCAGGCCGACCGCCAGGTGAACATCGTCATGCACCACGGTCCGGGCGGCACGAACGTGAACCCCGACCACGAGATCGTCCTCCGCCCCGGCGACGAGATCCTCGCCATCGCCCCGATCGCCCGGCTCGTCGACCTGGAGCGGCTCAACCGCCGTCGGGAGGACCGCACGCCCCCCCCCAGGGAAAGCCGATCCTCCCCGGCTCCTTTTCTGCCCCCGGAAGACTCCCCCTGACCGCCTCTGCGCCGCTGTCGATCCGATCGACGAGCCACGCCGGTCGCCTCGCCAGGGAGCCTGGCCGATTCCTGGTCTGATCGCAAGGCAATGGGGCTGGGGGCCGCCGCAACCGTCGGTTCGGCCGCTTGCCCCTCGGGTGGGCCCCCCGGGTTGTCTTCCACCCGTGGCGGAGCCGACAACCGCTCGGGTTCCGCAGCCGGACCCCGAGGCACCTGAACGCCGGCCGCTTGACTTGCAAGACGGCCGCTGGGACTGTGCCGACCCCAGCGGAGAGGGCCGTTCGAGCCGGAGTCGGCACGACCTCGGTCCCTCGGAGGGGGGCCCTCCAGGAACCTGACCCTCGCGCTCTCCCCTGCTCCGTCGCTCGGCCTCGGTTCCGTGCGGGATGGGATCCGGGCCGTCCGGGCTGCTCGGTCCTGGCGAGTCGCCCTCGATCAGGCTATGGTGGGCGCTTCCCCCCCGTCCCGTCGGAAGGCCCGAGACGCGAGCGGGACCATCGCGTCGATCGGGACGGAATCGAACCGAATCCCATCGAATCGAATCGAATCGAATCGAATCGAACCGAGCAGGGGAGGACCCGCCATGCGGACGATCGCCTCGAGGATCGCGCTTGCCCTCCTGCTTGCCTGCCCGGGGCCGGTCGCCCGGTCGGCCGGGGACGGGCCCGAGCCGAAGCCTCCGAACGTTGTGTTCATCCTGGCCGACGACCTCGGCTGGGGAGACCTCGGCTGCTACGGCCAGCAAACGCTCCGGACGCCGAACCTCGACCGCCTGGCCGCCGAGGGGATGCGCTTCACCCAGGTCTACGCCGGCAGCACGGTCTGCGCCCCGTCCCGTTGTGTGCTCATGACCGGATATCACACCGGCCACGCCCGCATCCGAGGCAACGCCCGGGATCCGCTTCTGCCCGAAGACGTGACCGTCGCCGAGGCGCTCAAGGCCGCCGGCTATCACACCGCGCTGATCGGCAAGTGGGGCCTCGGCGAGGACGGCTCGACCGGAGTGCCGAACCGGCAAGGGTTCGATGACTTTTTCGGCTACCTGAACCAGGGGCTCGCCCACAATTCCTATCCCGACTTCCTCTGGCGGCAGGAGGAGCGGGTCGAGATCCCCGGGAACGTGATCGGCCCGGAGAAGAACGTGGCCGTCGAGCGCGGGACCTATTCGCACGACCTGTTCGTCGAGGAGGCCCTGGCCTGGGTCGATCGGCACCGCGACGGGCCGTTCTTCCTGTACCTGGCCCTGACGATCCCTCACGCGAACAACGAGGCCTCCCGGGCCACCGGCAACGGCATGGAGGTTCCCGACCTCGGCGCGTTTGCCGAGGAGGACTGGCCCGAGACGGAGAAGGGCAAAGCCGCGATGATCGCCCGGATGGACGCCGACATCGGCCGGCTGATGGCGAAGCTGGACGAGCTGGGCATCGACGACGACACGATCGTCTTCTTCACCAGCGATAACGGCCCCCACCGCGAGGGAGGTCGCGACTTCGACCCCGAGTTCTTCGACAGCAACGGCCCCCTCCGAGGCATCAAGCGCGACCTCTACGAGGGGGGCATCCGAGTGCCGATGCTCGTCCGCTGGCCCGGTCACATCCCCGCGGGAGCGGTGAGCGACCAGGTCTGGGCCTTCTGGGACGTCCCCCCGACCCTGGCCGAACTGGCCGGCCCCGAGGCCGTCGCCGCCCTGCCCGACGACCTCGACGGCCTCTCCGTGGTCCCCTCCCTGATCGGCCCCGAGGCGGCCGGGAGAACCCAGGAGGAACACGAGTTCCTCTACTGGGAGTTCCACGAGGGCCGGGCATCCAAGCAAGCAGTTCGCATGGGTCGATGGAAGGGCGTGCGGCTGGCTCCCGACGGGCCGCTCGAATTGTACGACCTCGAAACCGATCTCGGCGAGGAGAAGGACCAGGCGGCCGAGCACCCGGAGATCGTCGCTCGGATCGAAGCATATCTGAGCATCGCCCGGACCGAGTCGCCCGCCTGGCCGCTGCGGGGGCTTTCCAAAGACTGACCGGTGCGGACGTTTTGTTTTGCTCGAGTGTTCCCCTCGGACGGCGGGACGCCGGCGCCTCCGAGGGGAAAGCATGCGACCGCCGGCCGGTCAATAGGCTTCCGACGAGATCACTTCCCCCCGGGATCGGGTGGAGAGCCCTCGCCAGACGGTCGGGTCGACGGTTTCTTGAATGAAATCGACATGCCCATCACAGAAGAGCACGTTGACCCCTCCCGGATGGAGGCTGCGAGCGGCCTTCCAGCCGGGATTGTGATCGGTGATGCAGTCCGGCCGAGAAGCGTTGGCCGTCTCGTGGTGGTTGTAACGGGTGTTGAGGTAATTGTCGTCCCATTACCCCACCCCCTTGTTGAACAGCCAGCCGGCGCCGGCGGCGTCGCATCCGGCGACGGTCAGGGGAGGGCTCGACACCCGGGCGAAGGCCAGGCCGTGGGTGAGGAGGTCGGCTCCGGGGTCGTCTGCGAGTCCGAGCCGGCGGGGAGGGGCGGGCGATTCAGCCGGAGACGACGGGGACGAAGTCCGGGTTGTCCAGGCCGGGCAGCGGGCCGGTGCTGTCGGCGAAGCGCTCCACGGGGGTGCCGACGCGATCGAGCATCGACACGAAGAGGTTGCACAGCGGCGTGTCCTTGCCGAAGCGCAGGTGGCGACCCGTTGCCAGAGTGCCCCCTCCCCGGCCGGCCAGGAGGATGGGGAGGTTGTGCGGGTCGTGCCGGTTGCCGTCTCGGAGGCCGGAGCCGAAGAGGACCATCGCGTTGTCCAGCAGCGTGCCGTCCCCCTCGCGGACCTGCCGCATCCGGCCGAGCATGTAGGAGAGCTGGGCGCTGTGCCAGGCGTTGATCCGCTTGTATTGTTCGAGCTTCTCGTCGTCGTTCTCGTGGTGGGAGAGCTGGTGGAAGCCTCCCCGGACGCCGTCGAGGAACGAGAAGTCCTTGCCGCTGACCGCGTTGCCGAACATGAACGTGCCGATGCGCGTCGAGTCGGTCTGGAAGGCCAGGACGAGCAGGTCGAGCATCAGGCGGACGTGCTCGGTGTGGTCCAGCTCCCGTTCCTGGAGGTGGCCGGCGTCGTGGACGTAGGTGTCGATGCGGCCGCCGAGGGCCTCGATGTCGCGCCGGGCGTCGGGGTCGTCGAGGTATCGGGCGCGGCGTCCCTCGGCGTCGAAGGCGATCCGGGTTTCGACGGCCCGGACCGAGTCGAGGTATTCGTCGATCTTCAGGCGATCGGCGTGGCCGACCCGGGAGCGGAGGGCTCGGGCGTCCTCCATCACCAGGTCGAGCACGCTGCGGTCGTCCTCGATGTTGCCGGACGACTCGGCGGCCTGGGAGCGGAAGAGGCGATCGAAGGCGAGCTTCGGGTTGATCTCCTTGGCCAGGGGGGTGGTGGGGGTCGACCACGAGATGTGGGAGCCGTAGAGCCGGGTGTAGCCGACGTTGGTGTCCACGCCCCGGGTCACGGGATCCACCCCCAGCTCGAGCGAGGGCAGCGGCGTCATGTGCCCGATCCGGGAGGCGGCGAGCTGGTCGATCGAGACGCCGCCGGAATCCAGGTCGGAGCCGGTGGTCCGGGTGATCGTCGTGCCGGTCAGCCAGCCGGCGGTCTTGACGTAGTGGCCGTCTCCGGTGTCGGTCGCCCGGTTCATCAGGTTGGTCAGGACGAGCAGGTCATCCTTGTGCTCGGCCAGCGGAGCGAGGATCGGAGAGAGCTCGAAGTCCCGGCCGATCCCTTCGGGGGTCCAGGCGTGCGGGTTGACGCCGTTGGGGACGAAGAGGCAGGCCATGCGCACGGGAGGACGCCAGGCGCCTCCTCCCTCGATGGCCCGGGCGGCCGCGGGCTGCATGGCCTCCAGCCAGGGCAGGCCCATCGCGACGCCGAGGCCCCGGAGCATCGTCCGCCGCGTGATCCGTCGGAACGGCTGGCTCATCGGTCAGTTCTCCTCCTCGGCCGCGATCGGCTCGTCGCGGCGATACTGGAACGGGTAGCTCTTGGCGACTTCCGAGATGAGCGTCTGGCTGCGGTCGCCCTGCTCGTCCAGGGCGACGGCGATCGCCTCGATGGTCGGCGCGTCGTAATACTCGACGCCTCGTCTGAGCGCGTAGGAGAGCATGCGCTCGATCAGGTTGCGGACGATCAGGTCGCGCTTCGACTCCTTGAGGATCCGCTTCAACTCGGCCGGGCCGGTGAACTCCTCGCCGGAGGTCAGTCGGCCCGAGGAGTCGACCGGAACGCCGGCGATCTCGTCCCGCCATCGGCCGATCGCGTCGAAGTTCTCCAGTCCGAAGCCGAGCGGGTCGAGCTTGGCGTGGCAGGAGGCGCAGCGGCGCTGCTCGCGATGCCGCTCCAGCCGCTGGCGGAAGGTCAGGCCGTCGATGGGCCGGTCGTCCTGCGAGAGGGTGTCGACGTCCGGCGGAGGGGGGGGCGGGGGGGTGCCGAGCAGTTCCTCGAGCACCCACTTGCCGCGCAGGACGGGGCTGGTCCGGCCCGGGTAGGAGGTCAGCGTCAGGATGCCGGCCATGCCCAGCACGCCCCCTCGGTTCGCGTCCTCCAGGGCCACGCGGCGGAACTCGTCGCCGGAGACTCCCGGGATCCCGTAGAACTCGGCGAGCCGATGGTTGGCGAAGGTGTAGTCGGCGTCGATCAGATCGAGCAGGGAGCGGTCCTCGCGCAGCAGGGCGTGGAAGAAGGCGATCGGCTCCTCGATCATCGCGTCGCGCAGGTCGGAAGAATACTCGGGGAACCGCCTCCGGCTCGGCTCGGCCCCGCTTTTCAGCAGCTCGAGGCGGAACCACTGGCCGGCGAATTGCTCGGCCAGGGCGCGCGACTTCGGGTCGGCGAGCATCCGGCGGACCTGGGCGTCGATCTCCTCCGGTTCGAAGATCCGTCCCGACGCGGCCAGCTCCAGGAGCTCGTCGTCGGGGATGCTCGACCAGAGGAAGTACGAGAGCCGGGCGGCCATCTCGAAGGGGTCGATCCGGTAGGGGCCCTCGGCCTCGGCCCCGTCCTCGGTCCCGGCCTCTCTCTGGCGCTCGCCGAGGAAGAGGAAGCTGGGAGAGACGAGCACCGCCTTCAAGGCGAGCTTCACGGCGTCCTCGAACGAGTCTCCCCGATCGATCGCTCGGCGGACGAGGAGCATCAGGCGATCGATCTCCTCGGCGGTCGCCGGGCGTCGGAAGGCTCGTGTGGCGAACCGCTCCAGGCAGCGTCGGGCCGCCTCGTCGGGGGAGAGGCCGTCGTCGGAGGGCCTTGCGACGAGGAAGGCCTCGGGAGCGGCGGCGTCGAGGACCTTGCCGGCCGCCGCGAGGTACTTCTCCATCAGGATCGGCGGGATGAACAGGGTCGAGCCGTTGTTGTCGAACCCCTCTCCCCCGCTGCCATCGGTCGGGAAGTCGTCGGCGGGCCGGAGGTCGACGCCGAGCAGGTCTCGGATCGAGTTGTTGTACTGTTCATGAGTCAGGCGCTGAATCGGTTCTCGGCCCGGGTCGGTCGGCTCTCCGACGGCGTCGAGCACCTCCCCCAGGGCCTCGACGAGCCGCTGACGCTCGAGCTCGGTCGGACCCGGCTCGTCGGGAGGGGGCATCGTCCGCAATTCGACGGCGTCAAGAACCTGGAGGGAGAGGTCGATGAAGCGTCGGGACGCCTCCTCGTCGGCCAGCACCGAGAGGTCGATGCCGGCCTTCGAGACCTCGGGCCCGTGACACCGGGAGCAGGACCGTTCGAGGACCGGTCGGACGTCTCCGGCGAACGTGGCGGGCCCGTCGCCCTGGTCGTCGGGGCTCGCGGCGAGGGCGAGCAAGATCAGGGCGGGAGTCGCCAGGGACATGGGGCTCACCTCAGAAACCGGGTCATCGCCTCCGACCCGCGAGGCGGGGGCCGCCACGGGGCCGGATCATCGCGGTGAGGAGGATTGCTGGGGAACCTGCGGGTGGGAGGAGGAGGCTCCGACCAGAATGATCTCAGCGTGAGTTTAACGTTTCGCAAACATGGTTTCCAGGTTTCTGACGACGGGGGGGTGCCCCGGGAGATCGCGTCCCGTTGATCGGAGGGAGACGCCAGGCCGGCTCCGTGGCGATCGGAGATCGGAGCGAGCGGCCCTCCGTTCGCCGCTCCTGGCCGACTCGAACGGCCCCGGCCCCGGCCCTGGCCTCCGCCTGGGCGGCCTCCCCGCCCGGACTGGCCGGACTCCCGAGAGCCCGATCACTGTCCAACAGCGGTTGACCGGGGTCCCCAGGCGGGGGTTCCCTCTTCGAACCCGTTGTGCGTCAGGCGGATCAGCCCCGTCCCGTCGACCCGGATCGCGAACAGCTCCCCGTAGGGCTGCGGCTGATCGGGCAAGGAGGCCTCCTCGGCCGACTGGCCGGCTCGCTGGCTGGTGAAGACCACCCACTCCCCGTCGGGGGAGAAGTGGGGGTGGTTGTCCCGGCCCCCGCCGCCGAGCAGCTTCTTCAGGCCCGACCCATCCGGCCGGACCATCCAGAGGTCGAAGTCGCCGTCTCGGTCGCTGGCGAAGACGATCCAGCGCCCGTCCGGGGACCAGTCGGCCATCGAGTCGGTCCAGTCCCCCTCGGTCAGCCGGGTCACGCCGGTCCCATCCCGGCCGATGAGGTCGAGGTTCTTCCGGCCATCCCGTCCCGACCGGATGACCAGCCGCTCGCCGTCGGGGGAGAAGGCTGGGAAGCCGTCGTTGCCTGGGGAGTCGGTCAGAGGGACGGCCTCTCCCCCTTCGGGAGAGATGAGCAGGATGTCCACGTCGCCCTCGGGGCCCTGGAAGACCGGGCCCCGGGCGAAGGCGATCCGGTCCCCGACTCGCGACCAGGAGGTGCTGAACAGCGCGCGACGCGATCCTTGATAGAGCGTCTTGCGATCGCTCCCGTCGACCCCCATCACGTCCAGGCGATCGAAGCTGCCGCCGACCAGCGCCAGGCGAGTCCCGTCGGGGGAGAAGGCCGGGAATGCTCCGTCGAGCCGGAGCATCCGGACGCGAGCCTCGTCGGGGGAACCCCACTCCTCGACGTTCGGAGGGGAGGTGTCGGGGGCTTGGCGGTGATAGTAGACGAGCGAGCCATCGGGAGCGCTGCGGGGGTTCCAGTGGTCGGTCGGGCTGTCGGTCAGGTACGCGATCGCTCGAGACTCGAGGTCGATCCGCGCGATCTGGCGGTGGCCTTCCCGTTCGATGCCGGCGAACACCGCCTTGCCGTCGGCCGAGGCGTGGGGAGTGAAGGCCGAGACGCCGGCCGGGGTGATCCGTTCCGGGTCCGAGCCGTCCCGCCCGACCTTCCAGATGCCCCACTCGTCCTCCCGGCGATGGACGAACAGCGACTCGCCATCGGTCGAGAAGCACGGCCAGCCGGCGTTCTCGACGACCAGCCGGCGATCCTTCCCGTCCGGGGACATGACCCAGACGTCCGTCCCCCCGGGGCGGCCGTCTCCGGAGGCCACGGCGATCAGGTCCCCCCGGGGAGACCAGGACGGGGAGAAGTCGGCCGCCCCCGGCGGCGAGAGGCGCCGGATCGACCGATCCTCCAGGTCCAGGAGGTAGATGGCGTTCCACGGCCTCCCCGGCTCCTCGGCCGGCTCCCGAGTGCTGGAGAAGGCCAGCATCCGACCGTCGGGAGACCAGGCCGGGTGGTCGTCCAGGGCGAAGGCGCTGGTGAGCCGCTCAACCTTGCCGGTGTCGAGGTCGAGCAGGGCGAGTTCCGGGTTGCCGTCGCGCTCGGTGACGAAGGCGATGTGGCGGCCGTCGGGAGAGGGGGCCGCGTTGTAGTCCAGGAGGGGGTGGTCGGTCACGCGACGCTCGCGACCGGAGGCCGGTTCGACCGCATAGAGGTCCCAGCCCCTCGGCGCGAGGGAGGCGAAGGCGATTGTTCCCTCGGGCCGGACCCCGGACGGCGAGGGAGCCTGCTCCGAGGGGGCCTCGCCGGACGAGAGGGTCAGGCCGATCGAGATCAGGGTCGCGGAGATCATGACGGTCAGTTCCTCGGATCGCGAGTTCGATCGAGCCCCAGGGAGACGAGGCGAGCGCTGCCCGCCGGGAGGGTCGACGTCCGGGGACGCTGCGCTCGCCTTGCCCGCGCCGCGTCGCCGACGAGTGTGAGCGGGATCACTCCCCGTCGACCGGGAGGGCGAAGGCCACGAACGAGTCGCCGGCCTTCGTGCCGAGCTTGCCGGCCCCTCCGGCGGCGATGACCAGGTACTGGCGGCCGTCGACCATGTAGGTCGACGGGGTCGCATAGCCGCCGGCCGGCAGGGGGTGCTCCCAGAGCAGCTCGCCGGTCGCCTTGTCGAAGGCGTGGATCCGTTCGTCCTTCGTGCCGGCGATGAACACCAGGCCGCCGGCGGTCACGATTGAGCCTCCGAAGGTTTCGGTGCCGGTCCGGGGGATGCCCCGGGCGGTCAGCTCGGGGTGTTCCCCGAGGGGCACCCGCCAGGCGAACGCTCCCGAGTTCAGGTCGATCGCGTTCAGGACGCCCCACGGGGGCTCGATCGCCGGGTAGCCCTCGAGGTCCCGGAACTGGACGTAGCCGAGGTGGCCGAACGGCCCGTAGCGACGCGATTGGTCCCCCGACTCCTCGACCAGGGTGATGATGTTCGGGACGTTGTTCGAGTTGACGTAGAGCAGCCCCGTCTCCGGGTCGAACGAGGCCCCGGACCAGTTCGCCCCGCCGTGGTAGCCCGGAATCACGACCGTTCCCTGGAGGCTGGGGGGAAGGAAGGCGGGACCGCTGCGGAGCTGCCGCAGTTGCCGGAGGACCGACTCGCGGTTGGCCTCGCCGATGGTGGTGATGTTCGACTCGTCGAGGTGCTGCGCGGAGATCGGCGGCGGCTTGACCGGGATCGGCTGCGTCGGGAAGGCCCGCTCGCCGGGGACGTCGGAGGCGGGGACCGGGCGCTCCTCGATCTCGAACAGCGGTGTTCCCGTCTCTCGGTCGAACAGATAAACGAATCCGGTCTTGGTGACCTGGGCCACGGCATCGACCGGCCGGCCGTCCCGAGTCACGGTCACGAGGTTCGGGTACACCGGCAGGTCGTGGTCCCAGAGGTCATGGTGAAGGGTCTGGAAGTGCCAGATCCGTTCGCCGGTCCGGGCGTCGAGGGCGATGGTGCAATTGGCGAAGAGGTTCGCGCCGAGGCGGTCGCCGCCGTAGAAGTCGAACGCCGCCGAGCCGAGCCCGGCGAAGACCATCCCGCGATCGGTGTCGACGCTGAACCCTCCCCAGGCGTTCGCGGCCCCTCGGTCCTTCCATGAGTCCCCTTCCCAGGTTTCGATCCCGAACTCTCCCGGCTCGGGGACGGTGTGGAATCGCCAGCGCTCCGCTCCCGAGCGGACGTCGAACGCCCGGATGTCTCCGGGGGCGGCGATTCCCGGTCCCTCCCCGCAGGAGACGCCGACGATGATCGTGTCCTCCCAGATCGCCGGCGCGGAGGTCGGGCCGTAGCTGAGCCGGGCGAACCTCGGCTCCAGGCCCTCGCGGAGGTTGACGATCCCGCCGTTCCCGAACGCCGGGTCGAGCGCTCCGGTCCTCGCGTCGATCGAGAACAGGCGGCCGTCCGACGTGCCGTGGATGATCCGCCGCTGGCCGTCGGGATCCCCGTCGCTCCAGTAGGCGCAGCCCCGGTTGACGCCGCCCGAGGCGGGAGCATGCTCCCAGGGATGCTCGTTCAGGGGATCGACCTCCCAGAGCGCCTCGCCGGACGCCGCGTCGAGGGCGACGACCCGGAGGTATCCCGTGGTGACATACATCACGCCGTCAATGATGATCGGTGTGCATTCGATCGTCTTTCCGACCCGGCCCTCGAGCTCCCCGGTGCGGTAGGTCCAGGCGGGCTCGAGCAGCTGGACGTTGCTCCGGTTGATCTGGTCCAGCTCCGAGTAGCGCATGCAGCCGGGGTCGTTTCCGACGGCGGGCCAGTCGACGGTCCTCGATGGCTGGCCGCCAGCGATCCCGGAGCAGGCCAGGAGGACGACGAGGGCGATCGGGTCAGGTCGCATGGTTCGGTTCCGGATGTCACTCAGGAGAAGAGGCCCCCAGTCTACCTGCCGGGGCCCCGGGGAGGGAGGTTCCGATCCCACCGAGGGGAGAACCGGGGCCGGGGGCGGGGGTGTGTTGACGATCGCCCCGCGGCGGGCTATTCAGGGTCGGTTCAGGCCGCTCGACGAGCCGTCCTCCTCGACGAACGACGCGGCTTCCGGGGCGTTGGGTCGCGCCCTGGTTTCTTCCAGAAGCGGAGTCGTCCTCTGATGCTTTCTCTCCTCGACCGAGCTACCGGGAGGGCCGCGATCGCCGCGGTTCTCGTCCTCGGGATGTCGACCACCCGGGAGGCGGTGGCCCAGGAGTCGCCGTCCGGGATCGCCGCGTCGAAGGCCGACCTACTGGCGATGACGAGTCAGTGGACCGGCGACCGATCCCCCGACGGCAGGCCGATGGTCCCCGACAACCTCCTCCGGCGGATGGAGAAGGTTTCGATCGAGGAGGCCTGGGACGTCCTCCGCCGGCACGGTTACGAGCACCAGTTTGAGGGAGGCTGGCAGACGATCCACCCGGACCGGCCGGTGGTCGGCCGGGCGCTGACGGCCGCCTACCTGCCGGCTCGCCCCGATCTCGTCGAGCAGGTCAACCGAACCGGGCAGGCCGAGGGCCGGATCGGCCCGTCGAATTCCTGGCCGATCGACCAGTTGCAGCCGGGGGACGTCTACATTGCCGACGGCTGCGGCAAGGTGGCCGATGGGACGCTCATCGGCGACAACCTCGGCAACGCCATCTACGCGCGCTCCGGCAACGGCGTCGTGTTCAACGCCGGCGCCCGGGACCTGGACGGGCTGAGCCAGATCGAGGGGTTCAACGCCTTCGTGCGCGGCTGGGATCCGTCGTTCTTGAAGGGGATGGTCCTGACCTCGATCAACCGGCCGATCCGGATCGGCGCGGTGACGGTCCTGCCCGGCGATGTGGTCCTGGCCAAGCGGGAGGGGGTGATAATCATCCCCCCCCACCTGGCGGAGGAGGTCGTGGTCACGTCCGAGGTCATCGCGCTGAAGGACGAGTTCGGCCACATCCGGCTCCGAGACGGCGTTTACACCCCCGGGCAGATCGATATCCCCTGGACGGAAGAGATCAAGGCCGACTTCTACAAGTGGCTCGACCAGAGGCCGGAGAAGCCTCCGATCCCTCGAGCGGTGATCGAGCCCCTGCTCTGACGCGGCCTCGCCCGCCGAGGGCCTCGGGGCCCTCGGCGTCCTCGGCGCCCTGCTGGGGGCTCGGGCCCGGTCACGCGCCGGCGAGGATCTCGCGGAGCCGGTCGCCGACGATCGCGTCGTCGCCGGGCTCCATCATCCAGACGCCGATGACCACGTCGCGACGGCCGGAGCCGGGGCTGGGCTCGATGCTGGGGTCGCCGTTGCGGAGCTTCTCGACCGCCTCGCTGGGCCGGATCCCCCGCTTCTCGGAGTCCCACCGGATGCGGAGGTGGGGGACGGCGTTGGCAATCTCGGGGACGTAGATCTCGGTCTGGACGTCGTCGAATTCCGAGAGGGCCTCGATGATCCGATGGCAGCGCCCCTCCCACTCCTTCCAGATCGCGTCATGGTCGAGCTGGAGGTAGCGTTCCAGGGCGACGAGCATGCCGACGATCTCCTCCTTGTTCACCTTGTTGGTGCGGCAGAGGGAGTCTGAATTGGGGCTGTTGTTGAGCTTGGCGGCCTCGATCAGGTCCTTGCGGCCGAGCAGCAGCCCCGAGGACTGCGGCCCCCGGAGCCCCTTGCCCCCGGAGAAGCCGACGAGGTCGAACCCCATCTTCGTGTACTTCCAGAGGTTGTCGACCGGGGGAACGTCGGCGGCGGCGTCGAGCAGCGTGGGGATGCCGTGGCTCTTGCCGATCTCGATGAACTCCTCGCGGTGGATCTGACCTCTCGGGTCGGCCGCGTTGAAGAAGAACATCATGGCGGTCCGGTCGCTGATCGCTCGCTCCAGCTCCTCTCGGGTTTCGACCTCGATCATGCGGACGCCGGCGTTGCGGATGGCGTGGTCGTAGCCGACGCGGTGGGTCCGCTGGACGAGGACCTCGTCCTTCATGCCCTGGGTGTCCGGGAGGCGTCGGATTCGCTCCGGGTCGTCGCCGGCGACGCAGGCCGCGGTGGCCAGCGACAGGGCCGAGGCGCAGCCGGCGGTCACCAGGGCGGCCTCGCAGCCGAGCAGCTCGGCGATCCGGGCCCCGACGGCGTTGTGCAGGTCCTCCAGGCGGACATACTTGCGCGCGGCGACCTGGATCGCCGAAACCACTTCCGGCGGCATCAGCGAGCCGGTCAGCGCCGTGAACGTGCCGGCCGCGTTGATGAACGAGCGGACGCCCAGCTCGCCGATCACGTCTCGGCCGGCGGCGGGCGTCCGGGCGTCTTCCCGGGGCGCCGCCCGGCCTTCGGAAGCCAGCAGGTGGAGGCCGGGCAGGCCGGCGAGCGAGGCGAAGAACGTCCGTCGCCGGGTGCGGAAGGGTTGGATCATCGTCGGTCTCCGAATGGTCCTCGGGTCGATCGTCATGCGCACGGGGGTTGGCTACGGCCTCTGGTCCGGTTCGTCTTCTTCCGAGGGCCCGGCCGGGGGCCCCGGGTCCCGAGGGGGCTGGAGCCGGCGATTGCGGCGGCCCAGGGTTCCGTCCCAGCGCGGGTCGCCGGTGTCCCGATAACCGGGGGGCAGCGTGGTCCAGTCCGGCCGGGTCAGCCCGTTCAGCTCGTAGACGACCTTGCCGTCTCTGAGGGTCATCTCGCAGGTCAGCTTCCGGTCGCCGTTGAGGCGGGCGTTGTACGAGTCGAGGAAGCCGAAGTTCCCCTCCTCCAGCCTCAGGACGGCCACATCGGCCGGAGCGCCGACGGAGAGATTCCCGAGCCGCTCCCTCCCGATCGCCCGGGCGGAATTCCAGGTCGATCGGAGGATCACCTCGTCGAGCGGCATGCCGAGGGCGAGGAATTTGCTCATAACGTTGAGCATGTCCTTCATCCCCTCGTTGATGCTGGCGGAATGCAGGTCGGTCGAGATCGTGTCGGGGGGGAAGCCCTCGCTGATGATCGGCACGGCCACCCCCCAGACGAAGCTTCCCCCGCCGTGGCCGACGTCGAAGAGGATCCCCCGGCATCGGCCCTCGAACAGCGCCGGGTTGGCGTGCCCGTCCGGGGTCAGTTCGCCCCGGAGGCCGGAGTAGACGTGGGTGTAGATGTCTCCGGGCCGGAGCTTCTCGGTCAGCAGGGCCTCGAGGGACTTCTCGGGATAGACCCGGCCGAAGTCGACCATCACGGGGAGGCCGGCCAGCGTCCCGGCCTCGACGGCCCGCTCGACCGCGGTGAATTCCCGGCCCATGTAGTGGGCGGTCTTGATCCCGACGATAAGGTCGGGGTGGCGCCGGGCCATCTCGGCGGCGGGCTCGGGCTGCATGTCGTCCAGGTCGCCTTCATAGCGGCGTCCCCGCATGCCGTGGCCGACGATGTTCAAAAAGGCGAGAACCCGGGTGCGGGAGCGGTCGATGACGAGCCGGCGGAACTCCTCGAAGTTCCGCCAGCCGGCGCAGCCGGCGTCCACCACGGTCGTGACGCCGCTTCGGATCGAGACGACGTCCGGATGGACACTGCTGTCCCCGGTGAACGAGCCGGGCTCCCCCGTCCCGGTGAAGACGTGGACGTGCAGGTCGATCAGGCCGGGGGTCACGTAGAGGCCGGAGACGTCGACGCTCTTCAGGGCCGCCTTCGGGTCGATCTCCGGAGCGACGGCCGCGATGACGCCGTCCCGGATCGCCACGTCGCGGACCGCGTCGATCGCGTTCGCCGGGTCGATCACGTGTCCGCCGCGGAGCACCAGGTCGAATGGCTCCTGGGCGGGAGCCGTCCCCGCGATCAAGAGGAGCAGCAAGGCGAGCAGCGGTCTCATGGAGCCCTCGGTGCGACAAGAGTCTTGGTGGTCCATCCCGGCCCCCGCTATGCTGCGTCATGGGACCCCCCGGGTCAATCGACTGGGAGATCGTCGGGGGACGGGGGAGGGCCCGAGGCGTCGTCGTCCGGCCCGTGACGGTGATCCCCCGGCCCCGGGGGGAACGATGGCTCGAGGCCGGTCGGGCTGCTAGACTCGCCCTCCGAGTCGTCGGATGATCCCTCCAGCCTCGTCGAAGGAGAGGAAGCGGCATGGAACGATCCGGAATCATCGTGCTCCCCGTCATCGCGATCGCGATCGCCCTCGGATCGGGCGATCCGGCCGCGGCCCAGCCCCCCGAGAAGCGGTTCCTCACTCGGGACGGAGCACGCCCGACGGGCCTCTTCGCCCCCGGGATCATGGTGGGCAAGACCGTCTATGTCGCGGGCAAGGGAGACTACCGCCCCAACGAGGACTTCCCGGAGAAGGTCGCCAACTGCCTCAACGAGGTCCGGGGGACCTTGCAACAGGCCGGCCTCGATCTGGGGGACGTCGTCAAGTCGTTCGTCTATCTCGAAGATCCCGAGATGTATGACGAATTCAACACGGAATATGCAAAATTCTTCCCGGAAGACCCCCCGGCTCGGACCACGCTTGGCGTCGCGCAGGTCCCGGGAGAGTCCCGGCTGGAGATCACCTGCATCGCCTACAGCGACCCCTCGGAACGACGTCGCATCGGCGATCCCCCCGGCGGGTTCCCGTTCAGCCCGGGGATCCTGGCCGGCGACACCCTCTACATCTCGGGCAAGGGGGACCAGCTCCCCGGCGGCGGCCACCCCGAAGGGTTCGAGGAACAGGTCCGCCAGGCGATGCGGAACGTCGAGGCGACGCTCCGCCAGGCGGGCCTGGGCTTCGAGCACGTGGTCATGAGCCACGTGTTCCTGGATGATCCCGCCAACGTCGCGGCGGCCAGCGCGGTCTACGGCGAGTTCTTCGACGACGGGAATGAGCCCGCCTGCGCCACCGTGGCGGTCGACTGGATCCCCGGCGGGTCCCACGTCGAGATCACCTGCATCGCCACCACCGACCTCGACGGTCGAGCGGTGGTCCGGGTCGTCGAGGCGGAGGAGGGGCTGGACGGGGCGGTGGTCGCCAGCCCCGCCGTCTGGGCCGGCGACACGCTCTATCTCTCCGGCCTCTCCGGGATCGGGCCCGATCCCGGGGAGGACCTCGGGGACCAGGTGCACCGGATGGCCCGCCGCCACTCCTCGATCCTCCGGGAGGCGGGCCTGGGGCTCGAGAACATCGTCTCGGGCTGCGTCTACCTCCAGGACATGGAGGATTATCAACCGATGAACGCGATCTATCGCGAGTACTTCTCCCGGGGACCGGGGGTCCGAACCTGCCTGATGCCGAACTCCGGCTCGGGGGAGATCGGCGGTCGGGTGGTGGCGTCGTTCATCGCGGCTCGGACGCGATAGGCCATCGGACGGCGACGGCCCGGCGACGGCGGTCGTCGCCTCGGTCGTCGCCGTTGTTGTTGCGGTTGCCGACCAACCCCTACGGCCCAGGTCGATCCCGAGAACCGGCGGTCGACCTGGGCCGTTGGGCGATTCGGGCGATGAAGCCGGAGAAGAGGTCGTCGAGCCCTCACCGGCGGGCGGACCCGACCCAACGGGGCCCGGCGGCGGTGGGGGGCGGGCGATCATCGCCGGTCGAGGATGAGGTCAGGGGCGAGGGCGATCACTCGGCTCGCTTCGCTTCCCAGGGACGCTTGACCGTCTCTCCCTGGCGATCGAACGAGATTTCCCCCTTGATCGTCTCGTCGTCCACCTTGCCCTGATACGAGATCACGAACCGGTTGCCGTTGAATTCTCGAGTCACCTTGAAGGTGATCGTGTCTTCCGAGACCTTGCCGTCCTCGATCTCGGTTTCGCCGCCCTGGCGTCCGCTGATGGTGCCGGTCAGCTTCTCCCCGTCCTGCTTGAGCTTCAGGGTCTGCTCGATCGTGTTGTCGCCGCGCTGGACCGTCCAGGTCCAGGTCCCGGTCGCGTCCGCCGCGAGGGCCGAAGACCCCAGGGACAGGAACGCCAGCAACACCGCGACCATCATTCGCCGAGGAGTGTCCGTTCGTCGCTTCACCGCAGCCTCCCTTGGATCTGATGGGGGAACGCCGGGTCGCGGGCCGAGTTGCGGAAGAGGTGTCGTGACCCCGGATCGACACGACCCGAGCCGGGGACCCGGCCCGCGATCGGCGCGATCATCATCGCCGGCGCCGGTCGCCGTGGCAATCCTGCGATCAGGAATTGCAGGACCGCTGTTCTTCGCCGACGGCCAGGGGAGGGACAGGCCGGGGGGCGGAGGATCTCGGCGAGGGGGGCGTCGGCCGCCAGGTCGGATCGCCCGAGTCGCTCTTGTGATCGGATCGCCCCGGCCTGATGCCGGACCTGGGGAGGGTGGGAGCGGGGATCGCGTGCGCGTGCCGGACGCTCCGGATCGCGGCCGGGCCGAGCCGAGCCCCGCCGGCTGGGCCGTCGCGATCGGAATAAGGGACGGGCCTTGCGCGTTTTTGGTTCTTGCAATCGATGCGGTTCTTCCGTGTAATCGCTCTTGGGTCAAACAAATGTGTTTCGTCACCAAATCTTCGATGTCCTCGGAGGGATTGCCGGGGAGGGGATTCGGTGTCCGGCCCGAGCGTGCTCGGCGCCGGGGAGGGACACGTCGAGGCCCAACTCGGTCTGAATGGTCCGCTTCGGTCCGTTCACTCCCAAGGGCAAGGGGATCCGACCATGAATCAGGAGATCCGGACGCGATCGCGCCGGCTCGGCTTCACGCTCATCGAATTGCTGGTCGTCATCGCCATTATCGGTGTGCTCATCGCCCTGCTGCTCCCGGCGGTGCAGTCGGCCCGAGAGGCCGCCCGACGCGCTCAGTGCACCAACAATCTCAAGCAGCTCGCGCTGGCCTGCCACAACTACCATGACGTCGTGGGCAAATTCCCCACGGGCATGTATCTCCACCCGGTCTTCGGGCCGGCCACGGGCCTGGCCTGGAACAATTCCAGCTGGCTGGTGTTGCTGACTCCCCAGATGGAGCAGCAGTCCCTGTACAACGCCGTCAATTTCAGCATCATGTGGGGCACCAACCTCGGCGGCGGCTGGCGCTGGAACCCCCAGTACATGGGTCATCAGAACGCCACGGTTCGCGAGACGGTGATCAACTCGCTGATCTGCCCCAGCGACGACAGCGATCCCATCGACACCACCAACGCCGACGAGATCTGGGACAGCCCCGCCGCTGGCACCTCCTACGTCGGCAACATGGGCGACAACTGCCTGGCCTGCTCCGGCAGCCTGGGCGATCCGCGCAACGGCCAGTTGATCCTCTGCTCCGACACCGGGCGCTACTGCCGGCTGCCGCAGTTGGGCCACAATCGGCTCTCCAACGAGCAGCATGACAACGGCACCACCGCCGGCAGCGGCATCTTCTGGGCCTGGGGGTCCAACGTCGGCATCGACAGCATCCGAGACGGCACCTCGAACACGTTCCTCGCCGGCGAGCAGATCCGCCGGGTCACCCGGTGGAACTCCTGGTGCCACGCCAACCAGTCGGTCGGCTCGACGGCCGTCCCGTTGAACTTCAAGCGGGTCGCCTCCAACGGCACCTACCCGGACGTCGGCAACTGGACCAAGCAGATCACCTTCCGGAGCCTCCATCCCGGCGGCGCCAACTTCGCCATGGCCGACGGCTCGGTGAAGTTCATCAAGGAGACGATCAACTTCAACATCTACCAGGCCCTGAGCACCCGGAAGCAGGGCGAGATCATCTCCGCGGACGCCTACTGATCCGAACGTCACGGAACCGGCCCCGCCGCGACCCGGCGCCCTCCGGCCCGGGCCGCGGCGGGGCCCCCTCCTGGGAGACATCGGGTGGTGATTGATCGAATCGGAATCCGGCGATCGTTCTCGAAGCTCGGCCTTGCCGTCGCCCTGGCGGTCGTCGCCCCGGGCTGCGGCAGTTCCGGCCCGGAGATGGCCCGCGTCTCGGGCACGGTGACCTACCAGGGACAGCCGCTCGAATCGGGGTCGGTCTCCTTCATCTCCACCGACCCCGAGCGGGCGAACGCCGTGGGGACCATCGGCCCGGACGGCTCCTACGAGCTCCAGACCCGCGAGCCCAACGACGGCGCCGAGCTGGGGGAATACAAGATCGCCATCAGCGACATCGACCCCGAAGCCATGAACTCCGCGCTGCCGGGGGAGCCCGTCCCACTGACCTCGAAGCTTCCCCAGAAGTACCAGGACCCGTCCACCTCCGGCCTTACCCGGACCGTCGAGCGCGGGCGCAACACCTTCGACTTCGACCTCCAGTAACCCCCCCTCCCCCCCTCGACCGGCCGCCCCCTCTCCGGAGGCGGCCGGCCCCGCCCCCCGTCGGCCCGCCCGGATCTGAGCCCCGAGGTGCCTCGATGACCCCCAGCCCTCCCCTGGCCTCCCGACTGATCGCCCTTCTCTTTCTCTTGCTCCTTGGCGCCGAGACGCCGGGGGCCGCCGGCCAGGAGGTCGACCCGGTCTCGGCCGCGTTCGACCGAGAGATCCGCCCCATCCTGGAAGGGCGCTGCCTGAAGTGCCACGGTCGGGGGAAGTACAAGGGGGGCCTTTCGCTGGAGAACCGAGCGGCCCTGCTCCGGGGAGGCGAGGGCGGCCCGGCCGCCGAGCCAGGAGACGCCGCCGCCAGCCTGATCGTCGAGCGCATCACCGAGCCCGACCCGCTTCTCCGGATGCCCGCCAACGCCGACCCCCTGCCTCCCGACGAGGTCGAGACGCTGCGGGCCTGGATCGATCGCGGGATGCCCTGGCCTGACGCCGTCGACTTCGGGTTCCGACGAGCGCCGATCGCCCCCCGATCTCCCGAGATCCCTCCTCCCCCCGCCGGCCTCCCGCTCGACAACCCGATCGATCGCTTCATCGCCCGATTCCTGGCCGACCGAGGAGTCGCCATCGACTGGGAGCCCGTCTCCGACCGCGCCTTCTACCGGAGGGCCTCCCTCGACCTCGTCGGCCTTCTCCCCTCCCCCGAGGACCTCGACGCCTTCGACCGCGACCGCCTCCCCGACAAGCGCGATCGCCTCGTCGCCCGCCTGCTCGCCAACCGCCGCTCCTACGCCGACCACTGGCTCACCTTCTGGAACGACGCCCTCCGCAACGAGTACCGCGGCACCGGATTCATTGACGACGGCCGGTCCTCGATCACCCGATGGCTCTACCGGGCCCTCTTCGAGAACCTCCCCTACGACCGCTTCGCCCGGGAGCTCGTCAGCCCCGTCCCCGGCTCCGGCGCCGAGGGGTTCACCAAGGGGATCATCTGGCGAGGGGTCGTCAACGCCAGCCAGACCCCCCCGGTCCAGGCGGCGCAGAACGTCTCCCAGGTCTTCCTCGCCACGAACCTCAAGTGCGCCAGTTGCCACGATAGCTTCGTCAACCACTGGACCCTGGACGAGGCGTATGCCCTGGCCGCCGTCTTCTCGGAGGAGTCGCTGGAGATCCACCGCTGCGACCAGCCGGTCGGCCGGATCGCCGAGCCCGGCTTCATCTACCCCGAGCTGGGAGCGATCGACCCGGACGCCCCCCGGGTCGACCGCATGGCCCGCCTGGCCGAGCTGCTCACCTCCCCGGACAACGGCCGGTTCGCCCGCACCATCGTCAACCGCCTGTGGGCCCAGCTCATGGGCCGGGGGCTCGTCGAGCCGCTCGACGACCTCGACCGAGAGCCCTGGAGCCAGGACCTGCTCGACTGGCTGGCCGCCGACCTCGTCTCCCACGGTTACGATCTCAAGCATACTCTGGCGTTGATCGCCTCCTCGGGCGCCTACCAGCTCCCCGCCGACCACCTCGACTCCCCGCCGTCGCCGGGAGAGCCGTATTCCTTCCGAGGGCCTCTGGTCAAGCGGATGACCGCCGAGCAGTTCCTCGACGCGTTTTCGACCGTCACCGGCTCGTGGCCCGAGCCCTCCGGCGCCATGCTCAAGGTCGACGGCCGAGGCCAGGGGGGCCAGCTTCAGGCGGTTCGAGCCGCCATCGCCGAGGCCGAGGGGGCCGCCCCGGCCGAAGGCCCAAGGCCCGCTCGCGTCGAGGCGTCCTGGATCTGGAACCATGCCGATGCGTTGAAGGACCCCGGCGGGACGATCTTCCTCCGCAAGGTGATCCGGCTCGACCAGGTCCCCGATCGGGCCCTGATCGCCGGGACGTGCGACAACGAGCTGGTTCTCCTTGTCAACGGCACCCCCGTCGCCCGGGGGAGCGACTGGAGCCGGCCCGTCTCGGCCGACGTCACGGCGCTGCTCCGCCCGGGGGAGAACGTGATCGCCGCCGAGGCGACCAACTGGCCCGACCCGGCCCGAGGCCGAGGCGTCCGAACGGCGGCGGGGCCGAACCCCGCCGCCTTCATCGCCTGGGTCGGCGGCTTCGAGGGGGATGCCCCCTCCTGGGGCTTCGGCACCGACGAAACCTGGCTCTGGTCCTCCTCCGACGCCGAGGGCTGGGCCCTTCCCGGCTTCGATGACGCCGGCTGGCAGCACGCCGTCTCCCTCCCCCTGGCCGGACGCACGTATCCCGGCATCGACCTCTCCGCCGCCCTGCTCGAGGCGACCGGAGACGCCGGAGGGCCGATCCGGGCCGCCCTCGCCTTCAGCGACCCCCTGTCGTCCGCCCTCGGCCGCCCGAGCCGGGAGCAGGTCGTCACCCGGCGCGATCCGGTCGCCTCCACGATCCAGGCGCTGGAGCTGACCAACGGCGAGGTCCTCTCGGGCCGGCTCGCCGAGGGGGCCGCCTTCGTCCTCGACCGGCTCGGCGACGACCCGGACGCCATCATCTCCGACCTCTTCCTCCGCTGCTTCGGCCGTCCCCCCGCTCCCGAGGAGCGGGAGATCTCCCGAGGCCTGCTCGGCGATCCGGCCGCCCCCGAAGGGGTCGAGGACCTGCTCTGGGCGCTCCTGATGCTTCCGGAATTCCAGCTGATCCCCTGAGCCCTCCCGGGCCCGCCGCCGCCTCTTGCCCCCGCCCCCGCCCCCGCCCCCGCCAGGCCCGCCGAGCCGAGGACGAGCACGATGAACCGCCCCTCCCACCGCCGAGACTTCCTCCGAACCGCTTCCGCCGCCACCCTCTCCGCCCTGCTGGCCAACCGCCCCGAGCCGGTGCTCGGCCAGGAGGAGCTGGACACCGCCCGCCGAGCCGCGACGGCCGACGCCGTGATCGTCCTCTGGATGGGAGGCGGCATGGCCCACGCCGAGACCTTCGACCCCAAGCGGCACACCCCCTTCCGCCCCGGGATGAAGGCCGCCGAGGTCGAGAGCACCTTCCCCAGCGTGCCCACGGTCGTCGACGGCCTCTCCTTCTCCGCCGGCCTGGAGCGGATCGGCCGGGTGATGGACCGGGGGACCCTGATCCGGACCCACACCGCCGCCGACCTCGGCGCGATCCTGCATTCCCGTCACCAGTTCCACTGGCACACCGGCTACGAGCCGCCGGTGAGCGTGGCGGCCCCTCATCTCGGCGCCTGGATTGCCTACGCGCTGGGGCCGAGGAACCCGGCGGTGCCCGCTTATATTGATATCGGCCAGCGCTACGAGGGCAACGGCGAGGCCGAGGAGCTGAAGGCCTTCCAGACCGGCGGCGTCCTGGGCGCCGAGTTCGGCCCCTTCCGCGTCCCCGACCCGGCCGACGCCGTCTCGGTCGTCCGTCCCCCCGCCGGCATGACCCCGAGCCGGTTCCGGGCCCGTCGGGCCGCCTACGAGGCGCTGCTGGCCGCCAGCCCGATCGGCACGTTCGGATCGGATTATCAGAAGGAATCAATGCTCCGGTCGCTGGAGAACGCCGACCGCCTGCTCAACTCGGAGGCCGCCGGCGCCTTCGACCTCGCCACCGAGCCCGAGGCCAGCTCCAAGGAGTACAACACCGGCCGATTCGGCCTGGGCTGCCTGCTGGCCCGCCGCCTGGTCGAGGCGGGAGCCCGCTACGTGGAGGTCACCACCGAGTACATCCCGTTCCTCAACTGGGACACCCACGACAACGGCCACACCCGGGCGGCTGACATGAAGCGGCAGATCGACGCCCCGGTCGCCCGGCTCGTGCTCGACCTGGAGGAGCGAGGGCTGCTGGATCGGACGCTGGTTGTGCTGGCCAGCGAGTTCAGCCGGTCGGTGCTCGTCGAGGGGAAGGCCGACCGCCGCGTGCCCAACCAGGTCGAGCAGCCGGACGAGCTCCAGGAGCTGGCCCACTTCGGCCACCATCGGCACTTCACCGGGGCCGGCTCGGTCCTGCTGTTCGGCGGGGGAGTGCGGCGGGGCCACGTCCACGGCGAGACGTCGGACGAAAAGCCGTACACCTCGATCACTCCCCCGGTGACGGTGACGGATCTGCACGCGACGATCTATCACCTGCTCGGGATCTCCCCCCGCTTCGGGATCATCACCGAGGAGCGGCCCTTCTACGTCACCCGGGACGGCCTCGGCCGCCCTGTGGCCGACCTGATCGCCTGAGCCCTCGGCCCTCGGGGCGTTCGGGCGGTCGGGCTCTGGACTTCGGTGGCACGCCGCTCCCGCCGATTCGCAGGGATTGGGAAGGGGGCCGCGCCCGCCGGCCGAGGCGGGCGGGGAGCCCTCGGACCGACCGGGAGGGAGGAGAGGCCGATGTCCACCGTCGTCGAGGCCCCGGGGCCGGGGGCCGTCCTGGCCCGATGGGCCGGGAGGATCGCGAGTCTGCTGTCGCTGGGGCTGCTGTCGCTGTTCGTGGCCGCGGAGCCGCCTTGGCCGTGGCGGCTGTCGCCGCTGGAGGGGGCGCTGGTGCTGTGCTTCCCGGTCGCGACCGCGTTGGGAATGGTGCTGGCCTGGTGGCGGGAGGGGTGGGGGGGGCTGGTGACGGTGCTCGGGGTGTCGGAGTTCTCCCTGATCCACCTGGCCGGCACCGGGAGGTTGCCGGGGGGGCCGTGGTTCCTGATCTTTTCGAGCCCGGCGGTCGGGTTCCTGGCGTCCTGGGCGCTGAGGGGAGGGTTCAGGCGGTGGCCTCGGTGGGCTCGGGGTCGGAGAGAAACCGGCTGGAGCGAGTGAAGGGCTCGGGGGGGGCCAGGCCGTCGCGCTCGGCCTCCCAGGTCTCGACCCATCGGGACCAGGAGATCGGGTCGAGCCGCAGCA
The DNA here is from genome assembly GCF_003977685.1 of Tautonia sociabilis. Taxonomy (GTDB): domain Bacteria; phylum Planctomycetota; class Planctomycetia; order Isosphaerales; family Isosphaeraceae; genus Tautonia; species Tautonia sociabilis. Next base: position 107,429 of record NZ_RYZH01000012.1, on the reverse strand, counting down.
GCAGGCGGTCGAGCTCCAGCGGAGGCAGGGGAGGCACGGGGCGGGGGCCGGAGATCTGGGGGTAGCTCAGGCGGGCGTCGGTCGTCAGGTCGTAGGTCGCCTCGGTCTGGAGGCGGTCGCCGACCCAGGCGACCATCCCCTGGTCGTTGAAGCCGAAGGAGCGGACCTGGGGAGGCAGCAGGTGCTCCAGTTGCGGCCGGGAGAGGTCGGCGTCGGCCATCCGGTCGAGCCCGGCCAGGGCGGCCTGGAGGACCCGGCGGCGGTCGTCGGAGAGGCGGTCGATCCAGCTCGGCGCCCGGACGTCGGACAGGATCCAGCCGGAGGCGTGCTCAAAGGCCAGCCAGAGCGGCTCGTCCCCCAGCTCGGGGAAGCGGAGGGCGATCCGGATGCGGTTGGAGCTGGTTTCCACCCCGGCGACCTCGCCGGGCAGATCCCCCCAGGCCCGGGTGTGGGCCAGCAGGTTGAGCAGTTCCCGGCGGATGAAGTCGGCGACCGCCTCCTCGACGTGGTGGCGGCCCTCGCGCAAGCGCTCCAGGCGGGCGTCGGCCTCCAGGGGGCGGCGCCGGCGACGGCCGGCCCGCCGCATGCGATTGAAGAGCCGGGGAAGCGTGCCGGAGTGGAAGCCGGGCCGGAGCAGCCGGGGCATCGTCTCGCCGTGGCCGCCAATGAGCACCGTGGGCAGGTGCTCCGGCCGGTTGGCCCGGTACAGCCGCCAGTTCTCCTTCAGCTCCCAGACGAGGAAGCCAAAGACCCCCGGCAGCAGCAACTGGGTGAGGAACCAGATGGTCGTGGCCAGCTCCTTGTCGTCGAGCCACTCGGCCAGCGGAGGGATCATCAGGATGAGGATCGGCGCCATCACCTTGTGGGAGACGGTGACCACCGGGAAGTGCTTGATCGGGTTGAGCTGCGGCTCGACCAGCAGGTTGATGACGAACCGGACGGCATAGGTGATGTAGAACCAGAAGACGCCGAGGACCGCCTTGCCGACGGCCGAGCCGCGGCTCTCGCCGCCTCGGAAGCGGAGCCACTCGTCGACGGTGTAGAGCAGCCGGTCGACGTTCTCCAGCACGGTGGCGAAGAAGTCCACGATGAACCGGAACAGATCCCCAAAGATGTTCACCCGGATGACTCGCCAGGTGTGCACGAGATAATCCGAGGTGATCTCCTCCATGTCCCGGCCGATGCGGAGGTTGAGCACCAGGCCGACGAGGACGAAGGTCAGCAGGGCGAGCTGCCGGGCGTCGTCGGGGCGGACCCCCGCCAGGGCCAGGACGAGCCAGGCCAGCAGCGCCGGCCCGATCGGCTTGACGAGCATCCGCCAGAGCAGCACGAAGCCCCGGGTCGAGATCAGCATCCGGACGTAGTGCTGCCGGAGGATCCAGCGGGGGAAGTCGAAGACGAACCCCTTGGCCACGTCGTAGAAGGCCCGCAGCAGCCAGCCGACCTGGCGGCGGAAGCGGGGGGCGTGCAGCAGGCCCATCAGGACGAGGCCGGCGACGAGCGTGACCCAGACCCAGCTCTCCAGGTCGTGGGGGATCAGGTGCAGGCCCCCCTCGTGCTCGGCGGCCTCGGGGGGCGTGCCGGCCTGCTCGGCGGCCAGCCGCTCGCCGACCAGCCGTTCGGCCTCGGCCAGCGCGGCGGCGTCGGTCGCCGTGCCGGCGAGCATCGCCGAGGCGCTGCCAAGCCCCCCCCCCGAGGCCGAGGCCGCCGCCCCGGCCGCCCCGGCCGCCTCGACCAGGCCCGCCGCCCCGGCCGCCGCCGCCCGGGCCGCCCGGGCCGCCTCCTCGGGGTCGATCCCGTAGCCGAGCTGCTTGGTGACGACCGCGAACAGGTGGTCGACGAAGAACAGCACCACGAACGCCCCGCCGAAGGGCAGCACCACGAACTGCGTGAGGAACCGGCCGCCCGGGGTGCCGAAGGCCAGCGAGCTGAACCGCTGGAGCCACCGGAGGTAGACCTCCCCCCGGCGGTAGATGCCGTCCAGCGCCACCGAGATCCGGCGGTTGGCCATCAGCAGGCGGTCTCCCCGGAAGAACTCTCGGGGGCCGGAGAGGTCCGGCAGCTTGACCTGGTTGCGGGCCACGGCGTCCCGGAGGTCCCCCATGGTGAGGAACCCCTGGGAGACGACCTTGTCGAGCAGCTCCTCGACGATCTTGTCGAAGGAGACGCGCTCGGCCACGTTGCCGGCCTCCAGGCCGGTGTGGCGGAGGGCTTCGGCCAGGGGCTCCCGGCAACGGTCTCGGAGGGTGACCTCGGCCCGGTGCCGGGCGCCGGCGATCAGGCGGCCGAGCTGACGGCGGTCCGGCTCCGAGATCCGGGCCCGACGCAGGCGACGCTGGGCCGACCGCAGGTGCTTGACCGCCAGCAGCTCCCGCTGGTAGGGCAGCAGCCGCTTGATCGGCCGCTTGCCCAGCGTGAGGAACCACTCGACGAGGTCAACGGTGTAGATCGGCCGCTCGTAGTCGACGCAAAGGCGCTGGAGGTCGAACAGCAGGCGGGCCTCGACGGCGTAGATCCCCTCCGACGCCGGCGCCAGCAGGGCCGGCAGGGCTCGCCTCCAGTCGTCGGCCTCGGCCGGGTCGAGCCCCAGCGCCTCGACCAGCCGCTCCCCCAGCAGCCCCAGCGCCAGCCGGGCCCGGGGCCAGGGGTGCGAGGCCGAGGGGGGGCCGAGCGGGTCGAGGAACTTGGTCGATCGGGCCAGTTGGATCGCCGCCCGGACGACGTTGCCGCGGCGCATGGACCGCTCCGAGCGCCGGACCAGCCGCTCGGCGAGCTGCCGGGCCGGCTGGGGGGAGGGGAGCGGGTAGGTGCCCACCGCCTCGTCGGGGGGAGGGGCGAAGTCGGCCGCTTCGATCAGGGCCCCCAGGGCCGAGGGCTCCGGGGCGCCGGGGGGGCGGGTCCGGGAGAAGAGGGCCGGGGCGTCGACGTCCTCGGCCAGCACCGCGTCGACCGCCTCGGGGTCCTCGATCGAGGGGAAGTAGCTGCCCAGCAGCCGGGGGGCGAAGTGCCGCACCTCCAGGTAGACGGCGGCGAACTCCCGGTAGTGCTCCCAGAGGTCTCGGGGGGGGAGCAGGTAGTCCTCGACCCGGAGGACCAGCCTCGCCTCGTCGAAGACCCCCTGGCCGATCCGGTCGACCCGGGCCCGGAGGTCGGCGTCGGTCAGCCGGCCGGCGGATCGCCGGCGCTCCAGGGCCTCGTCGACCCGGGCGTGGAAGAGCAGCCGCCAGTAGCGGAGCAGCGCCTGCCCCCTGGTCATCGAGGCGAGCCGCTCGGGGGTCGGCTCGGCCAGCAGGAAGACCGGGCCGCTGAGGGCGGCCTCGGCCTCGACGTCCAGCCGGAGCTCGTCGCGCTCGACGATCGTTGTGGCGGTGGCCGCGTCGAGGACATACGACTTGCGGTGCGGCACCTGGATGCCGAGGGTCGCCATCTTCCGGTCGTGCTTGATGACCCTCCTCAGGACGCGCGCCGGCACGAGGACCGCGTTCGGGTCGGCCGCCCGCATCGCGTCCCGCAGCTCCTCCAGCGACATCGCCCCGCTCTGGCCACCGCGACCGCCCGACTGGCTGACCATCGTCCACCTACTCCCGTCCTCGGCGACGTTCGACGACGCGAGGGTTGTATGCTATCCCGCCCGACCTCCCCTGACCAGTCGACGCACTCCCCGGGCCCGACGGGGCTCCGCCCCCCCTCCCCCACCCTCCAAGCCCTCCCCCCAGGCCGACTTGAATCACTCCCTCCGGCCCCTGGATCCTTCCGGCAGGGCGGGGACCGGCCTCGGCTCCTCCCCGCTCGGGAGCCCAGGGCAGGCCGATCGGTGCGCTTCCGGTGCGCTCCTGGTGCGCTCTCGGTGCGCTTCCGGTGCGCGTAGGCGATTTTCCCGATCTCATGGAATGGTTAGGTTTTGCGTCGGATGGCTTGGCTTCGTTCGGTCGAACGTTCCGCATTGGCTGGCCTCGCTGTTGAGGGTTCCGACCGGGACGAACGAGCACGGTGTTTGGTCACAACAGAGCAGAGAGCAAGGAGTTCTGCCTCGGGGAACGTCACGGTCGCTCGACCGGGACGGGCAAGGCCGACCACCAGGGGAAGGCCAGGGAACGCGACCCTCCCTTCGCTCCGAGAGCGGGCCGCCGGACTCGGGGCCGGCCCGCCGTGGTCGGTGGGGGAGTCGCTCGGATGGCCGAGACGGCCGAGGAGCGGGCGCCGCCTGCCGGAACGCCGCGATCATCGGGGCGGTGCGCTGCGGTGCGCTGTGGCGGGATCGGCCGATCTCGTGAAGTGGTCGTCGGTTGTGTCGATCGTTCTGGGTCGGAATGGGTTCGTTCCGTTGCCGAGGACGCCGCGGTCTGGATTCTCCCCGCCGGGGCTCCCCGAGGATTCGGGCCGGCCAGACTCGCCGGCTCCGTTCGCTCCGGTGCGCTCCTGATTGTCAAAGAGGGGGAATCGAGTTCGAGAGCGATCGGTCGGCGTTCGAGGCGGCCGAGACGGACGGAGAACGGCCCGGGAGCGCGTTCTCCCCTTTTCTTGGAATCATCGGGGAAGGACGCGCTCCTGGTCAGGAAAACCGGAGAGGTCGGAGGGGGGCCGGCGCAGGATCGGATCAGGAGGACGGGCCGGGGGTGGTGATCATCCAGCCGATCCCGAAGCGGTCGGTTACCATGCCGAAGCAGGGGGACCAGAACGTCCGGGTCAGCGGCATCTGGACGGTGCCGCCGTCGGCGAGGGCGTCGAAGGCGAGTCGGGCGTCGGCCTCGGTGGGCAGGGTGAGGGAGAGGCGGAAGCCGTCGAACCGGGAGGAGGCGTCGCAGCCGTCGGAGGCCATCAACCGCTGGCCCCACACGCGAATCGAAGCGTGCATGATCTTCGACTCGAAGCCGGGGGCGAGCAGGCCGGGAGGGTGAGGGTCGGGGCTCTCGTCGTGGCGCATGACCAGCTCGACCTCGGCGCCGAGGGCCGAGCGGTAGAACTCCAGGGCTTCGGCGCATCGGCCGCCGAAGAACAGGTAGGGGGTGAGGGCTGTCTCGGCCATGAGGACCTCCTTCCGGGGAGGAGGGTGGCGGGGAGGATCGGGCGAGCTCCCGTCGAGCCACCCCTCCTGAGAGATCGACGATCGGGAGGGGAGGGATTCGACATTGAGCTCGGGAACCGAACCGAGGGGGAAGATTCCCGGGAGAGGGCCTCAGGGCTCGAAGGCGGGCACGGGGGAGGGCTCGACGGTCGGCTCGTTCTGGGGGGAGAGCGCGGAGACTCGGCGAGACCAGGCCCAGAGCAGGAGCAGGCCGGCGACGATCAGGCCGAGGGCCAGGCCGATCCACATGCCGATCACCCCCCGGCCGAGGACGAAGCACAGGAGCACGCCGGTGGGCAGGCCGACGAGCCAGTGCGAGGCGAGGTTGGCGAGCATGGGGGTCCGGGTGTCTCCGGCTCCCCGGAGGATGCCGGTGGCGATCACCTGCACGCCGTCGAAGAGCTGGAAGACGGCGGCGGCGGCGAGCAGGATCACGCCGACGGCGAGCACTGCCGGCTGGTCGGTGAAGGCGGAGAGGATCGCCCGGGGGACCAGGACGAAGGCAACCGCCGCCAGGGCCATGAAGGCGGTGCCCAGGGCCAGGGCCGACCAGCCCGCCCGGCCGGCTCCGGCCGGGTCCTGCCGGCCCATCGCCTGGCCGACCCGGACGGCTCCGGCGGAGCTGATGCCGAGGGGGACCATGAACGTCAGGCTCGCGACGTTCAGGGCGATCTGGTGGGCGGCCAGGGAGGGGGCGTCGAGCCGTCCGATGAGCATGGTGGCGGTGGCGAAGGCCCCCATCTCCAGCAGGAGCTGACCGGCGGCGGGCAGGCCAAGGGCGATCAGGGAGCGGAAGCGCCGGAGCTCGGGGGCCCAGCCTCCCCGCCAGGCGGCCGGGCCGGCCCGGCGGTCGACTCGGACGATCTCGGCGAGCAGGACGAGGGCCATCCAGGATCGCGAGAGGACCGTCGCCCAGGCGGCTCCGGCGACACCGAGCCGGGGGAAGCCGAGGTTGCCGAAGATTAGCAGCCAGTTGACCGCCAGGTTCACGAGGTTGGCCGAGACCAGGGCGAAGACGATCGCGACCGTGCGGTCCTGGGCCTGGAGGTAGCGCCGGAAGGTGAAGTAGAGCAGCAGGGACGGAAGACTGAGCGTCACCAGGCGGACGTACGACTCGGCCCCGGGGAGGACGCTCGGCGCGACGCCGAGGGCCTCGAGCCGCCCGCCGACCGTCCAGGAGAGGGCCATCAGCGGAGGGCAGAGGGCGATCGCCAGGTAGACGCCGTGCCGGAGCCACCGACGGCAGTCGTCGGGACGGCCGGCGCCGAAGGCGTGGGAGATCAGGGTGTCCAGCCCCAGCAAGAGGCCGAGGCCGGCGATGGTGCTGGCGAAGAAGACGGCGTGGCCGAGGGCGACGGCTCCGATCGCCTCGGCGCTGAGCCGGCCGACGCACATCGTGTCGACGATGCCCATGGCCATCCAGCCCAGCTCGGCGAGCACGACCGGCCCGGCCAGGCGGGCCATCGGCGGCAACTCGGCCCGCAGGGCTCTGCCCGCCTCCCGAAACCTCGGGCCGGCGATCCTCCCCCGAAGCCCAGGCCGAGGCGTCGCTTGCGAATTCTCCCGAGGCATCGTCCTTTCCCCTGATTCGCCCGGGTTGCGGGCGCGCCGGAATCCCGCCCGATCTGATCCGATCCGATCTGATCCGATCCGATCTGATCCGATCCGATCCGATCCGATCCGATCCGATCCGGACACGCCCCGCCCGGGGTCGGTTCGGCCGGTCTCGGGGATGCTCCATCCTACCGGGCGGGAGAAGGTCCGGGCGGACACCTGGGCTGGTGGTCCGGAACGATCGTTCGAGGGCCCCGGGAGCGATCGGGGGGGCCCATCCCGAGGCCCGGATTGTCGCGGTCGGTGCCGACGCCGAGGCCGGGAGGAGGATCGAGGAGGCGATGGACTGGGAGCGAGCCCGCCGTTCGCCTGTACCCCCGGCCTGGTGCGCGGGGTATGCTGGGGCGAGGTCGGCATGCCGGACCTGAAGCGGCCGCGGGTCTCCGATCGCGAGCACCCCGCTCACGAGGCCGGGCTGCCCCGGGGGGCCGACCGGACCTTCGAGGGGTGCCGCCATGAAAGAGGTCGTACTCGGCCTCGGCCACCAGAAGAGCTTCTGGTCGATCGTGCAGTTAGCCGACGAGCAACTGAGGTCGATCCACGGGGCGCCGAGGAGGATGGTCGCCCGGTCGCCGGGGATCGAGATTGTGGCGTCTCGGCCGAACTTCGACGGCGAGTTCCACGACTTCACGGTGCGCTTCCCTCAGCCGGGGGTGCACCTGGCCGGTTCGCTTCGGGAGTTTGCCGGGCGAAGCCCGGTGTCTTGCGAGCTGGCCGAGGTGGACGGGGCGCTGGTGCTGCACTGCTCGGCGCCGTCGGGGGAGAACGTGCAGCAGTTGCACGATGCCTGCGACCTGATCTCCGGGGCCTTCCCGCTGCCGGAGGTTTGGCGGGTGCACGGGGAGGAGTACCGCTCGACGCCGCTGAGCCCCGAGACGCTGTTCAAGGCGATGATCAAGTTTCGGTCCAGCGACGTGCACCTGTATCCGGGAGCGCCGCCGGTGTTCCGAGTGGACAACGTGCTGCGGCGGGTCCAGGCGTTCGACACGCTCTCGTCGGAGCAGATCCTGGAGTTCCTCTCCGCGATCGCGCCGGAGAAGCACGCCCAGGAGTTCGCCGATCGGCAGCAGTGCAGCTTCATCTATCACCAGGTGGGGCTGGGGTACGCTCGGGTGTCGGCGTTCATCAAGGCGAGCGTTCCGCACCTGACGATGCGGTTTTTGCCCGAGACGATTCCGTCGTTCGAGGACCTGAACATCCCTCGGGGGGCGATGGAGCGTCTGGGGGCGTTGCACTTCGGGCTGATCCTGGTGACGGGGATGACCGGCAGCGGGAAGTCGACGACGGTGGCGTCGCTGGTCGACTGGATCAACACGCACAAGTCGCTGCACATCCTGAGCATCGAGGAGCCGGTCGAGTACGTGCACAAGAGCAAGAAGAGCGTCGTCTCGCAGCGGGACGTGGGGGAGGACATCGGCAGCTTCCACGAGGCGGTGCGGGGGGCCTTGCGGCACGACCCGGACGTGATCGTCGTGGGGGAGATGCGCGACCCGGACACGATCCGGTCGGCGATCAACGCGGCGGCCACCGGGCACCTGGTCATCAGCACGTTGCACTCGGGGACGGCCTACGAGGTGGTCAACCGGATCGTCAGCTTCTTCGACCCGGTGGAGCGGGACCTGGTGAAGCTGCAACTGCGGGACGCCTTGAAGTGCGTCATCTGCCAGCGGCTGCTGCCGAGGACCGGGGGCGGCCGGATCCCGGCCCTGGAGTTCCTCTTCAACGACACGAAGGCGATCGCCGACAGCATCCTGGCGGGGAACACCATCGGCATCAAGATCGGGATGCAGCAGGACGCCTCGGCGTCGTTCATCTTCGAGAAGTACTTGTACGACCTGTACAAGAAGGATCTAATCTCGCTGGATGACGCTCGGGATTACGCCTCGGAGCCGGCGATCTTCGACCAGATGAAGATGGGGACGTACGTGATTCCGTCGCTCGACTCGATGCTGCACCGCTGATCGGGGCTGATCGCCCGGGGGAGGTCCCTCCCCCGGGCGATTGGCGCGCGACGGCCGCCGGGATAGCCTGAATACCCGATCGGGGCCCCGGGCCCCTGGGGCGATGACGCCTCCACCGGGCCCCTCCGGCTGTTTCGACGCGGAGCCGCCCCCCCTTGCCCCCCCCCGACCCGACCTACCGCAATGCCCGTCGCGAGGCGATCGTCATCCTCTCGGTGTGGTTGGCGAGCACCGTCTACTGCTGCGTCTACGCGTATTTCGCCGGCTACCAGCGCTCGGGACATCCGCTCGGCGTTGGGGACATCCGGCCGGTGCTGGGGATCCCCTCCTGGGTCTTCTGGGGGGTGATGGCGCCTTGGCTGGTGTGCTCGGTGTTCACGGTCTGGTTCGCCGGCTGGAAGATGGCCGACGACGACCTGGGGCTCGACCACGCCGCCGAGCTGGACCGGGACATCCGAGAGGCCGCCGGGGAGGGGGACGCCGATGCCCGAGCTTGACGCCCCCTCGACCGGCGCCCCGCTGGTGGCGCTGGTGCTGTTCACGATGGTTTCGCTCGGCCTCGGCGTGGTGGCGCGCTGGGCGGAGCGAGGCGCCTTCCTCCGCCGCTACTTCCTGGGCAATCGGTCGCTCGGGCCGCTCTCGGTGGCGCTGACGGCCGCGGTGATGAGCGGGGGGACGTTCCTGGGCTTCCCGGGGTTCGTCTACGCCTTCGGCTGGGTGGTGGCCCTGTGGATCGCCAGCTACATGGTGGCGCCGCTGACGGTCTTCGGGCTGCTGGGAAAGCGGATCGGCCAGCTTTCGAGGAGGACCGGGGCGATCACGCTGCCCGACCTGCTCCGGGAGCGGTTCGGCAGCCCGGCGCTGGGCGTGGTGACGAGCCTGCTGATCATCGCGTTCCTGTCGGTGAATCTGATCCCCCAGTTCAAGGGGGGGGCGATCATCCTGAAGACGAGCCTGCCGACGTCGTGGATCGCGTCGTTCTCGGGGATGCTCCCCGGGCCGGTGGAGGACCCCGGCTACCTGCTGGGGCTGGTGATCTTCGCGACGACGGTGATCGCCTACACGGCCTACGGCGGCTTCCTGGCGGCGGTCTGGACCGACGTGTTCCAGAGCCTGGTGATGGCGGTGGGGGTGATGATCCTGCTGCCGCTGGCGCTGGTGGCCGCCGGGGGGCTGTCGGCGGCGACCGAGGCGGGGATCGCGCAGACGGACGTCAACTACGCCTTCGGCCCGGGAGCGGGACGGGCCTTCCACCCGATCGGCCTGGCGGTGTCGTTCTTCTTCATGTGGGCGATCACCGGGATCGGCCAGCCCTCGACGCTGGTTCGGCTGATGGCGTTCAAGGACTCGAGGACGCTGCGGTACGCGATCCTCTGGGTGACGCTGTATAACGTGGTGATCTATGTGCCGCTGATCCTTATCTTTGTGGCGGCCAGGGGGATTCTGCCGGAGCTGGAGAAGCCCGACGAGGCGATGCCGGCGCTGGTGCGGCGGCTGACCAACCCGTACGTCTCGGGGCTGATCATGGCCGCGCCGTACGGGGCGGTGATGAGCACGATCAGCGGGTTCTTGCTGGTGATCTCCTCCGGCCTGGTGCGGGACGTCTACCAGCGGTTCCTGAGGCCGAGGGCGTCGGAGGGGGAGATCGCCACGGCCGGGTACGCGGGGACGGTGGGGGTGGGAGTGCTGGCGGCGCTGGTGGCGACCCGGCCGCCGGACTTCCTCCAGTTGGTGATCGTCTTCTCCAGCGCGGGGATGGCCTCGGCGTTTTTGATTCCGGCGGCGATGGCCTGCTTCTGGAGGAGGGGGACGGCCGCCGGGGCGATGGCGGCGATGGTCGCCGGGGCCGCGACGGTGATCGGCCTGTATGCGGCCGGGATCATCGCGAGGAACGCGTTCGGTTACGAGCCGGCGGTCGGCCCCGGCTCGGCGATCGCGCCGTATTACCTGCTGGGCCTGGATCCGTGCGTCTGGGGGCTGGGCGGCTCGCTGCTGGCGGGAGTGGTCGGCAGCCTGCTGTCGCCGAGGCCGGACCCGGACCGCGTCTCGCTGCTGTTTGATCTCCAGCCGAGGGACGCCCCCGCGCCGGCCTCGCTGGAGCTGCACCCGGAGCTCTCCCGGCCGCCGATGCCCCCGGATCCGGCGGTTCCGTGACGGGAGGCCCGGGCACCTCCGGAGCGTCCGGGCGCATCCGATCCGGGGGGGGTTGACTATGATGGAGCATGCGTGGGCCGCCCGGAGGGACGGGCGGTGCGGCGAGATTTGGCGGGAACCTCCCGGGTCCCGGGGGCGTCCAAGGGCGTACGATGACCGGGACCGATGACGACCAGCCGTTGGTCGAGGCGGCCCGGGCGGGCCGGGCGGAGGCCTTCGGCGAACTGGTCAAGCGGCACCAGGATCGGCTCTACCCGACCTTGCTGCGGCTGACCGGATCGGCCGAGGACGCCCAGGACCTGCTCCAGGAGTCGTTCCTCCGCGCCTACAAGAAGCTCGGACGGTTCCGGGGCGGGAGTTCGTTCTACACGTGGCTCTACCGGCTGGCCGTCAACCTGGCGCTCAGCCACCGGCGCCGCCGGAAGGGGCCGGTGCGGCTCTCGGAGCTGCGGGGCGAGGGGGCCGCCCCTCTCGAACCCCCGGCCGACCCGACACGATCCGACCCCACCCTGCCGGCCGAACAGGCCGAGCGGGAGGCGATCATCCAGGCCGCCCTGGATGCCCTGGCACCCGACCACCGGGCCGTGGTGGTCCTCAAGGAGTTCGACGGCCTGCGGTACGAGGAGATCGCCGCGACTCTTGGGGTGCCGGTCGGCACGGTTCGCAGCCGGCTGCACCGCGCCCGCCGCGAGCTCCGGGACCGGCTCTCGGGGATCGTCGACGAGCCGGCCGTGCGCCAGGGCACCCCCGACGCCGAATGATCCCGAGAATTCGGCCGATCGCCGCTCGCGTCGCATCGCATCGCATCGCGAGGCATTGCGCCGGTTCCCGGATACCCGGAAACCGGGGTGCGTCGCGGGCCCGTGTCCGAGAGCTCTCCATCTTCCTCATCTTTCCGAATCGATCCGAGATGTCACAGTTTGACGAAACCCTGCTGAGCGCCTACCTCGACGACGAGCTCGATCCCGAGTCTCGCCGGGAGGTCGAGGAGGCGATGCGGGCCGATCCCCGGCTCTCTCGGGAGCTGGGGGAGCTGGCTCGGGTGCGGGGGCTGGTGGAGGGGCTGCGCCGGCCTCTGGAGGCGCCCGACGTCTCCGGGGAGGTGCTGGCCCGGATCGCCCTCGAGCGGGCCCCGACGCGGGCCCTCCCGCCGATTGCTGCCGCCTCGGCGCTGGCCGCCGCGGCGCTGCTCGTGCTGTTCTTCCTTGGGAGCCGGCCCCACCGGGCCGAGCCGCCGAGGGGAGGGCCGGTTGAGGTCGCCGGGGCGGACGTCCCGGAGCAGAGCGGATCGGGAACGGTCGCCATCGCCAGCGTCCCCGACCGGGACGACTCGGCCGAGGGGCTGGCCGGATTCCCCGAGGTGGCCGAGGGGGGGCCGGCGGTCGGCGACGCCGACCGCGCCGGTGCCGGCGACGGCGGCCTCCTGGGCTTCGTGCTGGACCTGATCGACTACCCCGAGGGTGAGCAATTCGAGATCGAGCCGGCCCCCGGCACCTCGGCCGAGGAGCTGGCCGCCGGGCTCGACGTCCTCCTCCGAGAGCAGATCGTCCGCCTCGATCCCCGATACGCCCTGATCCATACCGGAACATCCCCCGGGCCGGGGGCGATCGCCTTCGCGCTGGTGGCCCGGCCGTCGGAGCGGCAGACGCTGCTCAGTCTGATCGAGGAAGCCCTTGGCGCCCGCCCCCGGAAGGCCGGCTGGGCCGACCGGGAGGAGGCGGCCGGGATGCTGGTGGCCGAGGCCGGGGGGCTGACCCTCTCGACCGCGACGACCGGCGTGCCGATGCGCCGGGAGCTGCCCGACCGGATCCACGCCATCCCCGTCTTCCCGCAAGACTCGGCAACCTCTCCGGAGCCCGGCGAACTCGGGAGGCCGCTCCCCGGCGGCCTGCCTCCGGTGTCGGTGGCCCCGCCGGCCGCTCCGGTTTCCCCCCTCCCGGAGGGGACGGCGCCGGAGCCGACCGGGCCCGACTCGGGAGCCGAGCCGGAGCGGCCGGGCGTCATCCTGCTCTGGGTCCGGGACGCGGCGGGGGGCTCCCCCGCGCCGGGGAGCCCGGATTGATCGGAGGAGAGCACCGGGGCCCGGGAGGGGCGTGGCCTCCTGCCGGGCCATCGGAGCGTCGCGCCCGAGATGCGAGCCGAATCCGAAGCCGAACCCGATGACCTCCTCGGCGGTGTCGGCGAGCCGATGCCCCCCTTCACGTACATTCCCGGGGGGCCCTGGCCTCGCCCGAGCCTCGGCGCCGCCGGCCTCCTGGCCGGGAAGTCGCCGAGGGGGGAGATTCCCCCGATCGGGGAGGAGCACGGGGCGTCGTCGCCGGCCTTCCGGCTCGGGGTCCGGCTGTACAACGCCGGCTATTACTGGGAGGCTCACGAGGCCTGGGAGACGCTCTGGCATGCGATCGGGCGTACCGGGCCGACGGCCGATGTGCTGAAGGGGCTGATCACGCTGGCCGCGGCCGGGGTGAAGGTCCGGCAGGGGCAGCCCCGGGGCGTGGCGACCCACGCCGGTCGGGCCGCCGTGCTGTTCCGGGCCTCCCGGGAGCGGACCGGCCGGGACCGGCTGCTGGGGATCGACCTGGTCGGGCTGGAGGCGGTCGCGCTGCGGGTCGCGGCTCGTCCCCCGGTCGGGCCGGGCCCGGAGGCCGGGGTTGTGCCCGGCCTGCTCGGGCCTCCCATCGAGCCGTTGTCGGAGGAGTGACGGAGGCGGGGGCGGCTCGATTCCGGCCTCCCCGATCCTCGGACGGTCCCCGATCCGAGCAGCCGAGCGTCACCGGAGGGCGTGCTCGCTGGTTAACTGTGCTGGCGGTGCTCGGCGGGGTGCTCGGTGGCGGCGCTGAGGTTGTAGGCGGTGTTGATGAGGCCGATGTGAGTGAAGGCCTGGGGGAAGTTGCCCACGAGGCGGCCGGCGGCGACGTCGTACTCCTCGGAGAGCAGGCCGAGGTCGTTTCGGATCGAGAGCAGATTCTCGAACAGCTCGATGGCGTCGTCGCGCCGGCCCATCATGGCGTAGTTGTCGGCCAGCCAGAAGGAGCAGGGGAGGAAGGAGCCTTCGCCGGGGGGCAGGCCGTCGACGCGGGGATCCGACTCGTAGCGGTCGACGAAGCCGTCGCGTTTCAGGCGGCGCTCGATGGCTCGGACGGTGCCGACCATGCGGGGATCCCTCGGGGAGATGAAGCCGACCAGGGGCATCATCAGGACGCTGGCGTCGAGGAGCTTGGAGCCGTAGCTTTGCATGAAGGCGCCGACCTCGGGGTCGTAGGAGCGGTCGAGGATCTCCCGGTGGATCTGGTCGCGGAGGGATCGCCAGCGGTCGACGTTGCCGTCCCGGCCGAAGTGCTCGACGGCCTTGACGGCGCGGTCGAAGGCGACCCAGGCCATGACCTTGGAGTGGGTGAAGTGGCGACGGGGGCCGCGGACCTCCCAGATCCCCTCGTCGGGCTGGTCCCAGACACCTTCGAGGAAGTCCATCAGCTCTTTCTGGAGGTTCCAGGAGATGCCCATCGGTTCCAGTCCGACACGTCGGCACATATGAAGTGCATCCATGACCTCGCCGAGGACGTCGAGCTGGAACTGGTCGTAGGCGGCGTTGCCGATGCGGACGGGAGAGGAGCCCTCGTAGCCGGGGAGCCAGGGGAGCTGCAACTCGGGGAGTCGGCGCTCGCCGGCCAGGCCGTACATGATCTGCATCTGCGACGGCTTGCCGGCGACGGCCCGGAGCAGCCATTCGCGCCAAGAGCGGGCTTCCTCGTGGTAGCCGGCGATCATCATGGCGTAGAGGGTGAAGGTGGCGTCTCGGAGCCAGCAAAAGCGGTAGTCCCAGTTGCGGACGCCGCCGAGGTGCTCGGGCAGGCTGGTGGTGGGAGCGGCGACGATGCCGCCGGTGGGGGCGTAGGTGAGGGCCTTCAGCGTGATCAGGGAGCGTCGGACGGCCTCCGCCCAGTGCTCGCGGTCGAAGGCCCCGTCGCAGGAGCCCTCGCCGAAGGAGCAGCGGTCGGACCACTCGCGCCACCAGCGCTCGGTGTCGTGGATCGCGCCGGAGTGGTCGATCTGCCGGGGCTCTCGCTCATGGGAGGGATACCAGGTGAGATCGAAGGAGGCGGACTGCCCGGCCTGGAGTTCGAACTCGGCGACGGTGCGGAAGTTCTCGCCGTGGACGGGGACGTCGGTGCGGAGTCGGAGCATGTCGGGCCCGGCGATGGCGGAGATGCCGTGGTCGGTGCGCTGGACCCAGGGGACGATCGAGCCGTAGTCGAAGCGGATGACCAGGTCCATGCGCATCTTGACCGAGCCGCGACGGCATTCGACCAGGCGGAGGACGTCGGGCAGGGCGTCTCGGGGGGGCATGCAGTCGGTGAGGCGGACGGTGCCGCCGTCGACGTCGAACTCGGTTTCCAGCACGAGGGTGCCGGGGCGGTATCGGCGTCGGCAGGCTCGGATCTCTCCCTGGGGGGCGATACGCCAGTGGCCGTTCTCCTCGTCGCCGAGCAGCGCGGCGAAGACGGCGCCGGAGTCGAATCGGGGGAAGCAAAGCCAGTCGATCGAGCCGTCGCGGCCGACGAGGGCGGCGGTCTGGCAGTCGCCGATCAGGGCATAATCTTCCAGCGGCAGGGGCATGGGCGGGCTCCGGGATCGGGGGGCGTCCAAGACGGGCGCTCCGGGGCCTTCGGGTTCCTGCTACCCTAATGGGAGGCACGCCCCGGGGCAATTCCAGGGCTGGGCGGGGGGATCGGGGACGGGAGGGGTCGAGCCGTGGTGGCGATGCGGGTGAGGCTGGGGAGACTGGAGCTGGAGAACCCGGTGCTGGTGGCCTCGGGGACGTTCGGCTACGTCCGGGAGATGGCCGGGTTCGTGCCGCTGGCGAGGCTCGGGGGGGTGATCCCCAAGACCGTCACGGCGAAGCCCCGAGCCGGCAACCCGACACCCCGGACGGTGGAGACGGCCTCGGGCCTGCTCAACGCGATCGGCCTGGACAACGACGGGATCGAGCACTTCCGGGCCCATCACCTGCCGTACCTCCGTTCGGTGGGGACGAAGGTCATCGCCAACATCGCCGGCGAGGACGAGGACCAGTTCGTCCGGATGGCCGCCGACCTGGGAGAGGAGCCGGGGCTGGCGGCGGTGGAGCTGAACCTGTCGTGCCCGAACGTGAGTCACGGGCTGGACCTGGGGGTGGACCCGGCGGCCGTGGGGCGGGTCGTCTCGCGGTGCCGGCAGGAGTGCCCGCATCCGATCATCGCCAAGCTGACGCCGAACGTGACGAGCGTCGCGACGGTCGCGAAGGCCGCCCACGAAGCCGGGGCCGACGCGGTGAGCCTGATCAACACGGTGGTCGGCCTGGTCGTCGACTGGCGCCGTCGCCGGCCGATCCTGGCCAACGACATCGGCGGCCTGAGCGGCCCGGCGATCAAGCCGATCGCGCTGCGGATGGTCTGGCAGGTCCATCGCGCGGTCCCCGGGCTACCGATCATCGGCATCGGCGGCATCTGCTCCAGCGACGACGCGATGGAGTTCCTCGTCGCCGGGGCCTCGGCCATCCAGGTCGGCACGGCGACCTTCGCGGATCCGACGCTGGCCGGGAGGATGGTCGACGAACTGCCGGCGAAGCTGGCGGAGGCGGGAGTGTCGGACGTCAATGCGTTCATCGGCACGCTGAGATCGAACAAGGACTGATCCCTCGGGGAGCAGGAAGCCCGGGGACGAACTCCCCGGCTCCTCGCTCCACCGGACGGGCCGGCGGGCCAAGGGGCGCCCTCGGGGGGGATGACCGGGGCGGTCCGTCCTCGGTCGAGCCGGCAGGAGAGGAGGACCGGGCGGGGGCGGTCAAGGGGTCGGTCAATATGGGGGGCGGGGTCGCGAATCCACCACCCGGAGGGATGGACCGGGCCGACGCTCGGGCCGATCGGAAGGGATCGGGCGGGGTCGGGCCGACGACGATCACCCGAACCGGGCGAAGCGATGATGACCGACGCGACCGCCAACCCAATCACAACCGAGGGCGCACCGGAGCCCCAGACCCGGTATCACGGCTTCGACGCCCTGAGGGCCGTGATGATGCTGCTGGGCGTGGTTCTGCACACGTTCCAGTTCTACCTGCCCAATCCGCTGTTCCCCGGGTTCGACTTCCGGGACGTCCGCACCTCGGAGCTGGCGGGGCCGGTCTTCTTCGGCATCCACGCCTTCCGGATGCAGGTCTTCTTCGTGATGGCCGGCTTCTTCGCCGCGCTGCTCTGCGCGAAGCGAGGGGTGAGGGGGATGTGGTCGAACCGGATGAAGCGGGTGGGCCTGCCGCTGCTGGTCGGCTGGCCGATCCTGTTCCCGATCACGATGTCCGCCTTCGTCTTCGGCGTGGCCAAGCACGAGGGCTTGCCGGGCTGGGAGGTGCTGCGGGGCTGGTGGTCGACCGGAATCATCCCCTGGGCCGAGGACTGGCAGCCCTGGTACAACCTGTTCCTGATCTCCCCGCTACACCTGTGGTTCCTGTACGCCTTGCTCTGGTTCTACCTGGGGGCGGTCGTCTTCCGGTTCGTCGCCCGGGCCGGAGGGGGGGCGATCGGCCGGGCCTGGAGCGGCCTGTTCCGGAGGCTGGCGCGGTGGCACCTGCTGCTGCCGACGGCGGTCGGGATGTCGTTCCTGACGCTCATGGTGCCGTTCTCCTCGGGGCTGTTCGCGCAGGAGTTCCCGCTGTTCCTGCCGAACCCGCTGGCGCTGCTGGCCTACGCCCCGTTCTTCGGGTTCGGCTGGATGCTGTATCGGAACGTCGACCTGCTGCCCCTGCTCGGCCGTCGGCCGGGCCTGACGCTGGTGGCGGCGCTGGGGGTGCTGGTGGTCGATCTCGGCGTCCTCGGCTCGGCCTTCGGTGAGAACGGGCAGGTTGTGAGGAAGCCGGAGCTGGCGATCACCGGCGCCCTGGTCGCCTGGCTCTGCGTCTTCGGCTTCATCGGGCTGTTCCAGCGGCTCTTCGATCGCCCGAGCCCGGCGATGCGCTATGTGTCGGACTCGGCGTACTGGGTGTACCTGGCGCACCTGCCGCTGATCTACTGGATGCAAGGGCTGATGTTCGACCTGCCGATCCCCGCCCTGGCGAAGGCCGCGATCATCCTGGTGGTCGCCTCGGCGCTGCTGTTCGCCAGCTACGACCTGATGGTGCGGCCAACGTTCCTCGGCCGGTTCCTCAACGGCCGGACCTACCCTCCGGCCCGGCTGGGACGGCGGGCCCGGCCCGAGGAGGCCTCCGCGGCGTTGCCCGAGGCGCCGGCGGCTCACTGAGGACGCAGGGAGGGCCTCGGGGGGCCCTCGCCCCGGAGATCGCCAGCGTCTCCGGGGCGAGTCAGGCCGAGGGGAGCCGACGACCAGGGCTCGATCGGGGCCAGATGCGGTGCAACGTCCCGCGCAGGGGTTTGCCGGTTTCGTCTCGGGAGCAGATCGGGGAGGACTCGAACCGGAGGCCGGCGGCGGCGAGGGCGGGCTCGAGGTCCTCGGTGGCGACGCGGTAGGGGCCGGAGACCAGGGCGAACCCGTCGGGGTCGAGCATGGCGCGGAGGACGCCAACGACCAGGGGGATGAGGCGGCGCTCATAGAGCACATCGGCGCCGAGGATCACGGGGAAGCGGTCCTCGGGAGGGAGGCGCCAGTCGAGCAGGTCGACGGCGAACCGATCGGAGGAGAAGCCGTTGATCTCGGCGCTGGCGGCGACGAAGCGGAGGGGGGCGCGGTCGTAGTCGGTGAAGACGACCCGGGAGAGCCCGGCGTCGAGGCCGACCAGGCCGGCGAGGCCGAGGCCGCAGCCCAGCTCCAGGGCGGTCAGGCCGGGGGCCCAGGGCTCGGCGGCGACGGCCTCGGCCAGCAGGAAGGCGCCGGGCCAGAGGAAGGCCCAGTAGGGCATGTAGTCGTCTCGGGCGTTCCAGGAGAGGACGACCGGGTCGTCCAGCAATCGCTCCGGCTCGGCGGGCCGGCACAGTCGGAGCGATCGGCCGCCGACACGGAGGTCGGAGATCGCCTCGGGCCCTTGGTAACAGGAATCCGGCTCGGCTGTCGACATGATCCCCCCGACCCGCTTTCACAAAAGGTTTGACGGCCCTCGGCCGGTTCCTCTATAATTCGGGTGTTGAGATTGAATCTCAATACGCAGCCCGCCCGAAGGTGGCCCGGACGTGCCCGGGACGCCCTGGATCGGGCCCCCCCGCCGATGCCCACCGCCCAACGACGGAGCGCCCCGATGTCGGTCATCGCCGCGATGCCCTCGACGGAGGCCGAGCTGATCCCCCTGACCCTGTTGCGGCCGGGCCAGGTGGCTCGGGTCGACCAGGTGCTCGGGGGCGGCGCGCTGGTGCACCGCCTGCGGGAGATGGGCCTGCGCCGCGGGGCCGAGGTGGAGATGATCCGCCCGGGGAGCCCGTGCATCCTCCGGCTGGACGGCCACAAGCTGGGGGTCCGCTCCGACGAGCTGTCCGGCGTGCTGGTCCGATCCGGAGTGCCGGTGGCATGACGACGACGGCCCGGCTCTCGGACCTGACGGTGGGGCAGTCGGCCCGGGTCGTGGCCGTCGACGCGACCGGGGACGCCGGCGTCCGCGCGATGGAGATGGGGCTGATCCCCGGCACCGAGGTCACGCTCGTCGCTGTCGCCCCGCTGGGGGACCCGCTGGTCTTCGAGCTGCGCGGCTACCGCCTGAGCCTGAGGAAGGCCGAGGCGGCCGGGGTCGAGGTCTCGGTGTCGTAGCCTCGGCTCGTCTCCTCCCCCGGCGTCGGGTCGCGATGCGGTGCCTCGCCTCGTTTCGTCTCCCCTCGACGTGCCGAGCCGAGCCGAGATGGCGGCCGCCCCGCCCGCCCGCCCGACCGACCGGGTTCGGCTCGCCGCCCTCCTCCTCCCGATCCCGCCGCCCGAGCCGACCCTCGCCATGGCCATCGCCGCAGACCCGCAGACCCGCACCGTGGCCCTGATCGGCAACCCGAACACGGGGAAGTCGACCGTCTTCGGCGCCCTGTCGGGGGTGCAGCAGCGGGTGGGGAACTACCCGGGCGTGACGGTCGAGAAGAAGACGGGGAGAATGACGATCGGCGATCGGCGCTGGACGCTGATCGACCTACCGGGGACGTACAGCCTGGCGCCGAGGTCGCCGGACGAGATGGTGGCCGTCGATGTGCTGCTCGGGCGGCGGGCCGACACGCCGGGGCCGGACGCGGTGCTCTGCGTCGTCGACGCGACCAACCTGGAGCGGAACCTCTACCTCGTCAGCCAGGTGCTCGAGCTGGGCCGGCCGGCGGTCGTCGCGCTGACGATGACGGATCTGGCCGAGGAGCGCGGGGTGGCGATCGACCTGGATCGGCTGCGCGATCGGCTTGGCGGCGTTCCCGTCGTTCCGGTGCAGGCGCACCGTCGCAAGGGGCTCGACGCGCTGAAGGCGGCGCTGGCCGAGGCGGCGGATCGGCCTCCGGCGGTCGTCGAGAGCCCGTTCCCCGAGCCGTTCCGGGAGGAAGTGGCCGCGCTGGAGGCCTGGCTGGCGGAGAGACGCCCGGGGGGCCCCCCCCTGCCCCGCTATCTGGTCGAGCGGCTCTTGCTGGATCTGAGCGGGTACCTGGAGGGGGTCGTTGCGCAGGTCGACCCGGCCGAGCTGCACGACCGGGTCGTCTCGAGCCGGGCCCGGCTGGCCGAGGCTGGCTGCCCGGTGCCGGCGGTGGAGGCGATGGCCCGGTATGGCTGGGCCGCTGGGGTGCTCGACGGGGTGGTCTCCCGGCCGGACCAGCCGAGGATGACGACCGGCGACCGCGTGGACCGGGTGCTGACGCACCGGGTCTGGGGCACGGTGATCTTCGTGGCCCTGATGGCGATGATGTTCCAGGCCGTCTTCACCTGGGCCGGGCCGGCGATGGACCTGATCGACGCCGGGGTCGGCTGGCTGGCCGAGGCGGTCGAGGGGGCGATGGCCGAGGGGGCGTTGCGGAGCCTGGTCGTCGACGGCGTGATTGCCGGCGTCGGCGGGGTGATCGTGTTCCTTCCTCAGATCTTCATCCTCTTCTTCTTCCTGGGCATCCTGGAAGACTGCGGCTACCTGGCGAGGGCGGCCTACCTGATGGACCGCCTGATGACGAGGCTGGGCCTGAGCGGCAAGTCGTTCATCCCGCTGCTGTCGTCGTTTGCCTGCGCGATTCCCGGCGTGATGGCGACCCGGGTGATCGAGGACCGTCGGGACCGGATGACGACGATCCTGGTGGCTCCGCTGATGAGCTGCTCGGCCCGACTGCCGGTGTACACGCTGCTGATCGCGGCGTTCATTCCTCCGGCGGCGATCGGAGGGGTGCTCAGCGTGCAGGCGGCGACGATGGTGGGGCTGTACTCGGTGGGCGTCGTCGCGGCGGCGGGCGTGGCCTGGGCGCTGAAGCGGACGGTCTTCCGGGGGCCGACGCCGCCGTTCGTGATGGAATTGCCGGCCTACAAGTGGCCCTCTCCCCGGGTGGTGATCTTCCGGATGCTCGACCGCGGCTGGTCGTTCGTGAGGAGGGCGGGGACGATCATCGTGGCCGTCTCGGTCGTGATGTGGGCGTTGCTCTACTACCCGAGGCTGCCGGAACGGGAGGCCGATCGGTACGAGCAGGAGGTCTTCGCCCTGGAAGCGGCCCGGGAGCGGGCCGACGACCCGGATCGGGTGGCGGAGCTGCAGGCGAGGATCGCCGCGATCGAGGCCCGGGCGCTGGGGGAACAGCAGCGGAACAGCCTGCTCGGCCGGGCCGGGAGGATGATCGAGCCGGCCGTGAGGCCCCTGGGGTGGGACTGGCGGATCGGGGCGGCGGCGCTGGCCTCGTTCCCGGCCCGGGAAGTGGTGGTCGCCACGCTGGGAGTGGTCTTCGACATCGGCACCGACGTGGAGGGCGAGGAGGGGGCCAGCCGGCTCCAGTCCGCGCTCCGGGAGGCTCGATGGCCGGACGGCAGGCCGCTGTTCTCGGTGCCGGTGGCGCTGTCGATCATGGTCTTCTTCGCGTTGTGCGCCCAGTGCGTCTCGACGCTGGCCGTGATCCGTCGCGAGACGAATTCCTGGGCCTGGCCGGCGTTCAGCTTCGCCTACATGACGGCGCTGGCGTATCTGGGGGCGTTGCTCGCTTATCAGCTCGGCTCGCTGCTGGCCGCTTGATGGGCTCGAGCGGGCCCGACGCGACGGGAGGGCCGGGCGTCGCCATCGAGGAGGACCGATCGGATGGGGATCGGCGGGCAGGACATCGCGGCGATCGGCCTGGCGGTGGCGGCGGCGGGCTTCCTGGCGAGGTCGGGCTACCGGGCGGTGGCGGGCCGTCTGCCGGCGTCGGGGTGCGGCTCCGGATGCGGGGGCTGCCCGTCGTCGGGGGAGTCGGGCGGGCGGGCAGCGCCTCTGGTTTCGCTCTCGATCGGCCCGCCCCCGGGCAAGGCCGGGCGAGCCAAGGGCTCGCCCGGCGACGACTGAGCTGATCCCGGTCAGATCACGGCCCCGATCTGCCGGCACAGGGCGCCGATGAGCCGGACCTGCTCGATGTTTGGTCCGGTGCGGCCTCGGGCGATGCAATTGACCCGGTTGACCAGCCGGCCGCAGGAGGCCTCCATCGCGGCATGGAGCCGGCGCAGGTCGCACGGCGGCGCCCCGGCCAGCGCGGCCTGCCGGAAGGCGAGGGACGACTCGTAGAGGGCCAGCGCGTCGGCGTAGATCCGCTCCCCCTGGGGGACGCAGCGCACCGTCGGCCCGAACACCTGGAGGAAGGCGGCCACCTGGCCGATCAGCGTGTCGACCGCTCCGATCACCGGCGAGGCCCCCGGCACGCAGCCTCCCCCCAGCCCCGGGCCCAGCACCAGCGGATAAACTCCGGCGGCCGGCGGAACGGCGCCGATCGGGAAGCCTCCCGGCCCGCCCGGGAGGGGCCCCCCCCCGTATCCCAGGGCCGCCTCGACGGGGGGCAACACGCCGGGGAACCGCCCCGGCCCCGGCGAGACGAGGCCGAAGCCGTGGTTGAGGTTGAGGTTGGGGTTGAGGTCGTGGTCGTGGTCGACGTGCCGAGCCGGGCGAACTCCTCGGTCGGCAAGGTGCGGGGCCGATCGGCCGGAGAGGTGCGACGGGCCGCGGTGGACCATCGCCCCTCGGCCGAAGGGGGGGAGGCGGAGGTCGATCGTCTGGGAATGGGCCGACGTGCCGAGCATCGTCAGGGCGACCAGGGGGGCCAGGGCCGCCGCTCGAATCGTGGACGTCAACATGGTGCGCTCCTCTCGCGATGCGATCGCGGCGGCCGTCGGCTCGGACGGGAATCGCTCGGGCCTCGGGCCGGTGCAGACTCGATGGGATCGGGCTCGCGTCCGGCACCCGGGTGCGACCGTTGGGGCCGGACACGATCGGAGTGAATTCAAGGAGCGTGCCAAATGAGGGAGAGTCGGGGTGTCGGATGGCGCAAGAGGTTTTGAGCGTTTGGCTTACGTGATTGCGTGTGGAACGCGAGCCGGCCCGGAGGGTGAGGGACGGCAGGATCCTGGCGGGGGATCCTGGCCTGGGGGGAGGGAGAACGGATCTCGAAAGGAGGAGCAGAGGGAGGAAGAACAGAGACGCAGAGGAGGAGACGCGGAGGAGGAGACGCGGAGGAGGAGACGCGGAGGAGGAGACGAAGAGGAGGAGACGAAGAGGAGGAGACGAAGAGGAGGAGACGAAGAGGAGGAGACGAAGAGGAGGAGACGCGGAGGAGAGGAGGAGAAGAGAAGCGGAGGACGTCCGAGGTCGCGGCTCTCCCTCCGTTGCTTCGTCCTCGGTCGCCTCGGAGACTCGGTGGTTTGGCGTTTCGGCGTCTGGAGGTTTCGGCGGCTCGGGGTTCGAGGGGTCGGGGGGCCAGCGGGGGATGCGATCGGGGGGGGCGTTGCAGGGCGCTCGCTCCGCCCGGTGCGCGCCGGTTATACTCCGGGGACTTGCCGCCCAGCCCCGCCCTGCTCCGAGCCGCCGAGGAGTCCTGCCCATGAGGCCCCGCCGCCTGCCGGTCGCGCCGATTGGCGCGCTCGCCCTGATCGCCAGCCTCGTCCCGGGATTGGTTCGGGGGCAAGAGCGTCTCCCCGAGGAGGTCCCTCCGGAGGGGCTCGCGCCGGCCGAGGCGAGGGAGGCGATTCGGGTGCCGGACGGGTTCGAGGTGGAGCTGGTGGTGAGCGAGCCGCTGGTGATGGACCCGGTGGCGTTCGACTGGTCGGCCGACGGCCGGCTCTGGGTGGTGGAGATGGCGGATTACCCGCTCGGCGTGGAGGGGGGAGGCCGGGTCCGGGTGCTGGAGGACGAGGACGGCGACGGCCGGTACGATCGGTCGACCGTGTTCCTGGACGGACTCTCGTATCCGAATGGAATTATGCCCTGGCGCGAAGGGGTGCTCATCTCCTCGGCGCCGGAGATCCTGTACGCCGAGGACTCGGACGGCGATGGCCGGTGCGACCGGCGCGAGGTGCTGTACTCCGGATTCGCCGAGGCGAACCCGCAACACCGGCTCAACGGGTTCTCCCTGGGGCTGGACGGCTGGGTCTACGCGGCCGACGCCGACGGGGGCCGGGTGCGCTCGACGAGATCGGGGGACTCGGTGGAAGTGAGAGGCCGCGATCTGAGGCTAAGGCCGGACTCGGGGGAGATCGAGCCGGCGAGCGGACGGTCGCAGTACGGCCGGCTTCGGGACGACTGGGGGGACTGGTTCCTCAACAACAACTCGGTCTGGGCGTGGCATGTTGTGCTCGCCGACGAGGACCTGAGGAGGAATCCGTCGTTCGCGGCCTCGGGGGTTCTTCAATTGCTGGAGCCCGACACCGCGTTGTATCCCGCCAGCCGTACGGTCGCTCGCTTCAACGACCCCGGCGCCGCCAACCGGGCCACATCCGCGTGCAGCCCGAGCCCGTACCGGGACGAGTTGCTGGGATCGTCCTTTCGATCCAATCTGTTCATCTGCGAGCCGGTTCATAATCTCGTCCATCGGATGGTGCTCAGGCCGGACGGCGCCTCGTATGCCGGCCGTCGGGCGGAGGGGGAGGAGACTTCGGAATTTCTCGCGTCGACCGAGCATTGGTTCCGGCCGGTGTCGGTGCGCACCGGCCCCGACGGGGCGCTGTGGGTGGCGGATATGAACCGGGCGGTGATCGAGCACCCGGAGTGGATCCCGGACGATTGGGAGGCTCGGATTGATCTGAGGGCCGGGTCGGATCGGGGGAGGATCTATCGGGTCGTGCCGTCGGGGAGCCGCCCGAGGGGGATCCCCCGGCTGGACGGGCTCGACGGGCCGGGCCTGGTCGCGGCGATGGACAGCCCAAACGGGTGGGTGAGGGATACGTGCCAGCGATTGTTGATCCACGAGCCGGATCCGTCGGCCATCGTCCCGCTGCGCGGGCTGGCGGCGTCGTCCGGGTATCCGGAGGCCCGGGTGCAGGCGTTGTGGACGCTGGCCTGCCTGGGGGGGCTGGACGCGGAGGCGGTGCGCGTCGGATTGGAGGATGAGCATCCGGAGGTCCGTCGGGCGGCGATCCTGGCGGGCCGCTCGCTGCTGCCGGAAGACGCCGAGGCCGGGGGGCTGATGCGGGCCGGGGCGGAGGACCCGGAGCCTCGCGTGCGGTTCGCCTCGGCGCTGGCGATGGGAGACTGGCCGGACCCGAGGGCGGCCGAGGCGCTGGCAACGATCGCGAAGGCCGACGGGGACGACCCCTGGATGCGGGCGGCGGTGCTCAGCTCGGCGAGGCCCCACGCCTCGGCGCTGCTGGCTTCGCTGCTGGGGGGAGACAGGATTGACGCGTCGACGGCCGAGGAAATGATTGCGCCGCTGTTCGCCTCGGCGGTGTCGGGGAGCGGACCGGAGGCGGTGTCGGGGATCGTCCGAGAGGTGCTGGCGGCGATCGGCTCGGCGGAGGATGCGGGCCCGGCCCGGCTGTCGGCCGTGGCCGCGCTGCTCGACGAGGCGGCCCGAGCGGGGGTTCCGGTCGATCGCTGGGTCGAGGCCGACGCCGATCCGGGACTCCGAGCCCTGTCGGCTCGGCTCTCGCCGTTCTTCGAGGCCGCCCGGGAGATCGCCGGAGACGAGGAACGCGACGAGGAGGCTCGGGCGGCGGCCGTGCGGCTGCTGGGCCGGGAGCCGGGAGGAGCCGGCCGGGACTCGGGGGTGCTGGCCCAGCTGCTTCGGCCTCAGGAGGCGTCGTCGGTCCAGCGGGAGGCGGTGGCCGCGATCTCCCGGCTGGGGGATGACCGCGTGCCGGCGCTGCTGCTCGACGGCTGGCGAGGGCACGGCCCGGCACTCCGGCTCGCGATCCTGGACACGCTGCTGACTCGGGACTCCTGGCGGGACGCCTTGCTCGACGCGATCGAAGGGGGGAAGGTGCCGGCGTCGGAGGTGGGGCCGTCGCATCGGGAGCGGCTGCTGGGAAGCCGGGACGCCCCGGCCCGAGATCGGGCGGCGGCGCTGTTCGGGAAGACGGGAGGAGAGCGGGCCGAGGTGGTGGCGAGGCTCCGATCGGCCCTGGCGCTCGGCGGCGACCCCAAGGCGGGGCGGGCCGTGTTCTCGAAGTCGTGCGCCCCGTGCCACCGGCTCGAGGGGGAGGGGTTCGACGTGGGGCCGGACCTGGCGAGCCTGTCGGACCGCTCTCCCGAAGCGCTGCTCGTCGCGATCCTGGACCCGAATCGGGCCGTCGAGGCGAAGTATGCCTCGTATACCGCCGCCACGGTGGACGGGCGAGTGGTGACGGGGCTGATCGCCGAGGAGACGTCGAACGCCGTCGCCCTGCTCCGGCAAGGGGGAGAGCGGGACGTCTTGCTGCGGTCGGAGATCGAGGAGATCGCCGGGTCGGGCAAGTCGCTGATGCCGGAAGGATTGGAACAGGACATCTCCGCGCAGGAACTCGCCCACCTGATCGCCTTCCTCCGAGAGCTAGGGCTCCGGCCGAAGGAGGTGCCGGGAAACCGGCCGGAGCTGGTCAAGCCGTCGCCCGACGGCGCGATCCGGCTGCCGGCGGCCTTGGCGGAGATCTTCGGGAATCGCCTGACGTTCGAGCCGACGCACGAGAACCTCGGCTGGTGGCTCCGTCCCGACGACCGGGCGGCGTGGACCTTCGAGGCGGCGCGAGGCGGGCGGTTCGAGGTCCGGGTGGAATGGGCCTGCCAGGACGAGGCGAGCGGCGGGCCGTTCGCGATCGAGGTCGGCGCCGACCGGATCTCGGGCACCGTGCCCGGAACGGGGACCTGGGACGATTACCGGACGGACACAGTCGGCACCGTCTCGCTCGGGCCGGGTCGGCACCGGCTGGAAGTCCGGATGGACGGTCAGCACCGGGCGCCGCTGATGGACCTGAAGGCGGTCGAGCTGGTGCCGGTCGGGGAAGAGACCAAGGGAGAGGGACGTTGAGATGAGCATGTCGACGATGATGGTCGCGGGGCTGTTGCTGGCCGTGGCCCCGGCCCCGGCCGAGGGCGGGTCGGTGATCCAAGAGGAGAACGCCCGGCCCGGCACCTTGGACTGGCAGCTCACTCGGGTCCGGCCCGACGGCGACGGCTTCCGGTCCCCCTGGATCGAGGGATACTGCTCGAAGCAGAGCGTGGCGGCGGGAGAATCGATCGACCTGATGGTCTCGACCGACCCTCCTCGGCCATTCACGATCGAGATCTTCCGGATGGGCTACTACGACGGGCTCGGCGCCCGGCTGATGACGACGATCGGCCCGCTGCCGGGCAAGGCCCAGCCCGTCCCGACACCGGGCGAGAAGAATTTGCACGAATGCGACTGGACGCCGTCGACGACGCTGACGATCCCCGACGACTGGGTCAGCGGCGTCTACCTCGGCCGGCTGACGACCGTGCCCGGAGACGAGGACGAGCCGTACTGGCAGAGCTACGTGGTGTTCATCGTCCGGGACGACCGGCCGGCGGACATCCTCTTTCAGTGCTCGGACAACACGTGGCAGGCGTACAACCGCTGGCCGAATGACGATTCCGTGTATACGCATCCGAAGGGAACGCAGGGCCCGTGGGCGGCGGTGAGCTTCGACCGGCCTTACGGCAGGGAGGCGCAGTACGAGGGCGTGGTGAACGACCCGCTCACGTTCGGCTCAGGGGAGTTCCTGCCGCTGGAATTCCCGCTGGCGTACTGGCTGGAGCAGCAGGGGTACGACGTGTCGTACTGCTCGAACAGCGACATGCTCTCGCCCGATCGGGGACTGAAGTGCAAGGCGTTCATCAGCGTCGGCCACGACGAGTACTGGGATATCCGCCAGTTCCGCAGCGTGTCGGCGATGCGGGACGCGGGAGTGGACCTGCTGTTCCTGTCGGGGAACAGCGTGTGTTGGGTGTCGCCGTACTCCCCCAGCTCAGACGGGAGGCCGAACCGGATCTTCTTCCGGGGAGGGCCATACGGGGCCGAGAACGACTACGCCGTCAACCGGGAACGGGACCACGGCCCCTTCCCCGAGCGCGGGCCGGATGAAGGGCTGCTAATCGGCGCTCGCAACGTGGAGCCCGTCAACGGCGGTGGCGACTGGGTGATCACAAGGCCGGACCACTGGATCTTCGAGGGAACCGGCGTGAAGGCCGGCGACCGTATCCCGGGCCTGGTCGGCTGGGAATATCACGGGGATCCGGCCGACATCCCGGGCCTGGAAGTGGTGGCCAGGGGGACGGCGTGGGTCGGCGGCGTGAGGCCCCAGCGCTGGACGGCGACGATCTATCCCGGCCCGAACGGAAACTTCGTCTTCAACGCGGCGACGATCTTCTGGGCCCAGGGGCTCTCGACGCCGCCGGGGCATGTCTTGCCGTGGTCGCACTGGAGCCGGCCGCACGGGCCGGACCCGAGGGTGCAGCGCATCACGAAGAATCTGCTCGACCGGGCGATCGGCGATCCCGAACCGGAGGAAGATCAATGATGATGCGTCGCCGCGAGTTCCTCGCCGCCGCCTCGGGAGCATCGGCCCTGGCCGGCCGGGTCCCGGGCGTGGCCGCTCCCTCGCCGCAGGGAGGGCGGACGTTCACGATGGATCTGGTTCCCGGGATGGTCGGGGTCGACCTGCCGTTCCCCCGGCTGGTCGAGCTGGCCTCGAGGGCGGGGTTCGAGTCGGTGGCGCCGGACGCGGGCGACCTCGGGTCGCTGGACGACGAGGGGATGGCCGCGCTGATCGAGCACATGCGGGAGCACGGCCTGGTGTTCGGCGCCTCGGGATTGCCGGTCGACTTCCGGAAGGACGACGAGGCGTTCCGCGAGGGCATGGCGGCGCTTCCCGGGTTCGCTGACGTCCTAAGACGTGCGGGCGTGACCCGGGTGGGGACCTGGCTGATGCCCCGGAGCGACGAATTGACGTATCTGGCCAACTTCAAGCAGCATGTGCGGAGGCTGCGCGAGGTGGCCTCGGTGCTGGGGGATCGGGGCCTTCGGTTCGGGCTCGAATACGTGGGGCCGAAGACGCTGTGGTCCTCGGGCCGCTACCCGTTCGTTCATACGATGGCCGAGGCGAGGGAGCTGATCGCCGCGATCGACCGCGAGAACGTGGGGCTGGTCCTCGATAGCTGGCACTGGTACACCGCGGGAGAGTCGGCCGATGAGATCCGCTCGCTCTCGAATGAGGATGTGGTCGCCTGTGATTTGAACGACGCGCCGGCCGGGATCCCGGTGGATGAGCAGATCGATAATCAAAGAGAATTGCCTGCCAGCACGGGAGTGATTGACGTGGAGGCGTTCTTGGAGGCCCTGGTGGCGATCGGCTACGACGGGCCCGTCCGGGCCGAGCCGTTCAACGCGACGCTCAACGCGATGGACGACGAGGAAGCGATCGAGGCGGTCGCCGAGGCGATGAGGAGGGCCTTTGCCCGCATCGGCTGACCGCCTTGGCTCCGGGACGATCGTTGCCCCAAGGGGTCGGGCGAGGGGTCAGCGATCGGCGCGGAAGCGTTTCAGTTGCTCCTCGTCCAGCTCGACGCCGAGGCCGGGGGCGTCGGGGACGAGGGCGGAGTCGGCGCGGAGGTCGAGGGGGGTGGTGAGCAGGTCGGCCTCGTGGTAGTTGGGGCCGAGGATGTCGGCGGGGAAGCGGTCGCTCTGGATGTTGGGGCAAGCGGCGGCGAGGTGGAGCATGGCGGCGCTGGCGATGCCGAGCTCCAGGTTGCTGCCCATGTGGCAGGGCAGGCCGGCGGCGGCGGCGACGTGGGCGACCTCCAGCGAGGCGAGCAGGCCGCCGTTCTTGCCGGGGTAGAGGCTGATGACGTCGGCGGCTCGGGCGGAGCAGACGCGGAGGGCGTCGGCGGCGGTCCAGACGCTCTCATCCGCCATGATGGCCAGGCCGATGCGGCGGAGATCCCGGGTGGCGTCGTCGAGGCCGGGCATCAGCGGTTGCTCGGCGACGAGCAGGTTGAAGGGGCGGAGGCGTTCCAGGGCGGAGCGGGCGGCGGGGACGTCCCAGCCGCAGTTGGCGTCGACGGTGATGGGTAGGTCCGGGCCGGCGGCCTCTCGGACGGCCCGGACCCGGGAGACGTCGCCGTCGGGGTCGAGGCCGACCTTGACCTTCAGGCAGGTGACTCCCCAGCCGAGGAAGCGTTCGGCGAGGGCGACCGCCTGGGGAGGGTCGAAGGCTCCGATCATCATCTTGGTGCGGATGCGGTCGCGGAGCTTCCCGCCGAGCAGCTGATGGACGGGGACCCCGAGCGACTTGCCGAAAAGGTCCCACAGGGCCATTTCGACGGCGGCCTTGGTGAAGGGATTGTTCTTCAGGGCGCGGTCCATCGCGAATCGGCAGGCGTGGATCCGGGTCGGATCCTGGCCGACAAGCGCGGGGGCCAGCACTTGCTCGACGGCGAAGACGGTCGATCGGTTCGTCTCGCCGCTCCAGATGGCGGAGACGGTGGCCTCGCCGAGACCGACCAGGCCGTCATCCGAGTGGACGCGGACGATCGCGTAGTCGGAGGTGACGTGGTCGCCGTGGGCCGTTCGGGTGGTGAGGCCGGCCTTGAGGGGGACGGAGACGGGGATGGCTTCGAGGCGGGCGATCTTCATGCGAGGGTCCGTTACGGTCGGGTCGAGACCGGCCCCTCGTCGAGGAACCGGCGGAGGATGTTGGCGGTCAGCGTCGAGACGGTTTCGTCGACGAGCAGGCACGCCGGGAAGGTGATCGAGCCGGCGGCGAAGACGGCGCCGCCGGAGGCAGTGGCTCGCAGAGCGAGATGGGCTCCGCCCTCGTCAGGGTTCTCGCCTCGGGCGAGCACGACGACGTCGGGAGGAGAATGGGGCGTAACCTTGTCGGTTTCGTGGCCGGAGGCTCCGCCTTCGCAGCGCATGTGCAGGCTGCGGGTGCCGAAGCGGTCGCCGTCCTGCAGCCCGGTGCCGGCGAAGGCCCAGTGGCGGGCGTCGAGCACTCGGAAGGGGGCGGCGGTCATGATGCCGGCGTAGGAGAAGGCGACGCCGAGCAGCTCGGCCTGGGAGACGCCGGTGCTCCGGTGGAACCGGCTCTCGAAACCCTGGGGGTAGACGAGGGATTCCCGGCCGTTGTGGACGATCATCGCGTCGGGGGTCGGCAGCGAGACCTCGCAGTCGATCCCGTTGCCGCCGAGGTAGAGGAGCCGGCCTCCTCGGTGCTCGACCCAGTCGTTCACGCGATCATACATGACCTTCGTCCAGTACTCGGGGTGGGGGCCGAGGACGAGGACGCGGTAGGAGTCGAGGTCGAGGGTGCCGTCGTGGAGCTGGTTCTCGGCGTAGACGTCGTGGGGAACCCCCTCCCGTTCGAGCCAGGCGAGGATTCGCCACTCGGCCGGGGCGAGGTGGCACGCGGCGCGGCCCTGGATGGGGTCGGTCGCCCGCTCGTCGGGATCAATGTCGGTGTTCGGGTCGGGGCGGTCGAAGGAGAGCGGGGCGTAGGAGTCGGCGTCGTAGGTGACGAAGTTCGGGTCGGTGTAGCGGCGGAGTTCCTGGCGGGCGTTGACGGTGGGCTCGGAGGGGAGCCGGTCGGGGCTGATGTAGTTGCTCCGGCCGCCGAAGTTGTTGTAGGCGTTCCAGGTGATTGTGCCGGCGAGGTAGGCGACCGGCGCCGTCGGCCGGGCCGGGGCGACGACCCAGGGGAACCCGAATCGGAGCCCCGATCGCGTGCTCGCGAGGAAGTAATAGAGCCCCGACCGCTCGGGCCCGGCGACGAATTGCCGGTGGACCCGGCTCGGGTAGCCGACGCTGTTCCAGCGGACCCCCGTCTGAGAGTAGTCGCCGTCGGGGGTGATCTGGGCGGTGGCGCGGGGGCCGTGCTCGTCGTGCCAGCCGAGGTTGCGGACGTGTTCGACCTGGAGGCCGTACCGCCAGAGGTCCAGGCGGTAGGGCTCGGGAGCGTGGACGCGGAACTCGGACTCCTCGCCGGAGCGGACCCACTTCGGCCAGGCGTAGCCCAGGAGCCGGTCGGACAGGAGGCGGAAGTGGTGGGGGCGGCCCGGGGGAACGTCCAGGAGGACGCGCTTGGCGCCGAAGCCGGAGGCGGCGAGGGTGACGACGTAGGGGCCGGGCACGAGGGCGGCGTGGACGGAGCCGTCGGCCCGGGACCGGGAGGAGACGGAACCGGAAGGGCCGAGGAACTCGAGCGAGACGCCGGGCAGGGCGACGTAGCGCTCGTCGCTGACGAAGCCGATGAGCATGGGGGAGGGAGCTCCGGGGAGGAGAGGCGGAGCGGCCGATCGGGGCGGCCGGCCGGGTCAGTCGGTTGGGTCAGCGGCGGCCGAAGCCGGGAGGGAGGGGGTCGGTCATGGGGGCGATCTCGGAGGTGAACTTCTCGCCGGAGAGGCGGTCGCAGTTGTCGGCTCGGCGGCGGTAGCGGGGAGGGAAGTCGCCGGTCGCGGCGATCCAGTCGTCGAGGCGCCCGGAGAGTTCGGCGACGACGGCGGCGTACTCGGGAAGGGAGGCGAGGTTGACGAACTCGGCGGGGTCGGCCTGGACGTCGTAGAGCTCGACCGGCGGGCGGGGAGCCTGGAAGAGCTGGGCCTGGGAGGGGGAAAGGGCGCCCCGGGCCTTCAGTTCGAGGAGGGCGTCCCAGGAGGGGCAACTGCTGACGTCGGAGGGGTTGCCGAGGGGGAGGTCGAGGTAGGCGTTGCGGATGAGCTTGTACTGTTCGGTTCGGATGCTGCGCATGTGCTCGTCGCAGTTGTGCCAGTTGCGCTCGCTGAAGACGGCGTCGAGGCCGGGGAGGGCCGGGTCGTCGAGGACGGGGAGCATGCTGCGGCCCTGCAGGTCGGCGGGGGATCGGAGGCCGGCGATGTCGAGGAAGGTGGGGGCGAGGTCGATGACGCTGGCGAGGCCGGAGTGGGTCGAGCCGGGGGGGATGCGATCGGGCCAGGAGGCGATCAGTGGGGTGGCGATGCCGGAGTCGTAGAGGGTGCCCTTGGCTCGGGGGAAGGGCATGCCGTTGTCGGCGAAGAAGATGACGAGGGTGTCGTCGAAGCGGCCTCGGGCTTTCAGCTCGGCGACCATGCGGCCGATGTCGCCGTCCATGCGGGCGATCTCGTCGTAGTAGAGGGCGAGGTCGGCCCGGGTCTCGGGGGTGTCGGCGAGGAAGGGGGGAACGACGGCGTCGTCGGCGGTGTGGGGATTGGCGATGGCCCCTTCCTGGTACGGGCGATGGGCGTCGGTGAAGCCGACCCAGAGGAAGAAGGGGCGGTCGCCGGCCTCGTCGAGGAAGCAGGGGAACTGGTCGACGGCCTTGCCGTACCAGTCGAACTGCGCATTGCCGGCGGGGCCGTAGTGGGTCTTGAGCATGTGGCCGGTGTGGTAGCCGGCTCTCCTCAGCATCGAGGAGACGAACACCTGATGATCGGGGAGCGTCATGTGCAGGTCTTCGGCCCCGGTGGCGTGCGGGTACTTCCCGGTGAGTACGCTGATGCGGGTCGGGCTGCACGAGGAGGTGGTGAGGAAGGCGTTGTCGAAGCGGAGGCCGCCGGCGGCGAGGGCGTCGATGTTCGGCGTGCGGATGGTGGGGTGGCCGTAGCAGCCGAAATCGCCGGCGGAAACGTCGTCGGCGAGGAAGACGACGATGCTGGGAGGCCGAGGGCGGTCGTCCTTCCCGGCGCCGGCGTGGGCCGCGGTCGGGATCAGGGCGAGCAGGGCGAGGGCGGTCGCCAGTCGGGTCATCGGAAGGCCTCCTCGGGGACGGAGATGCCCCCGAGGATGACTTGGCGGCCTCGGCGATGCAACTCACAAGCGGCCGGGAGGGCGGACGCCGGAGCCGTCCTGGCCGGTGCGGGAGTCGCCGAGATCGTCCCGGGCGCGGTCGGCGAGCCGCTGGAGGCGGGCGACGATTTCGGGGTGTTGCTCCTTCACGTCGGTCGTCTCGCCGACGTCGGTTCGGAGGTCGAAGAGGGCGAGCCCGGTCTCGCGCTGGACGTAGGGGGCGGGGCGGCCTCCGGTGCCTCCTTCACCCTCCAGGCTGCGGTACGAATGCGGGAAGTGGAGCTTCCAGCGGCCGGAGCGGACGGCCTGGAGTTCTCGGCCCCAGTAGAAGTAGAGGGCGTCGTGGGGGGACTCGGCGCCGTCTTCTCCGAAGAGGAGCGGGGAGATGTCGAGGCCGTCAATGGGGAGTTCCGGAAGGGGGGCGCCGGTGATGGCGGCGATGGTGGGGAGCAGGTCGATCGTCATGGCCGGCTCGGAGCAGGAGGTGCCGGCGGGGATGCGGCCGGGCCATCGCATGAGGGTGGGCTCGCGCTGGCCGCCGTCGAACGTGGTCCCCTTGCCTTCGCGGAGGGGGCCGGCGGAGCCGGCGTGGTCGCCGTAGGAGAGCCAGGGGCCGTTGTCGGACGTGAAGACGACGAGCGTCTCCTCGTCCAGCCCGTTGCGGCGGAGGGCCTCGAGGATCTGGCCGACGGACCAGTCGATCTCCATGATCACGTCGCCGTACATCCCCTGCTCCGACTTGCCGGCGAATTTGTCGGAGACGAAAAGGGGGACGTGGGGCATGCTGTGGGGGACGTAGAGAAAGAAGGGCCGATCCGCGTTCTCATCGATGAAGGAGACGGCGCGCTCGGTGTACCAGGTCGTGAGGTTCCGCTGGTCGGGGTTCGTCTGGACGATCTCCTCGCCGTCGATGAGGGGCAGCGGCGGGTAGGCGTTGGGGTTGGTGGGGTGCTTCGGCCACATGTCGTTCGAGTAGGGCAGGCCGAAGTAGCGGTCGAAGCCGTGTCGGGTGGGGAGGAACTTCGGGGAGTCGCCGAGGTGCCACTTGCCGAAGATGGCGGTGGCGTAGCCGAGGGGCTTGAGCATCTCGGCGATCGTCGTCTCGTCGTCGTTGATGCCGATCT
This sequence comes from Tautonia sociabilis, assembly GCF_003977685.1. Classification (GTDB taxonomy): domain Bacteria; phylum Planctomycetota; class Planctomycetia; order Isosphaerales; family Isosphaeraceae; genus Tautonia; species Tautonia sociabilis. The sequence continues at coordinate 72,391 of NZ_RYZH01000012.1, read as the reverse complement.
TCGAGTTCGGCCCAAGGGCGCCGAGGATGCCGACTCGGTTGGGATAGCAGCCGGTCAGCAGGGCGGTCCGGGAGGCGGAGCAGACGGCCTGGGCGGCGTAGAAGTCGGTGAAGAGGCGGCCCTCGGCGGCCATCCGGTCGAGGTTCGGGGTGGTGAAGCCCTTCGCGCCGAAGACGCCGACGTCGGCGTAGCCCTGGTCGTCGGTGAAGATGATGACCACGTTCGGCGGGCGGTCCCGATCCTGAGGCGGCGGGGAGATCGCCAGGCAGAGGAGCAGGGCGGAGCGGGTCGCGGCGAGCGTCATGGGAGACTCCGAGGGCTGATCCGGTGGACGCCTCGGGAGACGGGAGCGTCGGGCGAGGCGAACGGGACGGTCATTGAGGGGGGGCGGCGGAGTCCTCGGCCCAACTGGTTCGAGGCGACCGCCGGCAGGCTCAGCGCATCGCCTCGGCGGGGTCGATGGGCTTGCCTTCCCAGACGGCGGTCTTGCCGTCGAAGGTGAGGACCCGGTGGCGGCTGTCCGGGGCGGGGGGGACGTCGACCTCGGGGAGCCAGCGGCGGTGTTCGGCGAGGACGGGCTCGAAGGAGGGGTCGAGGGCGAGGTTGGTCCATTCCTCGGGGTCGACCTCGAGGTCGTAGAGCTCCTCGGAGCCGTCGGCGTATCGGATGTAGCGCCAGCGGTCGGTGCGGATGCCGTGGTTGCCCTGGTTGTGGGTGGTGATGGCGGGCCAGGGGCGATCGGCGGTCGGGTCGGCGATCAGGGGGGCGAGGCTGTGGCCTTCGAGTGGGAGGCCGGGGCGGTCGGGGAGCCGGCAGAGGTCGATGAGGGTGGGGAAGAGGTCGAGCAGCTCGACGGGGCGGTCGCAGGCCTGGCCGGCGGGGATGCCGGGGCCGGCGAAGATGAGAGGGACTCGGGTGGAGGGCTCCCAGAGGGTGTTCTTGCCGCTGATCTCCTTCTCGCCGAGGTGGTAGCCGTGGTCGGACCAGAGGACGACGATCGTGTCGTCGAGGTGGCCGGAGGACTCCAGGGCGTCGAGGACCCGGCCGACCTGGGCGTCCACGAAGCTGGTGCAGGCGAGGTAGGACCGGACCAGCGACCGCCAGGTGCCGCTCGATTCCAGCCAGGAGAGGCGGGGCTCGGGCAGGTACCAGTGGAGGTACCAGGAGAACTCGGGGGTATCGAGCCGGTCGCCGTGGAAGACTCGGGGCAGGATCAGGGTGTCGTCCGGGTGCAGGTCGAACCAGCGTGGCGAGGAGTAGCAGGGGACGTGCGGCAGGAAGAAGCCGGCGGCGAGGAAGAAGGGGCGGTCGTCGGGCAGGGAGTGAAGCTGCTCGACGGCCCAGCTGGCGACCTGGTAGTCCCCCTTGTCCTCGTCTCGGTGGGGGAAGGTGCCCCAGTCCATCAGGGGGTTGTTGCCGCCGGGGGTGGGGCCGATGAGCTTCTCGTCGGGCCGGGCGCCGACGCCGCTGGGGGGGCCGTAGGAGTCGAACTCTCGGGGGCGGTCGGGGCCGGGAGGATAGCCGCCGTGATAGACCTTGCCGGTCGAGAGGGCGGTGTAGCCGTGCTCCCGGAAGTGCTGGGGGAGGGTGACGACGTCGGCGAGGTCCTCGACGGTGCGGAACCAGGGAGCGAGGCCGTAGATGCCGGTGGTGGAGGGGCGGAGGCCGGTGAGCAGGCTGGTGCGGGAGGGGTTGCAGAGCGGCGCCTGGCAGTGGGCGTTGGTGAAGAGGGTCCCCCGGGCGGCGAGGCGGTCGAGGTTCGGCGTCTTCGCCTGGGGGTGGCCGCCGAGGACGCCGACCCAGTCGTTGAGGTCATCGAGGGCGATGAAGAGGACGTTCGGCCGCTCCGAGGACGCCGAGGAGGGCGTCCCCGGCAGCGTCAGGCCGAGGCAGCATGCCAGGACGATCGCCAATCGCGTCATCGGGTCTCCTCCGGCGGTGGCGGTGGCGGTGGCGGTGGCGGTGGCGGCGGCCGGATCGCCAGTGCGATGGCGATCGTCTGTCGGCCGAGGCGTCAGGGTGACTCCGGGGTGGGCAGGCTCTTCAGCCCCAGCGCGAGCATGACCCAGAACAGTCCGTTGAAGAGCATCTCGATTCCCAGGAACAGACCGATGACCCAGAAGGCCGAGGCGGGCAATTGCTGCCAGATCAACACGCCGAGCAGCAGCGAAATCGCACCGTTGAGGACCATCCAGCCCCAGCCGTAGAACCGCTCGCTCGCCGCGAGGATGATCCGGAGCAACCCGCCAATGATCAACGAGAGGGCGATGACGATCGTGAGGACCGCGAGAGCCGTGATCGGCCGATCGACGATCAGAATTCCCAACGCGACATACAAGACGCCGGCGAGCACCGACAGGAAGAAGCCGCCCCAGCCTTTGGTCGAGAACGCGCCAACGAACTGGAGGATCCCGCTGGCGACCAACAGGAGGCTGATCATCCAGACCGCCGCCAGCGAGCCAAGCCAGGGAGTGGCGATGATCAGCAAGCCAAGCGCGATGGTGCCGATTCCCAAGATGAGGAACCAGATCCAGGTTCTGCGGATCCGGCCCAATTCCCGGCGGACGGCCTCGCCCAGCAAGGAGGAGGAGGTGGGAAATGCGGTCATCAGAAGGCTCCGGGGTTGTTCGATGAATCGGGACGGGTTTCGTCGCCGCGTAGGCTCCTCCCTCTCAAGGACGCCCCTGGTTGGGGGGAACCCGGCGCAGGAGGGAGTCGGGGAACTCAGCGGCGGGGGAGCCGTCCGCGTTGCGGAGGTTCTGGGAGCCGCCGCGGTCGGGGTAGAGCGGGATGGTCATCCCGCCGGTCTCGGTCAGCATCTCGAAGAGCCGGCGCTTGAGCTGCTGGAGGATCTCCTGGTGCTCGGGGCTGAAGACGAGGTTCCTGGCCTCCATCGGGTCGGCCTGGAGATCGTACAGCTCGTCGAGGTCCCAGAGCCCGTGGGGGCGGACGAACTTGTAGCGGTCGGTGCGCAGGGCGAAGAGTGTGGGAGTGTGGGGGAAGTTGCGCTCCCAGTAGTATTCATAGAGGAGGGCGTCGCGCCATTGGACCTCCTCGCCGGCGGCGAGCTGGAGGAAGGAGCGGCCGTCCATGTGCTCGGGGGCGGCGAGGCCGGCGGCCTCGAGGATGGTGGGGGCGATGTCGATGTTGGCGACGACCTGCTCGACCGTGGTGCCCGGCGCGAAGAGATCGGGGCATCGCATGAGCATCGGAACGCGCATCGACCATTCGTAGGCGACGCGCTTGTCGATCAGCCCGTGCTCGCCGAAGCCGAAGCCGTTGTCGCCCATGTAGATGACCAGGGTGTCGTCGAGGACGCCCTTGGACTGGAGCGTGTCGAGGACGCGGCCGATGCTTTCGTCGACGCCGAGGAGCGTCTCGCAGTAGTCCTTGTAGAACTCGGCGACGTCGAGCGTGCTGTGGTAGGGGAACTCGACGCCGTGCCAGCTGTTGCGCTGGTTCTGGGCCCACAGGGGGCGGTCCTGGAACCCCTCGAAGTCGGGGTCCATGGTGGCCGGGGGGGTGAACTCGGCGTGGTCGTAGGTCCCCTTGTGGCGATCGGCGGGCTCGAACTCGGCGTGGACTCCCTTGTGGGAGAGGTAGAGGAAGAAGGGGGTGTCGTCGGGCCGGGCCTCGAGCCACGCGACGGCGTAGTCGGTCAGCTCGTCGGTGATGTACCCCTTCTGGGGGACGGGGGTGCCGTCGACGTTCAGGCCGTTGCGGCCGGGGAGGTAGGTCCCCTGCCCCCGGAAGCTGACCCAGCGGTCGAAGCCGGGGCGGGGGGCGTCGGAGTCTCCCCCCATGTGCCACTTGCCGATGAAGGCCGTGTCGTAGCCGGCGGCCTGGAGGTACTGGGGGAAGAAGACGGTGCCGGGGGGGACGGGGTTGTTGTTGTCGACGACCTTGTGGTTGTGCGCGTAGCGGCCGGTGAGGATCGACGCTCGGCTGGGGGAGCAGAGCGAGGTGGTCACGAACGCGTTCTTCAGGTGCACGCCTTCCCGGGCCATGCGGTCCATGTTCGGGGTCTTCAGGAAGGGGTGGCCCAGGAAGCCCATCGCGTCGAAGCGGTGGTCATCGGAGAGGATGAACACGACGTTGCGCGGCCTCGCGTTCCCGATCCGGGGCAGGTCCAGGCCGTCCGGCCGGGCCCGGGAGGCGGGGGCCAGGGCCAGCATGAGGAGCAGCGTCGAGAGCGCGGTTCGGGCCGTCATCGGGCGGATCCTCGCTGCGGTCGAACAGGGGGATGATCCGGAGGAGGAGGGCCCGGCCGGCCTCGGCGGCCGGGCGACGGGGCCCATTATCGGGGACCGATCGCGAGAAGGCCACCCGTCGCCGGGGGGCCTCGGCGTTTCCCCTGGGCGACGGGCTCGGGTCGAGCGATCTCGGGCCGGCCGTCTCCTCGTCGGTGGGAGAGGTCCTAGGGGCTGGGCCTCGGGGAGCCGGGAGCGACCCGGATCGGCCCCTCGCTCTCCTGGCTCTTCTGGCCCATCGAGTCCTCGGGGATGAGCCGCCGTCGGGGCCAGGAGACGCGGTGCCGGGTCGCGTCGGGACCCCCTCGCCCGCCTTGGCCCGGGAGCGTCAGCCGGCCGGGGCCGGGTCGGCGACGCAGCGGAAGCCGATGTGCTGGCTGCCGCTGTCGACGGCCCCCTTGCCTCGGCTGCCGACGCGATAGCGGACGCAGTAGAGGTCGCTGCACAGGAACGAGCCCCCGCGCTGGACGCGCTTGGGGATGCCGGGCTCGGCGGGGTCGAACGAGTCGGAGGGGCCGGTGGGGTTGTCCTGGGGACTGGAGCGATAGTAGTCGGGGCGGTACCAGTCGGCGCACCATTCCCAGACGTTGCCGGCCATGTCGAAGAGGCCGAAGCCGTTGGGGGGGAACTGGGCGACGGGGGCGATGCCGACGAAGCCGTCCTCGCCGGTGTCGCCGGTGGGGAAGGGCCCCTGCCAGTTGTTGACCATGGGCTGGCCGTCGGGGTGGCGTTCGTTCCCCCAGGAGTAGGTGGCGCGGTCGAGCCCCCCTCGGGCGGCGAACTCCCACTCGGCCTCGGTCGGCAGGCGCTTGCCCGCCCACTCGGCATAGGCGACGGCGTCCTCGAAGCAGATATGGACGACGGGGTGGTCCATCCGGTCGGCGATCGACGAGCCGGGCCCCTCGGGGTGCCTCCAGTTGGCGCCGGGTTTCCAGGCCCACCACTGGAGGTGGTTGTCGAGGGAGACCGGGTGGTCGGGCGGGTTGAAGACGATCGAGCCGGGGGAGAGGTTCTCGGGGGCGACGCCGGGGTAGTCGGCGGGGTTGATCGGCCGCTCGGCGACGGTCTTGTAGCCGGTGGCGTCGACGAATTCCTGGAACTGCGCGTTGGTGACCTCGGTGCGGTCCATCCAGAAGCCGTCGACGGTGACGAGGTGGACCGGCTGGGCGTCGGGGAACTGGGGGTCGTCGCTGCCCATCCAGTAGGTGCCGCCGGGGATCCAGACCATCCCCTCGTCGGGGGGAGGGCCGGGGGGAGTGAGGTCGTTGATCTGGTGGGAGGCGGCTGAGTTCGACGCCTTGGGCGCGGGGGGGGTGTCGCGATCGGAGGCGGAGGGAGCGAGGGCGGCGGCCTGGGTTCGGGTCCGGTCGGACTCGGACTCGGACTCGGACTCCTCGGCCTCCCCTCGGGAGAACCAAAGGGCGGCGGCTCCGAGTACGGCCGCGGCGAGCGGGACGATCCAGAAGGCGGCCCGGCCGTCGGCCGAGCGGGCGGGAGCGACCCCTCTGGTCTTCGATGGCTTCGACACGGGTGCCTCTCGGTGATGTGCGGTGCGACGGTCGAGGGGGAACGCCTCAACGCCTCAGTGTAAAAGGGACGGGGGCCCGCGACCAGCAGGGAAGAGGGCCAGAGGGCCAGAGAGCCAGAGGGCCAGAGGGCCAGAGGGCCGGGCCGCGACGATCGGCGAACCGGAAGCAAACCGGGAGAGGACCGGGGGGACCGATCGGGGTCGCCGGCCTTGCTCGGCTCGCGAGTGCTTTGGTGATCGCTCCGCCGAGGCCCCGGATCGGGTCAGGCTCGTCTTGTCGTCGCTCGAGGAGGCGCCGCCTTCCTTGAAGCGGCTCCCTCCCGCTCCTACGATGAGGTGGGATTCGACGGCCGAAGAGGACCAACCATGCGGGTCTCGGTGGCTTTCCGGGACGATCGACTCGAACTGGACGTGCCCGACGACCGGCTCGTCGGCTCCTGGGAGGGGCCGGAGCCGATGGAGGTCGGGGCGTTCCTCGACCGGCTCCGGCGCGAGCTGGACGGGCCGAGGGGGTTTCCTCCCCTGGCGCAGAACGTCGTGCCGGGGGACCGGGTCGTGCTGGCGGTCGACTCGGAGGTGCCCGAGCTGGCCCGGGTGGTGGCCACGCTGGCCGGGGTGCTCTCGGGGGCGGGGGTGGAATCGATCCGGGCGGTCGGCCTGGGGCCGATCCCCGCCTCGCAGCGGGACGACTGGCCGGCGTCCGTCCCCCTGGGCGAGCACGATCCGGGAGCGGCCGACCCGATGGCGATGGCCTACCTGGCCAGCACCGGAGGGGGCCGGCGGATCTACCTGAACCGGGAGCTGATCGAGGCGGATGTGGTCGTCTCCGTGGGGGTGCTCGGGTTCGACACGGTCCTCGGGTACCGGGGGCCCTGGAGTACCCTGTTCCCGGGGCTGAGCAACGCCGAGACTCAGGCCAGCGAGCGGAAGTCCCCCGCCGGGGTCGGCCGGAGGGGGAGCGTGCTGGAGGAGTCGGCGGAGGTCTCGTGGCTGCTCGGCAGCCTCTTCCACGTCGGCGTGCTGCCGGGCCGGTCGGGAGCGGCCGGGGTGGTGGCGGGCGAGGCGGGGGCGGTGCGGGAGGAGGGGATCCGGGCGATCGAGGGGGCCTGGACCTTCCGCCCCGAGGATCGGGCCGACCTGGTGATCGCCGGCGTCGGCGATCCGGGGCGGCCGACCTCGCTGGACGACCTGGCCGCCGGCCTGGCCACGGCGGCGGGGCTGGTCCGGCGCGGGGGGAAGATCGCCCTGCTCTCCCGGGCCGGAGGGCCGCTCGGCCCGGCCCTCTCCCGGCTCTCCGGGCTCGACGACCCCGCCCGGGGGGGGGCGAAGGCCCTCCGGGGCCTCGAAGGGGCGCCCGACTTCCCCGCCGCGCTTGCCGTCGCCGACGCCCTGGCCTGGGCCGATATCTACCTGCTCAGCGCCCTGGACGACGACACGGTCGACGACCTCTCGATGATCGCCCTCGGCTCCCCCGAGGAGGCCCGCCGGCTGGCCTCGGTCAGCCCCTCCTGCCTCGTCGTCAGCCGGGCCGACCGGACGAGGGCCGGGGCCCGCCGGGCCTGAGTCGAATCCCCAGCACCGCCGGGCCGTCAGGTTTCATCCTGTTGAATGCCGAATCGACCCCGATCGAGGCCCGGAACCAGCCCCTGCCGTTCGCCCCTGCCCGTTGAGCTGCCTCCCGGGTCGACCTCGCGTGATGATCCCAGTCCATCCGCCATCCGCTTCTGCCTTCTGCCCTCTGCCATCCGCATTCAGCCTTCTGCCCTCTGCCATCCGCATTCAGCCTTCTGCCCTCTGCCATCCGCATTCAGCCTTCTGCCCTCTGCCATCCGCATT
>NZ_RYZH01000012.1:0-64645 GCF_003977685.1 Tautonia sociabilis | reverse complement strand
CCCTCTGCCATCCGCATTCAGCCTTCTGCCCTCTGCCCTCTGCCATCCGCATTCAGCCTTCTGCCCTCTGCCCTCTGCCATCCGCATTCAGCCTTCTGCCCTCCCCCCAATTCCCGAGGCCCCTCCGATGTCCTCCTACCCCACCGCCTCCGCGACCGCGATCGACTTGGGAGCCGTCCTCGCCGACCGGCCCGGTCGGGCCCGGATCCGGGTGGTGGGGCCGGACCGGGCGAAGTTCCTGCACAACCTGACGACCAACGACGTGAAGGCGAGGGCCCCCGGATCGGGGTGTGAGGCGTTCGTCACCAGCCCGCAGGGGAGGACGCTGGGCCTGGTGACGCTGGTGATTCGGGAGGATGCGATCCTGCTGCGCACCGAGGAGGAGTCGCTAGGGGCGGTCGTCCCGCACCTGAGGAAGTACGGGGTGCTGGAGGAGGTCGAGCTGGAGGACGAGACGGCCGAAACATTCGAGTTCCACCTGGCCGGGCCGAGGGCGGGGGAGCTGCTGGGGGCGGTGGGCGTGGCGACTCGGCCGGGGGAGGATCTCGCCCATGGTCCGGCCGAGGTGGCTGGCCGGGCGGTGCTCGTCGTCCGAGAGGACCCGCTGGGGGCGGAGGGGTACTCGCTGATCGGCCGGAAGGAGGATGCCCAGGCCGTTCGCGAGGCGCTGTCGGGGGAGGGTGAGCCGCTCGGGCTGGTGGCGCTCTCGGCCGGGGCGTGGGAGGCGTTCCGGATCGAGGCGGGGACGCCGGCCTCGGGCCGGGACGTGACGGAGAAGAACCTGCCGCAGGAACTGGCGAGGGACGATCGGGCGATCAGCTTCCGGAAGGGGTGCTACCTCGGGCAGGAGACGGTCGCGCGTCTGGATGCGCTGGGGCACGTCAACCGACTGATCCGGGGGCTCCGGATCGAGGCCGATGCTCCTCCGCCGTCGGGGGCGACGCTGGTTGACGGCGAGAAGCAGGTCGGCTGGATCGGCTCGGCCGCCGTCTCGGAGCGGACGGGGAGGCCGATCGCCCTGGCGATCGTGCGGACCTCGCACGTTGAGCCGGGGCGTTCGGTCGCCATCCGGGTCGAGGGGGAGCCCGACCGTCCGGCGACCGTGGCGGGCCTGCCGATGCGATGAGCCGCCGCCCCGCCGCCTTCTCGGGACCGGACGAGCCGATCCGGTGGGGGCCGATTCGAGCGAGGCCAGCGGGCGGCCCCGCTCGATCGGGCAAGAGGGGGTCACTCGGCGTCGTCGAGCGGCCGGAGGCCGTCGGGGCCGATGCGGTCGAGGGGAACGACGGTCGATCGGGCGCGGCCGTGTTTGAGATCCTCGAGCACGAGGGCGCCGCGGGGGGCGATCGGAGCGGCGCGGTGCTCGGGATCGCTGTCGGTCCGGGACAGGCGGCCCCGGAAGACCTCGCCGCCGCAGTCGACTCGGATCTTGGGGAAGCGGGTCCCCTGGCGTCGTCGGATCTGAACGAGCGACTCATGGCACTCGTCGAAGGTCATCGGCTCTCCTCCGTGACGACCGATGGGCAACCGGGACTTGGACTTCGCCGCGGGCGCGACAAGCCGTCTCGGGAAGGATTCGGCTGGGGAGGCCCCGGCGGTTGAGCGGATTCGGAGGGGGAGGGCGACGATCGGGGCCGGGGTCGGATCAGGTCCGGGCCGGTCCCCTTCCGTGGGGTCGGCGCCGGGAGGCCGGACTATGGCACGGGCGCTGCGTGAGGTCAAGGCGAGCCGCCGGGCCGCCGCGTTGACTTCGGGACGCCCTGGCCTAGAATGCGGACGCATGTGGGTTGCGTGAATTCGGCCCCGAGCGACCCCCCCCGACGACCCACCACCGAGCCTCCCGCCATGCGACTGCTGACCGCCATCCCGGTCTACAACGAGGAGGAGAACCTCGAGCCCGTGCTGGCCGAGATCCTCCGCCACGCGCCGGGGGACGTGCTGGTCGTCGACGACGGCTCGACCGATCGGACGCCCGAGCTGCTGGCGAAGTTCCCGGCGGCCCGGGTGATCCGACACGATCGGAACCTCGGCTACGGCGCTGGCCTCCGCAGCGCCTTCCAGGCCACGCTCGACGGCGGCTACGACGGCCTGGTGACGCTCGACTGCGACGGCCAGCATGAACCGGCCATGATCCCCGAGGTCGCCGCTCCGCTGGACCGGGCCGATATCGTTTCCGGGAGCCGCTATCTGAAGGTGTTCGACCCGAGCCAGGCCCCCCCCGAGCAGCGTCGGAAGATCAACGTCGAGGTCACGCGATGGCTGAATGAATGCCTCGGGTTCGGCCTGACGGACGCCTTCTGCGGCTTCAAGGCATACCGGGCCGAGGCCCTGGCGAAGTTCGACATCACCGACCTGGGCTACGCCATGCCCCTGCAAGTTTGGGTGCAGGCAGCCGAGCATGGGATGACGGTGGTCGAGGTGCCGGTGCCGCTGATCTACCTGGACGAGAAACGGGCCTTCGGCGGCGCCCTGGACGACGCGACCTACCGGCTGAACCACTACCGATCGGTCTTCCGGGAGGCCCTCCGGCGCTCGAGACTCGAGGTGGCCGGGGGGTGTTCGGGATGACGATGCCCCCCCGTCGGCTCCGGGCGCCGAAGTCGGACGGCGCCCTGCTCGCCGAGCCCCCCCTGCTCGACGCGCCGGCGGTGCTGGAGTCCAACCGCCGCCTCCTGCTCGGCTGGGACCACGACTTCCAGGGCCGCCGAGCCGGCCGGCTGCGGGGGATGGCTCGGGCCGAGGTGCTCGACCGCTCCCGGCGGTTCCTTCGCCGCTTCGGCCTGGATGACCTGGACGGGTTGCCGGACCCGTCGATCGACCCCGACGCGCCGCTGATCGTCACCGGGCACCAGCCGGAGCTGTCGCATCCGGGGGTCTGGGTCAAGAACTTCGCCGCGGCGGCGATCGCGGGGAGAGCCGGCGGCCTGGGGCTGAACCTGATCGTCGACAACGACGTCCCCAAGGCGGTCGCCGTTCGGGTGCCGTTCCTCGACGGCGACCGGCTGAGGACGCGGTACGTCCCGTTCGACGAGTGGGCGGGAGAGCTGCCGTTCGAGGATCTCGGCGTCCGGGACGAGGCGACCTTCTCCTCGTTCGCCGACCGTGCCCTGGAGCTGATGGGAGGCCTGCTCCCCGACCCGCTGCTGGCGATCGACTGGCCCCGGGCGGTCGCGGCGGCGGAGGCCACCGACCGCCTCGGCCTCCGGCTGGCCGCGATGCGCAGGGCGAGGGAGGCCGAGTGGGGGGCCCGCAACGCCGAGCTCCCGCTGGGGATCGTCTGCGAGTCGGAGGCGTTCCTCTGGTTCGCCTCGCACCTGTTGGCGCACCTGCCCCGGTTCCGGGCGATCCACAACGAGGCGCTGGTCCGATACCGGGCAACCTACGGCATCCGGAGCAAGAACCATCCGGTCCCCGCCCTCTCGGCCGAGGGAGACTGGCTGGAGGCCCCGTTCTGGGGCTGGCGGCGGGAGGCCCCCCGCCGCCGTCCTCTGCTGGTCAGGCAGGTCGACCCGAGGCGGATGGAGCTCCGGATCGCTGGCGAGCCCGACATCCTGGCCGAGCTGCCGCTGGGCCCCGACCGGGAAGCCTGCTGCGCCGTCGAGCGGCTCCGGGAGCTGCCGGCCGAGGGGGTCCGCCTGCGGACCCGGGCGCTGACAACCACGATGTTCGCCCGGGCGTTGCTCGGCGACCTGTTCATCCACGGCATCGGCGGCGCGAAGTACGACGAGCTAGGGGACGCCATCTTCCGAGGGTTCTTCGGGGTCGAGCCGCCGGGATACCTGACGCTCTCGCTGACCCTCTGGCCCGGCCTGCCCGACGACCCGGCGACAGCGGATCGGCTGCGGGAGGTCGAGGCGAGGCTCCGGGACCTGACGTTCAACCCCGATCGCCACCTGCCCGAGCCTCCCCCCGAGGCCGCCCGGGAGGCGCTGGAGGCGAAGCGGAGGGCCCTGGCCGGGCCGGTCGATCGCCGGCGGGACCGGGTCGCCCAGTACTTCGCGATCCGGGCGGCGAACGACGCGCTGGTCCCGTTTGTCTCGGCCGAGCGGGAGGAATTGCGGAGGCTAGCCGGGCGGCTGCGGGAGGGTCTGGCACGCAACGCGCTGGCCAGGAGCCGAGAGTACGCGGCGGTGCTTTACCCCGTCGGCCGGCTCCGGAACGCCCTGCTCGGCGCGGTCGCCGACCTCCCGGGGTGAGGGCGGCCGGCAGCCTCTGGAAAAATCGGACGCTCGACCGAGGCGGCGCGTCGGCCGGGCCCCTACAATAACAGGCCCGGCCGACCCGAGGTGCGCCGAACGATCCGGAGCCGGGCCTCGGGCCCGAACCGATCGGCCCGCCCGCCCGCCGCGCCGCGGCGGCCCCCTGGTACCCTTCTCCCATGAACGAGACCCCGTCCAGCGCCCGGTCTCCCGTCCGTCGCGGCCCGGTCGAATTCGTCCAGGGCAGCGAGGCCGACCACGAGGCCATCTACCAGACCCTGCTGCACGTCTTCCACGGCCCGGATCGGGAAGAATTCCTCGGCTCGCTGAGCGACCCGAGCTACAGGCCCGAGCAGCGCCTGCTGGCCCGGGTCGACGGCAAGGTCGCCAGCCACGCCCACCTGACCGACCGGGTCGTCCGCTACGGCTCGGCGCGGCTGGGGCTCAACGGCGTGACGTGGGTCGGCACCCTGCCCGAGTACCGGGGCCAGGGCTACGCCCAGCAGCTGCTCCGCCTGGCCGACGACCGCGCCCGGCGCTCCGGAGCGGCGCTGATGGCCCTGACCACGGCCATGCCCCGCTTCTACCGGCCGCTCGGCTGGGGCCTCTGCGGCAAACAGACCCTGGCCAAGGCCCCCAGCCGCACCCTGCCCATCGGCGGCGACGCCGCGGCCGAGGGCCAGCCCGGCCCCTGGCACGTCCGCCCCTGGCGACAGGTCGAGCTGGGAGACCTGATGGGGCTGTATGACCGCAACTACGGCGACACGACCGGCTCGATCGTCCGCTCCGAGGAATACTGGCGCTGGATCATCGGCCGGAAGTACGCCCACGTCATCTGGGTCGCCTGCCTGGGAGAGTCGGTCCACGGCTACGCCTTCGTCAAGGACCACAAGATCCTGGAGATCGCCACCAACCCCGACCGCCCCGACGCTCTGCCCGCCCTGCTCGGCCGGGTGAGGTCTGAGGCGCTGGAGCGGGCTTACCCCGAGGTCGTCGTCCACGCCCCGCTCGACCACCCGGTGATGGAAACCTTCCGGCGCATCAAGGGGACGATCATCGACGCCGACGAACTGGAGGGGGCCGCCTCGATGTACCGCGCCCCCGACCCGGAGCGGCTGCTCCGCGCCGTGCTTCCCGAACTCTCCCGGCGGGTCTCCGAGGCCGGCTCCGGGCCAGTGGAACTGGGCCTGACGGTCGAGGACCGCCGCTTCCTGCTGCACGTCGAGGCCGCCAGGTCCCGCTCCCGGATCGACCTCGACCGCCTCGGCCGGCGCCACCTGGCCCTCTCGCCCGGCACCTTCGTGCGCCTGGTCCTGGGCCACGACGACCCCGACGTCGTGCTCGTCGAGGACGGCGCCGTCGCCTCGACCGCCACCGCGCTGGACTCCGCCCGGATCCTCTTCCCCCGCCGACCGATCTGGCGAAGCCCGCTGGACGCCGCGTCGGCATGAGCCGGGCCGGAGGCCCCCCGGTTCCGGGGAACGCGGTGCGGGAGGGCATCTCGCGTCGCCGGTCGGACCTCCCCGGCGGTCCTCCCTCCCCCGTCCTGCGGTCCCCTCTCCCCTCGCCCTTGATCCCCTCCCGGCCCGATTCCGGCGCGGTGCCGCGCCGGCTCCGCTCGTCGGGAGGGTCCGGGATGCTATAATCGTAATTTTGGGATCGCCGAGGACCGCCGGCGGGGGAGCTGGTGGGGGCCGGGCGGGGGGACGGACCGGGAATGGCCAAGCACATCTTCGTCACTGGGGGCGTGGTCAGCTCGCTGGGCAAGGGGCTCACCTGCGCGTCGATCGGCATGCTGCTGGAGCACCGCGGGCTGCGGGTTCGGCTCCAGAAGTTCGACCCGTACATCAACGTCGACCCCGGGACGATGAGCCCGTACCAGCACGGCGAGGTCTACGTGCTGGACGACGGCACCGAGTGCGACCTGGACCTCGGCCACTATGAGCGGTTCACCGACGCGCCGCTGACGAGGGACTGCAACTACACGACCGGCAAAATCTACCTCTCCGTGATCCAGAAGGAACGCGAGGGGAAGCACTACGAGGGGAACACCGTCCAGGTGATCCCGCACATCACGGACGAGATCAAGGCCGCCGTCCTCCGCCTGGCGGACGACGACGTGGACGTGGTCATCACCGAGATCGGCGGCACGGTGGGGGACATCGAGGGCCTGCCCTTCCTGGAGGCGATCCGCCAGTTCCCGCTGGACGTGGGCAAGGAGAACTGCCTGTTCATCCACCTGACGCTGGTCCCCTACCTGAAGGCGGCCGGCGAGTTGAAGACCAAGCCGACGCAGCATTCGGTGACGGCGCTTCGGCAGATCGGCATTCAGCCGGACGTGCTCATTTGCCGAACCGAGCACGCCATGAGCGAGGGGATGAAGCAGAAGATCGCCCTCTTCTGCAATGTCGAGCCGAGGGCGGTGATCGAGGAGCGCGACCGCGAGTTCAGCATCTACGAGGTGCCGCTGAGCCTGGTTTCCAATGGGCTGGACGAGCTGATCGTCAAGAAGCTGGGGCTGAAGGCCGGCCCGCTGGAGATCGACGACTGGCGGGAGCTGGTCGAGCGGATCAAGCATCCGGACGCCGAGGTGACGATCGCGGTCGTCGGCAAGTACATCACGCACCGGGACTCGTACAAGTCGGTGTACGAGTCGCTCGACCACGCCGGCATCGCGCACCGGGCCCGGGTGGTCATCCGCCGGATCGAGGCGGAGGAGCTGGCCCAGGGGGACCCGTCGGCCCTGCTGGCGGGGGTCGACGGGATCCTCGTGCCCGGCGGGTTCGGCATGAGGGGGGTCGACGGCAAGCTCGAGGCGATCCGATACGCCCGCACCCGGGGGATCCCGTTCTTCGGCATCTGCCTGGGGATGCAGTGCGCCACCATCGAGTTCGCGCGCAACGCCCTGGGCCTGGAGGGGGCCAACAGCACCGAGTTCGACAAGATGACCCCGCACCCGGTCATCACTCTGATGGAGGGCCAGCGCGTCGTTCGAGAGCGCGGCGGCACGATGCGGCTGGGCCTGCAGACCTGCGTCCTGCGGCCCGGGAGCCTCGCCCATCGCGCCTACGGCGCCGACGAGGTCCTGGAGCGGCACCGCCACCGCTACGAGTTCAACAACGGCTACCGCATGCACATGGAAGACTCGGGCCTGATCCCCACCGGCACCAGCCCGGACGGCTCGCTCGTGGAGATCGTCGAGGTGCCCGACCACCCGTGGTTCCTCGCCGTGCAGTTCCACCCCGAGTTCCGCTCCAAGCCCACCAAGGCCCACCCGCTGTTCCGGGACTTCGTCGCCGCCGCGCTGGCCCGGCGAGAGGTCGGCCGGGCCGAGGTCGAGGCGAAGGCCTGAGAGAGAGCCCCGAGCGATCCCCCTGGGGAGCGTGGCGGGCCTCCGGTCGGTGTCCTTGGCTGCGGCGGTGTCCGTGTCGGTGTCGGTCGAGCCGAGGCCGGGCGGCGGGCCGATCTCCTCGCTCAAGGCTCGGCTGGCCCGAGGGGGGGCGGGGGCGAGAGGCCGAGGCCCCCTTGGGAGGGGAACTCCGGGCGGCTATGGTGGAGGCATCTCGCCCCGAACCGACCGCCGGGTCGGATCCGATCCGAGAGGAGCACCGTCATGGACCCATCGAGGCTCGTGTCCGCGTTCGCCGCCGTCCTTCTCCTCTTGCTTGCCGCACCTGTCGCGGGGCCGGCCGACGCGAGGGCGGCGGCGCCGGACGAAGACGGGGGCGGAGGCGGGGGCACGGGTGAACCGAGCCCGCCGAACGTCGTGCTGATCATCTCCGACGACCACGGCTGGGCCGATTACGGCTTCATGGGACACCCGACCGTCCGCACGCCGAACCTCGACCGGCTGGCGTCGGAGAGCCTGACCTTCCGCCGGGGGTATGTGCCGTCGAGCCTCTGCTGCCCGAGCCTGGCATCGATCATCACCGGACTGTTTCCGCATCAGCACAAGATCACCAGTAACGACCCCCCGCAGCCGGCCGGGATGCCCAACCGAGCGTTCTACAGCTCGGACCTCTTCGCCCGGGGCCGGGAGGCGATGAACCGCCATCTGGAGGCCGTGCCGACGCTCCCCCGACTGCTGGCCGATCGCGGCTACGTCAGCCTGCAGACCGGCAAGTGGTGGCAGGGCGACTTCTCGAGGGGAGGATTCTCGGAAGGGATGACCCGGGGCCAACGGCACGGCGACGAGGGGCTGGCCATTGGACGGTCGACGATGGAACCCATCGAGGAGTTCATCAGCGACGCTCGGTCGCAGGGCCGCCCGTTCTTCGTCTGGTACGCGCCGATGATGCCGCACTCGCCGCACACTCCCCCCGACCGGCTGCTCGACCATTACCGCGACCTCGCCCCGCTGCCGGTGGCCCGCTACTGGGCGATGATCGAGTGGTTCGACGAGACCTGCGGCCAGTTGCTCGACCTGCTCGACCGCGAGGGACTGGCCGAGGACACGATCGTCCTGTATGTGGCCGACAACGGCTGGACCCAGGACCCCGACGGTCCCGGATTCGTCCGATCGAAACGCTCTCCCTACGACACCGGCCTGCGCACGCCGATCCTCGTCCGATGGCCCGGCCGGGTCGCCCCGCGCGAGGCCGACGAGCTGGCCATGTCGATCGACCTGGCCCCGACGATCCTCTCGGCCGTCGGCCTGGAGCCGACGGCCGAGATGCCCGGCGTCGACCTGCTGGATGCCGACGCCGTCGCCGGCCGCTCGGCGATCTTCGGCGCCTGCTATGAGCACACCGCCATCGACCTGGACGACCCCGCCGCCAACCTCCGCGAGCGCTGGGGGATCGACGGCGACTGGAAGCTCATCCTGCCCACCCCCCTGAGCGACCTGGAGGCCCCCGAGCTCTACGACCTCGCCGCCGATCCGGGGGAGACACGAAACCTGGCCGGGGAGCATCCGGATCGCGTCGAGGAGATGCGGACGATGATCGACCGGTGGTGGGATCCGTCGGCCTGAGGAGGGAGACCGTTGATGGCCGATGGCCGATGGCTGATCGGTGATGGCCGGTCGCGGAGGGCCCTGGCCGGCCGCTCGGGACGGTCGGGGTCTTTCGGGGGATCTGACTGTGATTGATGAATTGTTCGTGGCGGTCGATTCCCCGCCATTGGGCGTCCGCTGGGGATCATCGGCCTTCCCCCACCGTCGTCGCGAGCTCGAATCGAGGGATCGGGGTTTCCAACCCGGCCCATGATCGGTTAATGATGGAATTTCGGCTCTGCCGCGGCGTGGAGCGCCCCTCGACCCGATTCCCGACGGAGGTTCCCATGGCCCAGGCCCAATCTGGCGACACGGTTCGCATCCACTACACCGGCCGGCTGGCCGACGGCACCGTCTTCGACTCCTCCGAGGGACGCTCGCCGCTGGAGTTCACCCTGGGGGAGAACCAGGTGATCCCCGGCTTTGAAGAAGCGGTCTCTGGGATGGAGCCCGGCCAGGAGACGACCGTCACCATTCCCTCCGATCGCGCCTACGGCTCCCACCGCGCCGAACTCGTCTTCGACGTGCCCCGGTCCCAGTTCCCCGACGACCTCGATCCCCAGGTCGGTCAGAAGCTCCAGATGACCAACGGCAGCCAGACGGCGGTCGTCACCGTGTCGGAGGTCAACGACAGCTCGGTGAAGCTCGACGCCAACCACCCGCTCGCCGGCAAGGACCTGACCTTCGACATCGCCCTGGTCGAGATCCGCTGACCCGAACGTCCCGGTTCCCCTTCCCGGTCTCGGGAGACGATGAGGCCGACGCCGGCCCTGCGGCTCGGCCCCGCTCAGCCGGTCTGTTCGCCGATCCTCCGTGTCGCCGTCTCCCCGCCGGCCGCGATGCGATTGCCGAGCCCCCGGACATAGGCCAATGGTTCGGGAGACCGCACCCATCCGCCCACCCCGGGAGGGGGACGACCGGGCTCATCCTGTCTTGGGGTCGGGGCTCTGGTCGAAGAGGTCACGCAGCCGGACTCGGGCCGGGGGGGCGCCGGCGGCGGAGGCCAGGGCCTGCAAGGCGGCCAGGCGGGCCTCGGCCGGGCCGAGGGTCCAGCAGAGCTCCGGAGGCAGCAGCTCGATCGGAGGGCCGGGCTCGTCGTTGAGCGGGCAGATGTCGCGCAGCTCGACGGGGGAGCCATCCTCCGTCTCGTCCACCCAGCGCAGCGGGTAGCCCTGCGTCCGGCAGACGTACGGGCGATGCTCGTAAATCCGGCAGGTCCCTTCCGCGTCGAGGAACGCGCAGGCCCCCTCGGGATGCGGGGTTCCGGTCGCCAGCAACCCTCCGTGGTGGCGGCGGATCAGGTCGGCCTCGACCGGAAAGACGGTCAGGTCGTCGACGCAGCAGGAGGAGCAGCCGGGGCCGCACTTCAGCCGGCTGAGGTGGGCCAGGTCGAGCGGCCGGGTGGCGCGGTCGACGTCCAGGTGCAGCGCGGCCACCGACTCGGCCGGCCCGAAGGGCTGGGGATCCATGGGAGGGGCTTCGCTCCGGGTCGGGGGCGGCCGGCGGCTCACCAGCCCTCGCGCTCGGCCATCGCGATGCGGTGGTAGTGCGACAGCAAGACGAAGTTGATGAACGCGAAGTAGCCCAGCCAGAGGGACACGAGCAGCCAGTTCCCGGCCCCTCCCCAGGCGAGGGCCAGGGCGGCGGCCGAACCGGAGGCGAGGAACGAGAGGATGTGCGCCCGTCGGGCGCCGTGGCGGGGGCTCAGGCGGTCGAGCATCGTCAGCAGGAGCTGGCCGCCGTCGAGGGGCCAGACGGGGATGAGGTTGAAGGCGCTGTAGATCAGGTTGAGGACCAGCAGCGCATTCATCGCCAGCTCGGCCTGGGGGGGGAGCCGGATCTCGTAGGCGACCAACGCGGCCCAGGTCGAGACGGTCGCGATCGCCAGCAGGAGCCCGGCCACCGGGCCCATGAGGATGATCATCAGGCGACGGCCGAAGGGCTGGGCCTCTCGGTTCGAGACGCAGGCGCCGCCGAAGCCGTGGAGCACGATCCAGGGGCGGTCGCCGCAGCATCGGGCCGTCAGCCCGTGGCCCAGCTCGTGCACCAGCACCGAGACGAGCACGCAGGAGGCCACCACCGCGGAGTCCTCGGGGCGATCCAGGCCGCTGCCGTAGCGGAGGCCAATGATCGCCGCCAGCAGCCAGAAGAACGGGCTGATCCGGATGGGAATGCCGAACAGTCGGAAATTCAGGTCGAGCTGGGTCGGAGCGGGAATGCCGAGCATGGGGCCTCACCTTGAAGCCTGGGCCGGGGGCGGGGAGGCGGTCTCGGGGCCCGCGGGCGTCGGCTGGCCGAGGACGAGCGTCTCGACCAGCTCGAACCGGTCGCCCGGCAGTCGAAATCGGATCAGGTCGGCCGGCTCTCCCGGGGCGATCGCCGGCTCGGGGCGGCCCAGCAGGAGGGCGGGCCGGGCCGAGGCGCAGGAGATCGCCTCGATCGGGGGCAGGCCGACGATTCGGATCAGCCGATCGACGCCGAGCGACAGCGGCCTGTTCGCCCCGGCTAGGTAGGGGGTCCCGGCCACGACCACTCGCCCGCTTTCCTCGACCGCCCACCGGCCGTAGGTCCCCGGCGGCAGGCCGGCCAGCGGGCTGGCGTCGCTGACGAGGATCACCCGAGCGGGTGTCTTGGCCCGCACGAGCACCCGGAGCACGTCGTCGCTGAGGTGGTGGCCGTCGGCGATCAGCGAGGCGGCCAGGCGGTCGTCGGCGGCCTGGGTCCAGATGGGGTTCGGGTGCCTGGGCAGGGTCGCGACGATGCCGTTGCCCAGGTGCGTGCTCAGCCGGGCGCCGGCGTCGACAGCGGCCCGGATCGTCTCCGGGTCGGCCGCCGAGTGGCCGATGGCGACCACGACGCCCGAGCCGACGACCTTCTTGATCAGGTCGATCGCCCCCGGCCGCTCCGGCGCCAGAGTGAGCAGGACGACCCGGCCGCCGGAGGCGTCCTGGAGCGATTGAAAGAGGTCCCAGTCGGGATCTCGGATCGCCTCGATCGGGTGGGCGCCTCGGTAGCCGTCATCGGGGGAGAGGAAGGGGCCTTCCAGGTGGATGCCGACGACGCGGTGGGCCACCTCCGGGTCGGCCTCGCAGCAGGAGGCGATGGCGGAGACGCCGCTCCTCATGGCGTCGGCCGGGGCGGTGATCAGGGTCGGGCAGCATCGGGCGGTGCCGATGGCGTCCTGGGCCAGCACGATCTGGCGGACCTGCTCGGGCGTCAGCGTCGGGTCGGAGAACGAGACGCCGAGCCGGCCGTTGGTCTGGATGTCCCAGAAGGCCGGACCGATCCAGTCATCGGCGGGATCGACGCGGTCCGGCCCGTCGGCCGGCTCGACGGCGGCGATCGTCGGGCCTTCGATCGTCACTCGGATCCAGGCCCCGTCGGACCAGCGGCGGCCTTCGATCGCGCCCGGGGGGACGGCGCTCATCGGTCGTCCCCCGCCGGGATCAGTTCGACGTTGGCGACGCGGCAGACGACGTCCTGGAAGTCGTCATTGGTCGAGTACTCCCAGCCGATCAGGTAGCTGTTCGTTACCAGTTCGCCCGACTCGGGGTCGCGGTACGGGTAGATCATCGCCTTGTAGGGCTGGGGAGCCAGCCGCTGGTTGACGGCTCGGACCTCGGCCGGCTGGGTGAAGACGCCGCCGTCGTCCAGGCCGTCGTTGGCGACCCAGAGGCCGAAGGGGCGATCGCCGGGATCGAA
Source organism: Tautonia sociabilis (assembly GCF_003977685.1). Taxonomy (GTDB): domain Bacteria; phylum Planctomycetota; class Planctomycetia; order Isosphaerales; family Isosphaeraceae; genus Tautonia; species Tautonia sociabilis. The sequence goes on along the minus strand of NZ_RYZH01000012.1, from coordinate 51,751 downwards.
CTCGACCCGGGACTCGGGCAAGAGGGGAGGCGGCAGGTTCTCGCCGCGTTCCAGGTCGGCGCCGGTGTTCTTGAAGCGGTACGACCAGAGTTCCACCGTCTCGGCGCCTCCGGGCTCGTCGCCGGGGACGTAGAAGCCGCCTCGGTTGACCGTTTCCAGGCCCAGGGCGATGAGGGGCCGGTAGGTCACCGGGCCGTCGCCGGCCTTGCGGAAGAGGCCGGGGGTGGCGTCGGGGGTCGACTCGACGGGGTTGAGCAGGTCGTCGACCATGTCGAGGTGGTAGAGCCCCTCCAGGATCGCCACCCAGTCCGGCTCGACCGGCCCCGGCGCGACCCTTGGCTGGTGCGGGGCTTGGGCGACGGCGACGGTCGGCAGGACGGTCGCGAGCAGGGCGAGGAGGAAGCGTCGGAGGGGCGTCGGCAGCGGCATCGCAAGCCCTCTGCTGGCGTTGGGGGAGCGGGGCGATTGTCGCGAGCGAGAAGCGATCCCTATCCTAACACCTCGGTGCCAGGGCGGGAACGATCGCGCCGCGCCGGGGAGTGGGCCGGCGGTCGCCCCTTGCGCGGCGGGGGAGGAGCCGTTAGGCTCGGGGCGCGTTGGTTGGAGCCTTGTTGAGCAACGCCCGGCCGCGATCGGTGAAGGACGGTCCCGGGCGGCCTGACCATCGGAACAGGAGCGTCCCCCATGAGCGTCACCAACAACCCTCGGGCAGGTCGGCCTTCTCGCCGTCAATTCGTGAGGACCGTGGCCGGATCGGCGGTTGGCGCGATCGCGGCGCCGGCGATCGTGCGGGGGAGGAACCTCAACGACAAGCTGAACATCGCGGTGATCGCCACCGGGGGCCGGGGCGGGCACAACCTCGAGCAGGTCTCGGGTGAGAACATCGTGGCGCTGTGCGACGTGTACGAGCCGGCCGTCGCCCGGGCGGCGCAGGCCCACCCCCGGGCGAAGCGATACGCCGACTTCCGCCGGGTCTACGACGACGCGAACGCCTTCGACGCTGTCGTCGTCTCCACTCCCGAGCACACCCACGCCGCCGCGGCCCTGCCGGCCCTGCTGCTGGGCAAGCACGTCTACCTGGAGAAGCCGCTCAGCCGGGACGTGAACGAGGCCCGCATCCTCCGAGAGGCCGCCGCGAAGGCGAAGGTGGCGACTCAGATGGGCACGCAGATCCACGCCAGCGAGAATTACCGCCGCGTGGTCGAGCTGATCAGGTCCGGCGCGATCGGCCCGGTGCGCGAGGCGCACGTCTGGGTCTCGCGGGCCTGGGGATGGCAAAGTCCCGAAGAGGCGGAGCAAAACCGCGACATCGTCTCGGTCCAGGAGCGACCGACGGACTCCTCCCCCATCCCTCCGGGGCTGGACTGGGATCTCTGGATCGGCCCGGCGCCGGAGCGGCCGTTCCACGAGGTCTACTGGCCGGGGCCGAAGTGGTACCGCTGGTGGGACTTCGGCAACGGCACCATGAGCGACCTGGGCAGCCACTGGAACGACCTGCCCTTCTGGGCGCTCGACCTGAAGGCCCCGCTGACGATCGAGGCCTTCGGCCCGCCGCCGCACCCGGAGATCGCGCCGGCGTCGATGACCGCCGTCTACGAGTACGGCCCGAGGGGCGACCTGCCCGCCGTCCGGCTCTCGTGGTATCAGGGGGCCGACAAGCCGGAGATCTGGAAGCGGGGCGAGATCCCGCAGTGGGGCAACGGGGTCCTGTTCGTGGGGGATGAGGGGATGCTGCTGTCGGACTACGGCAAGCACGTCCTGCTCCCGGAGGACACGTTCCGCGATTACCCCGCCCCCGAGCCGTTCCTCTCCCGCCCGAGCAGCCACCACGCCGAGTGGATCGACGCCTGCAAGACCGGTTCGCCGACCGGCTCGAACTTCGCGTACGCCGGCTGGCTCACCGAGGCCAACCACCTGGGCAACGTCGCCTACCGGGTCGGCCGCAAGATCGAGTGGGACGCCGAGGCGATGCGCTGCCCCAACGCCCCCGAGGCCGATGCGTTCCTCCGCCGCGAGTACCGCGACGGGTGGTCGCTGGGCTGACCCAAGAGACTCGGTGGGGCCCCGACGGTGGATGAGATGAGGGCCGATGGCGAACCGTCCGGACCGAAGGGTCCTGGAGGGACCGTTCCTCTGGGATCCTCGGTTCATTGACGGGCCGACCGCCCTCATTCCACCCCCCGCGTTGTCCTCCCGACGTCCCGCACCCGCCCCCGCACTCGCTTCCAGCCTCCCCGCACCCGCTGCCCGCCGTCAGCCTTCCCGACGCAACCAACACCCCCTCCCTGCCCCGAACCCGAGAGGATCCTCTCATGACCGGACCCACCCCCGCTCGCCCGACCCGAAGGACCTTCCTCGCCTCGACGGCCGCCGCCGCCGCCGCGGGGGCCGCGCTGGGGGCGGCCCCCGCCAGGCGGAGGGAGCGAAAGAAGATCGCGCTGATTGGCACGGAGTCGCGCACCCATTCTCATGCGCAGCACTTCATTGATCGGTTCCTGGTGGGCTATGCCTGGCATGGCGGCTGGTACACGCCCGAGGTGGAGCTGGTGTCGCTCTACATCGACCAGTTCCCCGAGGGGGACCTGGCTCGAGGCCAGTCGGAACGGCACGGCGTGCCGATTCACCCGACGATCGCCGAGGCGCTGACGCTCGGCACCGGGGAACTGGCGGTCGACGGCGTGGTCATCATCGGCGAGCACGGGGACTACCCGAAGACGGAGATCGGTCAGACGCTCTACCCGCGCTACGAGTTCTTCAAGCAGGTGGTGGAGGTCTTCGAGGGGAGCGGCCGGAGCGTGCCGGTCTTCAACGATAAGCACCTGTCGACGCAGTGGGACCGCTGCGTCGAGATGGTGGCCGACTCCCGTCGGCTAGGCTTCCCGTTCCTCGCCGGGTCGTCTCTGCCGGTGACGTGGCGACTGCCGGCGATCGACATGCCGAACGACGTGCCGCTGGTGGAGAGCGTCTGCGTCGGCTACGGCGGCGCCGACAGCTACGACTTCCACGGCCTGGAGACGGCCCAGTGCATGTCCGAGCGGCGCAAGGGGGGGGAAGTCGGCATCTCCCGAGTGCAGGCGCTGCGCGGCGACGCGATCTGGGACATGCTGGCGGGGAGAGAGGAGACGACTCGCCTCTTCCTCTCGGCCCTCTGCCGCAGCCACACCCTGCCGGTCGAGAACGGCTACCCGACGGATCCGCCCTCGATCGAATGGGCCCGCCGCAACTTCCAGAACCCGTTCGCTTACTTCATCGAGCATCGCGACGGCTTCCGCACCACGCTGTTCATGATGCCGGTGATCCAGGATTTCACGTATGCCGGTCTGTTGGAGGGAGGAGAGGTCGTCTCCTGCCAGATGTACCTGCCCATGCCCGGCCGGGCGGCGTCGACGGCGGACTTCTTCAACCCGCTGGTCCACCACATCGAGCGTATGGTCCTCGACGGCCGAGCCCCCTACCCCGTCGAGCGGACGCTGCTGACCAGCGGCATGACGATGGCCGGGGTCGCCTCGCTCGCCCGGGGAGGGGAGGTGGTTGAGACTCCGGAGATGGAGGTCGTCTACTCGGCCCCGAGGGAGTCGCAGTTCGTCAACGCGCCGGGGGCGGAGTCGTAAGGGAGGAGGCGGCAGGCAAGAGTCGGGTCGGGCGCAAGAGAGGGTGGCGGGTCGCTTGTGTCGGGGCGATTCCGCCGCCCTCTTGCCGTTCCGGAGACGGGCAGAGCCGGGCGGGACGGCCTGCGAAATCGTCGGGAATCGTGCGAACCGCCGGGCGGGAGAGCGGGTCGGAAGGGGGCACACCGCGAGAGGAGGTGCCATGAGCCGCAACGCCAGGCGGCGACGCGAGCGCCTCGTGCCCCAGGGGTGGGACGCGATCGGCGCCCTCGCGGACGTCGCCATCGTCCCCGGGCCGGAGGTCGACCCGTCTGCGGCCGACCGGCTCCAGGGGGAGACTGACCGCCTGCGCCGGCGGGTCGACGAGGTCGAGGGCCGGTTCCGCCTGGTCCACCGCGACCGCGAGTCGATCCGCAAGGACCGCGACCGCGCCAACTCCAGGGTGCGCGAGCTTCAGGCCGAGCTCAACCGCCTGGCCGACGAGCACGAGGGCCTACGGGCCCACCTCGACCGGCTCCGGGCGGATTCGCCGCATCCGGCTACCATCGTCATGGAAGGAGCACCACAGATGAACTCCGTTGCAACTCTTCTGGGCAAGGCCTGGCGGAACAAGGCGGTCACCGTGGCCGCGCTGGCCGTCGGCCTGCTGGTGGCCCGGGATCCGGCCGTCTCGGGCGCCGTTCGCTCGGTCGCCGAGTCGGCGGCCTCGGCCGTCGGCCGGGGAGACCGGGAGAACGGCTACCTCGGCTACGCCCGCATGGTCGCCGCCTCGCTCGAGTACGAGGCGGCCCGCCGGGCCTACAACGAGTCGGCCGACTCGCTCGACGGCGACGCGCTGCTGGAGGCCCAGGACAACCTCCGCGCCGCCCGGCTCCGCGACCGTGAGGCCCGCCTCGCCTTTCTCCCCGAGCTTGCCCGCCGCTGCGCCGAGGCCGGCGTGCCGGTTCCCCAGCGCGACGCCGTCGCCCTGGAGGACCTGAAGGCCGAGCTCGTCCGCTGACCGGGCGTGAGCCCGGCCGATCCATCCGAGCCGGGCGGCATGCCCGACCGCGACGCCCCCTCCCGGCCCCGAGCCGAGAGGGGGCGTCTCGCGTCGAGTCGTGTCGGCCCCGGGCCTCCCAGAGCGGGCGCCTCGCCCGATGAGGCCGGGTTCGGCTATGCTGTCGGGCACGCGGCCCGGACCGATCGCAGTGCGCGACGAGGTCGAGGCCTCCGCCATCATGGGCCCTTGATGATGACCCTCCGATCCGTCCCGGCGATCCTCTGGACCGTGTTGATCGTGCTGATCTGCGTCATCCCGGCGTCCTGGTTCCTCAGCGGCGGCGAGGGAGACGGGCCTTCCCTGCTCGATCGCCTCTTGCTGGGTCTTCCGCCCGACAAGGTGATCCACTTCGTCCTGTTCGCCGGCTTCGGCGTCCTCTGGCGATTGGCCGGGGCCCCGGGGCTCGCGACGCTGCTGGGCGGCGTGGCCCTCGCCGTGTTGACCGAGTTGATCCAGACGATCCCCGCCCTGGACCGCTCGGCCGACCTGCCCGACCTGCTGACCGACCTCGCCGCCCTCGCCGTCTCGCTGGTGCTGTTCCCCAGGGGCCTCGCCCCGGTTCCTCGGTCGGCCGAGGCGGCCGGAGGGCTGGCGTCGCGGGACGAATGATCGAGTCTGCTCATTTGTTTTTTTTCTGTTCTTTGTTTTTTGTCTTTCTCTAATCCGTTTCCAACGGTCCCTGACCGGGGAGAGCCAGGGAGGGCGGAGGCTGGATGGCGCCCGGTCGATCCGATAGGGTAGCCACCGAGGCCGAGGACGGGCCCTCCGGCGGATTGTCTGGCCTCGGCCCGCCGGTTCGGGAGTTCGCCCGTTCCGAGGGCCCTCCGCCGAGGAGCCCGAGTTCGGCGCCCTGTTCGACCCGACCGACCCTCCAGGCCGGCTCCTCGCGCTGCGTCCGCCCCGGCCTGACCTGGGGAGGGCGTGCCCCGCGTGTCGGCCGGGGGTGATCCCTCCGGCTCTCCTTGCGACCCTCCTGGGAGGACGACCATGATCGCGGCCCCGATTCTCGCTGGATCGCTGTTGTTCTCCGCCGTCGCCGTACCCCAGGATCCCGGGACTCGGCAGGCGACCGGCGTGAAGATCGGCGAAGTCTCTGCGACGTCCGCCATCATCTGGATGAGGCTCACCAAGCACTCCTCCCGCAACGCCGAGGGGCCCGATCGCGTCGGACAGCCGGTCGAGCCGGTCCCGGAAGACGCCGAGGTGCCCGGCCTCCGGCATGCCTGCCCCGGAGCGCCGGGGCGCGTCCGGGTCCGGTACGGGACGGATCCCGGGCTGGAGGGGGCGCTTGCCACCGATTGGGTCGAGGTCGATGCCTCGACCGACTTCATCCATCAGTTCGCCCTCGGCGGATTGCGGCCCGCCACCGAGTACCACTTCGCCGCCGAGACCGCGGGCCCGGACGGAGCTCCCGAGCATACTCCCCTGCTCGGCCGGTTCCGCACCGCCCCTCCTCCCGACGAGCCGGCCCGGGTCGTCTTCGCCATGAACACCTGTCAGATGTACAAGGATGTCGACCACCCCGACGGTTTCGAGATCTACGAGGCCATCGGCCGCCTCTCGCCCGACTTCCTCGTCACGGCCGGCGACATCGTCTACTACGACAACGAGGATCCCCGCGCCCGGACCATCCCGCTGGCCCGCTATCATTGGCAGCGGATGTACGGTTTTCCCCGGCACATCGAGCTGCTCCGACACCTGCCCGTCTATTTCACAAAGGATGACCACGACCTGCTCAGCGACGACTGCTGGCCCGGCCTCGATCCCCCCTTCATGCGGCCGATGACCTTCGCCGACGGCCTGCGACTCTTCCGGGAGCAGGTCCCGATGGGAGACGGCCCTTCGTACCGCACGTTCCGATGGGGGAAGGATCTGCAGATCTGGCTCGTCGAGGGCCGAGACGACCGATCGCCGAACACCCTGCCCGACGGCCCCGGCAAGACCATCTGGGGGGCCGAGCAGAAGGCGTGGCTGCGGCGGACGATGCAGGAGAGCGACGCGACGTGGAAGCTGCTGATCAGCCCCACTCCCATCGTCGGCCCCGACCGAGAGAACAAGCGGGACAACCACGCCAACACCGGCTTCGCTCACGAAGGCCGGGAGATCCGACGCTGGCTGGCCGAGCACCTGCCGGAGAACGCCTTCATTCTCTGCGGCGACCGCCACTGGCAGTACCATTCCGTCGACCCGGAAACCGGCGTCCAGGAGTTCTCGGTCGGCGCCGCCAGCGACGAGCACGCCGGAGGCTCCCCCGGCCTCGACCCGGAGTACCACCGCTTCCACCGCCTCGCCGGAGGGTTCCTGCTTGTCGTCGTCGACCGCCCCGGAGGTTCGCCGACGATCGCCTTCCAGCACCGAGACGTGGATGGCGCGATCGTGTACGAATCCGTCGCCCGATCCCCCGAGTAAGCCCCCCCTGCCCTCCCGGAGCGACCTCCGATGCCCTTCCCCCGACGGACCCTGGCCCGAGCCGCGATGCTGGCCCCTCTCTTCCTGGTCCTCGCCCTCGGCGCCGGCCCCGCCGACCGTCCCCAGGTCGTCCGGGCCGTGGCCGATCGGGAGGCTCGGCAGCCCCAGGTGGCCGTCTCCCCCGACGGCCGGGTGTTCCTCGCCTTCGGCGTCGGGGATGAGATCCGATGCGTCTGCTCGGACGACGGCGGCCGGACCTTCTCCGAGCCGGTGAGGGTCGGCTCCCCCGGCGTGATGGCGCTGGGGATGAGGCGAGGCCCCCGGATTGCCAGCACGGCCGGCTCGGTGGTGATCGCCGCCATCGGCGGGAGGGTCGGCAAGGGCCGGGACGGAGACGTCTGGGCGTGGCGGTCGGCCGACGGTGGCGAGCGCTGGTCCGATCCGGTCCGGGTCAACGACGTGGAGGGCTCCGCCCGGGAAGGCTTGCACGCCCTGGCCGCCGGACCCGACGGCCGGTTCTTCTGCGCCTGGATCGACCTGCGAGACGACCGGGCCGAGGTCCGGGGCGCCTCCTCGACCGACGGCGGCGCGACCTGGAGCGAGAACGTCCTGGTCCACCGCTCTCCGATCGGGCCGATCTGCCCCTGCTGCCACCCCTCGGCCGCCTTTGGGCCCGACGGGACGCTGTACGTGATGTGGCGGGACGCCATTGACGGCAGCCGGGATATGTACCTGTCCCGATCGGCCGACGGCGGCGAGACCTTCGGGCCGGCGGAGAAGCTCGGCCAGGGGACCTGGCCCCTGGAGACGTGCCCGATGGACGGCGGAGCGATCGCCCCCGGCCCCGATGGCCTCGTGCTCACCGCCTGGATGCGAGACGGCCGCTTCTACGCCGCCGAGCCCGGCCGTTCCGAGCGCCTCCTCGGCCCCGGAGTGCAGGGCTGGGCCGCCTGGGGGGCCGGAGGACCTTCGATCGTCTGGCTGGACCGACGGCCCGGGCGCCTGCTGGCCCTACGACCCGGCGACGAGGAGCCGATCGAGCTCTCCCGGTCGGCCAACGACCCGACCGTTGCCTCCCCGGTTGGCGCCCTCGGTCCGGTCGTCGTCTCCTGGGAGTCCGGCCCCGGCGGCACCGGGATCTTCTCGGCCCGGCTCGACAGGGGCTCGAACGACCCGGGCGGTCGGTGAACGGTTGTCGGAGCGGGGCGACGTCGGCGCGACGGAGCACCGGCGATCGGCTGTCAGGGGCCCCCCCTTCGGCTGAGGACGCTGGCCGGTCCTTGGGATAGACAGTGGACAAATGTTGGCCGGATTCCATGCAGGCCCGCAGCGGTCCCCTCGGCCCCTTGACATGCCGACGCCGCCCGGAAACGCTACTGGCACCCCGAGCCCCGATCGCGGGGCCGGCCACGCCCGGCATCCTCGAACGACCAACTCCCCCGCCATGCCCCCGATCGACGCGAAGACCCTGGATGTCCTCTGGCTCGACCCCGACGCCCGCGAGATGGCCCTCCGGCGGGTCGTCGAGGAACGCCTGGCCGAGAACCCGCCGCCGAGGTCCGACGACCACGTCGTCGCCTCCTACTTCTTCGCCTTCCGCACCGAGTCGCTCGGCGACGCCGTCAAGGAGATCGCCTACCACGCCACCAGCGGCATCAAGGACCCGCCCCCCGGCTCGCTGCTGGCCGAATGCACCGCCACCGCCCTGGGCGTCGACCCGTTCGACGCCACCGGCCGGATCGGCCTGCTGCATATCGCCTTCCCGCTGAAGATGATGCTTCAGGGGGACGGCCACCTCACTTCCACCGACCTGCTGCACACGACCGCCGCCGCCATCATTTTCGACGTCTACGAGAACCAGGACGCCCGGCTCGTCTCGCTCCAGATCCCGGATCGAGTCATCGCCTCCTTCCCCGGGCCGGCGTACGGGCCGCTGGGCCTGCGGCGGAAAACCGGCTTCGACGACGGACGCCCCGCCTTCGGCACCATCCTCAAGCCCACCGCCGGCGTCACCCCCGACGACATCGACCGCATCGTCGGCGAGGTCGCCGGCTGCGACCTGCTCATGTTCATCAAGGAGGATGAGGACCTCTATCCGAACCTGCCGTATTCTCCCGTCGCCGAACGCATGAGGCGGGCGAAGGCCGCCATCGAGCGGGCCCAGGACCGGCGCGGCGGCCTGGGGCTCGTCTTCGCTCCCCACGTGACCGGCGCTCCTCACGAGATTCTGGAAACGGTCCACGCCGTGCTCGAGGCCGGCGCCTCCGGCGTCATGTTCAGCGAGACGTTCGCCACCGGGACCGTCCGGATGGTCCGAGAGGCCACCCGGCACCGGCCCGACCCGCCGGCCATCTACGGCCACAACGCCGGCATCGGCACCCGGACCCGCGCCATCTGGCGCGAGATCATCGACCTGCTGGCCCGGCTCGACGGCATCGACTTCCGCCAGACCGCCCCGGTCAAGCCCGGGACGCCGTTCCTCCGCCCCTACGGGGCCGAGTGGATCGCCTCCGAGACGGCACTCTCCCGCCCCCTGCCCGGCGGCCTGAACCCAACGATGATCGCCCGGGCCGGCGCCCTGGACCAGGGGAATGTCATCCTCAACCTCCAGGATGCCGAGCGCCGGAAGCTGACCGACCACATCCTGTTCCTGGCGGGGTCGGCGATCAATTCTATCAAGGACGACTCCGGCCGCTACGAGCCCCGCCTCGGGGCCGAGGCGATGCGGGAGGCGCTGGAGGTCCACCGCTCGGGGGCGATGGCCGGCGTGCCGGCCGAGCAGCACCTGGACGAACTCGTCGCCCTGGCCGACCGCCAAAAGCTCGCCGCCCTGCGCCGGGCCCTCCGCCAGCGCTATCCCGACCGAGCCGGCTGAGGCGGCCCGGCTCTCGTCGCCGGCCTCGAAGAATCGGCCCGCGGTCACTACACTGGGGGCCCGTGGCCCGTCGCCGCGGCGGGCCGTGGGATCGACGGATCGACCGATACGCCACCGCCTCGGCCGCCCCCCGATCCGACCTGGGGGGCTCGCCGGGTTCCAAGGCCCAAGGGATGAACGACCGAACCATGACCACGACCACCAGGTTGATCGCCACCATGCTCTTCGCCAGCTTCGCCTCGGCTTCGGCCGCCGGCCAGGACGCCACCGCCAACCCCCGCGTCGTCCTCGAGACGAGCAAGGGGGCGATCACCATCGAGCTGTACCCGGACAAGGCCCCCAAGACCGTCGAGAACTTCCTGCAGTACATCGACTCGGGCCACTACAACAACACCGTCTTCCACCGCGTGATCGGTCCGAACCCGAGGCAGCCGCAGGGCTTCATGATCCAGGGTGGCGGCTTCGCGGCCGGCCAGCCGATCTCCGAGAAGGCCACCCGCGCTCCGATCCCCAACGAGGCCGACAACGGCCTGAGGAACGAGCGCGGTACGATTGCCATGGCGCGCACCTCCGACCCGCACTCGGCCTCGGCCCAGTTCTTCATCAACCTCTCCGACAACGCCTTCCTCAACCACACCGCCAAAACCCAGAGCGGCTGGGGTTACGCCGTCTTCGGCAAGGTTGTCGAGGGCATGGATGTGGTCGACCAGATCGCCCGCGTCCAGACCGGCCGCGCCCCCGCCCGCGTGAGCAGTGGGCAGACCGCCCCCTTCGACGACGTTCCGGTCGAACCCGTCGTCATTCGGTCGGCCCGCCGGGCCCAGTGACCGCCTCGCTGGCGGGAGGCTGATCCGATCCTCGGAGGTCGAGACGCCCGGGCCTCGGGTCGGTCATCGACGCATCGATCGGGGGCGCGGCCTCGGCCGTCGCCCCCGGTTCGTTTGACGGGAGCGCGCCAACCCCAGGACGATGCCGGGTTGACGGTCGGCCCCGGGGAGCGGACAGTGTTGACCATCGTGTTCACGGTTCCGGGCCGCGAATGGGATCCCCCGCCATGCTCCGCATCCTCGGAAACCAGCAGGATCGCCACGGCGACGGCTTGACCCGGCGGAGCTTCCTCCAGGCGGGGATGCTTGGCGTCGGCGGCCTCGGCCTGGCCGAGTTCCTCCGGCTCGGCTCACCCAACGCTCGGGGGGCGACGACGATCCGGCAGGACCGCCGCGTGATCCTCTTCTGGCTCAGCGGCGGTCCCGGGCACATGGAAACCTGGGATCCGAAGCCGGAGGCTCCCGACCTCTATCGCGGCCCCTTCGGCGCCATCCCCACCGCCCTGCCCGGCGTCCCCTTCGGCGAGCTCTTGCCCGAGCAGGCCCGCCTGGCCGACCGCCTGGCCGTGCTCCGGACCGTCAATCACGGCTCCGGCGACCACACCAAGGGCAACCACTGGATGCTCACCGGGTTCGAGGGCCCCGCCTTCAACGCCCCCGACAACCGCCACCAGCGCCGACCGGCGATGGGCTCCGTCGTCGCCCGCCTGCGTGGGGCCAACCCGCTCGGCCTGCCCTCGTATGCCGCCGTCCCCCACCTGCGCGGAGGCACGGACAACTTCTTCCACTACGCCGCGTACCTCGGCGGCGGCTCGAATCCGTTCGTCGTCGAGTCCGACCCCAACGACCCGACGTACCGCGTTCGGAACCTCTCCCTCCCGAGCGACCTGCCGCTCGAACGGCTCGAAGATCGCCGCCGGATGCTCCGACAGCTCGACGACCTCCGCCGCGGGCACGAGCCGATCCTGGCCGACATGGACGCCCACCAGCGCCAGGCGTTCGACATCCTCACCAGCCGTCGCGTCGCCGAGGCCTTCGACATCTCCCGAGAGCCCGACGCCACCCGAGACCGCTACGGCCGCCACACCTTCGGCCAGAGCGCCCTGCTCGCCCGCCGCCTGGTCGAGGCCGGCACGCCGTTCGTGACCGTCAACTGCGTCCCCTGGGACCACCACGGCACCCCTCCCCAGCTCACGACCGAGGAAGGGGCCCGCCAGCTCATCCCGCCGCTCGACCGCGCCCTCGCCGCCCTCGTCGAGGACCTGATTGCCCGGGGCCTGTACGACTCCACCCTCGTTGTCGCCATGGGAGAGTTCGGCCGCACCCCCAAGATGAACCGAGACGCCGGCCGAGACCACTGGGGCCGCACCTTCAGCGTCCTGATGGCCTGCGGCTCGATGCGCATGGGCCAGGTCATCGGCCGCAGCGACGCCAAGGGCGAGTCCGTTCTCGACCGTCCCCTCAGCCCCGAGGACGTCACCGCCACCGTCTACCACCACCTCGGCATCGACGCCCGCCGCGTCTCTTTCCCCGGCTACGACGGCCGCCCGCTCTCCGTCGTCGAGCACGGCGAGCCGATCCGGGAGCTCGTCGGCTCAGCCCCTCCGGTCGTCGGGGAGCGCGACCGCTCCTCGGCACCCCACGTTGCATCCAGTCAACTCGGGTGAGCAACGTGCATTGAAGCCCTGATGCGGGATGGCCTAACATGGAACTCCTCCCACGATGATCGTGGGAAGGCGGCCCGCTCGCCGGGCCAAGAGGCCGTCCACCACGCGATGCCGCCGGGAAGGTGGGCGGAGACGGTCGCTTCGTCCGAAGCTTCACCGCCATCGGCACCGCCGAACACGAGACCGCGATCGAGTGCCTCGACATCGGGAGCGAGGCGGATGCTCGGGGAGCGGTCCCCGACCGGGACGTGCCGGGCGTTCCCCCCTTGCTCCGAGGAATCCGCTCTCGATGAATCGCATCCTGACCCTGGCCGCGGCCGTTGCCCTGCTCATCACGGCCCGTTCGGCCCCAGCGGCCTTCTCCGTCGGCGACCTGAGCCGGTTCAACCTGATCACCATTGGGGACCTGGAAACCCACAGCGACGTGCAGGGCCGCGTCCTGGTCGGCGGGACGCTGAGGTCCAACGCCTTCACCTTCGGCGGCCAGGCCGGGTCGATCCAGAATGCGCCGCCAACGTTCTTGGGATCACCGATCAACGGGGTGTTCTCCGCCATTGATGCGGGAGTGACGACCCTCAACACCAACGGCCTGCCGGCCTCGTCGGTGGTCTACGGCTCCTACGGCGGGCCGGGCCTGGCCTCGGCGACGCAGAACGCCGCCGCGGTGGACTTCTTCACCTCCGGGCTCTCCTCGGCGCTGACGGGGCTCTCGGAGTCGATCGCCGGGCTGGCCCCGACCGGGATGGTCGACGCCTCCGATCGCAACCAGATCAAGTTCCTCGACCCGACGAACGCCGGGGAGGTCTCGGTGTTTTCGGTGGGCCTCGACTTCTTCGCCAGTGGGGGCACGATCACGCAACTCGAGGTCGGCTCGGCGACGACGGTGATCGTCAACGTCGTCGGCGCCGGTGTCCTGAACGCCTCGAGCGGGCTGCAGTACTTCCAGAACTTCCAGGACTCGGCGAACATCCTCTTCAACATGGTGGACGCAACCGAGGTCAACGGGATCAACAACCTTGGCGCCTCGCTGCTGGCTCCCAGGGCCGTGCTGAACACGAACGCCACGTTGCGGGGGGGCATCTACGTCGGCTCGGTGGCGAACGTGGGAGAGATCGACCTGCCCAGCTCCGACGGCCGGTTCTTTGGCGGCTACACCGGGTTCGTGCCGACCTCCATGGTCGTTCCCGAGCCCTCCAGCGCCGTGCTGTTCGGCACCGCCGCCTCGGTGCTCGCTGTCGTCGGCTGGCGTCGCCGCCAGGGCTCGGGCCGCTGAGTTCCGCCGCCCCCGAGGCCGACCAGGGAAGCTTGGGATCGCCGGCCGGGTCGGCACGACTCCGGCCCCCGGCGAGAGCGGCCGATCGGAAGCGGCTCGGCCCCCTCGGACGTCAATTGGTCGCGGGCTCGCCCCGACGGCGATCGAGGCTGGACCCAGCGGCGGTGTCTGGCCGATCAGAACGAGAGGTTCCCTGGCGGGGCGTCTGGATGGTCGTCCCCCCCGACCCCGGGACCGCGTGCAAGGAGGCGAGGCCGATGCTCGGGACCGCGATTGAGGCCATCAAGCTTGTCCGGGACGCCTGGCCCCGCCGTTGGTCGAACGTGGAGTCTCGGGTGACGCTCGACGAGCTGGGGGTGTCTGTCTCCTGCCGGGGAATCGGGCCGGGGAGGGTGCGCGTCACCGTGTTCGACGCCTCCGGGCGGATGATCGCAGTGATCGACGGGGACGACCGCCTCGACGGCGAGCTGCGCATGGGCTGCAATCTGGAGGGATTCTCCGACTCCCTGCGAACCGAGTTCTTCCGCATGGCCCGCTGCTATCGCGAGTTCGATCGGACCGGCGACCTCGACCAGTCGAACTATTTCCAGTATTACCGCACCCGAGTCGTCTTCATGGCGGAACGCGATCGGGCCGCTGAGGAGGCCTTCGAGGCGGAAGACGCCGCCTAGGAGCACTGGCCTGGTCCCCGGAACGCGAAGCGACTCTGCCACCCTCGTTGAACCCGGCGACCTCCAGGGCCGGACCTTCTTCTCGTCCCGGCCGCTTCCCCTGCCGCTGTCCTGTTTCGTTCCGAAAGGAACACCAAACCAACGCGGCCAGGCGTGGGATCTGGTCTTTGGTCCGGCGCATCGTGGATTGCTCCGCGCGCTCTGGCTGGCTCGCTCGAACACTGGGACCTTGATCCAGGTCGAACGCGAACTCGGTGCGCGGGGTTTGGACGATGACGGAACTGCAGGACGCCGGGAAGATCCGAACGCCCGAAACGACCTGGCCACGCTCGAACGTGTCGAGCTGGCGATCCTCTCGGGCACGATCGTAGGCGACGTAGAACCGGGCGGATCGGAAGAACGTGCGAAGTTCGTTCGATTGAGCGATTCGGCGGGAGGTGTCTTGGGCGTGCCTTGACGGGTGGCTGGGGTCGAGACGACCCCAGCCACCGCGGTCGAGAACCGAGAGACTTCCGGACGTGTCAGGCCCGCTTGGCGGGGTCTTGGCCGTCGACCCAGTCGCCCTCGAGCTTCTGGTAGTCGGGCGGGAAGAGGACGGAGCCCTCCTTGACGTCGGCGGACCAGCCCTGGACGTGTTGGGGCAGCCCTCGGTTGTGGGACACCTTCTCCCACTTCTTGGCCCAGGACTCGTCGGCCTCGGAAACCTGGCCGGTTTCCTTGTCGAAGAAGTAGGCCTTGCCGTAGCGGTAGCTGTCGACGCCGAGGTTGACGGTGGCGATGGCGGCGTAGCCGAGCTCGGCCGGGCAGAGGGTTTCCTGGTTGCGGCTTCGGATGCAGCCGATGAAGTGCTTCCACAGGGCGCGGGTGTCGGCGTCGCCGCGGGGGTCGAAGCCAGCGTCGACGCGCTCGACGCCGTCCTGACCGGCCGACTCGCGGCTGGGAGGGGCGGGGGCGCCGCGGAGGACCTGCGGGGTGATCTCGAACCCTTCGTAGGTGAACTTGATCGTGCCGGTGTGGCCTCGGATCACCTCGTCGATGGGGGTGTCGTTGCACATGGTGGCGGTGACGATCACCTGGGCGCCCTCGTCGTAGTCGGCCACGACGGTGGCGACATCCGGCACGTCCCGGCCGTCATACTCCAGGTACAGGCCGCCGCCGCCCACCACGCGCCTCGGGAACTTCAGGCCCAGGGCGATGAGCATGTGGGTGAGCTGGTGGACGAACAGGTCGGTGTACATGCCGCCGCCGAAGTCCCAGTAGCAGCGCCACTGGGCGTAGCGGGCGCGGTTGAACGGCTGGTCGGGGGCCAGGCCGAACTCGGTGCCGAGGAACATCTTCCAGTCGACGGTCTTGGGCGTCATGTCCTCGGTGAGCGGGTAGTACCGCCACTGGCCCATGGCGCTGTTGCGGTAGTACTGGGTCTGGGCCTGCATGATCTTGCCGATCTGGCCCGAGGTGATCCGCTCGTGGGCCATCCGCCACTGCGGGTGGGCGGTCGACTGCACGCCGACGGTGAAGACCTGGCCGGTCTTCTTCACGGCCTCGGCCACACGACGCGCCTCGTCGATCGTGTGGGTCATCGGCTTCTCGCAGTAGACGTCCTTACCGGCCTCCATGAAGTCGATCGACATCTTGGCGTGCCAGTGGTCGGGCGTCGCGATCAGCACCGCGTCGATGTCGTCGCGGTCGAGCAGGGTGCGGTAGTCCTTGGTGCAGTTCTTCTTGTCGTTGATGTCGATGCCGCACTTCTCGGCCGAGGGATACAGGCCGCGGCCAACCTCCTTGTTGCCGTCCCAGACGTCGCAGACGGCGGCGATCTTGACGTTCTCCTCCTCGCCGAGCTGCAGCAGGTGGTTGATGTGCCCCTGCGCGCGGCCGCCGGGGCCGACAATGGCGAAGTTCAGGCGCTCGTTGGCCCCCTTGATCCCCTCGCCGATGGCCGGGTGGGGGAAGGCGACGCCCGCCGTGGCCGCGGCGCCGGCCGCCAGGCCGGAGGTCTGGAGGAAGTTGCGACGGTTCACCGGCTTCTTCTGGGTCATCGGTTCTCGCTCCGGGCGGGGAGGGAAACGGTTCGATCGTTCGATCAGGCTCGGGGTCGTCCCGGGCGCGGATCGGCCCGAGGTCGCGGGCGGCGTCCGGCCCCGGAGAGGCCTCGGCGGGCGGGTCGGGCCCGGGTCGGTCCGCGATCGAGGCGGATCCCCCCGGGCGTCGGCGGGCCGGCCGGGCGGAACCCCGACGGACAGCCAGCGGCCCATCCTACCCGAACGGGACCGGAAGGGGCGAGGGGGAGGAGGATGGTCCGGAGCGCCGAAAAAGGGCGAGCGAGAGTGGGTGAGTGATGGCGAAGCGGAGGGAACGCGACCCCGACGGCGGGCCGCCGGCGCCTCGAGGGCTCGTCGGCCCGGCGGCAGGGAGGGAGCGGGATCAGAATCGAGGCGGCAGGGAGTACTGGGTCGGCCTCGACCCGATCGACCCGCGGCCGGCCCCTCGCCGTCGCCAGGGGGGGCTTGACCAGGGGGCCGGGGACGCATCGGAAGGGAGACGCCGAGAGGGAGTGTCCCTCGGGGGAGGGGAAGCGGAAGACCTCCCGCTCCAGGATCATTCCCGCTTCTCGGGAGGTTGAGGAGCAGGCCGATCGACCGATCGGGCTCAGGCCTCCGCCTGCTCGATCTCGGCCCGGGTAACGACCCGGCGCTCGTCGACCGCCTTCCTTACCAGCAAGGCGGTGAGCGTGGCGTTCCGGGCCTCGGTGAGCGTCACCGGGGGAGGCACGGGCTCGGCCGACCGGATGGCCAGGAGGAAGGCGGAGAGGGCGAAGCGCGTGTCCGGCAGGTTGCCGGGATGCAGGGCGCGGCGGGGGATCGAGCGGTCTCGGAAGGTGGCGGTGCCGGTGCCGAAGTCGAAGCCGCCGGCGGTGCCGACCACGCGCTGGGAGATGCCGGTGAAGGCGTCGTCGGCCGGGTCGACCCAGCTATGAACGAACGAGGCGTGGAAGCCGTCCGGCCATTCCAGGGTGACGGAGTAGTGGTCGGTCACGTCGCGGCCGGGGCGGAGGTCGGCGAAGACGTCGCGGCGGCCGGTGCCGAAGGCGCGGGCCGGGGGACCGCCGGCGATCCAGTGCAGCCAGTCCCAGACATGCACGCCCTGCTCCATCATCCAGTCGCCCGATTGCTCCCGAGAGCCGAGCCAGCCGTTGTGCCCGTCGACCGGGCCGTTGCTGCTGGTCCAGGAGGCCCGGGCTTCGAGCGGGGTGCCCAGCTCGCCCGACCGGATCAGCTCGACCCCCTCGCGGAACCGGGGGTTCGAGCGGCGCTGGAAGCCGACGTGGACGACCTGCTCCGGCCGGCGATCGGCCTCGGCGATCAGGGCGTCGCACTCCCGAAGGGTCAGGCCGAGGGGCTTCTCGGCGTAGAGGTGCTTGCCGGCCAGCAGGGCCGAGGCGTCGTAGGTGATGTGCCAGCAGTTGGGCACGGCGACGAGCACCGCCTCCACATCGTCTCGGGCCAGCAGGGCGGCCGGGTCGTCGTAGTCGTCGGGGCGTCGGCCGCGGGCCTTCTCGGCGATCCCCTGGGCTCGGCGGCGGTGGCGTTCCTCCAGGTCGCAGAGGGCGACGACCTCGGCCTCGGGCAGGTCTAGGGCCGATCGCAGGAGCGCCGTCCCTCGGTTCCCCAGGCCGATCAGGCCGACCCGCACCGGGGGCAGGTTCAGCGCGCCTTCCACGTCGCGGCCCTGCGAGATCGCCCAGCCGGCGGCGGCGGAGCATCCCAGGAAGTGGCGACGGTTCAGGCGGATCGGGGGCATGGTGGCCTCCCCTCGGGCTCGGGTCGTGCGTGCGGCGGGCCAGGATGATAGTCTATCAGCGCGTCGGGGAGGGGGGCAACCGACGGAGATCGGCCCGATTCCCGAGCCGGCCCGCCGGACCGGTCCGGGACGTACCGAGGGGCCCCGTGCGGGCCCCCGAGGAGGTCGAGCCGGATGCCGACACCCGTGCGATGCCCGCATCCAAGTTGTGGGGCACGGGGGCCGCTTCCCGAGGGAGCCCCCTCGGGGCGGCTCCGCCGCCCGTCGTGCGGGCTCGTGCCCAGGACTCGATGCGTTGCGGGGTCGCCGGCACCGCCGCCTACATGAGCCCCGGGGAGGCCGGGGTCGGCCCGTCCCCGCTCCGAAGGGCCGTCAGTGACCGGCCTGGAACGATCCAGGATCACCGATCGAGCATCTGGGATAGGATCGTCTGCCCCGCCTCCAGGATCATCTCCACGGCCAACGAGGAGAGGATCAGGCCCAGCACCCGGACGAGCAGGCTCGCCCCCGATCGGCCGAGGACCCGGAAGATCGGCGTCGACAGCAGCAGGCCGCACAGCGTGGCCGCCAGCACCAGCAGCAGCAGGGCGGCGGTGACCATCTGCTGGCGGATGGTGTACAGGTGGTTGTCCGTCAGCACCACGACCGCCAGGATCGAGCCCGGGCTGGCGATCGAGGGGACGGCCAGCGGGAAGATGGCCAGGTCGTGGTCGGGCTCCGGCGCGGCCGATCCGGACGTCGATCCGGAGCCGAAGACCATCTGGATGCCGAAGAGCAGGAAGATCAGGCCCCCGGCCAGTTGGAACGACTCCAGCCGGACGCCGATCGCCTGGAGCAAGAGCTGCCCAAGCACGATGAAGGCCAGCAGCACCAGCCCCCCGAACCCGACCGCCCGCACCGCGATCGCCACCCGCTCCCGGGCCGAGCATCGGGCCGTCAGGCCGACGAACATCGCGAGCGTCCCGATCGGGTCGACGGTCGCGATCAGGATCATCAGATCGGCAACGGCCTTCTCCACCGGCCTGACTCCTCGGGCATCCGATCGAGGAACGCCGGTCGGGCCCCGTCGGCCGGCCGGGAGGCGATGACTCTACCCGATCGCCCGGGAGAGAGCCACACCGGCGCTTGGCGCTGGGCCTCACGGCCCGAATCGGACGCAGGACACCGGACGCGATCACGCGGTTCCGCGGCGGGCTCGCCCACTCCCGGGAATTCGCGGTCCATCGCCTCACCGGCGGTCAGCGGCCCTGCGAGTAGCGCCGGACCTGCGGCGAGGTCAGGTAGATGGCCACCGCGGCCGCCACGCCGAGGATCACGATGCCGAGGGTCACCTGGTCCCAGTTGATCCGCTCGGTCAGCGAGGGGATCGGCGGCGGGACGAACTCGCCGGTCGGAGAGACGGTCGGCGGGGGCGGCTCGTACGGCGGCGGGACCAGGATCGGCAGCACGATCATCGACGCCACGTCGATCAGACCGCCGAGCAGCAGGGCCAGGATCAGCAGGCGGGCCGAGCGGTGGCGCAGCAGCCGAACCGCCGCGAAGACGCCGAAGGCGCTGACGGCCCCCAGCAGCAGAAACCCCCAGCGGTACGGGGCCTCGTCCTTGACCACGTAAAGGACCACCGCGGCGATCGCCAGACCAGCGCCGACCAGGGCCGAGCAGGTTCCCACAACCATCACGCCGAACGGGGGGGCCGGCGCCCGGGGCGGCGGGGCCTGCACCTCCAGCAGGTCGAACTCGGTGTCCCGGGTGCCGGTTTCCTGGTCGAGGCCGCAGCGGGGGCAGATCGACATGCCGACCGGCACCACGCCGCCGCACGAGCAGCGCCGGGAGGTGGCCCTCGCCTCGGCGCCGGCGAGCCGTCTCGGGCGGACCGGCTCGTCGTCCTCGATCAGGCCGGCGGCGTCGGCCTCGGCGTACGGAGACGGGCCCCCGGGAGCCACCGGCACCCCGCCGGAGGACGGCCCCCGGCCCGGGTCCGATCCCCGCCTCGGGGCCGGACGATCGTCGTCGTCCTCGCGCAGCAGCGGCAGATCGAACTGCTCGCGCAGGTCCCCCGAGACGACCGGGAGGTCCTCGTCATCGATCGGCGGCCGTCGCACGGGGACGCTGTCCACCGACGGAGAGCTGACCGGACTGGCCGTGTCCTCCCCAGGCAGCGACGACCGGGCCGACGCCCCCGGATCCCCCACCCGGAACGTGGTCGTGCACCGGGGGCATTTCAGCTTGCGGCCCTCTGCCCCGCTCGGGACGTTGAGCACCGTCTCGCACCGCGGGCATCGGGTCCTGACGGGCATGGGCTGCGGTCCGCTCCCGACTCGTCGCTCCCCGACGGCTCCCCGGACGTTCCCATCCGCCCCGAACCGCCGCCGCGTCGTCGACCGATCCGCTTCTGTCCGCGTCATTGTAACAGTCTTCGGATGAATTAGAAGACGGCTCGACACGCCCGCACGCGCGGCGCCGACCCCCTGGAACATCCCACCTCAGCCGCCCAGGACTTGCCTCTCATTGCATGGTATCATTCATGGTCAAGCCCGGGCGCGATTCCCGCCTCGGCGACGAGGATCCGGTCCGATCCTTCGGATTCGGACCGACCAAGCCGCCTGGGATTCCAACCGGCTCTTGGCGCGTTCGGAGGCCGGAGCCCGGTGCTCGAGACGGGCCCGATCCGGGGCGGCCCTCGGCGTGGTTCGGGGAGGCGCGGGGTGCCCCGGGATCCGGGATCAGTCGACGCCCCCGATGGGGGCGGTCCCGATCGGTCTGGGATCAGGCGGGAGCGGGGTGGGGGAAGTCGCCCGACTCGACGATCCTGCGAACGGTTTCGTGCCGGAAGTCGAACATTTTCTGGAGCTTCTGGCGGATCGTGTGGTCGCCCAGCAGGCGGCCGAGCAGGCCCAGGGGGGGCTCGTACTCGACCTCGTCGCGCATGATGGTGCCGCCCTGGCCGTCGTCGAGGAAGCGATGGACGTGGTACCAGCGGGCGAAGGGGCCGGAGACCTGGCGGTCGGCGAAGCGGTGGGGGGGCTCGTACTCGGTGTGCTCGGCCACCCACCGAATGGGCACCGGGCCGAACTTCGAGACGAGCACCACGCGGGCGCCGGGGCGGATCGAGTCGGCCTGCTCCTCGACGCGCACATCGTCCCAAGGCGGGATCAGCCGACGGAGGGCCCCGGGGCTTTCGTGGAAGGCGAAGACGACCTCTGGGGGCGCGGCGATGCGGCTTTCTTTGACGAAGGTCATCGGCGAGGGGCTCCTCGGCGGTTGGTCGGGGAGTTCCGGGCGTCCCGCCGTCGGGGGGGCGATCCCTGGCTCGGAACCAATTTAGGCCGATTCTGGCCGGGGGGAGAGCCGGAGGGCCCCCAATTCGGCCGCCGTCTTCAACACGATGAGCAAGACCAGCGCCGGCATGGGCGAGCCGAGCATCATCGTCGCGACGCCTCCGGCAAGGATCGAGACGTGCAGCACGACCATCCGGCCGTAAGCTCGGGCGATTCCCGCCAGGGCCGTCGAGAGGGGCCACCTTCCCGACCTCGCCAGGTCCCTGGCCAGGCTGACGACCATCGTCCCCCCGATCACCCCGCCGGCCAGGGCGATCTCGGTCGTCGGCAGCCCCCTCCCGAGGCCCTCGAACGGGCCGACCGGCCCGAACCGGTCTCGGGAGACGAACAGGACGAAGACGAACACGCCGTGGACTGCCCAGAACAGCCCGTAATGGACCAGGAAGAATCCCGTCATGGCCACCCGGGCGGCCGGGCTGATCCCGGAAGGTCCCGACGCCCCCGGCCCGGTCCCCCTCCGGAGCGAGCCGAGCATCCAGGACAGCGACGGCCCTGGAGCCGTCTGCCCGGAATCGTTCTCGTTCCGGTTCGGGAGAGACGGGGCGTCCCCCGATCGGGCCAGGAGCAGTCGAGCGGCCGTCTCCAGCCCCCGGAGGCCGTTCTCGATCCAGTAGACGACCATGACCGGGGCCACCGACCAGCCGAAAAAGAGCACCCCGACCAGCGGCGCCAGGTTCTCGACGACGATCGCCGCCGGGAATGGCCTTGAGGGGGCGGGCATGGCCTTGCTCCGGGTCCGTTGCGGGAGGATCGACGGGCGGAGCGTATCGCGCCCGGCCGATCGGTTCCAGGAGGGAGGCCATCCTCGAAGCGGGGAAAGGCCCGCTGGGGAGGAGAGTCCTCACGGGCGGATCGCCCGCGGTGGCGCCTTGTCTCGTGCGAACGGATGTTGATTCGAGGCCCCGGTGTCCCCTTCGCCCCCTTGACCTCCCCGAGTCGTCCGTCCTAGCATGAACGACACCTCGAGCGGCCCGGGGTCACGGTCCGCCTCCATCTTCCGAACTCATTCGCTCATCCCGAGATGAAGACACCGAAGCCGTCCGACCGACCCGCCGGCACGCCGGAAGCGACGGGGGCCGGGGCCGATCCCGCCGCCGAGAACGCGACCGCGGTCGAGCCCTCGGCCTCGAAGCCGGGTCCCGAGCCGATGACGCCGGCCCGGGTGCTGGAGTGGAACGCCTACTACGACCTGTTCGTGGCCGGCTTTGCGCTGCTGCTCTGCTTCGTCGCCTCGGCCGCCGTCATTGACAACGCCACCCTCTGGAGCCACCTGGCCGCCGGTCGGCTGATCGACCGCCAGGGGGGGCCGATCACCACCGAGCCCTTCTCCTACGCCGTTCCCGAGGGGACCCGATGGGTCGACGTCCCCTGGATCTTCCAGTGGGTCTCGTACAAGGTCTACGGCCTCGGGGAGTCGCTGGCGCAGGCCATCGAACGCCCCGCGGAGGCCGAACAGTTCGGGGCCGGTGCCCTGGTGGCCCTGAGCGCGACGCTCCGGACGCTGGCGGCCCTGCTGCTGCTGCTGATCCGGCACCGGGGGCCGGGCCTGTGGTGGGTGGCGATGACCACGGCGCTGGCGCTGGGGGTGGTCGTCACGCCGCTGGGGGGAGACCCGATCCGGGTGGCCCTGGGCGGCACGGTCGGCGCCGGAGCGGTCGTTTCTCCGGGGACCTGGGGCCTGGTGCTGCTGACGGTCGAACTGCTGCTGCTGCACCAGGCGTACAACCTCGGCCGCCGGAGGGCGCTGTTCGGCCTGGTGCCGCTGTTCGCGCTGTGGGCGAACGTGGACGAGTCGTTCGCCATCGGCCTGATGCTACTGACGGCCCGGGTCCTGGGTGACCTGGTGCCGGTGGGGGTGGCCGCCGAGACCGAGGGGGAAGCCGGCCCGAGGCCCGGGATCTCGGCGGGGCTGGCGACGCTGGGGCTGTCGGCCCTGGCCTGCCTGGCCAACCCGTCCACCGTCGGCGTGTACCCGGTCGCCTTCGGGCCGATCCTGGGGGTCTTCGGCCCGGCCCCCGAAACCCTGCTGCAGGACCAGGTGACCCTGCTTCCCTTCGGCGTCCGGGGGGAGCAGAGCCGGACCCTCTTCTTCCAGGAGGAGTACCCGAGGTTCCTGGGGGCCTACCTGCTGCTGGTGCTGCTGGGGCTCGGCTCGTTCCTGCTCAACCGCCGTCGCTTCTCTCCCGGCCGGCTGGCGATGTTCCTGGTTTCGGCCCTGCTGGCCGCGATGCTCTTCCGCTTGCAGGAGGTGCTTGGCCTGGTGCTCGCCGCCTGCCTGGCGCTCAACGGCCAGGAGTGGTACCAGTCGACGTTCGGCACCGAGGGCAAGACCAGCCTGGGCTGGCGGGTCTGGTCGGTCGGCGGCCGCCTGGCGACCCTGGCGTTCCTGACCCTCGCCACGCTCCTCGGCCTGACCGGCTACGGCAAGCGCTACGGCGAGCCCCCCTTCGGCTTCGGCATGGAGGCCGACCGCTTCGCCTTCGAGGCCGCCGATTTCCTCCGGGAGGCTCCCATCGAGGGCCGGGTGATGAACCTCCGCCTCTCGCTGGGAGACGCCATCAACTGGCGGACCTACCCGATCCGGCAGTCGTTCGTCGACTCCCGGCTGCCCTCCTCGGCCGCCCACCTGCTGACCGAGTACGACACGGTCCGCAACGCGCTGGTCGACGGCGAGGACCAGGCCTGGCGCGAAATCCTCGACCGCTACGGCGTCAGCGTGCTGATGGTCGACGTGCCGGGCGTCGGCGCGCTGAACTCCCCGCTGACCGACGCCCTCGACGCCAGCCGGGACTGGCAGGCGTTCTACGACGACGGCCTGGTGCTGCTCTACGGCCGGCTCGACGAGTCGACGGCCGTCAGCCAGGCCGACCGGGAGTACTTCCTCTCCCAGGGGCTCGATGCCGAGGCGATCGCCTTCGGCCGGGGCAACCCGCCCCGCCCCTGGGACCGGCCGCCGCAGCCAACCGACTTCCTCGACCGCTTCTCGAACACCCGGGCCCTGGCTCCGGTCCAGCCCCACGTGCTCGCCGCCCGCCGCTGGCTTGATCGCGGCTCCCGGGCCGCCGGGGGGGCCGGCGCGGTCCCGGGGATCGCCTCCTGCCTGCTGGCCATCCAGGAGGCTCGGGACGCCCTCTCCGTCCGCCCGGACGACCCCGACGCCTTCTTTGTCCTCGCCCTGGCCTACCGCTCCCTCGGCCAGCAGGAGGCCGAGCTGCTGGCCGAGGCCGGCGACCCCGACCTGCTCGCCGGCCGGCTCACTCCCCCGATCAACCTCCGGCAGCAGCAGCGCATCACCGCGCTGAACGCCTTTCTCCGCACCGCCCCCCGGCCCGCCGCCAGCCCCGAGGCCCGAGTCGCGCTGCGGGGGGCCCACCTGGAGCTCGCCGGCCTGTACGAAACCGCCGGCTTCCTCGACCTGACCCGGGACCAGCTCGGCGCCGCCCTGGATCTGTTCGACACCGCCGAGACCGCCAGCGAGGACGAGCTGGCCTCGGTCGAGAGCATCCGCCTGGCCTTCGAGGCGCTCACCGAGCAGGTCGAGCAAGTCCGGGCCCAGATCGAGCAGGCCGAACTGGAGCAGCAGCTTCCTCCCGATCAGCTCGGCTCGGCCGCCATCTCCGAGGGCCTGGCCGAGACGGCGCTGGGCTACCTGATCGACGCCGAGCGCTCGGGGATCGGCACCGCCTCGGTCCGCATGCAACTGGTCGACCTGCTCTGCAACATCGGCCGGCCCGACGAGGCGATCGAGTACCTTGGCGGCGGCGACGAGCAGGGCCTTTCCAGCGGCCCCGGCACCGCCCAGTTCCGCCAGGGACGCGTCTACTTCCTGATGGGAGACTACCGCACCGCCGCCGAGCTCTGGCGCTCACTGGCCCTGCCGCAGCTCCAGGCCGCCCGAGCCGAGGGGGCGATGCAGACCGCCACCCTGATGCTCACCGGCCAGCCGATGGCCGCCGTCCAAGCCGCCCTGAACGTGCCGGCCCAGCTCTCCCAGCAAGCCGAGTGGGAGTACCTGCTCGGCATCTGCTTGCTCGAAGGCGGCTTCCCCGCCGAGGCCGGCCCCCATTTCCGTTCCAGTCTCGAACTCAACCCCGAGCTGCAGGGCCGCCCCATCGCCGCCTTCTACCTTGAGAAGCTCGGCCTCGACGTGCCCCCCCCTCCCCCGTCCGAGGAGGAGGGAACCCCGGCGGAGGCGGAACCCGGGGAGGCCGGCGAGACCGGCGCGACTGATCCCCCGGCCGGGCCCTCCTCCGGGGCCGACAGCGCCGGAGCGGCCGAGCCCTCCGCCGCCGAACCATCCGAGGACCCCTCGGACGAGGCCCCGGCTCCTGGGTCAGCGCCTTCTCCGCCCACAGCCCCGGCCCCGGCTGAGGAGGCCGACCCCGCCCCCGCCCCCGACCCCGCCCCCGGGGGAGACGAGGCCGCTCCCGACACCCGCTGACGCCAGCTCGAGCGTGGGGATGACGATCGGAGGCCCTCCCCGTCATCTCCATCCTCCCGATCCGAGGGCGAAGGTCGGGAGGGGAGACGCCTTCCCTTTCCGATCAGGGGGTCGGGGCGATCCGATCCAGGTGCACCTGGTCGCCTTCGAATCAATCCGTCCCGGATCCGTTCCTGGTGTCGATCGTGCCCCCTTCGCCGAGGACCTCCACGAGGGCCTGCCCCTCGCCGGGTTCGGCCCGGGTGAAGGTTGCGTCGGTCGGGCCGTCTCGCCTGGCGACGGCGAAGAGGAACGTCTCGCCGCCGAGGGCGACCAGCAAGCGGAGGGCGGAGCTCGTCGGGAACAGGAGAGATCGCATCGCGTCCGCTCGGGTTGCAGGGGGAACCTCTCCGGGAGGTTCGTCCGATCAGCCTCCTTCCGGCCCGGCCCCGCCGATCCTCGGCCGCAGGGCCGACCAGCCGAGCAGCCCCACCGCCAGCGCCAGCCCGGCCGCCGAGCCGAGGCAGCCGATCCGGAAGGAATCGGGTTCATACGTGTAGACAAGTTCGTGCGTTCCAGCCTTCACCGCGGCCCCGCGCATCATGCGGTTGGTGCGGATGATCGGAGCGGGCTCCCCGTCGATCGTCAGCCGCCAGCCGGGGTAATACACGTCGGCCAGCACGACGACGCCGGGGCGGTTGAGCGTCGCCCGCAGGACGACTCGCGTCGGCTCGTGCGAGACGACCTCCACCCGTTCCTCCGCCGAGGGCGGGCCGCCGGGGACGTAGCCGTTGAGGACCGTCGGGTCGTCCGGCTCGACCCAGGCGATCTGCCGGAGGTCGTAGACCGGCAGGCTCGGGTCGTCCCAGAACAGGTCGCCGGGGCCGGGGTGGAGCAGCTCGATGTTCCGGGCGGCCCGGGCGTCGCGGTCGAGCCCCTCGATCGGGTCCAGCGCCCGGACCTTGTGCACCACCCAGGCCCGGGGGAAGGCGGCCTCGTTGCGGAGGACCTGCACGTCCTCCTCCAGGTAGAGCCGCCGCTTCTCCTCGTCGGACATCGCCGCCAGGGCGTCGGGGTCGGGGTCGATCGGCGAGGTGTCGGGCAGGAAGCTGGCGTAGGAGCGGAACTCGTTGTTCCAGTCGCCGGAGACGAGCGGCACCACGAAGTACCTCGTGTTCCACAGGTCGAACCCGCGGCGGGGGAAGACGACGATCTCCTGGCCCGGCGTCGCGTTGAGCAGCCGGGCCGCCTCGGCCCGCAGCCGGCGCTGGAAGGGGGCGAAGAAGAACATGATGTCATAAAGCTCGGCCGTTCCCTCGGTGTGTGTGTACTCCACTCCCGAGAGCAGCCCGTACTTCGGCTGGAGTGTGCCCCGCTCCCACCGGACCAGCTCCTGGACCCGGCCCGGGTCGCCGGAGAGCATCCACCCCGGCGGGCTCCAGACGGGCATCCGGTGGATCCGGTACGGGCCGTCGGCCGGCTCCTCCTCCTCGGCCTGGGCGATCACCTCCAGGACCCTCGGCGTGGCGTTCTCGTCGAGCAATTCCTGGGGCACCGTCATCACGAACCGGCCGTTGGCCACCGCCAGGTCGGCCGTCAGCGCCACCAGGACCAGGGCGGAGGCCAGCCGGGGGCGGCGCGGGGCCATCGCGGCCAGCACGAGCATCGCCGCCATCATCACCGAGGCGTGCCCCAGCGCCCGGGAGGCCTCATCCCTGGCCCCCTCGGGCTGGATCGGCCCGAAGGTCCCCCCCTGCTCCGCCATCGGGCTGGAGGCGACCCAGGAGACGAAGCGGTCGGCGTTGGCCGCGAACGCGACCCCGACCGCGACGGTCAACGCCAGGATCGTCGCCGCCGTCGCCACCACCGGCCGGCGACGCCCGGCGACCAGCCGGTCCCACCCGAATCCGGCCAGGCCGGCGATGCCAACGGCGGCGAAGGTCAGGAACTTCGCCGGGTAGCGGAAGGCGCCAAACCCGGGCAGGCCGGCGGCCAGCAGCCAGTAAACGCTGCCGTCGCCGTCTCGCAATTCGCCGTCCAGCCGCACCGGGCCGGTCATGGCCGGGTCGTGCGGTCCGAGCCGATCGGCCAGCTCCGGGGAGAACCTCGCGTACCAGAGCGGGCTGGTGTACGTTCCCAGCCCCGCCAGCACTCCCAGCAGGGCGACCCCCGCCAGCATCCCCCGGCCCGGCGACCCTCCCCGGAAGCCGAAGCCGGCGATCGCCAGCACGATCACCGGCCCCCCCACGTACAGCGACGGGATCCAGATCTTCTGCGACCCGAACGGCGGCAGGGCGTACAGCCAGGTCGATTCCACCCCGAAGGCCACCCCGAAGACATTCGGCCAGAAGAACTCCGCCAGCCGGTACGGCTCGACGCTGAAGGCGTAGATCTCGTGCGCCCCCTCCTGCGAGGCCCGGCCGGTCATCCCGTTGAACTCGACCGACGGCAGCAATTGCGCCGCCGCCAGCAACCCCGCCAGCACCGCCGAGCCGATCAGCAGCGCCAGCGCCCCGAGTCTCGCCTTCCCCCGGGGCGATTTCCTCCAGGCCGCCAGCAGCACGACCGCCCCGATCGCCCAGGGGACCAGCACCGCCTTTGAGGCGTAAGGCGTCCAGGGGAAGACCGGCATCGGCCGGGTCTGGGTCGGCTCCGGCCTCAGGTCGGGCAGCCAGATCCCCGCCGCGATCGTCGCCGCGATCCAAGCCGACAGGCCGGCGACCGCCGCCAGCGCGACGAGCCCCCGACGCCTCCCCCGGCGGGGCCGATCCTCCCCTCCCGGCCTCCTCCCCCCGGCGATCGCCATCGCGTAGCCCGCGGCGATCAGCCCGGTGACGTAGGTCGCCTGCGGGTCTCCCCCCAGCGTCTGCATCGCCAGCACCGCCGCCAGCTCCACGACCGCTCGACGCCGCCGGAGCCGCACCAGGCGGTCGGCCGCCAGCAGACCCAGCGGCATCCACGCGGCGCCGACGAGGAAGATGATGTTGCAGTACTGGAACAGCACCGGCACGCCGAACCCAAACCCCAGGCTCGACAGCGCCGCCCCGGCCCGGCTGACTCCCCAGTGCCGCATCAGGGCGAACATCGCCCCGACCGCCAGCAAGACATGGGCGATGATGTAGATTCGGGCCCCCCACTCGTACGGGACCCCCACGAACAGCAGCTTGCCGGGATACAGCGCCGCCGAGGTCGCCTGACCGAGCAGCGGCATGCCGCCGTTCTCCCAGGGGTTCCACAGCGGCACCCGGCCGGCGGCCCACTCGTCCTGGACGACCTTGTTGAGCGGGTAGTAGAAGTGGCCCGCGTCCCGGTAGGCGAACTGCCCGCCCCGGAACATCGCGTCGCCGAAGCAGACCAGGCAGAGCGCCGCCAGGCAGGCCAGCCCGAGGAGCGGCATCGGCGCGAGGGATCGTCGGAGCGTCATGAGAACCGGGAGCACCCCGCGGGCCGATCGATCCGGGGCGATCGCGAAGACGGAGAAGGACGAGGGCGATCATGCCGGCCCGCGACCCCCATTCTAGCCGGAGGCCCCTCGCCGGCACGATTCCCGATCACCCCCGACGCTCGACGGCCCTTCCCGCCCGGTTCCCCTCGCCTCGTGGTATCCTGTCGGCAATGATCTCCCGGATCGCGGTCGGGCCTTCGCCTCCCACGATCCGCCCGCCGCCGTCCTCCGATCCCCGAATCACCCACCCCCCGACGCCCTCTCCGGAGCCCCGCCGATGAAGACCTCTCCCCGGGCCGGCATGACCGGCGAGGAGCGGATTACCGTCGACGAGACGAACCGGATCGTCTTCGCCGACGCCCGCATGCCCGCCGTGCTGGCGACCCCCTGGCTGGTCGCCCACCTGGAGTACGCCGCCCGGAACGCGATCGCCCCCTGCCTGGAGGAGCACGAGCGATCCGTCGGCACCTTCATTCAGGTCGACCACCTCGCCCCGGCCCCGGAAGGGACCTCGGTCGTCTGCCGGGCCCGGGTGATCCACGTCGACGGCCCGGTCGTCACCTTCCAGGTCGAGGCCCGGGACGACCTGGAACTCCTCGCCCGAGGAATCCACCGCCGCCGGGTGATCGACGCCGATCGCTTCGCCCGACGGGTTGCCCGCAAGCGAGAACGGCTCGGCGGCTGACCCCGAATCCTCGGGAAGGAGCATCCCCGGCGCTCGGGCCTCCTCCCACGACCCCGGCCTGGTTCCCCCTCGAGCCGACCGGGGCGCCCGTCCGTTCCCTTCGAGCGAGCGAGGAGCCGGGAACGAGGGCTGGCGATCGTCTCGGGCCGATGGCGCCGATCGTGCCGGGACGATCGCCCGGCAGATCGGCCCCGGAAGGCCCGGGGTCGATCTCCCCCCCCTGGCCGCCCGATGATCGACCTGGGACACCCGACCGATCGGCTCGAGCCCCCGCAGGGAGCCTGCCGCCATGCGACCCCCCGAACGCCCCCGGACCCCTCCCGAGGAACCCCCTCGGACCGAAGCCCCCCCCGCCTCCTGTCTCCCGGCCTGCCCGGCCTGCGGCGGGACGCTGATCGAGGTGAAGATGAAGCTCGTCTGCTCCCGATGCCGGACGATCTGCGAGACCTGCTGCGAGGGCGGCCCCGGCTGACCGGCCGAAACGAGCGCGGCCCGGTCGGATTTCCTCCAGAATCTCGACGACTGGCGAACGAACAGGTCTCGTCACCGACCACAATCTCCGGGGGCTCGGGCCGAGGATGCCATCATGATTGCCTTCCCGTTCGCCTGCACGGACTGGTCGTCGTTTCACGAGATCAAGGGCCTGCTCCGCCTGGAGGACGAGGATCTCGTCCTTGAGTACCGGATCGTCCAGTGGGGCTGCCTCCCCAAGGCCCGGGTGCGCGAGGCCCGCCTGCCCCGCGAGGTGATTACCGCGATGACGCTCCGCAAGGGCTGGTTCCGGGACG
The DNA here is from genome assembly GCF_003977685.1 of Tautonia sociabilis. GTDB lineage: Bacteria > Planctomycetota > Planctomycetia > Isosphaerales > Isosphaeraceae > Tautonia > Tautonia sociabilis. The sequence goes on along the minus strand of NZ_RYZH01000012.1, from coordinate 20,902 downwards.
TGCTGGCCATCCAGACCTCCTCGCTGCGCTCCTGGGAGGAGTTCCCCGGCGCCGTCGATGGCCGAGCCCGGCTGATCGTCGGCAAGGAAGACCGCGAGACGGCCCGGGAGCTGGTCGCCCTGCTCTCCCCCGAGAAGGCGGTCTCGCCGATCGACGAATTCGCCTGAGCCGATCCGAGCGATCCCGGTCCAATCCGGGCGATTGGCCAGATCGGTTGCGTCGAGGACCAGCGGTGGCCGGTCCCCATCGATGACCTGCACCCTCGTCCCGGTGTGGCCGACGGGCCGGAGCACGATGGAATGGCCCGTGCGGCGAGGGTCCGAGACGTCCATCAGACACTCCTTCGGATCGCCAGCGTCAGGGCGACGCCGATGGCGACGATGCCGAACACGGCCAGGCCAATCCGGGAGAGCCTGCCGGGCCCCCAGACCCGGCGGGCCGCCGACGAGGCCTCGACCATCTCGGCCTGCCGCTCGGCTTCGGCCAGACGCCGGTCCAGGTTCTCCTGCACGCTGTCCGGATCGGTCCGGGGCATCGGGGCCGACTTGGCCTGGGCCACCTGGCGCTGAAAGTCGTCATCCAAGGCTCGAAGTCCCGGGTCGGCCGGTTTCTTCGGGGCTCCTTCGGCGGTGAAGATGTGATCGGGCGGATTCTGATTGAACCGAACGGAACTGCGGACGACGTCGTACGTCTCGCGAACGGTCGGCTCGTCGTGGTAGGTCTTTCCGTCCCAGTAGGTCTCCTGGACGCCATGCACCGGCAGCCAATACTCCGTGCCATTGACGTTGAACGAGTTGAGCCTGATCTGATCGACCCGGCTTAGGAGCTTGCCGTCGTCATGCATCTCCATCCGGAGTGGGTGTCCCCCTCGTTCCAGATCAATCCAGAACGAGATCGATGTCGTTCGAGACCCCGGGTGGCGTTGCAGACGCACGTGCAGGCAGCGGTGCCCGTCGATCTCCTCCCAGCCCAGGTTCTCGAACCCCTCCATTGTCAAATTCTCGGAGGGTGCGAAGTACCAGAGGTAGAGAATGCGATGCGGCGAGCCGGGCATGTTCAGCACGCCTCCGCTGCCTGACCCGGTGATGACAGGCAGGGGAACTCCCATCAGATCCGGGCTGTCATACGTCTCCTCAAGTCGGCCCTCAAGCAGGGCATAACGACGATGTGTGAACGCGGCGCCGGCCGCAGAGGAGTGGGTGAAGGAATCAATTACGGAAGCGCCATCGCTCCGGTACACGTAAGTGCCCTGAATTTCGTCCCGATCCGCAGATTGCCCTGGGCCCCTCACCTCAATAACGGCTTCATAAACCAGCGAGACGTCGGCGATGTCGTCGTGTAAACCTCGGATGACTCTCAGGAACGGGTCGGCGTCCAGCTCCGGCGACTGTCCGCAAGCGGCGAGCGCGATCAAGATCGCGTGCATCTCGTCCCTCCATGCTCGGGAAGACGCCCCCCGCCACGGCGAGACGGGGGGCGCCTTTTCGGTTTGGCGTTTGGACGGAACTACTGGGGGAAATACTGTGGGGCCCTGCCATCGCATCGGTCGGGAGTGAGCATTCGGTCCGTGCATTCGCCGTTGTCACATTTGCCGACGTATTTCCTGAAGGGGGTGCAGCGTGCGTTGGCGCCCGCAAACTGAACGTTGGTGCCAACGCCCGGCTCACCAGTGGCGATGAAATGTTCGCAGGATACGCATGGAGTGTCCGGGGCTTGACCGTCGCAGTTGCTCCAGGCGACCTGGCCCTCATCGAGGCTCGAGGGGGCGCAGTCAAAGGTGACCGCCTTCGAGTTCGGGTCGCGGCCGGACACTGCAGCAAGCTCCGTGTCGCTGAGACGCCGGGAGTAGGGCTGGCCCGTCCAGAAGACTGTGAGGAGCCCCAGTCCACCGGCCAGCAGGAGCAGGGTGAACATCTTCGATTGATTCATCGACCCGAGCCTCCGTATCCGGTTTCGAAGGTGGGAATCAGGTCCGAGGCGGCACCGGGCGGGCCACCGCGGTCAGTCCACCGGCTCGCGGCCATTCCGCGAGCCGAATCCGCGCCAGACGGGGGTGGCGATCGTCTCCGAGACGAACCGGAGCGACCCGTCGGCCATCAACGCATGAACGCCACCCCGATGCCAGCTCCGCGCGGTGAACATGTCGGTTTCGATCACGGGGCCACCGGCGGTGCAGTCGGGGATGACCCCGTTGGGGGCCTGGGCGTGGTTGTAGAGGGTGTTGCCCCGACCGGTCCAGAACCACCGGCGGCCCGTCCGGACGAATCCCTCCTGGGGATTCGACGGCCGGGCCGAGATTCGGCAGACCTTGAGCAGGTCGTCGGCGGTCAGGACGATGAGACCATCGGCGAAGCTGAAGACGTCCCGTTCGGGCGACAACCGGCCCTCCCGGCCCGAGCCTCGGAGCCGCTCGCTGAAGGCGACGGTGTGACTCAGGCCGTCGGGCACCCGGCTGATCGAGATGGGGCCGTCCGCTTCGGGGAAGATGCCGTTGCCACTATCCGGATGCTCGGCGGTGACTCCCCAGTGAGAGCCGACGCCCACATTGCCGCGATAGCTGTTTCCGGTTTCGGCGAACGGTCCGCCATCGGACGGGCAGAGAAAAAGATCCATTTGAGTTTCCATGACAGTAAGATTGAAAATGTTTGAATCGTGGCATCCCGCGGGCCCGTGGGAAAGGTGGCTGATGGTAGGCCAGGTGCCGGTGTCGAAGTTGATGGCATCGAAGAGGGGGCGTTGATCGAGGTATGGCAACAGTCTGGTATGGATAGAGTAGAGGCCGCCGTAGCAGCGGGCCCGGACCCCATAGGCTGTGGTGGCCGGCGGGAAGGTGGTGTTTGCGTCGTGGTAGGCGTGCAGGGCCAGGCCGATCTGGTGCAGGTTGTTCTGGCACATGGCCCGCCGCGCCGCCTCGCGGGCCGATTGGACGGCGGGCATCAGCAAGGCGGCCAGCAGGCCGAGGATGCCGATGACCACCAGCAACTCGATCAGGGAGAAGGCGGAGCGGTCGTGTCGAGGGTGTGTCATGGGTTGGTTTCCTGATTGGTCCCGAGCGTGACCACACTCAAGACAACCGTGGGCTGGCCGGGGTGATCCGTGGCGATGGTCACGTCGGCCGCCGCTCCGTCGGCGATCCGGCCCGGCGCGAACGCGAGCCGGAGCTCGTGGACGAGTTCGCTTCCCTCCGGTCACACGGGGGGTTCCCGGAGCGCCGGGCCCGAGACTCCGACAATACGGATCGGACGATCGCTTGACCGCACGACCACACGACGCCACTCGGAGTCTCCCGGCGAGAGGACCAGGCCTGGCGGTGCAACTTGAATCCGGGGCGTGACGCGCCACCGGATCGGTTGCCGCCAGGGCTCAACGGCTCGGGCCCAAATCAGGGTGATTCAACCACCTCGACCGTCTCAGGTCGCACCACCTGGCCGGTCGCGTTCGGCACGCCCTCGCGTCCTCGCTCAGGGGGCACGGCCGGCTGGCCGCATCCCGCGATGAGGAGGGTTGGGAACAGGCCGATCGCCAGCGCCAGGGTCCGAACCGCGGCACCGCTCATGAGGAAGACTCCTCCGGTGATACCGGTGCATCGGAAGGTTCGGCGAATTGCACAGGGAGCCGAGTTGCGATCGCAACGTGATGGCGAGAGCAGATTGGGCCGGGGAAGCGGCCCGGTACGCCATCATATAAGAGCGAGACGAGTGGCTGTCAAGGTGGCGATCGTCTTTTTTCGTTGAACCTTGATCGGGCGAGGCCGGCGGTTGTGTCGCCCCGCGTCGGGGCCAACTCCGGGCGATCTCGGGATCGGCTCGATCTGGGCGCCGATGGGGGCGGTCCCTACAGTGATCGGGAGGGATCGTGTCGGTTCGGGCCCGGGAGGTATTCCCTGTGATCGGTCGGCATCAGGCGCATGTGGCGGTCGCGTCACTGAATCAGACGGTGGGCGACTGGCAGGGGAACGACCGTCGCATCCGGGAGGTGATCGCCTCGGCCCGGGATGAGGGGGTGCGGCTGCTTTGCCTGCCGGAGATGTGCATTCCCGGCTACAGCCTGGAAGACCGCCTGCACCGCACCGGGACGATGGAGCGCTCCTGGGACCGACTCGTCGCCCTGGCCGACGCGACCGCGGGGATCGCCGTCGCCGTCGGCCTGCCGGTCCTGTTCGAGGGGGTCGTCTACAACGCGATGGCCCTGCTGGCCGATGGCCGGCTCGTCGGCCTGACCGCCAAGGAGAACCTGGCGACCGGCGACGTCGAGTACGAGAACCGCTACTTCAATCCCTGGCCCCACGGCCGGCTCGTCGAGCTGCGCGGGCCCGACGGCACCACCGCTCCGCTGGGCACCCAGATGTTCGACCTGCCGGGGCTGGGGGTCGTCGCCTTCGAGATCTGCGAGGACGCCTGGCGAGGCATCCGCCCCGGCTCCACCTACGCCCTGGCCGGGGCCGAGATCCTGCTGAACCCCTCGGCCTCCTGGTTCCGCATCGGCAAGCACCGGATGCGGCGCCGACTGGTCCGGCAGATCAGCCTGGAGGACCATTGCGTTTATCTGTATGCCTCGTTGCTGGGGTGCGACGCCACCCGGTTGATCTTCGACGGTAGCCTGTTCATCGCCACCAACGGCCGGATCGAGGCAGAAGGGCGCCGGTTCGTCTTCGACCGCGAGTGGGAGCTGGTCCATCGCGTCGTCGACCTGGGCGAGATCCGCCACGTTCGCATGGAGGAAGGCTCCTGGCGCGGCCAGCTCGCCCGTACCTACGGCGGCGAGTTCGGCTCCGTTGCTCCCTCGGTGCGCGTTCCCGGCCGGTACGGCACCGAGAAGGCCGCCCCTCCTCCCCCGCCGTACTACCTTCCCCCCGAGCCGGAGCACCCGGATCCCTCGCTCCGATACCTGGAGGACACCGTCTTCCAGGGGAGACGGATCGTCGAAGGGGACCTGAACCACCTGGAGCTGGAGCTGGCCCTGAGCCTCGCCCTGCGCGACTACGTCGCCAAGACCGGCGTTCCCTCGTGCTGTCTGGCGCTTTCGGGGGGCCGCGACAGCGCGATGGTCGCGCTGCTGGTCAACCGGATGTACCGTTACAGCCACCCGGGCCGGTCGGCCGAGGAGGTCCGCCGGCTCGTCGCCGATCGGTTCTACTGCGCCTACCTCGCCACCGAGAACTCCGGAGAGGCCACCCGGGCCGCCGCCCGGGCCGTGGCCGCGGAGGTCGGGGCGACCTACTACGAGGGAGGGATCCAGGAGGCGCTCGACTCCTGCGAGGAAACCGTCTCCCGACTGACCGGGGAGGTCCTCTCCTGGTCCAACCCGGAGCACGACCTGACGCTCCAGAACATCCAGGCCCGGCTGCGGGGGACCCTGATCTGGACCGTCGCCAACCTGCACGGCTCGCTGCTGCTGGTCACCAGCAACAAGAGCGAGGCGGCCGTCGGCTACACCACGATGGACGGCGACAGTTCCGGCGGCCTGGCCCCGATCGCCGACGTGCCCAAGAGCCTGGTGAAGCTCTACCTCTCCTGGGCGGCCGAGTTCCACGGTCTGAAGGGGTTCGAGCTGATCAACGTGATGGAGGCCACCGCCGAGCTGCGCCCGCCGGGCCAGGCGCAGACCGACGAGGCCGACCTGATGCCCTTCCCCGTGCTCGACCAGTTGATGTATGCCTTCGTCCAACTCTCGCTGGACCCGGTCGAGATGTTCCGCCGCCTCTGGCCGGCCGTGCGCGACTCCTACGGCGGCGATGCTCGCGCCTTCGCCGCCCACATCCGCAAGTTTGTCCGCATGTTTTGCCGGGCGCAGTGGAAGCGAGAGCGGTTCGCCATCAGCTTCCGAGTCACCGCCTTCGACCTCGACCCCAAGACCGGCTTCCGGTTCCCCCCCGTGCAGGCCCCCTTCACCGAGGAGCTGGCCGAGCTGGATCGCCTGGTCGACGCCCTCGGCTCGGCCGATTCCCCGTGATCGGTCGCGACCGATGGGAGCGGCCTACGGTATGCAACCGCCCCGCGGCCTCGGCTGCATTAATGACCGCAACGATTCAACTCGACTGATTGGCCGGCTCCAGGCCGCGGGACGAGGAGGGCTCGTCGCGACCAGTCCCGGCTGTCGGGACACCGGAGGAGTGGTGGAGCGATGCCAAACGATCCGGGCTCGAAGGCGCCCGGCGGGGCCGGGGCCGTCCCGGGGGTCGGTCCCGCCGGCGGCGGCCGTCGACGTCGCCCGAGCCCTCCGCGGCCTCCCCGCCTCCCTGATCACCGTCACCAAAAACACCTTCTCCAATCAGCGCCCTCGGGCCGGGGCCGCCGACTGCGCCCCGTTGCTCACCAGGTCCCTCGAACTCGGCGACTTCCCCGCCCCGCTCGCCAGGGTTCCCGGCCGCCGAGCCCACCCCTCCCGGCCCAGTGATCTCCTGACCGCGACCGCGACTGCCGGCCCGCCTCCACAGATTCCGTCGTTGATTTTTTTGAAACGAAGATTCGGGCATGTCCTAGAGTCCTGGTGAATGCGGCCTGTCCAGTCTTAGAATCCTAGGAGATGCGGCCTGAGGCTCGGGCCGCCGGCCGATTGGCTCGGAGTGTGGAGATGAGAGCCGGTCCGATCCCGGAGCGAGGTCGCAGGAAGCGGCGCGGGGTGGCCGCCGTCGAGCTGGCCCTGGTGCTCCCGATCCTGCTGCTGTTCTTCTTCGGCCTGTGGGAGGTGGGGACCCTGGTCGGCGTCCGACAGGTCCTCGGTGCCGCCGCCCGAGAGGGGGGCCGGCAGGCCTCGACCGGACAGCTCACCGAGGCCGAGGTCGTCGGGGTCGTGCTCGACTACCTGAGGCTCTCGGGGGTGCCGACCGACCGTGTCTCGGTCAGCGTGTCAAACCTGACCAACCCGGCCGCCGGCCCGGGAGCGGCCTCCCAGTTCGACGAGCTGGAAGTCGTCGTCACCATCCCCTTTGATGCCGTCCGGAAGGTCGACGTCCGGGTCATCACGACGGACGAGACGACGCTCAGCGGCCGGGCCGTCTGGTACTCGATGAAGGACAAACCCTATCCGGCTCCCCCGGAGCCGACGATTGAATGACGCACGGAGTTCACGGCCGAGCGGACCCGGCGCCCGGTGTCCGCCCGCCGAACAGCGGAGCCGAACCGATGCGTGCCGAGCCGGGCGCGGCGAGGACCAGAAGGCGAGGGGCGACCGTCGTGGAGACGGCCATCGTCCTGAACATCGCCCTGATGCTGATCCTGGGCGTCTTCGAGTCGGGATGCCTGCTGATGACCACTCCCCTGCTCGACAACGCCGCCCGGGCGGCCGCTCGCCAGGCGGCCTCGGGGACCTACGGCACGACCGAGCAGGAGATCCGGGAGGCCGCCGAGCGTCTGCTCGTGGGGACCCGCTTCGAGGAGCCCCCGGAGATCCTCATCTACCGGATCGACACCGACGGCAACCCCGACGGCCACTGGACCGACTCCGCCTTCGGCGAGGGGATCGCCGTCCAGATCAACGCCCGATACACCCCGATCGTGCCGACCTTCGGGATCGTCCCCGACCCGATCCCCCTCTCCTCCCGATCCATCGCCCGAAGCGAAGGGGACTGAGCCCGGATCGCTCGGAGAGACAAGGTCGACGCCGCTCAGACCCGGCCCTAGGGGACGGGAAAGCCTTCCAAGCCATCGCTCCGTGACGCTCACCTCCCGATTCGACCACCATCCGGGGCAAGAAACCGATGACGATTCGATCTCGATCCCGACGACGTCGGGGCACGATCGCGCCGGTCGTGGCCATGTTCCTGGTGAGCCTCTGCGGCTTCGTCGCGCTGGCGGTCGACATCGGCCTGCTCGCCGCGGCTCGCTCCGACTGCCAGAACGCCGCCGACTCCGCCGCCCTGGCCGGCGCCCGGGCGCTGGACGGCAGCAGCCCGCAAGACCTGGGCCTGGCCACGAGCAAGGCGAGGCAGGCCGCGGGCCGCAACCAGATCCTCAACCGGGCCCCCTCTCCCGAAGCCGTCGAGGTGGAGCACGGATCCTACCACTACGATCGACTGACCGAGCGGTTCTCGCCCCGCTACCCCCCCGTCCCCCCGGACACCTACAACCTCACCCGGGTGACCGTCCGCCACCGCCTCGACACCGCCTTCGCGCGCACCCTGGGGTTCAACCACATCGATCTCGTGGCCACCGCCACCGCCGCCCACCGCCCCAGGGACGTGACGATCATCCTGGACTTCTCCGGGTCGATGAACAACGAGAGCGACCTGTGGAACAACGAGGGCTACCTCGGCTCGGCCAACAACAGCCCCAACAACCGCGACCCGATCTTCCCCCGCTTCGGCCACTACAGCGACGTCAACGGTGCCAGGCTCCAAACCACCAGCACCGACCCCCGCGTCGGCAAGTGCAACATCACCCAGGAGGCCCTGGGGCTCCCCCCTCTGGTCGAGGGCTTCCACCAGCACTCCCGGGGAGAGGAGGCCCTCCCCGCCTTCTCCCCCGAGCCCGACGAGTACGACCGCTCCCCAGGGGGTGATCTCCCGCTGCTGACCAACGGCCACACCGGCTCCAGCTACGCCCACACCCTCGCCGAGGTGGTCGGCAACGGCCGCGACAGCGACTTCGAGGACTACGGCTACGACTTTTACTACCTCTACCGCTCCTACCGGGCCGAGGGCCGCGGCTCCTCCTCCGCCCGCACCGCCGCCCGCAACGACCTCGAAAACCACGTCGCCGACCCGATCGTCCAGGACCGCCTCTTCAAGGGGTATACCCTGGGCCCGAAGTACTGGGGCAAGACCTTCTTCATCTGGCCCCCCAGCCCCGTCGGCCGCCATCCCTCGCTCCCCAACCCCGACTCCTCCGGCCGGCGGGTGGCCGACTGGCGGAATCGCTTCTTCCTCCACGACGGCGGCTCCTATCCCCATTTCGGCGGGCCGATGGACGACAACACCCAGCTCTTCGACAGCTCGGGTGCCCTGCGCGATCCCTCCGGCCGCTATGTGATCAACTACCGGGCCATCCTCTCCTGGATCAAGAGCGGCCCGAACCCCTTCCCGCCGCGGCTCCGAGCCGGCCGGCTCCTCTACTACAGCGCGATCCCGGACGACGTCCCCGCCTCGGCCTACGACCATTCCCGGCGCAATGACCTGATCGCCGACCAGGACCAGCGGTTCTGGAAGGAGTACATCGACTACGTCATCGGCGTCTGGCGCAGCCCCAACGGCTCGATCGTGAGGCCCGGCCAGCCGGCCTGCTCCTACGGCCCCGACTTCAACTGGGGCAGCCGAGACATCGACGGCAAACCCTCCACCCGCTACATGGACTACGACGACAACCCCCAGCGCCCCCGCCACCGCTTCTGGTTCGGGCCGATGACGATGGTCCAGTTCATCTCCGACACCGGGCTGCTGCCAGGAACGGCCAGGGATATCTCGATGTATCCGGCCAAGCTCGGCATCTCCGGCGCCCTGCAAGACATCAAGAACAACCACCCCAACGACCTGGTCTCGATCATCCTCTTCAGCCGCCCCCGCTTCCAGGGGGAACGCACCGGCGCCTTCAACCAGGCCCAGTTCAACCTCGGTCGCGACTACGACGGCATGATCGACGGCCTCTGGTTCCCTCCCCATTCCGGGGAGCAGGACGTCCGCCCCTGGGACCCCGATGGCGAGCAGACCCCCCGCGCCTTCGGCGACTACACGTCGAACACCGCCACCCAGCACGGCTTCATGCTCGCCTACAACCAGCTCTCGTCCAGCCAGACCGTCCGATTGGCCGGCGCCGGCGGCCTGGGCCGCAAGGGGGCCCAGCGTCTCGTCGTGCTCGAGACCGACGGCATGGCCAACGTCAACACCCGGCCCGACGGGGGGTTCCACGACGCCGGGGCGAACCGCTCCTACTACCGAATCCTGCCGGGGGACACCATCCGGGCGGGGGGCTACAACGAGGGGGATCTGCTCGCGGTCGTTCGCCGCATCGCGGCCCGGGAGGACGACCCCAGCACTGGCCCCGGCTACTCCACCCCCCGCAAGCCGGTTGTGATCCACACGATCGCCTTCGGCCCCCTCTTCGAGCCCACCGCCTCCGGCCAGGCCAGCGCTGTCGACCTGCTCCAGAAGATCTCCGCCATCGGCGGCACCCGCTTTCCCAGTTCCTCCAGCGATCCGAGGGACGGCTACAAGTGGTGCATTGGTACCCTGGACGAGCGCAAGGACCGGCTCCGCCAGGCGTTCAGCCGGGTGATGGACGACGGCGTTTCGGTCTCGCTCATTGAGTGACCCCACCCCGATGGCGTCGGCCCAACTGCCCCAAGCGATCCGAGACCGAGCCTGACCGGAATTCGGGACCCATCCGATGCCCCAGGAGTTCCCCGTCGCCTTCGAGGCCGTGACCAAACGCTACCCTCCCTCCCGGCCGGGGGGGGCGTGGCGGGAGGCTGTTATCGAGGTCGGTTTCCGGGTCGAGCCAGGAGAGATTGTCGGCCTGCTCGGCCCGAACCGATCCGGCAAGACGACGCTGGCGAAGCTGCTGCTGTCGCTCTGTCGGCCGACCTCCGGCCGGGTCACCCGGCTGGGCCGGCCGGCCTCGGATCGGGCCACGCTGGCCCGGGTTGGCTACGTCCCCGAGCGCGCGGTCTTCCCCGGCCACCTGACCGCCACCGAGCTGCTCTCGTATCTCGCCGCCCTCTCCGGGGTCTCCCGGGCCGTCCGCAGGCGACGGATCCCGGCCCTGCTGGACCGCGTCGGCCTGCTCGACCGAGGCCGGGAGCCCATCTCCCAATTCAGCAAGGGGATGGTCCAGCGGCTTGCGATCGCCCAGGCCCTGGCCAACGACCCGGACCTGCTGGTGCTCGACGAGCCGACCGAGGGCATGGACCTCTCCGGCTTCGTCCTGCTCGAAGAGATCCTGGTTGATGCCTCTCGGGCGGGGAAAACGGCCGTGCTCATCACCCACCTTCCCGGGCTCGCCGAGCGGCTCTGCGACCGCCTCGCCGTGCTCCGATCCGGCCGCTTGGTCTTCCTCGGCTCGCCGACAGCGCTCCGGAGCCGGACCGACCCGGGTCGGTCGCTTGGCTCGGCCCTGCTCGACCTCGACGCGGGGGCCGCCTGATGACCGGCTTCTCCTGCGCGTTCTGGCTCGTCCGAGACACCTTCCGGCAGGCGCAGGCCACCCGGCTTTCTCGCCTGATCCTGGCCATGAGCGCCCTCTGCGTGGCCCTCTGTCTGAGCATCCGGATCGACCCCGGCCCTCCCCTCCGGCCCGAGGGCGAGATCGAGCTCTACGGCGCCGACGGGCTCCCCCTGGACGATCCCTCCCAGCGGCCGGGCCGTCTGGCCGTCGGCTTCGGCGGCCTGGAGGTCCCGCTCTTCCGAGGGGCGGAGGACGAGGTCCGGTTCCTCCGGGTGATCCTGGCCAAGTGGGTGGCCGGCGCCGCCGGGACGCTGCTCGCGCTGGTCTGGGCGGCGTCGTTCCTGCCCGAGTTCCTTCGGCCGGAGTCGTCGGCCCTGCTGCTGGCGAAGCCGGTGCCACGCTGGCATCTGCTGATGGGAAAATACGTGGGGACGGTCGCGTTCGTGGCGGCGCAGGCGGCCGTCTTCGTCGGCGGCACATGGCTGGCCCTGGGGATCCGGTCGGGGGACTGGGATCCGACCTACCTGCTCTGCCTACCGCTGCTGGCGGGCCACTTCGCGGTCGTCTACGCCGCCTCGTCCCTGATCGCCGTCTGCACCCGGAGCGCCTCGGCGGCTTCTTTCGGCTCGATCGTCTTCTGGTGCCTCTGCTTCGCGATGAACCGAGGCCGGCACCTGCTCGTCGCCTCGGCCGGCTCCTCGGGGGAGGTCGGCTCTCCGTTCCGGGAGGCCGTCGAGCTGGGCTACTGGATCCTGCCCAAGCCGGCCGACTTCGTCGCGCTGCTGGACCGCGCGATGGGAGCCGGCGACCACTTCAGCACCCTCGCCGAGGTCGACGCCGTCGGCTCTCTCGGCGCGTTCCACCCCGGCCTTTCCCTGGCGGCCTCGGCCGCCTTCGCGGCGGCCCTGCTGGCGGCCGCCGCCCGGGAGTTCGGGACGATCGACTATTGATCCGGCTCCGGGGGGCACCGATCGCCGGTCATCCGGGCTCCGGGGAGGCCCATCCGAGGAGGCGATCGGAGGAACCGGCTGGCCGACGGTTCACGCGGCGGCCTCTCCCGGGAGGCCCTCGGGCGGGTCCTCGCCGTTCTTGAGGGCCTCCCACTCCTCGACCGTGTAGAGCACTTCTCGGGCGGCTCCCGACTTGTACTCGCCGACGATGCCGTCCTCGGCCATGAAGTCGATCAGCCGGGCCGCTCGGCCGTAGCCGATCCCCAGCGCCCGCTGCAGCAGCGAGCAACTGCCGCGCTGCTCCCGGACGATGATGTCGATGGCCGCCTCGTACAGCTCGTCCCGGTCCTTCAGCGCGCCGCCGTCCTTGCCCCCGGCCCCGCCGCTGCGGAGCTTCATCAGCTCCTTGCTGAACTCCTGGGGGAACTGGGAGAGGTAGTCGCAGATGCGTTCGACCTCGGCGTCGGAGACGTAGGTGCCCTGCGCCCGGACCAGGTGCGAGGTGCCGGGGATCAGGAACAGCATGTCGCCGTTGCCCAGCAGCTTCTCGGCCCCCATCTCGTCGAGCACCACGCGGCTGTCTCCCCGGCTGGAGACCTGGAAGGCGATCCGGGCGGGCAGGTTCCCCTTGATCAGGCCGGTGATCACGTCCACCGTCGGCTTCTGCGTGGCCACGATCAGGTGCATGCCCACCGCCCGGGCCTTCTGGGCCAGTCGGACAATGTGGGCCTCGACCTCCTTGGCGGCGGTCATCATCATGTCGCTCATCTCGTCGACGACGATGACGATGTGCGGCATGTAGGTGGGGATGCGCTGGCGCTCCTCCTCGTCCTCGGGCTGGAGGCGGTTGTAGATCTCCTCCGCGCCGAGCTGGTTGTAGATGTGGAGGCTTCGCACCCCGGCCCGGGCGAGGTAGGTATAGCGCTCGTCCATCTTCTCGCAGGCCCAGGCCAGCAGCGACTCGGCCTTCTTCATGTCGGTGACGACCGGGTGCATCAGGTGGGGGACCTGCTTGTACTGCGACAGCTCGACCATCTTCGGGTCGATCAGGATGAGCTTGCACTCCTCGGGCCGTCGGGTCATCAGGATCGAGGTGATCATCGCGTTCAGGCAGACCGACTTGCCGGTGCCGGTCCGGCCGGCGATGAGCAGGTGGGGCATCTCGGCCAGGTCGAACGCCAGGGGGGAGCCCTTCACGTCCTTGCCCAGAAACAGCGGGATGTGGGCCTTCACCAAGCTCTTGCCGGCGCCGACCCCCTCGATCACCTCCCGGAGCCGGACCATCGACCGCCGCTCGTTGGGGACCTCGATCCCCACGGTCGTCTTGCCCGGGATCGGGGCCACGATGCGGACGCTCGGCACCGCCAGGGCGATCGCCAGGTCGTTGGCCAGGCCGACGATCTTGGAGACGCGGAGGCCCGCCTCCAGCTCGATCTCGAACTGGGTGATCACCGGCCCGGTGTCGATCTGGACCACTCGGACCTGGCAGCCGTGCTCCAGCAGCGTCTTCTCCAGCATCAGGGCGCGGGCCTGGATGGAGGCCTCGCGCTCGTGGATCGGGATGGCGGAGGTGGGCTCCAGCAGGTCCATCGGCGGCGCCTGGTAGCCCGAGAGGAGCCGGCTGGGAGGGGCGGCCGGGCGGACCGCCGGCGCGTTCGGAGCGGACGGGGCCGCCGGGGCCGGCGCTCCTCGGCTCGGGGAGGCCGGCGGGGCCGGCGGGCCGGAGGGAGAGGCCGGGGAGGGCAGGTCGGCCCGGGGGCGGGGGATCGCCGGAAGGGTGTCGGAGGGCCTCGGCACCACCCCGGCGGCCGTCGGCGAGCAGTGGACCCGGCGCCGGGAGGCAGGGGAGTAGACCAGGTCGTGCACCAGCGCCAGGCCGATGACCGCCGCCGAGCCGAGGACCAGCGCCATGCCGATCGGCCCGAACTGCCCCCGAAGGCCGCCGGCGATCAGGGCCCCGGCGTACCCCCCCGAGCCGACCGGGGGAGAGCCGGCCAGCCCCGGCCGCAACTCCTGGAGGCTCGCCGAGGCGACCCCGACCAGCATCGCCAGCCCCGCCAGCCGGGCCGCCGGCTCCCCGATCGGACGGCCGAGCAGGACCCGGACCGTCACGACCCCCCAGGCCGGCAGCAGCAGCAGGCAGGCCCAGCCGATCGCCGTGTACAGCCCGTGGGCGATCGAGGCCCCGACCGGGCCGCAGGGGTTGGACAGGGGAACCGCCGACCCGTCCGAGCCGTTGGGCGGGTAGCAGGCCGATCCCGGCGCGTCGGCCGGGTCGTAGCCCAGGAGGCTCAATGCCAGGAAGGTGCCGACGACGAGCAGGGACAGGCCCCGTCCGTTGCGCCAGAGCCGCTGACGATCGAGCATGGACGCCCGCCCCCCGGTCCCGCCAACACGACTCGGCCCGGGGCCGGCCCGGGGGCCCGCCGGCACCTCCTCCCGAGTCGGCCCGGGGGGGGCGGCGCGGCCCCGGGGTCGGCCCCGGGCCCGTCCGTTAGGCGATCATCGGCAGGACCGGCCCCGGGGCTTTGGCCCGGAACGACCCGATCGGGGGGCGGCGGCCTACTCTTCCGGCTGGGTAAGGTCGACGGTGTCCCCCATCGGCCCCCCCATGTCCTCGGCCTCCTCCCGAGACCGGACGTTGCCGGCCAGGTCGAGGTAAATCTTGTCCTGCATGATCTCCTGGATCACGATCGCCATTTTGTCTGATGTGCGCATGTCCACCAGCGGGCGGGCCCCCTGGTTCAGGGCGATCATCCGCTTCTGAATCAGCGTCGAGAGCTTGAACCGGCCGCCAACGCGGTTGACGATCTCTTCTTCCTTCAATTCTTCATGCATCGCGGTCGTCCCCTCGGGGTTCGGCCCCGGCCAGCAGCGCGGCCATCTCGGCGACGGCGCGGTCGAGGTCGTCGTTGACGATGACGTGGGCGTACAGGCCGATCGACTCCAGCTCGCGGCGAGCGTTCTCCAGCCGACGGCGGACGACGGCCTCCGACTCGGTCCCCCGGCCCCGGAGGCGGGCCTCCAGCACCTCCAGGCTCGGCACGGTGATGAAGATCGTGTCGGCCGAGGGCACGGCGTGGATGATCTGGAGGGCCCCCTGCACGTCGATCTCCAGCACGACGCACTCTCCCCGCTCCAGCGCCCGCATCACCGGGCCGATCGGCGTGCCGTAGAGGTTGCCATGCACCTCGGCCCATTCGAGGAACTCCCCCCGGTCGCGGGCGGCCTCGAACTCCTCCCGGGAGACGAAGTGGTAGTGCCTCCCCTGCTCCTCTCCCGGCCGGGGCGCCCGGCTCGTGGCGGAGATCGACAACCGGGCCGACACCCCCGGGTACTCCAGCGCCCGGCGCAGGATCGTGCTCTTGCCGCTGCCGGACGGTCCGGAGACGACGACGAGGCGGCCGGGAAGATCGGTCCAGTCGTGGGTCATGGAACGGGACGAGGGCTGCGGACTGAGGGAGGCCGGGGCGAGGTCGTCGCGGGCCGAGGGGGCCGACCCCGGGCCAGGGGGGCCGAGCGGGGGGCGCCACGACCCCGAAGAACACCACGACGCTCCTCGAAGGCTCCCACGGCGTCACTCTCGGGCTGAGGGAGGTTGACAGATCACGGCTGACGGTTGACGGCGGACGGCTGACGGATGGCGGAAGCGGGGGAGACGGCCGGCGGCGTCGCGGGGCGGTCTGGGGAAGACGCGGCGATCGGGACGATTGCGAGGTTCGGGCCTCCCCGGCCGCCGGGCATCCGGCCGGCCTCCCCTTCCAAGATCATCGGGAGGAATCGGCCTTTCGCTGACCGGTTCGAGGAGTCCTTCTCCCCTCCCTGAGGACGGCCGGCGGCGGAGGGCGGATTCCGGCTCGGTCCCGCCCCGAGGCCGCTACTCGATGTTCTGGATCAGCTCGCGGATCTTTTCCAGGGCCCCTTTGATCTCGACGACGGCTCGGCTGATCTCGACGTCGTTGGCCTTGGAGCCGATGGTGTTGGTCTCTCGGCCCATCTCCTGGACGACGAACTCGAGCTTGCGGCCGGGGGCGTCGGCGGCGGTGGCGGAGGAGATCACGGCGTCGAACTGCTGGAGATGGGCGCGGAGGCGAGTGATCTCCTCGGCGATGTCGGAGCGCTCGGCGAAGATGGCGACCTCTCGGATCAGGTGCTCGGGCTCGACGGCGATACCTCGTTCGGCCACCAGGGAGGAGACGCGGTCGGCCAGGCGGTCTCGGTAGGAGGAGACGACCTCGGGCCCTCGGGAGGCGATCCGCTCCAGGTGGCTGGCGATCTCCGAGGCGAGGGACCGGAGCTCCTCCTCCATCGCCCGGCCTTCCTCCCGGCGACTCCGTTCGAGCAGGTCGAGGGCCTCGACGATCACCGGCTCCAGCGCCGGCCACTCGGCCCGGGGGTCGTCCGGGCAGGGGCGGGAGGTCTCCACCACCCCGGGCAGCGAGAGCAGGGCCGAGAGGAAGTCGGGGGGCTCGGGAGCGTCGCCGAGGAAGGCGATGAGCTGGGCGCGGTACCCCTCCAGGGCGGCCAGGTTGAGGCGGTAGTCCTCGGGGCGTCGCAGGGCCTCGACCCGGATCGAGAGCTGGACGGTCCCTCGCTTCAGGCGGTGGCGGACCAGCCGCTCGACCTCGGGTTCGAGGCTGGAGAACGGCTCGCCGATGCGGGTCGAGAGCTTCAGGTGCCGGCCGTTGACGCTGCGGACCTCGACGATCACCGTCCTCGCCTCGTCCTGCCGGCGCGCCTCGCCGAATCCGGTCATGCTCAGCAGCACGGCGAGGCCTCCTTGAGGGTTCGGGGCGGTGGGACGGGTCGGGTCGGGTCGGTTCGAGTCGAGTCGAGTCGCATCGCGTCGAGGGGAGGCGGGTCGGCCGGGGCCGATCCGGGGCGGGGAGCCAAGGGGCCCAGCCCCGGGAGGGGGGCAGGTCAGCCGGAGCCCTCGGGATCGTCGCCGGTCTGGTTGCCGGCGCCGGCGCCGGAGTCGGAGTCGGAGTCGGGGGGCAGGCCGCCGTCGTCGAGGGCCGGGGGAAGGCCGGAGGGGGCCTCCGAGGAGCCGGGGTCGGCGCCCTCGTCGGGGGGGGAGGGGGTGCCGAGCTCCTGGTCATCCCGGTCCGGGACGGTTGAGCCGCCGGTCCTGGAGCCGGAATCCTCGCCGAAGGCGGGCAGGCCGCCGAGGTCCTCCTCGGCGTCGATTCCCTCGGGCAGGAAGTCGCTGCCGATCTCCCGCTCGGTGGCCCGGGTGCGGGCGTTGGCGTTGATGACCAACCCCATGTTCAGGGCGATCCAGACCGAGGCGGTCACGATGGTGATCCGGGTGAAGACGTCCCCGGCCCTCGTGCCGAAGGCGCTGGAGCCTCCCACGCCGCCGAAGGCCCCCGCCAGGCCGCCTCCCCGGCCGCGCTGGATCAGCACCAGGCAGATCAGGAAGAGCGAGACGATGCCGATGAGGATGTAAGTGAGCACCGCCGGAAGCTGGTAGCCGAGGAACGTGCAGACGACCAGCGCGATGACGCTGCTGATCACGTAGGGCATGATTTCCACGGTCGGGGCCTCGATTGGGAGTCGTGGGAACGCAACCAGCGGTTGGGAAGAAGCGGCCGGCGGCAGGGAGGTCGGCGGATCGGGGAGGTCGGGAGGATGGCGGCCGGATGGATGCGGGGCCTCCGCCCGTGGTCCTCCTGCGATCGTCCGAGAGCGGTTGGCCCGGCGGTCCAACGTCGAGCCGGTCGCTCAGCGCCGCTCGGCCGTCACCGCCCGAGCGGCCTCGACGATGCCGAGGAAGTCGGCGGCCTTCAGGCTGGCGCCGCCGACAAGGGCGCCGTCGATGTCGGGGCGGGCGAGCAGGTCGCGGGCGTTCTCGGGCTTGACGCTCCCTCCGTACTGGATGACGACTCGGGAGGCGATCGCCTCGGAGAATCGCTCGGAGAGCCGGGAGCGGATGAAGGCGTGCACCTGCTGCGCCTGCTCGGGGGTGGCGGTGCGGCCGGTGCCGATGGCCCAGACCGGCTCGTAGGCGAGGACGACGCCGGCCATCTGGTCGCCGTCCAGGCCGGCGAGTGAGCCGTCGAGCTGGTCGCCGACGACGGCCTCGGTCTGGCCCTGCTCGCGCTCCTCCAGGGTCTCGCCGATGCAGACAATGGGGATCAGGCCGGCCTTCAGCGCGGCCAGGAGCTTCTTGTTGACGAAGGCGTCGGTCTCTCCCAGGCCGTGCCGGCGCTCGCTGTGGCCGAGGATGACGTGGGTGCAGCCGACGTCGACGAGCATCCCCGCGGAGAGCTCTCCGGTGTAGGCGCCGGAGGGCTCGGGGTGCATGTTCTGGCCGCCGAGCCCGATCGGGGAGTTGGACAGCACGGTGTCGAGCCGGTGCAGGAACACCGAGGGGGGGCAGACGGCCACCCGGACGGCGTGGTCCTGGCCGACCCCTTCCTTGACGGCCTCGGCCAGGGAGACGGCGTCGGCCTCGGTGGTCGGGTTCATCTTCCAGTTGCCGGCGATGAACAGCGGTCGCATCAGGCGGGTTCCGGGCGGGTCGAGGTCGAAGGGGTCCAGGGAAGGCTTGGCTCGGGGAGGAATCGGAGGCCGGGACTCGAGGGCGGAATCCCGGAGTTCTGGCCGATGCTCCCGAGGCCAGGGGGGACCGGCTCGGTCCCCGGGGAGGTCGTCTCGGCCGGGGGGGCTCCTCGGCGTCGGGGGACGACGGTTGGCACGTCCCGGTCGTCGTCTCCCCTTGCCCGACGATCCGGTGGGCCCGAGAGGGGCCGTCGGCCCGGCCCGGCTCCGACTCGATCCGATTCGATCCGATCCGATCCGACCCGGGCGAGAGCCAACGCGATTGGGAAGGTCAGACGGCGGCCACGCCGTCGCAGGCGTCGATGGTGCGTCCGAGGACTTCGGCCAGGCGGCGGAGGTCGTCGACCAGCGCGGCGAACGGTTCGGGAAGCAGGGCCTGGGGGCCGTCGGAGAGGGCCTGCTCGGGGCAGGTGTGGACCTCGACGTGCACCCCGTCGGCCCCGGCGGCCACCGCGGCCCGAGCCATCGCCGGGATCAGGTCGGGCCGTCCGGTCGCGTGGCTGGGGTCGGCGATGATCGGCAGGTGGCTCTGCCCCTGGGCATTGGGGATGGCCGAGAGGTCCATCATGTTTCGGGTCGAGTCCTCGAAGCTGCGGACGCCTCGCTCGCAGAGGATGACCTTGTGGTTGCCCTGCGAGAGGACGTACTCGGCCGACATTAGCAGGTCCTTGACCGTGGCGCTCATGCCTCGCTTGAGCAGGACCGGCTTGTCGACGCGGCCGACCTCCTTGAGCAGGTCGAAGTTCTGCATGTTGCGGGCGCCGACCTGGAGCATGTCGGCATAGGCGCAGACGAGGTCCAGTTGGCGAGGGTCCATGATCTCGGTCACGGTCGGCATGCCGAGCCGGTCGCCGGCCGTCTTGAGGATCTTCAGGCCGTCCTCGCCGAGCCCCTGGAAGCTGTAGGGGCTGGTCCGGGGCTTGAAGGCGCCTCCCCGGAGGACGTTGGCGCCGGCGGCTCGCACCGCCTCGGCGATCTCCAGGAAGATCTCCTCCCCTTCGATCGCGCACGGGCCGGCGATGACCGCCAGGTGGCCGCCTCCGATGCGGATCCCCTTGACCTCGAAGACCGAGGGCTCGGGCCGGAACTCCCGGCTGGCGAGCTTGAACGGCTTGAGCACCGGGATCACCTGCTCGACGCCGGCGATCGCCTGCAGCGGGGTGGCCTGCAGCTTCCGCTCGTCGCCGATGACGCCGATGATCGTCCGGGAAACCCCCTGGCTCAGGTGCGGCGTGAAGCCAAGATCCTCGATCCGCTCCAGGACGTGCTGGATCTGCTCGGGGGTCGGCTGCGGCTTCAGGACGATGATCATCGGCCTCGGGTCTCCGGCGCGGTCGCTGCGAGGTCGTGGGGGGACGCTCGGGGAGGACGGTGGCTTCGGTCGGATCGCGACGCACCTTTCCCCTGCCTGGGCGTGGAAACATCACAGTGTAACGACGGCGGGCCCGATCCGGAAGGGGGATCCGGCCGCCTCTGCCGGCGATGCCGGTCGCGAGGCCGGGGAGGGGCCCGATCGCGGTCGGTGCGCAGACCGTACGCCGCTGGTGCGCCGTCGGTGCGCGGTCGGTGCGCTGGCGCGGATCGGCGATTGTTCTTCGGGAATCTTGAGTTGCGTCGATCGCGTTGGCTTCGTTCCGCGCCGGAGTCGGCAGCGGAGCCGAGGCGGCTCCGGCCCGTCGGGGCCAGGAGGCCTTCGGCGCGATCGGGACGCCGACGAGCGGCCTCGGTGCGCGCTCGGTGCGCCGTTGGTACGCGGTTGGTGCGCTGGCGGAGATCGGCGATTGTTCTTTGGGAATCTTGGGTTGCGTCGATCGCGTTGGCTTCGCTCCGCGCCGGAGCCGGGCGCGGCCCGGCTCGCCGGCCCTCCCGGCAAGGGGCCGGCGATCGGCCGGGAGGGAGCCGGGCCTCGACGCGGGGGATGGCAACGGGTGTCGTCGTCGGCGGTCGACAGTCATGGCTGGAATCGCGTGGGTGCGTGTTCCGGTCGAGCGACGGGAGGGGAGCGACCCCCTTACTGGAGATCATCGGAGCGGTGGGGAGGGGCGGTGACTCGGGCCGGTTTGAAGGAGTGGTGTGTGTGCGTGTGCGGTTTGATGCAAGTCGATGCGGAGACGAGATCGGGAGTGTGAGCCGAGCCGGGAAGCCGGGGGGTGCCCGAAGAGAAGGTGAGGGGGGAGCGGGTTAGGGGCAGGGGCGTCGGGCGAGGAGCCAGAGGTTGCTGGCGAGGAGGTTGAGGGGGGGGATGCGTTCGAGGGCGGCGTTGAGGAGGTGGAGGGGGCGGTCGAGGCGGGT
>NZ_RYZH01000129.1 GCF_003977685.1 Tautonia sociabilis | reverse complement strand
AAGCTGCGTCGGGCGACGACCTTGAGCTGATCGTCGAGGACGCACAGGACGATGGTCTTCTTGTGGAGGTCGATGCCGACGTGGTGCACGGGAGTCCTCCGGTTCGGTGGGGCAGGAGTTCGGTTCTACACCTCCAGTCTTCCACCGGCTCGGGGCCCCGGGCCCCGTCGGCTCGACCTCCCCTCTCATAGTTTCAATTGGTCGGCGCAACCTGTTGAAACGAATCACATTCTCGCGATTCTCCCGAGCGCACCGCTCCGTTCCTTGTCGCGTTCCGGGCGTTCCGAACCGGGTCAACGACCCGATCCTCCCGGCCGAGCGCGATCCGGGAGCCCCTCGATCGGAGCGAAGGGATGGTCGCCTTTCCCAGCCTTGCGCTGGTGGACGACGAGGCCCGTCTCGATCGGCCGCCAGGGACGTTCCCCCTGGCCGCTCGTCTCGTCCTCGGATGGAGCTTCTGGCTCTCTGATCTGCGATGTTCTGAGCTTCTGGCTCTCTGCTCTGCGATGTTCTGAACTCCTGGCTCTCTGCTCTGCGATGTTCTGAACTCCTGGCTCTCTGCTCTGCGATGTTCTGAGCTTCTGGCTCTCTGCTCTGCGATGTTCTGAACTCCTGGCTCTCTGCTCTGCGATGTTCTGAACTCCTGGCTCTCTGCTCTGCGATGTTCTGAACTCCTGGCTCTCTGATCTGCGATGTTCTCGGATCGGTCTCGCCCGAGTGGCGTGCCCTTCC
>NZ_RYZH01000128.1 GCF_003977685.1 Tautonia sociabilis | reverse complement strand
TCATGGGGGATTACCCACAGTTTCCCGTGGCTGTCCCCCTCCGCGGGGTTGGTTGCCGTCGCCTTACTCACCCTTTCGCCACGCCCCCAAGGGGCGTCCGACTTGCATGCCTAATCCACGCCGCCAACGTTCATTCTGAGCCAGGATCAAACCCTTCGAAAAGGTGCGGCTCGTGCCCGAAGACACACGCCGCCGACTCCTCGAACGAGTTCGAGTGGTCGAAATCCAGCGCCGACGATGCCGTCTGACGCGGCCCCGCGCAGGGCCCCGCCGGACACCGCCGACTCGTCTTCTGCATCCCGCCCTCCGACCCGGATGACTCCGGACCGGCTCGCGGCGGGCGGCTGAGGGCGACCTTCCGTCGCCGGCCCCCCTTGCGGGCTCGCCAGCGGACGTCTCTTCGCCACCGACCGGATGACACGCAGCAGACGCTCGATCTCGACGGCTGATGATCCTCGCCGAAACTGAACAGCGCTTGGCTCACACACGCCTCCCGCCCCCTCGCCTCCCGGCGACCGGCGGGCCGACCCTCGGTGCTTCCGCCGAACCCCCCTCATCGTGTTGAGTGAGGTCCCGCGGCTCCGAAGGCCGATTGCGTTTGATACAATCGGGCGATCGACCGAATTGCCAAAGACACCGCCGATGCGACGGCGAGCCACCGGGTTGCCCCCGCCTGGCGTGATCCGCCCCGTCGTCTCCGACGGGCCGTCCCCGGGCGGGAGCGTGCGAACGTCGCGTTGGGCCGCCCGGCTCGTTGC
>NZ_RYZH01000127.1 GCF_003977685.1 Tautonia sociabilis | reverse complement strand
ACAGCGAGTCTAGAAAGGGTGACCTAGCCTTCTGGCATGGACACCACCAAGCGCTACCCGACCGACCTGACCAACGCCGAGTGGGCCCAGGTCGCCCGCGTCATCCCGGCCCCGAAGAAGGGTGGCCGACCCGCGAAGTACGAACGCCGCGAGATCACCAACGCCCTGCTGTACATCACCCGGGCCGGATGCCCCTGGCGGATGATGCCCAGGGACTTACCGCCGTGGCGGATCGTGTACTGGTACTTCATGCAGTGGAAGAAGGACGGCACCTTCGACCGACTCATGGACCTGCTCCGCGGCGACTTGCGGGTCGCCGAGGGCCGCAACCGCCAGCCCTCGGCCGCGATCATCGACACCCAGTCGGTCCGGACGACCGAAAGGGGGGGCCTCACGGCTACGACAGCGGTAAGGGGATCAACGGCCGCAAGCGTCACATCCTGGTCGACACGCTCGGCCTGATCCTGTCGGTCGTCGTGCACGCGGCCGACATCCAGGACCGCGACGGGGCCAGGCTCGTCTTGGCGCCGTTGCGGCACCGGTTCGCCCGGCTGCGGCTGATCATCGCCGACTCGATCTACAACGGCGGGATCGCCGAGTGGGTGCACGCCCTGCGCGCCCGGAACAAGCTCAGGTTGGAGGTGCGGGCGAAGGAGCCCGGTGCCAAGACATTCAAGCCCATCCCGTTGCGGTGGCGGGTGGAGCGGACGTTCGCATGGCTGGGGCGGAGCCGCCGGTTGAGCAAGGACTACGAGGGGACGACGGCCAGCAGCGAGGCGTTCGTCAAGCTGGCGATGATCCACCTCATGGCCCGACGGCTGGTCAGGAAACTCACTTTCTAGACTCCCTGT
>NZ_RYZH01000126.1 GCF_003977685.1 Tautonia sociabilis | reverse complement strand
ACACTCTTTCTAGAGCTGCGGCGAGCGGTATCAGCTCACTCAAAGGCGGTAATACGGTTATCCACAGAATCAGGGGATAACGCAGGAAAGAACATGTGAGCAAAAGGCCAGCAAAAGGCCAGGAACCGTAAAAAGGCCGCGTTGCTGGCGTTTTTCCATAGGCTCCGCCCCCCTGACGAGCATCACAAAAATCGACGCTCAAGTCAGAGGTGGCGAAACCCGACAGGACTATAAAGATACCAGGCGTTTCCCCCTGGAAGCTCCCTCGTGCGCTCTCCTGTTCCGACCCTGCCGCTTACCGGATACCTGTCCGCCTTTCTCCCTTCGGGAAGCGTGGCGCTTTCTCATAGCTCACGCTGTAGGTATCTCAGTTCGGTGTAGGTCGTTCGCTCCAAGCTGGGCTGTGTGCACGAACCCCCCGTTCAGCCCGACCGCTGCGCCTTATCCGGTAACTATCGTCTTGAGTCCAACCCGGTAAGACACGACTTATCGCCACTGGCAGCAGCCACTGGTAACAGGATTAGCAGAGCGAGGTATGTAGGCGGTGCTACAGAGTTCTTGAAGTGGTGGCCTAACTACGGCTACACTAGAAGAACAGTATTTGGTATCTGCGCTCTGCTGAAGCCAGTTACCTTCGGAAAAAGAGTTGGTAGCTCTTGATCCGGCAAACAAACCACCGCTGGTAGCGGTGGTTTTTTTGTTTGCAAGCAGCAGATTACGCGCAGAAAAAAAGGATCTCAAGAAGATCCTTTGATCTTTTCTACGGGGTCTGACGCTCAGTGAAACGAAAACTCACGTTAAGGGATTTTGGTCATGAGATTATCAAAAAGGATCTTCACCTAGATCCTTTTAAATTAAAAATGAAGTTTTAAATCAATCTAAAGTATATAGATATAGACTTCTGTATATCTAG
>NZ_RYZH01000125.1 GCF_003977685.1 Tautonia sociabilis | reverse complement strand
GGCAAGAAGGCGATCGTGGCGGTGGCGCGTCGGCTGCTGGGGGTGATGGTCGCCCTGCTGCGGACGATGACGCCGTACCGCCTGGCCGCGACCTGAGCCGAAGCCGAAGCCGAAGCCGAAGCCGAAGGGACGATCCATCACCAAGAGCCGGAGACCTGTCGAGCCACCGCCCGGTGGGCGTGACGACCTGAGGGATGACCCCGGAGCGAACCCCGGCGGCGGCCCCGCCGCTGACCGCCGAGACATTGAGTGGCGGCGTCCCTCGGAATCCTCTTTCCTGGCGACGTCCGGCCTGGCCGGACGATCCCGCATAGATGGTTGAGCGTCCACGTCACGTCGGCCGAGCCTCGTGGAGAAGGATGCGGGCCGGGGCCTCCCCTCGGCCTGTGGCTCAGGGGAGGTGTGCCGGGGTGCACCGCCGCATCGCTGGTGGGCGTGGTCTGGGACGGGCAGGCCGACCGACGCCGACGGCGAGGGGGAGGTGCCGGGGCCCCGAGCCCACCGAACCTGCACCGGCAGCTTGACAGTCCCCCTCTCATAGATGGGTTTACTGAGGGGTGCGCAAAGAACGTCAAGTTTTGAGCCAGCCTCGCCAGCAATTCCTGGAAGAAGCTGACCGGAGAACTTGATCTCCTTTGCGCACCGATCAGTAACCTGGGCGGATCGCTCGAATCTCCCTCGCCCTCGAAACCGGGATTGACGTTCTCGACCAAGACAGCCCGCGATGCGCCCTTCGGCGACCGCACCCGCGACGCCGCACGCATTCTGCCGCTGCGGACCGCCCGCCGCCCCACCGCTGGGTGTGACCGACGAATGATGTAGATCGGGCCGGTTCGTCCGCCTATGCTGGGGCTCCCCTCACACTCCGGGAGCCACCGCCATGGCCGCCACCATCGTCGCCCGATCCGAGACCGGCTTCACCATC
>NZ_RYZH01000124.1 GCF_003977685.1 Tautonia sociabilis | reverse complement strand
CTAGAAGTAAACTTGGTCTGACAGTTACCAATGCTTAATCAGTGAGGCACCTATCTCAGCGATCTGTCTATTTCGTTCATCCATAGTTGCCTGACTCCCCGTCGTGTAGATAACTACGATACGGGAGGGCTTACCATCTGGCCCCAGTGCTGCAATGATACCGCGAGACCCACGCTCACCGGCTCCAGATTTATCAGCAATAAACCAGCCAGCCGGAAGGGCCGAGCGCAGAAGTGGTCCTGCAACTTTATCCGCCTCCATCCAGTCTATTAATTGTTGCCGGGAAGCTAGAGTAAGTAGTTCGCCAGTTAATAGTTTGCGCAACGTTGTTGCCATTGCTACAGGCATCGTGGTGTCACGCTCGTCGTTTGGTATGGCTTCATTCAGCTCCGGTTCCCAACGATCAAGGCGAGTTACATGATCCCCCATGTTGTGCAAAAAAGCGGTTAGCTCCTTCGGTCCTCCGATCGTTGTCAGAAGTAAGTTGGCCGCAGTGTTATCACTCATGGTTATGGCAGCACTGCATAATTCTCTTACTGTCATGCCATCCGTAAGATGCTTTTCTGTGACTGGTGAGTACTCAACCAAGTCATTCTGAGAATAGTGTATGCGGCGACCGAGTTGCTCTTGCCCGGCGTCAATACGGGATAATACCGCGCCACATAGCAGAACTTTAAAAGTGCTCATCATTGGAAAACGTTCTTCGGGGCGAAAACTCTCAAGGATCTTACCGCTGTTGAGATCCAGTTCGATGTAACCCACTCGTGCACCCAACTGATCTTCAGCATCTTTTACTTTCACCAGCGTTTCTGGGTGAGCAAAAACAGGAAGGCAAAATGCCGCAAAAAAGGGAATAAGGGCGACACGGAAATGTTGAATACTCATACTCTTCCTTTTTCAATATTATTGAAGCATTTATCAGGGTTATTGTCTCATGAGCGGATACATATTTGAATGTATTTAGAAAAATAAACAAATAGGGGTTCCGCGCACATTTCCTCTAG
>NZ_RYZH01000123.1 GCF_003977685.1 Tautonia sociabilis | reverse complement strand
CGAACAGGGCCTCCTTGGCGTGGACCGTCTCGCCCCCGACCTGCCGGGTCATCTCGGCCCAGACGTGCTTGTGCTGCGGCTCGGGCCGGTCCCCGGCCCGCTCGTCCCTCAGCACCTCGTCCAGGATGTCGTCCACCTTCCTCACGAACGGCTCGATGGTGTAGACGGCCCCGACGCAGGCCATCTGCTTCTTGTTGGCCTTCTCCCCCTTGGTGCGGCGGTGGTGGGGCTTCGGCCCCTCCTGCGGCGGTCGTCGCATCGGCACCCCCTTGCCGTCGGCGGTGACGACCAGGAGCGGGCCCTCCTCCTCGGGCGGCGGCGACGGCAGGGCATCCTGGAACGCCGGGGCATATCCCGCCACGGCCCGGCTCATGTGCTCCAGGGTCCGGGCCCCCGGCTTCAGGCCCAGGAGCATCTCCAGCGACCGACCGGCCTCGGCGAAGGACCCATTCAGGCAGAGCCGTTGGGCCCAGTCCTCCAGCAGGTAGGAGAAGTCCCCCTCGGGCAGCCCGAGCCGCTCGTCCAGCGGCACCCGCTCGATCCGCTGGCCCTCCCGGCTGCCGTAGACGGCACGGGCGATGGTCAACGCGCCGAAGACCGACACGTAGCGGCGATCATGGCGTTCGGGGAGTCGGCGGGCGACGTGCCCGTCGGCGGTCTCGGCCTGTGGCCCGAGGTCGCCATCGCCCTGCTGGGCGACGAAGGCCGACAGCAGGCTGTGGCCCAGGCCGAGCAGTTGCCGGAAGAGTTCCCGTTCCACGGTGTCGATCCGCTGGCCGTCTCGGGCGGCCCGGCCCACATAGTCTCGCAGGGCGTCGAACTGCTGCTGGGCCTTGAGGCTGGCCTGCTCGGGGGTGATGATCATGGCGGGGTCCCCTGGGTGCGGTCACATCGGATCGGTAGCAACCGATGTTCTGCCCCAGCGGGGCCTCGCTTTCCACTCCCTACCACCGTAACTCGTTCCCTGGAAAGGAAGTCCAGGAGAGCGGGCGGCGAGTCACGCCC
>NZ_RYZH01000122.1 GCF_003977685.1 Tautonia sociabilis | reverse complement strand
CTTCGGCTTCGGCTTCGGCTTCGGCTTCGGCTCAGGTCGCGGCCAGGCGGTACGGCGTCATCGTCCGCAGCAGGGCGACCATCACCCCCAGCAGCCGACGCGCCACCGCCACGATCGCCTTCTTGCCGCCCCGGCGCCGCTTGATGCCGTCGTACACCGACCGCCACCGCCGGCTCTGACGGATCAGCCGCCACGCCGCCTCCACCAACGCCCACCGCAGCAGCGGGCTGCCCCGCTTGGTGATCGGCAGCTCCTTGCCCTTGCGGCCGCCGCTGTCGCGGACCGCCGGCACCAGTCCGGCATACGCGCAGGCCTTCTTCGCCGAGCCGAAGCGGCCGACGTCCCCCAGCTCGCTGACGACCACCTCCACCGTCACCGGGCCCACCCCGGGGATGGTGCTCAGCACCGCCCGGGCCTCGGCCTCGGCCACCGGCGCCGCCGCGGCGAAGTCCTTCAGCGTCGCGGCCAGCTCCTTGAGCCGCTGCCGCAGCCCGTGGTACTCGGCCACCAGCTGATCGGCGATGAAGCGGTCGGCGGCGTTCAGCGGCGCCGCGGCAAGGTGCGCCAGCCCGGCGGCGGTGAACAGGTCCTTGCGGTCGGCGTTGTAATCGCTCAGCAGGTGGCGGAGCTTGCACTTCACGGCCGTCAGCCGGCCCTTGAGGTACTGGCGGTGGCGGACCAGCGCCCGGTGCTCGCGCTGCCGGGGCGTGGGGCGGTAGGCCCGGGGGATCATGTCGCGGGCCAGGAACTCGGCGAGCACCTGGGCGTCGAGGCGGTCGGTCTTCTTGACCGACTCGGCGATGACGCGGAGCTTGCCGGGGTGGGCCAGCACGACCGCCTCGGCGAGCGGCTCGATCAGCTCCACGAGCCAGTGATAGCTGGCGGTGGCCTCGACGACGGCGCGGAAGGGCCCCAGCCCGGCGAAGAAGGCGCGGATGTCCTCGACGGCGCCGCAGGCGAAGCTGCGTCGGGCGACGACCTTGAGCTGATCGTCGAGGACGCACAGGACGATGGTCTTCT
>NZ_RYZH01000121.1 GCF_003977685.1 Tautonia sociabilis | reverse complement strand
CCCCCCCCGCCACACCCCCCCCCAACGGCGGAGGCGCCCCCCTCCCATAGTGCCCCCCATCGCGAGCCGATGCCCACGGCAGGACTCTCCCCGTCCGCGTTATCTCCTCTGGGTTGACAGGACCGTGAGGGGGCATATAATTGGCGATGTCGGTAATTTCGGCAAAATCGCGAGGTTTTTCCACCAGCGGCGGCATCGTGACGGTTCTACTGCCGGACGTGAGCCCGTCTCAGCCCCCTGGTCGGAGCCGGGGGAGCGGAGCAAGCTCAGGTTTCGGCGTCGATCTTGCGGGCGGGTCCGGTTTCAGGGAGGAATCGAGGGCGACCGATCGGGTGACCGTTCCGGATCGGGCCAGGGGTCCGGCACGAGCGGTCGAGCCGCGGGATGCCCGGGGGCTCGTGTGAAGGGGGCGATCCCGACGATGAAGACCGTCTTTACGACCGGCGAGGCCGCGAAGATCTGCAAGGTGAGCCAGCAGACGATCATCCGGTGCTTCGACTCCGGTCAGCTCAAGGGCTTCCGGGTCCCAGGATCGCGCTTCCGCCGCATCCCTCGCGACGCCCTCTACCGGTTCATGAAGGAAAACAACATTCCGACCGACGCCCTGGAGAGCGGTCGTCGGAAGATCCTCGTCGTCGACGACGAGCCCGAGGTCGTCCAGATCATTAAGGACGCTCTGCTGGCCGACGGCCGCTTCGAGGTCCGGGATGTCGACAACGGCTTCGGCGCCGGCATGATGGCCAAGGAGTACCATCCCGACCTGATGGTGCTCGACATCATGCTCCCCGACATCAACGGCAAAGCTGTTTGCGAGCTGGTCCGCCGCGACCCGTCGATGTCCGACATCAAGATCTTTTGCATCTCCGGCATGATCGAGGAAGACAAGATCGACGACCTCCGAGACGCCGGCGCCGACGACTTCATGTCCAAGCCGCTGGACGTCGATGAACTGATCCGCCGCATCTGTCACCACCTCGATATGGAGATGCCCGCCTCTCCCTGATCTTCGTTCCGGTCTCGTTTCGTCCGCCAGAGGCCGATGGTCGGCCGACTCCGCTTGACCGGTCGGGGCGGACGCGCTAGATTCTGGCCGGCGCCGCAGCCTGCGGCGCCGGCTCGCCGGGCCGGAGCACGG
>NZ_RYZH01000120.1 GCF_003977685.1 Tautonia sociabilis | reverse complement strand
GCGATGCTCCACGTCCGGGCGTTGTACCTCAACGACCAATGGGATGAGTTCCTGGAGTACCGGATCGAGCAGGAGCAAGCCCGGCTGTACCGATCAGTTGCAGCATAGCGGGAGGCGAGTTACGCCCAATCGCTTTTGGGTTGTCGTTTCGACGGGCATCGCTTCTTTCTCCATGAATCGGATTGCGCAGTGTGCTTCATTTGTGTATTATGCACCTTGCACCTGAGTGCAAGGTCAAGGCCGTTTCCAAGGGCTGGCGGGAATCCCGAGCAATGGCCGCGACGTCTTCAATCGGAAAGGTTTCGATGAGCAAGCAGTACACCATCAGCCAACTGGCGCATGCGGCCGACATTCCCACCACAACGGTCCGCTACTACGAGCGGGTCGGTCTGATCGATCCGGAAGTCCGCAGTGGGGGCAATTATCGCCTATACAGCGAGGAATCCCTCCGCAAGCTGAAGTTCATCCGGGCAGCGCAGGCCATCGGTTTCACGCTGGATGACGTGAAGGATCTCCTTGCCGCGCCAAGCAACACGGCCGCGTCGTGTCGAGAAGTTCAGTCGCTCATTGAAAAGCGGCTAGACGAAGTTGGCAGTCGGCTCAAGGACTTGCGACACGTTCAACGCGTCCTGAAAGCGTCCTTGGAGAAATGCAGGGACACGGAACTGGCCGACTGCTGCCACGTGATTGAGACGTTGCGAGAAACGTCGGGGGCCGGCTGATGATGTACGGCCGCTGGGAGTCTGCCGTATGACACCAAGCGGAGTGGCAGGTTGGAGCCAACCTGCCACTCCAACATGAGTCCAGTGTCACTGCAATGTCAGTCGGGGCGAGAGGATTTGAACCTCCGACCTCACGGACCCGAACCGTGCGCTCTAGCCAAGCTGAGCTACGCCCCGAATTGGGAAGAACTTACGGGAACTATTTTGCCAGTTCCGCAGCGATTGTCAACAGCAGTGCGGTTTGCGTTCTGAAGCCAGGGCGTCGGACGCCGGGGAGGGCGGTGATTGCGGGATGACGGGGGGCAATGGAGAGGGGGACGACCGCGGTTGAAGAAGGGGCAGAGCGGCAGGGAGGCACAGAGGTGCTGGTTCGAGTTGGTCGGGGTCGGATTGTCGACCAGGACGAGGATCGGTGAGGAGCGGGGTGATCCGGAAGAGGGGGAGTCAGGGGCGATGATCCCTGTGTTACTCGGATCGGCCTTGGGGTCGATCGAGGGACCGGGAGGCTGGCGGGGGGGGGGGGTTGATTGAGCGGGGCCGGGGCGCC
>NZ_RYZH01000011.1 GCF_003977685.1 Tautonia sociabilis | reverse complement strand
ACGCCCGCGGCCTGGTCGCCGTCGGCTGCTGGGCGCACGCGCGGCGGAAGTTCTACGAGGCCCGCACCAGCGACCCGGAGCGGTCGCACGCGGCGTTGGCGTGGATCGGCCGGCTCTACGACGTCGAACGCGAGGCCAAGGGAGGCGGCTGGGGCGACGACCGGCTGATGGCGGCGCGGGGCGAGCGGTCGCGACCGCTGCTGGAGTCGCTGTGGTCGTGGCTGGACGACGAGTCGGCGAAGGTGCTGCCGAGGAGCCCGATCGGGGAGGCGATCGCTTACGCCCTGTCGAACCGGGCGGAGCTGAGCCGGTATCTGGAGTCGCCGTATCTGGCGATCGACAACAACGCGGTCGAAAACGCCCTGCGGCCGGTCGCGGTGGGGCGGAAGAACTGGCTGCACCTGGGCAGCGACCGCGGCGGCCGGACGGCGGCGACGCTGATGAGCCTGGTCCAGTCCTGCAAGCGCAACGGCAACGAGCCGTTCGCCTACCTCCGCGACGTGCTCGACCGGGTCAGCACCCACCCGGCGAGCCGCGTCGATGACCTGCTGCCGGACCGCCGGGTGTTGCCGGGGGCGGCGGGTGGCCGAAAGGGATAGTTAACGGCCACCCCCGCGGTGGGCCCGGCGACGGCAGGAGATCCGGGGCCCGACGGCCCCGGTCCGGCGGGGGTTTTCGGCCAGGGAGGGCCGGCCCATGCGCGCCGCACTCTACGCCCGGGTCTCGACGCACGACCAGCAGACCCTCGGGATGCAGGTCGAGGCGATGACGGCCTACATCAGGGACCGTGGCTGGGACCTCGCCAGACGGGTCGAGGACATCGGCTCGGGGGCGAGGGAGCGAGCCGGGCGTGAGTCCCTGCTGAGGGACGCCCGCCGCCGCGAGGTCGACGCCGTGGTGGTCTGGCGGCTGGACCGCTGGGGCCGCTCCCTGCCCGACCTGGTAGTGACGCTGCGCGAGTTGACCGAACTCGGCGTCGGCTTCGTGTCGCTGACCGAGGCGCTGGACCTGACCACCCCGACTGGCCGGGCGTTGGCCGGCATGGTGGCGGTCTTCGCGGAGTTCGAGCGGGAGATCCTCCGCGAGCGGGTCCGGGCCGGGATCGCCCAGGCCCGGCGGGAAGGCCGTCCCCATGGCCGCCCGCCGACCGCGTCGTTGAAGTCGGCCGAGGTCCTCCGGCTCAAGGCCGAGCGGGTGAGCCACGCGGAGATCGCGCGGCGACTGGGGATCGGCCGGACGTCGGTCCGCCGCATCCTGGCCGCCGGCTGACGGCCAGGGCCGCCCTGCGCTCGGGCCGCGCGGGCGTCAAGGATGGTCTTCACCGGACGGATACCCTTGATCCAGCTCCCTCAGACCGGACGGAAGACCATCGCGCTCAGCCCTCACCTGCTCCCAAGCGTCGCGATCTGCGACCCCGAGCTGACGCTCGGCCTGCCTCCGGTCCTCACCGCCGGGACGGGAATGGACGCCCTGGCTCACTGCATCGAGAGCTACCTCTCCACCACCTTCCATCCCATCTGCGACGGCATCGCCCTGGAGGGGATCCGGTACGTCACCCGGGGACTGGAGCCGAGCGTCCAGGACGGCTCCGATCGCGACGCCCGACGGTCAATGATGATGGGGGCCCTGCTCGGCGGCATCAGTTTCCACAAAGGGCTCGGCGTGATCCACTCCCTCTCCCACGCCCTCGGCGGCGAGGGCCGGGCGCATCACGGCACGCTCAACGCGATCCTGCTGCCCCACGCCCTCCGGTTCAACCTGGAGGCGGCTCGCCCCCGGCTGGCCGTGCTCGCGGCACAGCTCGGCCTGGGCCGATCCGGCGACGGCCCCGGCCACCTGATCTCCCTCAGCGAGATCCTGCTCGCCCGGCTTCCCCTGCCCCATCGCCTGGGGGAGGTCGACGGCCTGGATCGCGACCGGATCCCCCACTACGCTCGCCTCGCGATGCTCGACCACTGCCACAGGACCAATCCTCGCCCCTGCGACGAGCAGGCGATGGCCGAGTTGCTCCAGGCCGCCTGGTGATCGTTGATCCGAGTCTCGATCTCGGCTCCTCGCCGATCGGATCGAGCCAGACCGGAGGATGCCTCTCGCCGATCGATCCGGGAGCCCGCCCGCGATCAATACTGGTCGGCGCTGATGACCTCGCCCGCCTTGATCGTGTTCAAGGCCAGCCAGATCGGATGGGAGACGGTGTTCTTCAGAAATCGGACCGACCCGTCCCCGAGCACGACATTGATCCCGCCGGGATGGCGGCTTCGGGCGGCCGCGAAGGCGTTGTTGTCGCTGTTGGCGCTGGTGCAGGGCATGCGGTCCTCGGGGACGCAGAAGATCGGCTGGTTGAGGTAGTCGCCTCCGGAAACCAGTCCGAGATAATCCTGGAACTGGTTTGGTGCGAACCGGGTCATGAACGAAGCCCCTCCGGGCACGCTCGACCACATCACGCCCCGGACATCATAGAGGTCCCCCTGAAGCACTTCCGCGATGAACACCGTGTTGCTGGTGCCATCGCGGACCTCGGCGAGCCGGACCGCCTTGTGGCCGAACGCCGATTGCAAGTACTGCTGAGTCCCGACCGCCCGCTGGCCCCAGTTCGTGTTCCCCCAGCTCACCGCGTAATTCCCCTTGGTCAACCTCGGCCCGCTCAGCAGCCCTCCGGCGTATTGAGGAGTAATTTGGAACATGCGTTCCTCGTCGCTCGGGCACTGAAAAAGGCCGATCTTGGTCGCAGACACCGTGCTGTTGGCGAAGAACCCCTCGGCGGGTGCCAGCCCCGGTCCGGCGAATCCTTCCGCACCAAGCGTGAAATTGAAGGCGTCATACAAGGCCTGCTGCTCGAACTGCGGAAGCATCAGGATGAACCAGGTCGTGTTTTGGGTCCCGGAGAAGATCGTCGGAAAATCATTCGGACCTCGACCGGGACGCGGGGCCCAAATCCGCCCGGGGGCCAGCGTCCCGTGGATGTCGTTGTAATTGTGGAGCGCCAGTCCCAGTTGCTTCAGGTTGTTGGTGCATTGAGCCCTCCGGGCCGCCTCTCGGGCCGCCTGGACCGCGGGCAGAAGCAGTGCAATCAGGACGCCGATGATCGCGATGACCACCAGCAATTCAATCAGGGTGAAGGCGCGTCGCGAACGAAGCATGGGCGCAACCTCGTCAAGGCCGGGAGCTTCAGGCAACCAGCGGGATGGGAGAGAGGGTCGTTCGACAACAGAGCGTTGTCGCTTCAGGGGGAGAATCCCCAGGTGATTGCAATCTACTCGACGCGGTGGCCCAACGCGAGGAAGAATCCATGAACTTCTTTGCCGTGTTGCGGTCCCTCACCGACCCCGGGTCCGCGAGCCTCGACCCGATCGAGCGTGTCTGCTGGGCACGGGCCTCTCGAGCCTGGCGACGATCCCCTGGGCAAAAGCGCGGCCCGACCGGTCCCCCCTCCGTGCCCTGATTGGGGACGCGAGCTGGTTCGGGAGGCCCGGGTCGGCGGATCGGCCCCGCAGACCTAGTTCCTGAGGCGAGAGAGGAGGATCGGCTTGCCCGATCGAATTCGGGGCGATCTCGATGCGAGACGCTGGGGCGGGACGAGACGGCCGGCGGACGACCGATGACCCCGGAGGGAATCGGAGCACGCGAATGCTCGATCACGGACCCGAACCGGACCCCCGCCTGGTGCTGCTCGTCCGGGCCAGGAACGGCGACGTCGAGGCGCTCGGGCGCCTCTTGGAGCGATACCGCGACGACCTGATGTTGCTCTCCCGCTTCCAGGTCGGCGCCCGGTTGCGCGGCAAGGTCGACCCGGCCGATCTGGTCCAGGAAACCTTCCTGGAGGCCCATCGCGACTTCGAGCAGTTCCGGGGGACGACCGAGAAGGAATTCGCCGCCTGGCTCCGCCGGATCCTCGCCGCCAACCTCGCCAATGTGATC
Source organism: Tautonia sociabilis (assembly GCF_003977685.1). Classification (GTDB taxonomy): domain Bacteria; phylum Planctomycetota; class Planctomycetia; order Isosphaerales; family Isosphaeraceae; genus Tautonia; species Tautonia sociabilis. Next base: position 138,886 of record NZ_RYZH01000011.1, on the reverse strand, counting down.
CGCCACTACTTCGGCACCCAACGGCGGGACATGAACCTGGAGCGCGAGCTGATCGACTCGTTCAGCGAGCTCTCCCGCGTCTCCGATCGCGGCCTGATGGCCCAGCAGGAAACTCCCAGCCAGCACGCCTCGCGCCGGGAACAGGCCGTCATCCTCGCCGAGGCCCTTCGCGACCTGAGCGAGGACTACCGCGAGGTGATCGTCCTCCGCCACCTGGAAGGGATGAGCTTCCCGGAGATCTCCAAGCGGATGGGCCGTACCGAAGACAGCGTGAAGAAGCTGTGGGCCCGGGCCCTGGCCCGCCTTCGACGGCAGATGAGGGCCGTCCCCTGAGCCTCCGAGGGATTTCGGACTTGCCTCCGCCCTCCCCCGGCACCACCATAGGGGGGCTCCGACCGGGGAGGCAAGGAGACCGGAGGCCCTCATGAGCAATCGCCCCAAGGCCGTTGTGCTGCTCAGCGGCGGGTTGGACTCGACGACCGTCCTTGCCGAGTCCCTCGCCCTGGGTTACGCCCCCTATGCGCTGACGATCCTCTACGGTCAGCGCCACGCCGTCGAGCGGGAGGCGGCGCGGCGGGTCGCCTCCGCGATGGGGGTCGAACGGCATGTCGAATTGGAGATCGACCTTCGGGCCTTTGGCGGCAGCGCCCTGACCGATGCCATCGCCGTGCCCAAGGATCGCGAGGAGGACGAGATGGCCGCCGGGATTCCGGTGACGTACGTCCCGGCCCGGAACACCATCTTCCTCTCGATGGCCCTGGCCTGGGCCGAGGCGATCGGCGCCTTTGATCTCTTCATCGGAGTCAACTGCGTCGACTATTCGGGCTATCCGGATTGCCGTCCCGAATTCCTCGCCGCCTTCGAGCGCCTGGCCGGGCTGGCGACCAAGGCGGGCGTCGAGGGGTCGGGGAGATACCGCATCCACGCCCCCCTGCTGAAGAAGACCAAGGACGAGATCATCCTCCGGGGAGTCGAACTCGGGGTCGACTACGGGCTGACCCACAGCTGTTACGACCCCGACGGTCAGGGTCGGTCCTGTGGTCGGTGCGACTCGTGCCGGCTCCGACTGGCCGCCTTCGGCCGGCTTGGGCTCAAGGACCCGGTCGAGTATCGGCCCGACGTCGGCGGCTGAACCAGCCAGGCCAAGGCACGGGTCGAACGACCGAACGGCGACGGGGATTGGTCCCCGTCGCCGCTCCGAAGGCGAAACGCCGATCGGGTTTCGACGGAGCTGCGGGATCAGTCATAGACCCACTCGTAGGGCGGGGCCTTCAGGCGGAACTCGCGTTCTCGGACGTCGAACTCGTCGCCGGGGGTGGCGAAGTCGATCCGGAGTGTCTTGTACTTGACGGTCGCCTCGTCTCCGGAGCCGTCCGGTCCCCCGTCGGCGATCTGCAGGCCGTCGGAGAGGCCGCGAACGTAGATTGACAGCGAGTCTGATCGGGCGATGTCCCGGTCGAGGATCCAGACGGCGACCCCGTGAACCGCCTCATCGACCCCTTCCTTCTCGCTCGGGGGAATCATCCCGGTGATCTGGACGGCGCCGAGGATCGGGGCCCCCAGCAGCGGCGGCTTGGAGTGTTCTCGAGCCCTGACGACCTCGACCGCCTGGGGCAGCACGACGTCGGGGTAGCGTTTCCCCTCGTCAGTCTCGAGGAAAAACTGAGGGACGAACATCCTTGGCTTGCCGGTTCGGTTGATCACCCGGTAGTAGAGGTAGAGGATGGTGCGACGCCCCTTGCCGGGAATGTCGATCGTCCAGGTCCGGAGCGGCTTGAAGGCGAAGTCGAGCACCCAGACCCCTTCCCGGAGGCCGGAGTCGGCGGTCGCGGCGCCGGAGTTCGAGCCGGAGAGCAGCTCTCCTTCCTTGAATTCGCCGGTGACCTGTCCCAGGGTCAGGGTCCCCTCGAATCCCTGGTCGTCGTCGGCCAGGATGATGCCGGTGGCGCCACTCTGCTGCCCGGTGATCCGCTCACCGATGGTGAAGTTCGCCTGCTGGTCCCGGTAGTCGATCTGGGGGGCTTTGTCCCTGGGCAGCGGGGTGGCGTCGATGACCGTCTCGTTCACCCGGGGTCCGCCTCGGGGGACCTCGACGGTGGGCAAAGTCTGGTCGAGCGCGAAGTCCGGGATCGGGGTCGGCCCCTCGTCCTGGGCCAGGCCGGCCGGCACGCCGATGCCGATCGGGGCAACAAGCCAGAGGCCGAGCGCGGCGATCAGGGGAACATGGCGTCGCACGGAAGACTCCTCCCGCATCGAGGGAACGACGGAACAGGGACCGGAATCGGCAGGGTCGCGAGGGAGGCCGCGTCGAGGGATGTTGACCAACTTTAGCAGCTTGACTGCACTTACGTCAAGCCGAGCCGGAGCCGGGCCATCCCCGGTTCTCGATCGCCAGGGAGACGGAGCAGGACGACCGAAAGCAGGCCCACCATCCACCGCCCTCGGGGTGAGCGGGCGCGCCGCCAGATTGCTTCGGGTCACTCGGCCGGGCGCACGGTCACCTTCCGGCCCTTGATCGTGCTGGCCCGGAGGGCGGCGACCACCTCGTCGGCGACGTCCTCGGGCACCTCGACGAACGAGAAGCGGTCGGCAATCTCGATCGCGCCGATCAGGCGGCCGCTGATGCCGGCCTCGTTGGCGATGGCGCCAACCAGGTCGCCGGGCCGGACGCCCGCCTCTCGGCCGGCGCCGATGAACAATCGAGCGACCCCCGAGCCGAAGCGTCCCGATGCGGGCCCCGATCTCCCGGGTCGCCGATCCCGGGCCGGGCCGGCAGGGCCGCGCTCGCGGGTGGGGCGTCGGTGGCGATCCCGAGGAGGGCGATCGCCCCGAGGGGAGATCGTCGGAATCTCCTGCTCGTCCTCACTGTCGTTGCCCAGGGCGTTGTGTGCCAGCTTCAGGGCAGCCAGGCTCACGGCCATGATGTCGAACTCGCCGGTCAGCGACTCCAGCACGACCCGGAAGCGATCAAGGTCCCCTTCCAGCAGCGCCTCCCGGACGGCGGCCCGAGTCAGGTCGAGCCGACGGGAGCGAACGTCGGCGACGGTGGGCACCTGGGCCAGCTCGATCTTCCGCTTGGTCGCCCGCTCGAAGTTCTGGAGCAGGCGGTGCTCGCGCGGCTCGGCCAGCGTGATCGCCACCCCCTCCCTGCCCGCTCTCCCGACCCGGCCGATGCGGTGGACATACGACTCCGCCTCGGTGGGCGGGTCGTAGTTGACGACGTGCGAGAGGTGCTCGATGTCCAACCCTCGGGCGGCCACGTCGGTGGCGATCAGCAGGTCGGCCTGGCCGGCGCGGAACCGCTTCATCACACGGTCGCGCTGATCCTGCGTCATTCCCCCGTGCAGCGATTCGGAGCGGTAGCCCCGGGAGTTGAGCGTCTCCGCGAGCTGATCGACCTCGTCCCGGCGCCGGCAGAAGATGATCGCCGAGGCCGGATTCTCCAGGTCGAGCACCCTCCCCAGGGCGGCCACCTTGTACGACCGGGGCACAACGTAGGCGACTTGCCGCACCTTCGGCACGGCGCCGGCCGGGAGCTTCTCCTTGGCGATGGTGATTTGCACCGGGTTGCTCAGGTGCCGCTTCGCGATCCCGGCGATCCGAGGCGGCATGGTCGCGGAGAAGAGGACGGTCTGACGCTGCTCGGGAGTGGCGGCAAGGATCGCCTCGATGTCATCGGCGAACCCCATGTCGAGCATTTCGTCCGCCTCGTCGAGGACGACGGTGGCGAGGCCGTCCAGCGGCATCGTGCCCCGCTTGATGTGGTCCAGCACCCGACCCGGGGTCGCGACCACGACGTCGACGCCCCTCCCCAGCGCCCGGAGCTGCGGGCCGTACGCCTGGCCGCCGTAGATGGGCAGCACGTCCACCCCCAGCGGCTTGCCGTAACGATGCACCGCCTGGGCGACCTGCATCGCCAGCTCTCGGGTCGGCACGAGGATCAGCGAGCTCGGACGAGGGCGGTCGTCCCCCCGCATCCCCAGTCGATGCAGCAGGGGTAAGGCGAAGGCGGCGGTCTTTCCCGTGCCGGTGGCGGCCTGCCCGACGAGGTCTCGGCCCTCGATCAGAGGGGGGATCGTCGCTCGTTGGATCGGTGTCGGCTCCTCGTAGCCCAACGCGGCCAGCGGCTCCGCGAGGCGGTCGTCGAGGCCGAGCGCGTTGAATCCGGAGCCCTGGCCGTCGGTGCTCGGCTCTGCCATCCTGATGCGTCCTTCGATCGGATCGTGGGTATGCGGCGCTAGGACGCCGCGATCGGTGCTCGCCGATGCGTTCTCGGGCGAATCGATTAGTGTACCAAGATGCGGGCGGGACCGGATGGCCAGAATCGTCGATCCAGCGCCCCTCGACGATCCGAGAGGGTCGACGCCAAAAGAGCGGAGCATCGCAATCGAGCGGAGAGGCCGCTAGAGTCGGGGGAAGCGCGGGTCCCTTCTCCGCGACTACCTCCCATCCCGATCGAGCTGCGAGGCAATCCATGATTCGTCGCCAGTTCCTCCGCGCCGGGGCCGCGGGGCTCGCCCTGTCGGCCGCCGGGCGATCCGCCGAGGCCGCCGCGGCCATGCAAGGGAAGCGCGTCGGGCTGATCGGCACCGGCTGGTATGGCAAGATCGACCTGCTCCGGCTGATCCAGGTCGCGCCGGTCGAGGTCGTCTCCCTCTGCGACGTCGACTCGAAGATGCTCTCCGAGGCGGCCGACCTCGTCGCCACCCGCCAGAAGTCGGGCAAGACGCCGCGGACGTACTCCGACTACCGGGAGATGCTCAAGGAGGGCGACCTCGACATCGTCCTCATCGCCACTCCCGACCACTGGCACGCCCTGCCGATGATCGCCGCCGTCGAGGCCGGAGCCGACGTCTATGTCCAGAAGCCGATCAGCGTCGACATCGCCGAGGGTCAGGCCATGCTCGACGCCGCCCGCCGCACCGGCCGGGTCGTCCAGGTTGGCACGCAGCGACGGAGCACGCCGCACCTGATCGAAGCCCGAGACCGGGTGATCAAGGAGGGCTTGCTCGGCACGATCGGGCACGCCGAGGTCTACTGCTACTACCACATGAGGAACCGGAGTAACCCGCCCGACGCCGCCCCGCCGGACCACCTCGACTGGGAGATGTGGACCGGGCCCGCCCCGATGCGTCCCTACAACCCGATCGCCCACCCTCGCGGCTGGCGGGCCTTCATGGAATACGGCAACGGCATCGTCGGCGACATGTGCATCCACATGCTCGACATGGTCCGCTGGATGACCGGCCTCGGCTGGCCGAAACGCGTCTCGTCGACCGGCGGCATCCTCGTGGACCCCGGCGCGAAGGCGAATATCTCCGACACGCAAACGGCGATGTTCGAGTTCGAGCAGTTCCCCGTCGTCTGGCAGCACCGCACCTGGGGTCATCCCGTCGACCCGGATTACCCCTGGGGTGCCACCATCTACGGCGACAAGGGGACGCTCAAGCTCAGCGTCCACCGCTACGACTTCATCCCCCAGGGCAACGGCCAGCCGATCCACGGCGACGTCGTCTACGAACTCGACCAGTACCCCGAGGACCGCGACGAGAAGGACCTGGAGCGGCACGTCGCCCCGGCGGTCCGCCTGCACATGCTCGACTTCCTCTCCGCGATCGAGTCTCGAGGCCGCCCGGTGGCCGACATCGAGGAGGGACACATCTCGACCGCCTCCTGCATTCTCGCCAACCTGTCGATGAGGCTCGGCCGCTCCCTCACTTGGGACGCCCAGGCCGGCAAGGTTGTCGGCGATGACGAGGCCAATGCCCTGCTCGCCCGGCCCTACCGCGAGCCCTGGACGCATCCGTCAGCCGAGACGGCCTGAGCCGACTCCCGAACCCCCTCGGGAGAACGCCGGAGTCCGGCTGTTGGAGGAATCCAGGACCGCTCCAGGCCGGAGCCTTGCACCGGCCTGCGACCGCCTTCCTCCGGCAGCCGGTCCCCGACCGATCGACTTCCATCGGGGGATCGTGTCGGCGGCGTCGGCCAGTTCTCGACGAGTTCCCGGTGGATCGGATCGGAGTCCGACCAGCGGGGATTTTTCAGGGGACCGCACTGGTCAGCCGCTCGGGTCGTGTGATATAGAAGTCGTGCCATGGCCCCGGGCCGGATCACCAGGATGGGTGCACTCGACGAGGCCATTCCGCTCGACCTCCTGACAGACCACCGGGACTCGATCGCCATGGACGGCCCCCTGGATGACCCCCTCGAGGTGTCAGCCCTGAGCTGAGGTTGAAGCCCAACGATCGGCCGCTCGCCCCAAGGCGGGCCCGACCGCACCGCAACCGCACCAACGCCCCCCGCTCGACGGGAGGGTCGTGAACGGATTCGAGCGCGTCCGATCCCCTCGACGCCGCATCTCGCAAGGAGGAGAGACCGATGTCCGTGCGCTGGAAGCCTTTGATCGTCCTCTCGGGGTTGTTCGTGGCCGTGGCCCTCTGCGGCCTCGTCGCCTTCGTCCTCGTTACCCGGCAGGCCGACGCCGACGAACTCCTCGCCCAGGCCCGAGAGGCCCGATCGGCCGGCAACTTCGAGGAAGCGGAGATCTACTACCTCCAGGCCTCCCAGGTTGCCTCCTCGAACCAGGGCGCGATCAGCCAGGAGCTGGCCGATCTTTACGAGGCGTGGCTCCCCCAGGCCGACTCCGAGAAGCGGCCGCACCTGCAGGGCCTCCGCCTGAGAAGCCTTCTGCGCGCCGCCGACCTCGACAAGACGGCGCTGGAGCCCCGCCGCGCCCTGCTCGTCGAGAGCCTCGAGGGGGACAATCCGTCGGAGCAAGCCCAGTGGGCCCGAGAGGTCATCGCGCTCGACCCCGAGGACCTCGAGGCCCTGATCGTGCTCGGCCTGGAGGCGATGGAAGCCTCGCCGCCGAAAGTCACCGAGGCCAATCGCATCCTCGAATCGCTCCGGAAGCTGGCTCCTGATCGCGACCGGACCGCCTGGCTCGAGGCCCGGATCGCCCAGTACTCCCAGGAGAACGCCGCGCTGGACCGCATCCTCTCCGCCGTGATGACGTCCTCCGCCACCGCGGCCGACCACCCGATCGATCGGCTCTGTCGGCTCCGCCTGCTGGTCCTCGCCCTGGAGCGGGCGCCGAGCACGACCGACCAGGAGCGGGTGCTGGCCCTCATCTCCGAGCAGGCCGAAACGATCCTCGGCGGCAAGGAGGTCGAGGCCGCCCGGGTGGTCGAAATCCATCGGCTCTCCCGTCGCGTTCGAGACGCCCTCGTCCGGCTCGACGCCGAGGGGGGAGAGGCGCGCTGGCAGCCGATCGCCCAGGTGATTGACCGGGGCTTCGAGGCGGCTCTCCAGGCCGGCCAGGGTTCCGCGCTCTGGCTCTCGCAGGCATACGCCGAGCACCTCAATCTGAAGGGGGACCGCGCCGGGTGCCTCCGGGTCATCGAGGCCGCCCTCACCCCCGACGTGGTCAAGGACGCCTCGCTTCAGGAGGACGTCCTGCGGATGCGGGAGACGGCCATCAAGGCCGCCCTCTCCGGCTCGGATGATCCCGGCCGCTTCGACCGGGCCAAGCCCCACATCGAGGCCCTGATCGCCGGCCCTCGCCCCGAGTACCAGGGTCTTGGTCATTTGTTCCAGGGTGCCCTCGACCTCGAGCGCTCCGGCCTGACCGGGCCGAGAGAAGCCAACGGCGGCGGCGGCGCACCGAACTCGGCCTTGATCGACGCCCGGACCCATCTCCGGGAGGCGACGCTGAAGCTCCCCAACGTCGTTCTCGCCAAGGCGCTCTACGGGATCGCCCTGATGATGTCCGGCGAGCCGGCGCTCGGTCGGCAGCACCTCCTCGAGGCTCAGCGGGCCGAGGAGGCCCGGCCCGGGATCCTGGAGCCTCGCTACCAGGTCTGGGCCGCCTGGAGCCTGCTGGAGGCCGACTATCCCGAGGAGGCCGATCGCATCGTCTCCCGCCTCTCTCGGGCCGTTGAGCAGGATCCGTCGCTCGCCTCCCTCTCAGGCACGATCCGGCTGCTTCAAGGCGAGATCGCCCGCAGCCGCAGGTCGCCAAAGGACCTGGAGCTGGCCCGGGCCGCTTACACCAGCGCGATCGTCGACGGCGGGGAGGTCCCGCCGGCTGTCTCGCTCCGCCTGGCCGAGCTGGCCATCGAACTCGACGGCGCCGAGGCCGGCCTTGGCCAGCTCGATGACCTGCGCCGCAATGGCGGCGGCTCGCCGGCCCTGGAGGCGCTGGCCGTCTCGACGCTCATGGATCTCGATCGCCTGGAGGAAGCGGGCGAGACCCTGGATCGGGCCCGCCAGCAGTACCCGGCCGACCCGCAGCTCGCCGTCCTCTCCGCCGCGATCCTCGTCAAGCAGGAGAACCCCCAAGCGGCCGACGAGGTTCTCGCCGCCTTCCTCGCCGAGCATCCAGAGGAGGTCGCCGTTGCCCAGACCCGAGCCCGCATCCTCGCCGGGCCGCTGGAGCGGCCGGACGAGGCCCGCACCGTGCTCGTCGAGGCGGCCGAGCGCTCCGGTGTGACCGCCCCGTTCGTCCAGCTCGCAATGCTCGACCTGGCCCAGGGAGATCAGAAAGCCGCCGCCGAGACCGTCGCCACCATCCGTCGCCGCTGGCCGGAGGCCGCCTCGGCCGACCTGCTCGACGCCCAGCTCTGCCTCGCCCGCCGAGATTTCCCCGGCGCCTCCCGCTTCCTCCAGCACGCCTTGCAGAAGGATCCGAGCAACAAGGTCGCCCTCTTCTGGAAGGCTCAGCTCGACAGCCGGAGCGGATCCCCCGCCAAGGCGGCCGAGGTGCTCAAGGCCCTGCTCGAGGGCGACCCGGTCAAGGAGCTCGGCGACGGCCTGTCGCTGTCCACCGCCGCCGAGTGGTCGCTGGCGGCGCTGTCGATGGAGCACAAGGACTTCGACGACGCCATCGCCCGGCTCGAATCGATCGCCCAGGACGACCGGGCCGGCGCCCTGGGCCGAGCCGCCCGCTGGAAGCTGATCGCCGCCCGCTCCCGAAAGGGCCAGTGGCAAGACGCCCGTAAGGAGCTGATCGCTCTGCTCAACGAGCCAGAGTCGACGATCGACGAGCGCGTCCAGGCCGCCGATCTCTTCCGAGCGAACGGCGAGGAAGAGGTCGCCGAGAAGCTCCTCGACCAGGTGCTCGACCGCGTCCCCGCCCACTCCGGCGCCGTCGTGGCCAAGGCGTTCCTGCTTGGGGAGCGCGACCAGGAGGCCGAGGCCGTCACCCTGCTCCGCTCGGCGATCGACCAGGCCGAGCAGCCCCCGGCCGTCTACCTGCTGCTCGCCGCCCTGGCCTCGAAGGGGGACGCCTCCCACGAGGCGATCGCCGAAATCCGCACCACGCTTGAGGAGGGCCTCCAGGCCCACCCCGAGTCAACCGACCTCGTCCGCACCATCTACGAGCTGATCCGACGCTCCGAGGGGGTCGACGCCGCCCTCGCCTTCGCCGAGGATCGGGCTGACTCCGAAACCACCGAGGGGGATCGCTTCCGTCGCCTGCTCGCCGAGTTCTACATCCGGGAGGAACGCTTCGAGGAGGCCGAATCGCTCATCTCGAAGCTCCTGGAGGCGAACCCGAAGGACGCCCTCCTGGCCGAGGGGCTCATCGGCGTCGTCTCCTCGCAGGCGATCCTCGCCTCCCGTCGCGACGACCGGGAGCGGGAACGAGAGCTCAACGCCCGCACCCTGAAACTCGTCCAGCAGTTCCGGGAGGAGTTCCCGGACAACCTCCGGTTTCCCCAGGCCGAGTGCGAACTGGCCATGCGCCAGGGAGACTATGCCAAGGCCGAGGCGGTCGCCCGGCAGATCGAGCAGATCAACCCCGATTCCCCCGTCGGCCCGCTGCTGAAAGCCCAGATTTACCGCGACCAGGGGCTCATCGAGCGTGCCGTGCAGGCCTACCGGGAGGCAATCGACCAGAACGACCACCGCGACGACATCCGGCTGGTCCTCGGCCAGTTGTTGCTCGAGACCGGTCGGGCCGACGAGGCCATCGTCGAAGCCGGCCGAATCCTCGACCGCTCCCCCTCCCAGCCCGACGCGCTGCTGCTCCGAGCCTCGGCGCTGGTCGCCCAGACCGGAACCGATCGCCAGAAGGCCGAGCGCCAGGAGGAGGCGATCGCCCTGCTCCGTCGGGCCATCGAGGCCAACCCCTCGTATGCTCGGGCCCACCTGGAGCTCGCCCGCATTGAGCACGACCGCGGGAACACCCCCCAGGCGATCGCCCTCCTGAAGACCGCCCGAGAGGCGATGCCCGAGGAGGGCTCCGTCCTCTCGGCCCTCATCCGCTACCTCGTCGAGCCGTCGGCTGACGGCTCGGCCGACGGCGAGGCCGGGGTTCAGGAGGCCCTCCGCATCGCTCAGGAGGCCGGCGAGGGGGACAAGACCGGCTCCCCGTCGCTGGCGATCGCCCTGGGCTTCCACCGAGGCGGCCGATCGGACCTGGCCCAGCCCTGGGCCGAGCAGGCCGCCAGCCTGATCGAGAGCCCCCTCGTGTACATCACCTACGGCGACATCCTGCTCTCCGCCGCCGAATCCCTGGGCGATTCCGCCTCCTCCCGCTCCCTGTTGCAGGAGGCAGTCGCCATGTACGACAAGGTGCTCGCCCTCGACGCCAAGTCGATCGAGGCGATCAACAACAAGGCCTGGATTCTCCATCGCTATCTCGACCAGGATCAGCAGGCTCTCGAGCTCGCCGAAGGCCTGCTCGGACGGGTCGAGCGCCGCACCCTCCCGGGCGAGTTCTTCGATACCCTCGGCTCGATCCAGGAGGCCGTCGGCCGCACCCATGACGCCGAGGAATCCTTCGCCGAGGGGCTTCGGAAGTCTCCCGACCTCGCCGTGCTCAATTTTCACATGGGCCGCCTGATCGCCGGCGACCCCGAGCGTTCGGCCCGGGCCAGCCGATATCTCTCCCGCGCCTGGGAGCTTCGCGATCAGCTCTCCCGGGAGGAGGTCGACGAGCTTCAGACCCTCCTCGACCGGGTCGGAGGCTGACCCCGGCGATGGGATCGACCGCCTCGGGCAACGCCCCGCCCCTCGGTCGCCTCTCCCGGCCGACCGGAGGGCGGGGCGGCCCGTTTTCCTCCGCCGCTCGCTCCGGAGTTCTGGTTCGGGAGCAGCCGTCTGGTCCTCGACCCTCCGAGGATCGGGTCCCCATCACTCCGGATCGGATCGCCGATCCCCTCGGCCCCGATCCTCCCGGATCCCTCGCATCACCTCCACGAGCCGATCGATCGCGTCGTCCTCGAGGGCTGCGGTGAGGCTGATCCTGAGCCTCGCTTCCCCCCTGGGCACGGTCGGCGGCCGGATCGCCGGGACGAGAAGCCCCGATTCGCGGAGGAAGGCCGCCGCCTCGCAGGCCTCGGCGGCCTCTCCGAGGATGACGGGCACGATCGGCCCCTCCGAGTCGGGGATCGCGAACCCCTCGGCCCGCAGTCGCGATCGCAGCCGTCGTCCGATCTCGTGCACCCGCTCTCGGCGCCAGGGCTCTTCCCGGGAGATTCGGAGCGCTTCCCCAGCAGCGGCCGCGGCGGCGGCGGGCATGGCGGTCGAGTAGACGAGCGTCGGAGCGTGGTTGATCAGGTGGTCGACCAGTCTGCGAGATCCGGCCACGAAGCCGCCGAGCGAACCGAGCGCCTTGGAGAGGGTTCCCAATCGGATCGGCACCCGGTCGGCCACCCCGAGCGCCGAGGCCGATCCACGCCCGTCGTCGCCGAAGACGCCCGTGCCATGCGCCTCATCGACGAGCAGCATGGCGCCAACGCGATCGGCCAGTGCGACCAGTTCCGGCAGCGGGGCAAGGTCGCCATCCATGCTGAACACCCCGTCGGTGGCGATCAGGATGCGGCGGAACCGACCCTGGTCTCGGGCCAACACAGAGGCCAGCCGGTCGGTATCGCCATGCGGGTAGACCCGGAGCCTGGCCCCCGAGAGCCGAACCCCCTGGATCAGACTCGAGTGGTTCAGCCGGTCGCCATAGACCGCATCGCCAGGCCCGACGAGCGCGGCGATCGTCCCGAGGTTGGCCGCATAGCCGGTCGGGAACAGGGCGACCGCCTCGGCCCCCTCGAAGTCGGCGATCGCCTCCGCCAGTTCCCGATGGGCTTCCGTCCAGCCGGAGACGAGCGGAGACGCCCCCGATCCCCATCCAAATCGGCCGGCGGCTCGGCCGGCGGCCTCGACAAGCCGGGGATCGCCAGCAAGGCCGAGGTAATCATTCGAGGAGAAGTTCAGGAGCGGCCTCCCGTCCTGCTCCACCCGCCCCGGCGCCCCCGGTCGGATCGCGATGAGCCGCCGGGTGAGCCCCTGACGCGCTCGAGTCTCGGCGATCTCGTCGATCCAGGAGAACGGATCGATGCTCATACGCCCCTCACTTCCTCTCGATCCCGGTCCCGACCGTCCTGGCTCGGGCCGGATCGCCTCGGACCGTCGGGAAGCCGCAGCACGGCCGCCGCCAGATGCCCGCCGAAACCGAGCGAAAGCTTCAACGCGACCCGAATCGTCCTCGGGCGGCCGATGCCCGGCGTCCCGTCCAGGTCGCAGGCCGGGTCGGGGTCGGTCAGGTTCAGGGTTGGCGGCGCGAACTGGTCGCGGAGAGAAAGGCAGGCGATCGCCAGTTCGGCCGCCCCCGCGCCGCCGAGCAGGTGGCCGATCTGTGGCTTGTTCGCCGAACAGGAAACCGCATCGGCCGCCGACCCGAGCGCGAGCCGGATGGCCCGGCACTCGAGCGGATCGTTGACCAGCGTTGCCGTCCCGTGGACGTTGACCAGATCGACCTCGTTCGGGTCGATGCCTCCTCGGCGGATCGCCTCGACGATCAGAGCCGCCAGGCGTCTCGGGTCGGGGTCGAGGTTCGTCTCGTGTCCGGCGTCGGAGCCGAGTGCCCCTCCCGCGACCTCGGCATACGGCAGGACTCCCCGGGCTCTCGCGTGCTCCTCGCGCTCGAGGACGAGCACCGCCCCCCCCTCCCCGACGAGGAAGCCGCTTCGGCGCCGATCCCAGGGTCGAACCGCCTCCTTCGGGTCGCCTCCGACGCGAGCCAGCACCCGCATCCGGTCGAAGGCACCGAGCACGAGGGGGTCGAGCGAGGCGTCGGTCGCCCCGGCGATCGCCAGGTCGCAGTCCCCTCGCCGGATCAGCTCGGCCGCCCGGAGCACGGCCACGACCCCGGTCGCGCAGGCGGCGATCGGTCCCAGGCTCGGCCCTCGCAGGCCCAGACTGCGGGTCGCGGCGCGGGCGGCCGCATCCGGCCACGCCTCGGTCCAATCCGGATTGGTCTCGGCCTGGGGGAAGTCTCTCGGCCGATCAATCCGATCACACCAGCGAGCCAGCAAGCCGAGGTGCCCCTTGCTCAGGCCGATGGCGGCGGCGGCTCGCTCCGGGTCGAAGGTCGGCTCCCCTCGATCGAAGAGGAGGGCGTCCTCCGCCGCCGCGACCGCCTCCGCCACGCCGGGAGGCATCGCGCGAATGCCCGGCCCCGGGATCGGGAACCCGAACCAGGGGCGCCCCGGGAGGCATCCGGCCGGAAGGGCGGATGCTCCGGATCGCCCCGATCGGATACCCGACCAGGTGGATTCCGCGTCCGGCCCCAGCGCGGTGCGGAGCCCGATCCCCGAGACGACGACACGAGGGACGCCTGTCCTCCTGCTCGATTCGATCATGGCGAGGTCCCCGAGCCGCCCGGGGCCGGGCGCCGTCAGCGGGGGGAGGCCTCCCGGGCGCGGAGGCCAAGCCGCTCGAAGAGCAGGCGGTCGGCATCAACCTCGGGGTTCGGGGTCGTCAGCAACTTCTCGCCAGCGAAGATCGAGTTCGCGCCGGCGAGGAAGCAGAGCGCCTGCTCGGCCTCGCTCAGCTCCAGGCGGCCGGCGGAGAGCCGGACCATGCTCGTCGGCATCAGGATCCGAGCCGTGGCGATCGCCCGGACCATGGCCCAAACGTCGACCCGGGACCGGCCGGCCAGCGGCGTCCCCTCGACGGGGACCAGCGCGTTGATCGGGACGGATTCCGGCGGCTCGGGCAGGTTCGCCAGTGTGTGCAGCAGAGCGATGCGATCCCCTTCCGACTCTCCCATCCCGAGGATCCCGCCGCAGCAAACCGAGACGCCGGCCTCCCGGACGTGACGGAGGGTGTCGAGGCGATCCTCATACGTCCGCGTACTGATAATGCGGCCGTAAAACGATTCGGAGGTATCCAGGTTGTGGTTGTAGGCGTCCAGGCCGGCTTCCTTCAGGCGGCGGGCCTGGTCGGCGGTGAGCATGCCGAGCGTGGTGCAGACTTCCAGCCCACCGATCGCCTTGATGCGCCGGATCATCTCCAGCACCTGCTCGAACCGGGCGTCGTCCTTCGCCTCTCGCCAGGCGGCCCCCATGCAGAAGCGGGTGGCGCCGTCGCGTCGGGCTCGCTCGGCCTCGGCAACGACCGCGTCGACGTCCATCAGCGGTTCCGACTCGACCGCTGCCTTGTGGTGGGCCGACTGCGGGCAATAGGCGCAGTCCTCGGGACAGCCGCCGGTCTTGATCGACAGCAGACGGCAGACCTGGATCTCCCCGGGGTCGTGGTGGCGGCGGTGGACCTCGGCGGCGCGGAGGAGGAGTTCCAGCACCGGGGTCCGGTAGATCGCGGCGACCTCGTCGATCGACCAGCGCGGAGTCGAGGCGGTCAGCATGAATCGGGCCGTGAAGCGTTCGAGGGAATCGGGATCGGAGGGTCGGTTCGACCGACCGACGGAGGAGGGCCGAGGTTCGCTTGGATCAGCGTCGAGCGGAGATGCAGAGCACGAACATGATGGCGATGCAGCCGGCGCCGGCGGCCAGATACCCGAACAGCGGCTTCCCTTGGCTCTCTCCCTCGGCCGGCGGGACGCCGAAGTCACCCTGAGCGGTCGAGGAAGGCGGAACGGCCAGGCCGAGGGCCAGGGCGAGCAGGGCCCCTCGGCCGATGCGGGCAATCGCGGTCATCGGGACGGTTCCTTGGGGGGTCGGGAGACTCCCCGGCTCGGCGGAGCGGGGAGGGGAGGCAGCCAGTCGTCCAGCGGCCGGACACGGCGTCGGAAGGCCCGACGGGCCATGGCGACCGCCTTCCAGGACGGGCCTCTCGAGCGGAGGTGGGCCACATAGTCGTCCAGCCCCACCGCCCAGAAGCGGTAGATCCGCCCCCGGAACGGGAAGCCGCCCTCCCCTGGGGGCAGGCCGATCGCCGGCGGGCGCTCGGCGTAGGCGAAGGCGAGAATCGACCGGAAGGACGGGCCGAACAGCTCCTGCCAGCGCACCAGGCCATCGAGGTCGTCGGTCGTCACCCAGTTCTCCCAGCGGCGCCGGCCGGATGCATTCTTGCCGCGCTTCCCCTTCACCTCGACGACCAGGTTCGGGCCCGATCGGGGGTAGAGCAGGAAGTCGGGCGACTTCACATCGCCGTCGCCGACCAGCGCCCGCCTCGCCTCGTCAATCGCCACGCAGGGGACGCGGAGCGACCGCACGTAGGACTCGAAGGCCGATTCGTAGTGGTTCGAGCGATCGGCCATCGTCCCCCGGGCCCTCCGACTCGGGACCAATCCAGCACGATCATCATAGCGGACCCTCGATCGATTCGCGAGCCCTACCCCCCCGGCCGATCAGGGTCGATCCGTTCCTCGAACCAGGGACCTCGCCCCACACTCCTCCAGGACGAACCGGCGCCGGGGGCAGACCGACTTGATCTCCCCTGCTCGTTGGATCACTCCGGCGCCATCAACGCCTTGTACGCCAGGCTTCGGTCCGAGCCCGCCCCGGTCCCGGCGTCGGAGGGGGCGGCAGCCTTCCACTCGTCGATCAGGCAGGCGACTAGTCCCGTCCACCCCGTCTGGTGCGAGGCTCCCAGGCCAGCCCCCTCGTCACCGTGAAAGTACTCGTAGAACAGGATCTGGTCGCGCCAATGGGGATCCCGCTGGAAGGTGTCCTGTCCGCCGAAGACGGGACGCCGGCCGTCGGGTCCGACCCGGAAGATCGAGATCAGCCGGTCGGCCAGATCCGACGCCATTTCGCGGTAGGTCAACACGCGGCCGTCCTTCCGAATACCGTCGGAATCCCCCCAGGCCTTGCCGAGCTTCCGCAGCGATTCGATGAGCAGGAAGTTCGTCGGGAACCAGATTGGCCCCCGCCAGTTCGAGTTCCCCCCCTTGAGCTTCGTGACCGACTCGGCCGGCTCGTAGGCGACCACGTGCCCCCGGAAGACGAAGGGCCGCTCCGAGTGGGCCCGAGAGAGGCTGCGGACCCCGTACTCCCCGAGGAACTCCTCCGAGTCCCAGACCCGCTCCAACAGGCGGTGGAGCTGGTCTCGGTCAACGATCGTCAGCACGAGCGTCGTCCCCTGCCCGTCCCGAGTCTCACACTCGTGGACCACGTCCTTCACCAGATCCGGCCGGTTCTTCAGGAACCACTTCAGGCTGGCCGTGAAGCTGGGGAACTGCTCGATCCAGTCCAGCTCCAGCCGCTCGACGGCGTAGAGCGGAATCAGCCCGACCAGCGACCGGACGCGGAGCTTGTGAAACTCACCGTTCGGATACCGAAGCACGTCGTAGAAGAACCCGTCGCGGTCGTCCCAGAGCTGGTAGTCCCGGCCGCCCATCTTCTTCATCGCGGCGGCGACGTAGGCGTAATGCTGGAAGAACTTCGTCGCCATCCCCTGGTAGACGGGGTTCTCCTTGGCCAGCTCCAAGGCGATCCGCATCAGGTTCAGGCAGAACATCCCCATCCAGCCGGTCGCGTCAGCCTGTTCGATCACGGTGCCGTCGGAGAAGGGCTCGCTGCGGTCGACGATCGTGATGTTGTCCAGCCCGAGGAATCCGCCCTCGAAGATGTTGTTCCCCTGGCGATCGACCTTGTTCACCCACCAGGCAAAGTTGATCAGGAGCTTGTGGTAGCAGCGCTCAAGGAAGCCGCGGTCGCGAACCTCCCGGCCGTAGTGCCTCTTGTCGAATTGCGCGGCCATGTGATAGACGCGCCAGACGGCCCAGGCATGCACCGGGGGATTGAGGTCGGAGAACTCCCACTCGTAGGCCGGGATCTGGCCGTTAGGGTGCTGGAACTGCTCGAACAGCAGAACCCAGAGCTGGTCCTTGGCGTACTGCGGGTCGACCAGGGCGAGCGCGACGCAATGAAAGGCGAGATCCCAGGCGGCGAACCAGGGGTACTCCCACTTGTCGCAGACGCTCATGATCCGCATCGAGTTCAGGTGCAGCCAGTGCTGGTTGCGGATCGACCAGCGCGAGGCGGGAGGGGGCCAGCTCGGGTCGTCTCCCCGGAGCCAGTCGTGCACGTCGAACAGGTAGATCTGCTTCGTCCAGAGCATGCCGGCCAGCGCCCGGCGCTGGATCATCGCCTCCTCGTCGGACGCTCCTTCCGGTCGGATCGCCTCGAAGAAGGCATCGGCCTCCAGTTTCCTCGTCTTGAGGATCGGGTCGACCGGCCCCAGGGGGTCGTCCAGCCCAGGCTTGTCGGAAAGGCGAAGCCTGACGGCCACCGAGCCCCCCGGTGGAACCCCCTCGAAGACGTAGTGCAAGCCCGCCTTGGTCCCGATCCGAGCCGGGTTCGTGGCGCCGGAGCGTCCCTCGACGATCCGATCATGGAAGGCATCCTTCACGAACGGCTTGCGGTTCCGGGCGCCGGCCCCGAACACGCGGGGCATGTTGGTTTCGTTGTCGGTGAACATCGCCTCGGCACCGGCCTCGGCGTAGAGCGATCGGCGGCCGAGCGAGTAGGGAATCGGCATTCCCTTGGGAATCGTGGCCGGTGAGTCATCGGCCCAGAGTTCGATGAAGGCTTCCGACCGAGCCGGCGCCATCGAGATCCGAGGCTCATCCTCCGGCGACAAGGGACGGCCCCCTGCTCCCGCCCAGGCCCAGGTGTTCCGGAACCAGAGCTGGGGGATCAGGTGCAGCGGCGCCGGCTCCGGGCCCCGGTTGTGCGCGGTGATCCGGATCGCCAGGTCTTCCTCGTCGAACTTGGCGTACTCGATCTCAATGTCGAAGTAGCGGCTCTCGGCGAAGATACCGGTGTCGATCAGCTCGTATTCGAGCCCCTGGCCGCACCGGGAACGGTTCACCTCCACCAGCTGTTCGTAAGGGAATCGGCCCTGGGGATACTTATAGAGAAACGCCATGAAGGAATGCGTTGGCGTGTTGTCAACGTGAAAGTAGTATTCCTTCACGTCCTCGCCGTGATTCCCCTCATCTGGCGTGAGGCCGAAGAGGCGTTCCTTGAGAATCGGGTCGCGGCCATTCCAGAAGGCGGGGGCGAAGGCGAGGATCTGGTAGCGGTCGCAAACGCCGGCGATCCCGTCCTCTCCCCAGCGGTAGGCCTTGCTTCGGGCCAGGTCGTGCGGGAGGAAGGACCAGGCGTTGCCATCGGCGCTGTAGTCCTCCCGCACCGTGGCCCAGGAGCGGTCGGCCACGTAGGGGCCCCAGCGTCTCCAGCTCACGTTGTCCCGGTCGTCTCCCATCACATCGAGGAGGCGACGATGTTCGGCCGTCGGTCCGTGCGGCGAGTCGGTCGGCATCGGGGAGCCCGCATGGCGTTGGGGTCGGCCGGCTGCGTGCCGGGCGTCTAGGGAGACGGTGGGACGGCATCCCAAGAGCGCCGAGGCCCGGAAGCCCCTCGTCCGGGGGCCTCCAAGCGAGCTCTCCTCATCAGATGCCGGCGGAGAGCTTCTCGGAGTGGCCGCCGAACTCCTTCCGCATGGCGGAAGTGACCTTGTCGGCGTAGGTCGATTCGCCCCGGGAGGAGAACCGGGCGTAGAGCGCGGTCGTGAGCACGTGGGCCGGCACCGCCTCGTCGATGGCGGCCTGGATCGTCCAGCGCCCTTCACCCGAGTCGGAGACGCGACCGGAGAACGCGTCGAGGTCCGGGTCCTTGAGCAGGGCCTTGGCCGTCAGGTCAAGCAGCCAGGAGCCGATCACGCTGCCTCTCCTCCAGACCTCGGCAATGTCCGCGAGGTTGAAGTTGTACTGGTAGAGCGTGGGGTCCTTCAGCGGCGTCGTCTCGGCGTCCTTCTCGTGGTGCTTGGTGCCGACATCGGCGTGCCGGAGGATGTTCAGGCCCTCGGCGTAGGCGGCCATGATGCCGTACTCGATGCCGTTGTGGACCATTTTCACGAAGTGGCCGGCACCGGTCGGGCCGCAGTGCAGGTAGCCGTGCTCGGCGGTGCTCCCGGCGATCGCCTCGCGGCCGGGAGTGCGCGGGGCCGCCTCCACGGGAGGGGCCAGCGCGGCGAAGACGGGGTCGAGCCGCTTCACGATCTCATCCTCGCCGCCGATCATCTGGCAGTAGCCTCGCTCCAGGCCCCAGACGCCTCCGCTGACCCCCACGTCGACGTAATGCAGCCCCTTCGGCTTCAGCTCCCTGGCCCGGCGAATGTCGTCGTGGTAATGCGTGTTCCCGCCGTCGATGATGATGTCGCCCGGCTCGACGAGCGGGACGATCCGGGCGATCATCTCGTCGACGAACGCCACGGGGATCATCAGCCAGATCGCCCGGGGCTTGGTGAGCTTGCCCACGAACTCCTCGAGCGAGCCGCTCGGCTCGGCACCGGCCGCGGCCAGTTCCCCGACCTTCTGGGCGTTCATGTCGAAGACGACGCACTCGATGCCGGCCTTCAAGAGCCGGCGAACCATGCCCTCTCCCATCCGGCCCAGACCGATCATACCCAGTTGCACGGCGTTCCCCCTTTCCCGGCCGGCTCGGCGAGCGCGATCTCGCGACGCCTCCCCGACGTTGATCTCTCCCGCCGAGAGCCGCCCCCGGCGGCCTCGGCCCGTTGCGCTCCCAATCGGATACGATCGGATCGAACCAGATCATCCGCCCCGGGTCAGGACCTCGACGGTGCCGTCCCCGAGCTGAACGAGCACCGTCCCCGCCATCCCGATGAAGAGCCCCGTCTCCACGACCCCGGGGATCGCCCGGACCCGCTCTCCCAGGCCCCTGGGGTCCTCCTCCAGAGTCGACAGGTCGATGTCCACCGTGTAATTGCCGTTATCCGTCGGCACCGGCTGGCCCTCCCGCGATCGGAGTTCGGCGCCGAGCCCCATCTCCAGCAGGCGACGGCGGACCAGAGGCAGGGCAAACGGCACGACCTCGACCGGAAGCCGCTTGCAGTAGCCCCGGCCGAGGCGATCGGTCAGCTTCTCCTTGCCCACCAGGATGATCAGCCTCCTCGAATACGAGGCGACGATCTTCTCCCGGAGCAGCGCGCCGCCCAGCCCCTTGATCAGATTGAGCTCCGGGTCGACCGCGTCGGCGCCGTCGAAGGTGGCATCGATCGCGTCCACGTCCCCCAGCCCCAGCAGCGGCACCCCGACTTCGCGGGCTAGCGCCTCCGTCGCCCTCGAGGTGGCGATCCCCCGCACGTCGAGGCCCCCCCGGACGTGCTGCCCGAGCAGGCGGACGAAATCCGAGGCGGCGTGCCCGGTACCCAGCCCGACAACCGAGCCATCGACGACCAGCTCTAGCGCCTTCTCCGCGATCGTCACGATTCGGCCCCTTCCTCAACCGAGCCTAGGGAGCACATCGACCGGGGCCGCCCTCGACAGCCCCGGCACCGACCAGGCTCGAGCCTCCTCAGGCCGGGGCCGTCGCCCCGGAGACCAGCTCCTTGGCCTTCGCGACGACATTGTCGACCGTAAAGCCGAATTTCTTCTGGAGCTCCTTCAGCGGAGCGGACGCACCAAAGGTCTGCATGCCGATCATATGCCCCTTTGGCCCGACGTAACGCTCCCAGCCGAACGTGGCCGCCTGCTCGACCGAGACGCGGGCGGTGATGTGAGGCGGCAAGACCGCCTCGCGATAGGAAACGTCCTGGTGCTCGAACAGTTCCCAGCAGGGCATGCTCACCACCCGGGCGGCCACGCCGTCGGCGATCAAGCGCTCGAAGGCCGAAGCGCAGAGCGGGACCTCGCTGCCGCTGGCCAGGAGGATGACCTCCGGTTCCGCCCCCGAGGGCGGGTCGGCCAGGACATACGCCCCCCGGGCCAGACCCGACGCCGCGGCGTACCTCGAGCGGTCCAGCGTCGGCACATTCTGCCGGGTGAGCACCAGGCAGGCGGGCTCGTGCTTCAGCTTCATGATGAACCGCCAGGCCTCGACGATCTCGTTCGCATCGCCGGGGCGGATCGTGTACATGTTCGGAATCGCCCGCAGCGAGGCGAGCTGCTCGATCGGTTGGTGCGTCGGCCCGTCCTCCCCAACGCCGATCGAGTCGTGCGTGAAGATGTAGATCACCGGGATCTCCATCAACGCCGCCAGCCGGATCGCCGGCCGGGAGAAGTCGCTGAAGATGAAGAAGCCCGAGCCGTAGGGCCGGACCTTGGTTAGGGCCATGCCGTTGAGACAAGCGCCCATTCCCAGCTCTCGGACGCCAAAGTGCAGGTTCCGGCCGCCGTAGGAACCCGCCTGGAAGTCCCCGGCCTCGGGAGACTCGATCCGGGTCTTGGTCGACGGCGTCAGGTCGGCCGAGCCGCCGATGAACCAAGGGACGTTCCTGGCGACCGCGTTGAGGACCTTCGACGAGGCCGCCCGCCCGGCCAGTCCCTTCTCATCGGCCGGGAAGCTCGGCAGGTCGCGGTCCCAGCCCTCGGGCAGCTCCCGACGCTGCATCAGCTCGAGTTGCTCGGCCAGTTCGGGAAACCGGGCCTTGTACTCGTCGAACTTGACGTACCAGGCGTCCCGGAGCGACTTCCCCCGCCGGCCGATCCCCTCCTGGAAGCGATCATACACGCCGCCCGGCACGTGGAACGCCTCGGGGGAGAGCCCAAATCGCTCCTTGAATTCGGCGATGACCTGCTCTCCCAGCGGCTCGCCGTGCGCGGTGTGCGAGCCCTGCTTGGCGGTGCCGTAGCCGATGTGGCTGTCGACAATGATCAGCGTCGGCCGGTGCTGCTCTCCCTTGAAGGTCTGGAAGGCTCGGGAGAGCATCTCCAGGTCGTTGGCGTCGCCCACTCGGGTGACGTTCCAACCGGCGGCGATGAATCGCGTGGCGACGTCCTCGCTGAAGGCCAGGTCGGTCGAGCCTTCGATGGTGATCCGGTTGTTGTCGTAGATCCAGCAGAGGTTGGAGAGCTTCAGGTGGCCGGCGAGGCTGGCCGCCTCGTAGCTGGCCCCTTCCATCAGGCAGCCGTCGCCGGCGATGGCGTAAACGTCGAAGTCGAACATCGGGAACTCGGGGCGGTTGAAGTGCTCCGCCATCCACTTCCCGGCGATCGCCATGCCCACGCTGGTCGCCACCCCCTGGCCGAGCGGCCCGGTCGTCGTCTCCACCCCTGAGGTCCAGCGGTACTCTGGGTGGCCGGGGCACTTGCTGGCGAGCTGCCGGAACTTCTTGATCGACTCCAGCGGCACCGACGGCTCACCGAGGATCTCATACTTCGGGTCGACCGCCCGCACCCCCGTCAGGTGGAGCAGCGAGTAGAGGAGCATCGACGCGTGGCCCGCCGAGAGCACAAACCGATCCCGATTCGGCCAGATCGGATCGGCCGGGTCGAATCGGAGGAACCCTTGCCAGAGCGCATAAGCCACCGGGGCCAGCGCGACCGGAGTGCCTGGATGGCCGGAGTTGGCCGCCTGCACCGCGTCCATCGACAGGGTGCGGATGGTGTTGATGCAAAGCAGATCGAGCTCGGCCTGGCTGCGCGTCGCGACGGTCATCGTGGCGGATCTCCGGAGGATCGGCTGGCTCGCCCCGCGGAGTTCCGCCGCCGCGGGGCCGTTCTCGTCCCGAGTCGATCGGCACGGCCTCGGCTCGGCCGCCCCCGCCCCGACTCGCCACCCCGAGGGGGATCAGACGCTCGCCCGACACCCGATCGACGATCGATGGGAAACGGCCCACCCAAGAGATTATCCCGATCGGTGACGAACGCAAGGAATTCGACAGACCACCATAGTGCACGATCAGGGAAAAACGAACCCGAAGCGGGCCCGAGGCCCCGACGCCTTCGATTCATCCCCCCGAGGCGATCGCATCGAGGAGCGTCCGGAGCGCCTCGACCGCCGGCCTCGGGTCGGAGGCCCACGGGTTGGGCTCGTTTGGGCTGCCCGGGCTATCGAGGTCCCGCTCCGGGAATTCGAGGGCGGCTCGGGCGTGCTCGAGCGCCTCGAACCGAGACCGGATCGCGGTCAGATCCTCCTCCGAGGCCCCCCCCCTGCCCAACAGCTCCTCGGCCTCGGCCCGGATCTGCGCCCGGCAGGCCAGGTAGAGTTGCGCCGCGGCGTCCCAGTTCTCCATCAGCCCCTCAAGGCGGGCCGGGTCGGAGGAGATCGCCGAGAGGAGCTCGCGGAGCGAGCCCGAGTCGAACCCCTCGTCGTCGATCCCCGACGCCCAGGACCCCAGTTCCGAGGAGAGCCGGCCGGCCGCTCTCGCGACCTCCTCCCCGTCCGGCAGGGGCTGGGCCATCAGGGAGGCGACCCCGTCCAGCCGATCGACGAGCCCCGGCGCCTCCCGCTCCAAGAGCGTCCGGGCCATCGGCATCGCCCAGGACGCCCAGGAGAGTGACCCCGGCACGGCGGCTCCCCGGGAATAGTGCAGGCCCTCGTCGACCAGCGCGTGGTGGCAGGAGAAGCAGGCGTACTCGGCGAACTCAGGCCAGGGAGGGTTCCGCTCCTGCCCGGAGGGCGGGTCGGCCCGCTCCGCCAGCAAGGAGAGCGTCGCCCGGAGTGTTTCGGCCTGGCCCACGGCCCACTCTCGGGCCGAGGATCGTGGCGGCAGCCCCTCGTCCTTGCGCTTCCCGTCGGTGATCGAGGCATCCCAGTGGCGAGGGAGCCGGTCGAGCGACGACGAGAGCTCGAAATTGAGCCGGGGGTGCCCGGCGGCGATCAGGTCGTGGTTGACCTCGCGACCGAGCCCGTCACCGACGTGACATCGGAGGCAGACGCCCGCCCGGTCCGCGGTCGCCCGGAGCGGCTGCATGGAGGCCGAGGCCTCGGGGAAGCGGTCGGGCCAGCCTTCCCGGTAATGCTCGTCGAGCCACTCCCGGGCGGGCCCGTGGCAGTCCTCGCACCCCACGCCGCTGGTGCCGATCGCCGGGGAGAGCCCCCCGGCATCGGCGCAGTCCACCTCGCCGATCGCGAGCACCGCCGCCGTCGCGTCGGCGTCGCCGTGGCAGCTCTTGCACAGCGCATCGCGGTAGGCGGGAACGAACTCCTCCCCTGGCCTCGAGCCAAGTAAGTTCCGCTGGATCGACTCCGATCGGCAGTCGAACAGCACCAGGAACGCCGTCGCGTGCGGGTCGAGCCGGGCCCACGTGTTGAACTCGCTTCCCTCGGTCCCCGCCGGCGCGACCTTGCCGTGGCACCCCCGTCCCGAACAGGAGGTCGATCCCACCCGAGGCGTTCCTCCCGCAGGGGGCTCGGAAACGGCCCCCGACCGATCCTCCCGCCCCGGGGAAGGCTCGGGGGCCGCGAGCCAGGAGGTCAGGGGAACCAGCGCCGTCACGCCGAAGATCGGGCAGAGAGTGCGCCATCCCATCGTGGTCGGGTCCTCGAGACGAGACGGCCGCCGACGGCCTGGTGGAGACGGGCCGACCTCCCCAACGCTCGATCGCCGGGCTCGCGGCCAACATGAACTTGCCAGACGTTAAGCCCGGTCGCAAGCGATCGGGCCCGGTTCCGCGACGAAACGATTCCACCGGCCCGATCGCTCGACAGCATGTTGACAGGGGCGGCAATCCAATGCTAGGACATCCTTGATTAGCTCGGGATGTGCTTTTCTCGGCCCTCGAGGGTAGTGTTCGTCCCGAGGTTCCTCCGATCGATCGCCGAGACACTGTCGTCTCGCTCGAGGTCCCGGGGCGATCTCAAGTTCGAACCGACTCGACTCGACTCGACTCGACTTGAATCGACCCCATCCGCCCGGGATCAACGGATCCGAACCGATTTGATGCGACGACCTGGCCGACACTGGAGGTTCGGTCGGTCCCCGCCCATCGACCCGCCCGAGGAGGACCCTGAACGTGCTCTTGAATCGGGAATTCAGGGCCCAGCACCTCCCGTGGGTGGTGCTCGCCCTGGCGATCCTCGCCGGCCTCGGCGCCTGGTTCGTCGTTGAGCGGTTCCGCCTCGGGGAGTGGCCCGGCGGGAGCACGGCGGTCGGACTGACGCTGGGGGTCGTTGGCGGCGTGCTGATCCTCTTCGAGTTCCTGCTCTGGCCCCGCAAGAAGAAGCGAGCCTGGCGGATCGGGCGCGTCCGGATCTGGTTGGCCGGGCACATCTGGCTCGGGCTGATCACCCTGCCGCTGTTGATCTTCCACAGCGGTTTCCACCTCGGCGGTTCGCTGAGCACGGTGCTCACCGTGCTCCTGGTGGCGGTGGTCCTCAGTGGTGCCTGGGGCCTCGTCCTCCAGCAACTGCTGCCCCGACGAATGCTCGAGGAGGTCCCGGCCGAAACGATCTACTCGCAGATCGGCCGGATTGGCCGGCTCACCCGGATCGAGGCCCGCCGGCTCGTCGAGGCCACCTGCGGCCCGACCGAGGACGAGCGCGATCGCTTCTCCCCCGACGGTGAGGAGGGAATCGACTCCGACGAGGAGGAGGAACAGACCGCCAATCCCTCCTACGTGGTCGTCGGCGCCCTCCGGACCGCCGGCCGGGTGCAGGGGACCGTCCTCCAGACCAGTGTCCCCTCGGCCCCGGTCCCCGGCTCGGAGCCTCTCCGGGTCTTCTTCTACGACGAGGTGCTCCCCTACCTCAAGTCCGGCGGCTCGTCCCGCTCCCCACTCGCCCAGCGGCACCGGGCCGAGGCGATCTTTCGAGACCTGAAGACCCAGCTCGACCCGAAGGCCCACCCGACGGTCGACGCGCTGGCCGCCGCCTGCGACCAGCGCCGCCAGCACGACCACCAGGCCCGGCTCCACGGCTGGCTCCACGGCTGGCTGCTGGTTCACCTGCCGATGTCGATCGCCCTGGTGGCGCTGATGATCATCCACATCTACGTCGCGATCAAATACTGGTAAGCGAAGGGAAGGGTGGGGGCAGCATGGCGGAGTATCCGAACCCAACGGGGTCCTCCCCGCGCCGGCCGTCCGGCAAGCAGCGGGCGGCTCGCATCCCGTTGAACTACTACAAGACGCGCGACGGGATGGGCCGCCTCCGGTTGGTGCTGGTCGCACTCGCCCCAATTCTCACCCTCGGCTGGTGGTACGGCGGGCGCCTGCTCCGAGGTGATCGCGCCGACAGCCGCGTCTCCCACGGCCCGGTCTGGGGCGGTCATGCGATGTGGGAAGATGACTGCCAGGCCTGCCATACCCCCTTCGAGCCGATCAAGTCGGGCGCCGCCTTCGCCTCCCGAGGGTCGTCCCGCCTGTCGGGTTCCGACCAGCGCTGCTCCTCCTGCCACACCGGGCCGGCGCACCACGCGAACCAGCGTTCCTCGCTCACCGAGTCGTGCGGCGGCTGCCACCGCGACCACCGAGGCCGGGACGCCGACCTGAACCGAGTGCCCGACCATCAGTGCACCGTCTGCCACTCCGACCTGCCCCACGCCATCCAGGGCGGCCCCCCTGAGGACGGCCCGCTCTACGTCGACGTGGCCAGCTTCGCCGACCATCCCGACTTTGGCGTCCGAGTCCCCTCCCCCGACGGCCGAGGCCCTCTGCTCGGCCGGCTGTCCGACTCCGGAGACTCGCCCGACGATCCCTCGAACCTCAAGTTCAACCACGCGATGCACCTGGCCGTCGGCATCGACTGCAACTTCACCTTCGCGGATCTTTCTCCCGAGGACCGCTCCCGGTACGGCCAGACCACCAGCACCCCGATCGACACCCCGGTTCGGCTCGATTGCGACTCCTGCCATCTGCTCGATGCCGGCGACCGGCCGCTCCCCGCCTCGGGCTGGACCCCGTCCGGGGGAGACGGAGCGATTCCTTCCCGATCGACCGGGGAGTACATGCTCCCCGTCTCGTATGAAAATCACTGCCGGGCCTGCCATCCCCTCACCGTCGGGGTCCCCGGGCCGGGGAGGCCGCCGCTGGCGATCCCCCACGGCGCGCAGCCGGGAGAGCTCCGCCGCTTGCTCGAGCAGGCGTTCGCCGCCGAGCTGCTCGACACCGACCGCTCCCGCCTCGATCTCCCCGCCGATCGTCCTGATCCGGATGCCGACGCCCAGGTCGAATCCCAGGCCATCGACGCCATCCGGACACTGCTTTCCGACGCCGACAATCGCCTTCCCGGGCCCGATCGTCGGGGGGCCGAAACCGTCGGCGATGCCCTCTCCGACCGGATCCGGCAGGCCGAGGCCACCCTCTACCTCGGCACCCAGACCTGCACCGAGTGCCACTCCTACGACGCCACCGCCGGCGCCGACCCCTCACGCTGGACGGTCCGGCCGCCGATGGTCCCCGAGGTCTGGTTCCCCCACGCCAGGTTCTCTCACGTCGCCCACCGCGCCGTGGACTGCTCGCAATGCCACGGCGGCGCGACAGACTCGAAGGTCAGCGATGACATCTTGCTGGCCCCCGCCTCCTCCTGTCGCGACTGCCACGGGCCCGCCGAGTACGCTCGAGGGGAACTGGTCCGCGGCGGGGCGAGGTCCGACTGCGTCGAATGCCACCGCTACCACAATGGAGACGCCCCGCTCCAGGGCATCGGCGCCCTCGCCCGTCAGGTCGACGAGGAGCAGCGCCGGTCGGTCGAGGCCTTCTTGCGAGGCTCGGCCGGCGCTCCGTTGTCGGGCGGGCCGTCCCCCCCGTCCGAATGACCCGATCCGGGGCGATCGGCTTCCCGTCCGGGTCCTCGCCCGGGGAGGCCGAGGCCCCCCAGGTCACGAGCCCCCTCACCGATCGATCCGGATCGCCGCCCCTCCCCTCCGGTCGGAGGCCCGGCGTCAACCCCTCAGGCGGTGCCCCATGCTCGTCCAGGAACTGAACGCCCTGCAGAAGCGCTTCGGCTACCTCCCCGCCGACGAGCTGAAGGAACTCTCCCGAAGGCTCGGCGTGCCGCTGCACCGCTTGCACGAGGTCGCCAGCTTCTTCCCCCACTTCAAGCTCAAGAAGGGGGCCGACGTCGAGGTGCTGGTCTGCCGGGACGTCTCCTGCTGCCTCCGAGGCGCCGAGCCGCTGCGGCAGGGGCTCAAGGCGCTGGCCAACGAGATTGACCCCACCGGCAAGTCCGTCCACGTCGACGGCGTCTCCTGCCTCGGCCAGTGCGACCACGCTCCGGCCGTGTTGATCAACGACCAGGTCTATTACGGACTGACCGAGCCTCAGCTCCGCTCCCGCATCCACTCGGCGGTCGCCCGAGACCCCCTGCCCCACCAGCGAGCCGACCGCTCCCCCCAGGGCTGGAAGATCGACCCCTACGGCGGCACCCCCCGTTACGAGGCGGTTCAGAAGCTGGTCGCCACCCGAGACCCCGCCTCGGGCGCTCTGCTCGGGATCGACGCCCTGCTTGAGTCCCTCAAGGAATCGACCCTCCGGGGCATGGGAGGCGCCCGCTTTCCGACCCACATCAAGTGGGCCGCCGTCCGTTCCCAGCAATCCGACACCAAGTACGTCGTCTGCAACGGCGACGAAAGCGAGCCCGGCACCTTCAAGGACCGCGAGCTCCTCCGCCGCGCCCCCCACCTGCTGGTCGAGGGCATGGTCCTCGCCGGCCTGACCGCCGGAGCGACGAAGGGCTATATCTACATCCGCCACGAATACCACGAGGAGATCGAGGCGGTCGAGGAGGCCATCCGAGACGCCCGCTCCCGGGGAGCCTGCGGCGACGACATCTTCGGCTCCGGCCTCTCCTTCCCCGTCGAAGTCTTCGTCAGCCCCGGCGGCTACATTTGCGGCGAGGAGAGCGCCCTGCTCGAGGCGATGGAGGACCGCCGCGCCGAGCCCCGCAACAAGCCCCCCTTCCCCACCGTCAAGGGTCTGTTCAATCAGCCGACGATCATCAACAACGTCGAAACCCTGATGTGGACCCCCGCCATCTATCTCAACGGCGGGGCCTGGTACCGCGACCAGGGGGTCAACGGCGGCCAGGGGCTCTGGTTCTGCTCCATCTCCGGAGACGTCCGCGATCCGGGCGTCTACGAGGTCCCCTTCGGCATCACCGTCCGCGACCTCGTCTACCGCCGAGCCGGCGGCATGGCCGGCGGGCAGCGACTGAAAGCGATCGCCCCCTCGGGCCCCTCCGGCGGCTTCCTGCCGACGTTGATCCCGCGCAACGCCCTCCCCAAGACATTCGTCGAGAAGTACCTCCCGGAGGGGGGCGCCTTCTTCGACATCCTCGACCTGCCCCTCGACCCCGACGTCCTCCGAGGCATGGAGGGGATGCTCGGCGCCGCGTTCGTCGCCGTCGGCGAGCAGGCCGACCTCGTCGCTCTGGCGTTGAACCTGACCGAGTTCTTCCGCAACGAGTCCTGCGGCAAGTGCGTCCCCTGCCGGATCGGCTCCCAGAAGCTCGTCGAGATGCTCCGGGCTCTGAAAGCCGGACAGCTCGACCGGGAGCACCTGGACCTCGCCTCCTCGCTCGGGCAGACGATGATCCTCACGTCCATTTGCGGGCTTGGCCAAGTGGCGCCCAACCCTCTGCTGTCCCTGGTCAAATACTTCCCCGACGATGTTGATGCGTACCTCGATCGGCGGGGAGGGCCCCCCGTCCGCGAGTTCTCCGCCTTCGAAACGATGGTCTGACCGAGGAGCGATCCCCCGATGAGCTCGGCCAACGGCAACGGCGCCCCTCCCGTCTCGCTGACCATCGACGGCCGCAAGGTCTCGGTCCCAGCGGGCACGACCATCTATGACGCGGCCACCCGGGCCTTCGTCAAGCAGGCGGGCGACCGCAACCCGATTCCCATCCTCTGCCACCGCGAGCACATGACCCCGGTGGCCGTCTGCCGTGTCTGCACCGTCGACGTCAGCGTCAACGGCCGCCAGGAATTCCGCCTCGCCCCCGCCTGCCAGCGCGAGGTCGCCGAGGGGATGGAGGTGCGAACCCACGAGACGAGCGATCGCGTCCGCAACGCCGTCTCCATGCTCACCGAACTGCTCCTGGCCGACTACCCCGACCCCGAGGCCGCCCGAGCCGCCCGCCTGACCAAGCAAGGCCAGAGCCGGGGCGAGGGCAACGACGAGCTAATCGAGCTGGCCGAGCGGCTCGGCGTCGAGAACCCCCGCTTCTCCCGATCCCGCCGCGAGAAGCCGATCGACGAGTCGTCAATGGTCATCGCCGTCGACCACAACGCCTGTATCCTCTGCGACCGCTGCATCCGGGCCTGCAACGACATCCGCAACAACCACGTCATCGGCCGCACCGGCAAGGGCTACAAGACTCGCATCGCCTTCGACCTCGACGACCCGATGGGAGACTCCTCCTGCGTCGCCTGCGGCGAGTGCATGATCTCCTGCCCCACCGGCGCCCTGCTGAGCAAGCACCATGTCCTCTCCCGCCCCCCCGCCGGCACTGTCCCGGCCGAGGAGCTGGCGGCGCACCCGCTCTTCACCGGCGTCTCCAAGGCATTTCTCGATTTCAACGAAGGAGCCGTCGTCCGCAAGCACTTCCGTAAGGGGGACGTCATCTGCCGGGAGGGGGATTACGACGCCACCGCCTACTACATCGAGGACGGTGAGGTCGAGATCTTCATCAGCTCCCCGTTCAAACACGTGAAGAACCACCGCGGAGCCGGCTCCTGGAACCCCTTCGCCCTGGTGCGCAACAGCCTGCTCGCCGGCCGGGGGGAAGACCGCCGCGACGAGGAGATGGACACCGAGTTCATCTCCATCGACGCCCCCGTCGTCCTCCGCTACGACAAGCCCGTCGCCACCATGGGCCCCGGCGCCATCTTCGGCGAGATGGCTTGCATGAGCTCCTATCCCCGATCGGCCACCGTCGTCGCCCAGACCGACTGCACGCTGCTGGAAGTCGGCCGCAACGTCCTGTACATCCTCCAACGCGGCAAGTTCTCCAAGGCCCAGCTCGACGAGCGCTACCGCCAGAACGCGCTCGACAACCACCTCCGGGGCGCCACCGTCTTCGCCCGAATGGTCAAGAACGAGGACGAGTTCAAGAAGCTCGTCGAGTTCCTCCGTCCCCGAGTCGATCTCGTCCGGGTCAACAACGGCGAGGTCATCTTCCGCCAGGGAGACCCGGCCGACGCCTATTACCTCATCCGCATCGGCTTCGTGAAAGTCTCCCAGGAGCGCCCCGGGGGAGAGTTCGTCCTCACCTACTTCGGACCCGGCAAGTCGTTCGGCGAGATCGGCCTGATGGGCCACATCCCCGAGATCCGGGACCTCGCTCCCCCCGGCATCCGCACCGCCACCTGCACGGCGCTCGACCACGTCGACCTAGTGAAGATCAAGGGGGAGGATTTCCGTCTGCTGCTCGAGCAGTTCCCCTCCGTCCAGAAATCGTTCATCGACTACGCCATCACCATCCTCAAGCAGAACGAGCGGATGCTCCGGCAGGTCAACGAGGACTCCCTCGGAGACTTCCTCCAGCAGGGGCTGATGAACGCCCAGAGCGTGCTGGTCCTCGACCTGGAGAAATGCACCCGCTGCGACGAGTGCACCAAGGCCTGCGCCGATTCTCATGGCGGCGTCACCCGGCTGATCCGGGAGGGACTGCGGTTCGACCGATTCCTCGTCGCCAGCTCCTGCCGCTCCTGCCTCGACCCCTATTGCATGGTCGGCTGCCCCGTCAACTCGATCCGCCGCCGGGGGTCGCTGGAGATCATCATCGAGGACTGGTGCATCGGCTGCGGCAAGTGCGCCGAGAATTGCCCCTACGGCAACATCAACATGCACCCGTTCCCGACCGGGCAGAACGTCTTCGACGAGGAACTCCGGCGTAAGGTCCCCGTGCTCCAGCAGAAGGCCACCACCTGCGACCTCTGCCGGGAGCTCGACGGCCAACCCAGTTGCGTCTACGCCTGTCCACACGACGCCGCCCACCGCATGAAGGGAAGCGATCTGGCCCGGGAGATCGGCATCGTCGCCACCCCCCCTCCGGTGCGATAATGCCCTTCGGACATCGATCGCCGAGGGACCCGCCCGGGTTCCTCGCCCCCCCTTCGGATCGAGATGCGGATGAGCCCCCGGACCTATGACCTGATCGTCCTCGGCTCCGGACCGGCCGGGGAGAAGGGAGCCGCTCAGGCGGCCTACTTCGGCAAGAGCGTGGCGATGGTCGAGAAGGAGCCCCCCCCCGTGTACGGCGGCGCCGCCGCCAACACGGGCACGCTCCCCTCGAAGACCCTGCGCGAGACCGCCCTGTTCCTCTCCGGCTTCCGCAACCGACAACTTGAAGGGCTGGAATTCCGCTGGAAGGGGGACGTCTCCATCGACCTGCTCCTGTCCCGGCGCAAGGCGGTCGTCGGGACCGAGCAGAAACGCATCCTCACCAACATGAACCGCCACGGCGTCGACCTCTACGAGGGGACCGCCTCCTTCGCCGGACCGCACACGATCTCCGTCCGACGCAAGGGAGCCCCCGAAACGCTGCTCCGAGGCGAGGTCATCCTCATCGCCACCGGCTCCGCCCCCTACCGCCCGGCCGCCTTCCGGATCGACGACCCCCGCATCGTCGACTCCGACAGCATCCTCAACATCCCCGACATCCCCCGCGAACTCGTCGTCGTCGGCGGTGGCGTCATCGGCTGCGAATACGCCTGCATGTTCGCGATCATGGGCAGCCGCGTCTCCCTCGTCGAAACGCGAGAGCGCGTCCTCACCTTCATGGACGAGGAGATCTCCGACGCCCTGATGAAGGAGATGGGCCGGCTCGGGGTGCGATTCTTCCTCGGCGACGGCGTCCAGCGCGTCGATCGCCGAGGGCAGGTCCTCGCGCTGAACCTGGAGTCCGGCGCGACGTTGACTCCCGACCTCGTGCTCATCTCCTCCGGCCGCTCCGGCAATACCGCGAGCCTCGGCCTGGAGCGGCTCGGCGTCGAGATCGACGAGCGGGGCCGCATCAACGTCGACCCGACCTTCCAGACCAGCGTCCCCTACGTCTACGCCGCCGGGGACGTGATCAAGGGCCCCGGCCTGGCCTCCACCGCCATGGAGCAGGGCCGCATCGCGATGATCCACGCCTTCGGGCTCGAATTCCAACGAGACCTGTCCGACCTGCTCCCCTCGGGCATCTACACCATCCCCGAGTGCTCCATGGTCGGCCCCACCGAGCGCGACCTGCTCGCCCAGGGAATCCCCTACGTCGTCGGCAAAGCCTCCTACGAGGCGAACGCCCGAGGCCAGATCATCGGCGACACAAACGGCTTCCTCAAGCTGATCTTCCACGAGGAGACGATGAAGCTCCTGGGCGTCCACGTCATCGGCGAAGCCGCCACCGAGCTCGTCCACATCGGTCTCACCGCCCTGCACGCCGAGGCCGGCGCCGAGCTGTTCATCCGAGCCTGCTACAACTATCCAACCCTCTCGGAGACCTACAAGTACGCCACCTACGACGCCCTCGGCCGCCGAGCCCGTAAGCGAGCCGGCCAGCCCTCCTGAGGCCTCGTCGATTCCTGGCCCCGAACGACTCCCGGCTCGCACCGCGCTCCCCCCAAACTTGGGAAGCTCGGCGCAGCGTCTTGGGAGAGCGCCACCCTCGTTTCCCCAAGTCTGCCCGATCGCTTCCCCGATCATCGGGGCGTTCCCAGAGGGTTTCGGCCCCTTCTCTCCTCAGGGGGCGGCGCTCCGCGATCGGATCGACCCCATCGTCCCGTTCCCCGAACCCCGAGACGCTCCGGAATCCTCGATCGCGGCCCTGGGAACGTCCCCCTCCATCCGAGGCACACCCCGCTTCCGGAATCCCTGCGCCATGCCCCATCCCGCCCTCGTCTTCGACTTCGGCAACGTCGTCGCCTTCTTCGACTACGCTCGAGCCTGCGAGGCGATCGGGCGTCCTCGAGGCCTGGACGGCTCCTCCCTCCTGGAGACCGCCCGTCGGGCCGGGCTGGCCGAGCCTCTCCTCGCCTTCGAGTCGGGCCGGATGGGATCCGAGCAGTTCTGCCGAGCGGCGAGCCGGCTCCTGGGGGTCGACCTCCCGGTCGACGAGTTCGCCGCCGCCTGGGCCGACATCTTCTGGCCCAATGAGTCGATCGTCCCCCTGATCCGGGCCCTGGCCGACAACGGGCACCGCCTGATCCTCGGATCGAACACCAACCCACTGCACTCGAATCACTTCCGTCGACAGTTCGCCGAGACGCTCGCGCTCTTCGACCACCTGGTCCTCTCGTTCGAGGTGGGCCACGTCAAACCGGCTCCCGAGTTCTTCCTCGCCTGCGCCGAGGCCGCCGGAGCGCCTCCGGCCGACTGCGTCTTCATCGACGACCTGCCCGAGAACGTCGAGGGCGCCCGCCAGGCCGGCCTGATCGGCGTGCACTACGTCGACACCCCGACCCTCGCTGCCGACCTCCGGGCCTTGGGAATCCCGGTGCCGAGCTCCCCCCGCTGAGGGGCCCTCTCCAGGCCGCTCGTCGCCAGAATCGCCCCAGCCCGTCCTCCCCGCCGAGAGACCCCATCACTCCCGAATTCGGCCGCTTGACACCGGCCCGACGGGCCGCACACTCCCTTCGTGCCCGGGCGTTGGGACGGCCCGGCCCGAGGGATTGTTGCACCTGCCCGCCAACTCGATCCGACCCCGAAAATCCCAGGGACCGGGACTTGACTCGCCCAGGGCGACGCCATAATGATTGGGTGAGTGCATGTCATGCAGCGCTCGTTTCTCGTGTCGACCGCCCCAACTGTCCCGACCGAACCCGGCTCACGGAAAGACCGAGGGGCCGATCGGTCGATCAAGGGATTGATTGGCGCGCGAGACCAGGGGTGAGCGTGCCCGGGAGCCGGCCGCCGCGGCCTGGTCCCGGAACGAGTCGACTGGGGTCCGATCGCTTCGAATCTCCGAGTTTCCCCCGGGAAGAGGCTCCCCGCCCGTCGCGGGGCGCCGTCGGCCGGCCGAAGACGGCCGACGGACGAGTGGGGGGCGCGAACCATTCAGGAGTCGTTCGATGGGCAGCTTCAAGGGTGACAAGCGGAAGGCGGGCCGGGATCGTCGTCGCCCCATCGGAAGGCTCGCTGGAGCCGATCGAGGGCCCGAGGCGCTGGAGCAGCGGGCGCTGCTGGCGTCGATGATCAACACCCCGCCTGCCGTGACGGCCGCCGCGATCGACGGCCCGGTCTTTGCCAAGGGGGGCAAGCACCTCGCCGAGCTGTACGAGGCTTCCCGCGTTGGCGGCAATGCCTTGCAGCAGACGCTCGACGCGAAGCGGCAGTTCATCACCTTCCGCGGCGACCGGGTTGGCATCGACCTCTACGCCGACGCCAGCCTCCCGTTCGATCGGGTGGTCAAGTCGCTCACCGACCTGGGCATGCAGGTCATCGCCACCGACGCCAACTACCGGATCGTCGAGGGCTTCCTGCCCATCTCTCAGCTCCGCACCGCCACCGAGCTGGCCGGCACCCGCAACATCGACCCGATCTACACCCCCGTGATCGACCAGCAGGGGATTGCGAACAACCAAGGAGATCAAGTGCTCCGGGCCGACGTAGCCCGCAGCACGTTCAACGTGGACGGCTCGGGGGTGATCGTCGGGGTCCTCTCCGACAGCGTCGACCGCTTCCAAGGAGGCTTGGCCGACTCGATCGCCAGCGGCGACCTGCCCGCGAGGAGCCGGATCAACGTGCTCCAGGACGAGCCGGTCGGTGGGAGCAACACCGACGAAGGCCGGGCGATGCTGGAACTGATCCACGATATCGCCCCGGGGGCCGACCTCGCCTTCCAGACGGTCTTTATTGGCGGCCCGGTCCAGTACGCCGACGCGGTGCGGAACATCGTCCGCGCCGGCGGCGCCGACGTGGTCGTCGACGACGTCCGCATCGCCCAGAACCCGGTCTTCCAGGAAGGCTTGATCGGGCAGGCGGTGGTTGACGTCACCACCAACGACAACGCGGTCTACCTCAGCGCCGCCGGCAACAGCGGCCAGGGGGGAATCGAGACGAACTTCCGCGGTGTCAGCGCCAGCGTCACCGGCATCGGCACCGGCCGCTTCCTCGATTTCGACCCCGGCCCGGGGGTCGCCACCACCCTGCCGGTCACGGTCAACAGCGCCGGCCTGGTCCTCCTGCACTGGGACGATCCCTGGTACAACGGTCAGGCCGACACCAACCTCGACTTCTTCCTGCTCGACGGCAACAACCAGATCGTCACCCAGGGCATCAACAACAACATCGGCAGCGCCACGCCCCAGGAGGTCGAGGTCGTCGCCGCGCCGGGCAACTACCAGCTGGCCATCCGGGTGACGGCCGGCCCCGATCCCGGCCGTGTCCGGTTCATGCAGTTCTCCGCTGACATCGCCCCGAGCCAGCAGTTCGGCAATGCCGGCGGCACCACCTACGCCACCACCTTCGGCCACAAGACCTCGCCGAACACCATCGGCGTCGGGGCCGTGTTCTACAACGACGCGCCCCCCTTCTCCACGACCACGCCGATCCCGTCCGAATCCTTCAGCGCCGCCGGCCCGGTCTTCTATCTCTTCGACCCGCAGGGGAACCGGCTCTCCTCTCCGCAGTTGTTGCTGAAGCCCGACGTCTCCGGCCCCGATGGCGTCAACACCTCCTTCTTCGGCAGCCCGGACATCCCCCAGGACCCGGACACCCTGCCGAACTTCTTCGGCACCTCCGCCGCCTCCCCGAATGTGGCGGCCGTGGTCGCCCTGATGCGGCAGCTGAACCCGAACGTCTCCTATAACGTCATCCAAGATGCGCTCAAGCGGACGGCCGTCGGCCTCAACGGTACCCCCGGCGGATCCTACGACCCGATCGGCGGCCACGGCCTGGTGGACGCCGTCGCGGCCCTGAACGCGGTCGATCAGCTCCGCGTCGTCGCCTCCAACCCGGCCGACGTGGCCACGCTCGGCCAGGCGCCAACCTTCATCGAGTTGACCTTCTCCAAGCCGGTCGATCCGACGACGCTCCAGGCCAGCGACTTGACCTTCCCCGTTTTGCCGAATGGCGTGACGGTCAGCGTCGGCGCTCCCCAGGTGGTCAACGCCCTGACGATCCGCTTCCCCGTCGAATTCACGGCGCCGGCTGGGGTGTCGGCCAACGGCACCTACGCCTTCAACCTGGCCGACGGCGCCATCACGGCGACCGACGGCAGCAACCTGATCGGGCTGACCCGGGCCTTCATACTCGCCGACCAGGCGGCTCCCCGGGTGCAGAACACGATCTTCCAGGGCCGCATCATCGTCGTCCAGTTCAGCGAGGCGATGCGCGGCTCGACCATCACCAAGGAAAACCTCATGCTCGTCCGCACTGGCTGGACGGGCTCGTTCGGCCGACCGGAAAACGTCGTCGTCACCGACGACCCCCGAGCGGTGCTCTTCTACGACGCGGCCAACAACCGCGCCATCTTCGACCTGCGTGCGCTGCCGCAGTCGGCGATGCCCTCGGACATCTACGCCCTGGTCGTCAGTGACGCGGTGACCGACGTCGCCGGCAACCGGCTCGACGGCGAGTTCAACGGCCGCTTCCCCTCGGGGAACGGCCAAACCGGCGGCTCCTTCGCTCAGGAGCTCCCCCGGTTGGTCGAGGCCCCCCAGGTGGCCAACTTCAGCCTGACCGCCGCCTCCGACACCGGCCTGCCCGGCGACCGCGGGACAAACCAGAATCGCCCGACCTTCTCGGGCTTCGCCGTGGCCTCCTTCCCGTCCACCAACGTCGGCCTCCAGGTCGCCATCCAGTTCTTCCAGGCCCACACCAGCGGCTTCGACCTTCAGGTCGGACCGAACGGCCAGGGCTATGTCGGCAACCCCGACCTGATCGTCAACACCGACGAGAACGGCTTCTTCAGCTTCCAGCCCCCGTTCGACCTCCGAGACGGCCTGCACCGCGTCCGGATCGTCGTCGTCGGCGAGTCGGAGAACCCGCCGCTGCCGGGCAAGGCGACCCAGGCCGAACTCTCCTTCGTCGTCGACTCCCAAGCCCCGCTGGTCACCGCCAGCTCGATCCCCAACGAGTCCCGCATCTCCAACCTGCGGAGCATCACCCTCAACATCGCCGACCCGGTCTCCCCGGCCGACCCGACCGACCCGCTGGCCATCCCGGTCCAGCTCGACCGCCCGGCCCTCGACCCCGACACGGCGACCAATCTCGGCAATTACTCGCTGATCAACCTGGGGCCCGACCGCGTCCTGGGTACCGCCGACGACGCCGACCTCTCCCGGTTCATCGAGAACGCGACGTTCGTCTCCACCACCCAGCGCAACCAGTCCTCGGACCCCTACACCGGTCGCGTCGAGCTGAGCTTCTCCGACGGCCTCCCCTCGGGGCGATACGTCCTGGTCGCTCGCACCCAGGAGGCCGCCTTCTCGGGCATTCGAGACGCCGCCGGCAACCCGCTGGACAACAACCCCGCCCAGCCCGGCAACCAGAGCTTCGCCACCTTCTTCGAGCTCCAGCCCGAGGCGACGTTCATCACCAGCTACACCGCCTTCAGCCCCTCGGTCTTCTCCCCAGGCACGATGGCCGCCTCCGGCCCCCGCGCCTACTACGAGATCCCCGTCCCCGGCTTCACGCCCCGGGCCGAGGCGCCTCCCGAGGTCTTCCAGATCGACTTCTCCAACACCCTCGCCCCGAGGGACTACAGCAACGCCGTCCAGCTCATCCGATCGGCCAACTCCCCCGGCTCCCCCTCCGACGGCGACTTCGGGCTCGGGGCCGGCGGGTTCACTCAGGTCAGCGGCGTGACTGTCGAGCTGGTCAACTCCGTCCCCGGCGCCACGCTCGGTCAGCCCGGGTACCTCAACCGCCTGGTCGTCCGCATCCCCGAAGGCCAGACCCTGCCCCCCGACTACTACCGCCTGGTCATCCCCAACACCGGCTCCGAGCAGATCACCGACATCTTCGGCAACGTCGCCGACCTCGAGTTCCTCGGCAACGAGCGGCCCGACGGCGACGGCTTCGAAGTCTTCATGCCCGACGGCACCTACCGGGACGGTCTGACCGGCGACGCGGTCGAGGGAGGCTCCTTCGTCACCGGCTTCGTCGTCGTCCCCGGCCAGCGCCGGGAGAACCCCGCCGACCCCAACTCCCGGATCCTGGGCAACATCATCTACGCCCGGCCCGACTACCAGGACGATCCGTTCCTCACCACCGACGACCCCGACGGCAGCGTCCTCAAGCCCTTCCCCACCCTGCTGCCGGAGGCCGTCCCCAACCTGAACAACAACGGCGACCTGAACTCCTCCGCCAACTTCGGCACCGGGTTCAACCCGATCTACGACCGCAACGCCAACAACCGCTTCGACCGCTCGGCCTTCTTCGAGGCCACCCGGGTCCGAGACCAGGGCCCGGTCGTCATCGTCGCCCTGCCGGGCATCCTCCGGCCGGTCCCCGGCACCACCGACACCACCCAGCAGACCTTCGTCATCGCTCCGCCCGCCGGTGCCGACCCCTCCCGCCCGGAGAACAACGCGAGCGGCTCGGTTCCGGCCCAAACCACCCTCGTCTTCGACCAGGGCTCGGCCCTGAAGCTCTTCAACGCCTCGCTCTTCGTGCAGAACCAGGGTTCGGCCCTGCAACTCCGCGGCGGTTCCAACCCCGATGAGCAGGTGATCTTCACCTCGCTGCTGGACGACTCCGTCGGCGGCGACACCAACAACGACGCCCAGGACACCACCCCCGGCGGAGGCAACTGGGGCGGCATCATCTTCCGCAACTACGACGACGTGTCCGCCGGGCGCGACCAACTCCCGGGCAGCTTCCCGATCGACGGCAAGCTCGGGCTCTCCGGCGCCTCGGATGTGATGTCGATCATCGACCACGCCCTGCTCCGCTTCGGCGGCGGCGCCGTGCCCCAGACCATCGGCACCCGGTACGACACCATCACCCTGTTCAACAGCCGGCCGGCCATCACCAACACCACCGTGGCCGACGGCGCCGCGGGAGGCGGAGCCGCCGGCGGCACTCAGGCGGCCATCTCCGCCGACCTCGACTCGCTCCGAGAGGACGAAATCGCCCGAGGCCCGCTGATCCGCCGCACCCAG
Organism: Tautonia sociabilis; assembly: GCF_003977685.1. GTDB lineage: Bacteria > Planctomycetota > Planctomycetia > Isosphaerales > Isosphaeraceae > Tautonia > Tautonia sociabilis. The sequence goes on along the minus strand of NZ_RYZH01000011.1, from coordinate 98,920 downwards.
CTCCTGAACAACTCGATCAACGGCATCCTCATCCGGCCCCCGGTCGGGTCGCTTCAGGCCCAGGAGACGGACGCGATCTTCTACCCCGCCAACCCCACCAGCCAGGGCGGCGGGAAGAACTTCACCATCGACGATCCGCTCCCCTACGTCCTCAACTCCCAGCTGGTTCTCGGCCAGCGGCTGCTCACCAACACCGGCGGCCAGACTGATCAGACCGTCTCCTCCCGGCTCTACGTGCAGCCCGGCATGATGGTCAAGTCGAGCTTCGGCGCCAGCCTGGCCACCGTGAACACCTCCTCGAGCGTCAACTTCGGTGAGCGGACCTACATCCGCCAGTTCGACGCCAACCCGAACATCTCCCCGGCCGACCCGAACTTCGTCCCCAACTCGATCGGCGACGCCAAGCCCCTGTTCACCTCCCTCTTCGACGACGCCGCCGAGACCTACTATCTCGACCAGGCCACGGGCACCCGCCGCGTGATCGTGCCCGCCGGCCCCACGGACAACAATTCCTCCAACCCCGCTCCCGCCCCGGGCAACGTCCCCTCCTCCCTCCGCTGGGGAAGCATCTCCATCCTGCCCGGCTCGATCGCGGCCATCGACGAGACCGAGTTCCGCTACGGCGGCGGGCAGATCATCACCCCCCTGACCGCCCTGCCCAACCGTCAGGTCCTCGACCTGACCAATGACATCGCCAGCTTCCTCGGCTACAACGCCGCCGCCGCCGGCGCCAACGTCTCCATCACCAACAACGACTTCTTCGACAACTTCGACACCCCGATCGTCGTCGAGCCGAACCAGCTCCTGGCCGCCGACCCGACCCGTCCCCTGCTCTCCGGGAACCCGTTCTTCCGCGGCAACGTCATGGAGCGGAACTCGGTCAACGGCCTGGGGATCAAGACCACACCGGGGGTCATCATCCCGCCGCCCAACAACCAGGGCGACTTCTACACCGAAGCCGCACTGGACGACGGCGCCAACCTGACGGTCAACTCGGTCTGGGACGACACCGACATCGTCCACGTCCTCCGCGGCACGGTCAACCTCGCCGGCTGGAGCGGCTTCGGCAACAACGACAAGCCCGTGCCCGATCCGACCTCGCCCGAGGCCGACGCCAACGGTTTCCTCCCCGAGCTTCAGCCGTTCATCACGCTGACCATCCAGAGCGCCCTGCCCGATACCCTGCTGGCCGACGGCACCCGGATCGCCCGCCCGGGCGAGTCGATGTACGTCAAGCTCTTCACCGACACCTTCGTGGGCAACCCCGGCCCCGGCACCCCCATCGACCCGGCCCTCAACCAGGTCGCGGCCGACAACGCCAACATCTTCGGCGCCGGCTTCAACGTCGGCTTCGACGATGGCATCGACCCGCCCGGCCCCAGCCCGCTGATCGACCCGGGCTACGGCAGCCAGCTTCGGATCGTCGGCATCGGCACCAACGAGACGACCGGCCAGCAGCGCGTCCCGGTGGTGATCACCTCGCTCCGGGACAACACCGTCGGTCCCGTCGTCCGCGGCGTCGATCAGTCGAACAGCTTCTTCTCCTCGTTCAACCCGAGCAACGCCGGGATCAATTTCGACACCCCCGCCCCCGGCGACGGCGGCGTGATCGCCTTCGGCGGCGGCAGCCTCTTCGATTACAACCTCTTCGACCCCCGCAACGGCAGCATCATCGACAACGCCGACATCCGGTACCTCCACCGGATCGAGTTCCAGGGCGGTTCCATCGTCGACGCCTTCGACTCCAACGCCAGCAACGCCATCGACATCGGCGACAACCTGCAGTTCCAGAAGCTCGGCCTCACTCCTCAACTGCAGTACAACGCCCAGCTCGGCTGGACCGTCTCCAACTCCAGCCTCGACAGCTTCCGAGACGCCGGCATCTTCGCCGATCAGGGCTTCGACCTCCTCGCTCGCACCCTGATCGGAACCACGACCCCAGTGGCCGGCGGCACCGCCCGAATCGGAGGTCTGAGGGGCCAGCCCACCAACCTCTTCCTGGTCAACAACACGATCTCCAACATGCCGGTGGGCGTCCGCGTCAACTACGGGGCCAACGTGGCCAACGCGAACGCCGACCAGAACCCGGCCCAGATCGTCCTGCTACACAACACCTTCTACAACAACGGTGTTGGCTTCCGGACCCAGGCCCCGGCCTGGAACCCCAACCCCAACAACTCGCTGTCTCACGTCTACTTCCTCGCGATGAACAACATCTTCGACGGGGGGACGATCGGCAGCGACCCGGCCGCCGCGGCGGTCCGGCTCGAGGGGATGGTGGCCACCAGCCAACTGCTGTTCAACGTCTTCAACAACTACTCGACGGTCCTGGACGACCAGATCTCCCAGATCGCCGGGGCCCCCTTCCTGGGGAACAACTCGCCGATCTTCGGGGACCCGAAGTTCCTCGACCCGGCCAACGGCAACTTCTTCCTCCAGTCCGGCTCCGCCGCCATCGACGCGGCCCTGAGCGAGTTCGGGCCGACCCCGATCGGAGACATGCTCTACCCGGTCTCCAACCAGGTCCTCGACCCCCGGGGAGGCATCCGCAACACCATCGGCCGCACCAATCCCTTCGGCGGGGTCACCATCTTCCAGCAAGACCCTCGGGAGATCGTCACCCTCCCCGGGACCCCGAACCGGGGCTTCGTCGACCAGTTCATCCCGGTGCTCGCCGGCTCCGCCGGCTCCTCGTTCGGACCGGCCTCCAACATCGCCACCTACGGCTTCGCCCCGCTCACCGGCGAGCGCGACAAGGAGGGCTTCCTCCGGCTCGACGACCCGAGCACGCCGAACATCGGCTTCGGCAGCCGGCCGTTCTTCGACATCGGTGCCCGTGAGTTCCGCACCTTCGACCCCCCGCAGATCACCACTCAGGGCGCGCCCGACCTGAACGGCGACGGCATCGGCGACGGGGTCTTCGCCTCCATCGCCGACCCCGCCACCGGACAGCTGCAGATGGTCAGCCTCTACACCCCGGGGCAGGTCGCCGGCAGCAACCGCGTGCCGCAGGAGATCTTCTTCCAGTTCGACGAGCGGGTCGACCCGCAGACCATCAACGCCCAGACCGTCCTGTTGCAGGCCTCCGGCGGCGACGGGATCTTCGGCAACGCCAACAACCCCGGCGACCGCACCATCCCGCTCTCCGGCCGGCTGGCCTTCGACCCCGACACCCGGCGGCTCAGCATCAAGCTGGGTGCGGGCAACCTGCTGCTGTCCAACGACCTGTACCGGATCGTCCTGGTCGGCAGCGGCGGCAACGTCATCCGAGACCCGCAGGGCAACGCCCTCGACGGCGAGAACCTCGGACCCAACGGCCTGCCCCTGGCCCTCCCCTCGGGTGACGGCTTCCCGGGCGGCAACTTCATCCTGCCCTTCACCATCGACACCCGGGCTCCGTCGATCGTCCCCGGCAGCTTCGGCCTGGCCAGCCCCAGCGATCCGACGCTGCAAATCACCAACGGCAACCCGCCCACCTTCTCGGGCAACGTCACCGACCTGTTCCCGCCGGTCAACCCGCTGATCGGTCAGCAGGTGACCCTGGACCTCGACCTCGACGGCGACGGCGTCTTCGAGCGCCTCGGCGTCGGCACCGCCACCACCGACGCCACCGGCAATTTCACCATCACCCCGACCCAGGCGCTGAGCCCCGACTCGCCGTTCAACGTCGGCCCCGACGGCCAGCTCGGCACCGCCGACGACACCGGCTACAGCCGGGCCCGCGTCCGGATCACCGACGTCAGCGGGAACGCCTCCGACCCCAACGACCCGAACGCGACCGTCCGCTTCATCCTCGACACCCGGTCGCCCCGCATCATCTCCTCCGACCCGGCCACCGGCAGCCGGGTCTCCAACGGCGGCCGCTTCCGGGTCTCCTTCACGGCCGACGAGAACCTCTCGCTGGCCAGCCTCATGGCCCAGGGGGCGATCACCGTCACCGGCGCCGGCCTCGACGGCGTCTTCAACACCCAGGACGACAACGCGGCCAGCATCGACCTCTCGTCGCTCAACGTCGAGTTCCTCGCCACCTCCCCCAGCGGGCCCAGCCGCATCAGCTTCGACGTCACCGGGGCCACGGCCGACGACATCTACCGCATCACCGTCGCCAACACGGTCACCGACCGGGCCGGCAACGCGATCGTCGGCAACAGCACCGGCGGCTACACCATCGACGTGGTCGTCTACGCCGCGACCCAGCGGCGGACGATCTTCGTCGGCCCGGGGGGCACGGGCACCCCGACTGGCTCCCGCGCCAACCCCTACCCGACGATCGCCGCCGGCCTGGCCGTCGCGTCCATCGGCGACACCGTCGCGGTCCTGCCTGGCACCTACAACGAGTCGGTCACGCTCAAGTCGCTCGTCCGACTCGTCTCGGCTGCCCCCTCCAGCACCGACTCGAACGTCGTCCCGGGCACTCCCCAGTCGACGATCATCCGGGCCCCGCTGGACCCGAACGCCCCCGAGGTCACCGTCCAGGGGATCGATCTCCTCGGCTTCACCGACGGCGGCGAGCTGGACACCGAGTTCCGCGGCTTCGCCGTGGTCGCCCCGCTGACCAACCTCGTCTCCGGCGCCATCGACCCCAGCTCGATCGGCATCCGGCTGGTCAACTCCGGCGGCCGGTACCACGGGAACGTGGTGATCAACGCCGGTGAGGGGATCAGCGTCGAGCCCAAGAGCGGGGCGGCCTCCAACGCCCGGATCGACAGCAACGTCCTCGCGGGCAACCGCACCGGCATCGTCGTCCGGGATCCGAACAACACCATCGCCATCGACCAGCCGGTCCAGATCGTCAACAACACGATCGCCCTCAACAACGGGGGCATCATCCTCTACGACGCGGCCATCAACGAGGGCAGCCCGGTCATCGCCGACGTCGTCAACAACATCTTCTGGCAAAACAGCGACCGCGCCGGCGGCGCCGACACCCCGATCGGTATCTTCCCGGCCGTGGCCGTCGTCCGGAACAACATGTTCTCCAGCAACCCGAACACCCCCCTGGTCGGGTTCAACACGGCCGCCCTCGGCTCGACGCCCAACGCCGACGCCGCGTACAACTACATTGGCGACCCCGCCTTCGCCGCTCCCCGCGACCCTCGGCCGCAGTTCGACGGGCCGACGATCACCCTGCTCGACGGCAACTTCGGGCTGACGGCCAACTCCGATGCGATCGACACCGCCGACAGCCTGACCGCCCCGGCCCTCGACTTCCTCAACCTCGGCCGGGTCGACATCCCCAACCGCGGCTTCCCGCCCTTCGGACCCGCCGATATGGGCGCCATCGAGTTCCGCGGCTCGGCCGGCTCGGGAGGCGGCGGCATCTTCATCCCGCCGACCGGCTCCACCCCGCCGGATGACAACCTCCTGTTCGGCCAGCCCTCCGGCCAGCCGAACAGCACCTTCCAGCCCGGCACCGGCACCGGCACCGGGGTCGGCTCCGCGGCCCAGACCGCCGGCGTCCAGCCGACCGCCGGCAAGGCCCGCCGCGATCGGGAGGCCCTCCGCGCCCGGCTCGCCGGCCGCCAGGAGCAGGTCAACCAGGTCGCCCCTCAGGGCAAGCGGGCCTGGCAGGACCTGCTCTCCCGAGGCCGGTTCCGCCGCGGTCAGTGACCCCAGGAGGGCCGGCCACCCCGGCCCCCGTTCATCGAGCATCGCGAGCGGCCCCCCGGGGCCGCTCGCGTCGTTTTCGAGGCCGGCCCGGCCCCCGTCTCGGGACTCGAACCGGGCGCGCCGTCGGCTCGGCGGTCGCCTCTCCTGCCGGCATCGAAGGTGCCTCACAGAAGGCACCATCCACCCTCCCGGGTCCGGTCGATTACCGTCCTCGGGACCGGTCGCCTCGCTTGAGGGGAAACGCCCCGGCTTCCGGGACCGGAGCGGACATCGACGTCGTCGTCGGTGGGGGGTACCGCCGTCCGGGTCGGGGCGAAGGTCCCCCCGACGAGGCCTCGGAGGGGCTCCGCCCCGCCGTCACTTCTTCGCGTTGCAGGACGGGCCCTCGAGCGGCGCCTTCTTCTCGGTGATCACCGGGCACTTCGGCGCCTCCTCGGCGTTGAGGGCGACGAATTCCTTCCACTCGTCCGGCAGGTTGTCCTCGTGGAAGATCGCCTCGACCGGGCACTCAGGCACGCACGCCTCGCAGTCGATGCATTCCTCGGGGTGGATGAACAACATCTGCGCCCCCTCGTAGAAGCAGTCGACGGGGCAGACGACCACGCAGTCGGTGTACTTGCAGTCGAAGCACGGCTCGGCGACGATATGCGCCACGTTCCTCTCCTTGTCTCGCGACGTCGGGATCGGTCGGTCGATGGACCCGGCCCTTCGGTCCGGAAGTCGACCCCAATTGTACGGTGTTTTCCCCCTCACTGCACGACGGCTTGACCCCCTCGAACCGGGTCGATCTCCCGCTCTCCGGAGCCCATCGTCCGGGATTCGGTTCGCCCCTCGCCCCCTGGGCCTTTCTCCCGAGCAAGCCTCCAAGAAGCCTCCTCTTCCGGCCGGCCTCGACCATCGGCTTGACGGGCCCGCCGGACGCCCTCTATGTTGAATAATCGATGGAGACCCAGCCCTCCCCGGCCGGACGGGTCGCCTGCGTCCCTCGGACCCCTCGTCCCCCCGAGGAGCAAGGCCGTGACGCTTCCCGCCTCTCTCGTCCTCCGGACGACGCTCGTCGTCCTCCGCTCGGCCCTCCCCGCCACGATCGCCGCCCTGCTGGCCCCGACCCCGACCGCCCTGGCGATCCCCTCGGGCTCCTCCTCTTCCTCTCCCGGGCTCTCGATCCACCCTCCATCGATCCGGCTCGCCGACCCAACCGACCGGCAGCAGGTCGCCGTCACCGCCACCTTCGCCGACGGCTCGACCCGAGACGTGACGGCCGAGGCCCGCGTTGAACTCCGATCGGAAGGGGTCGCTCGCGTCTCGTCTTCCGGAGTGGTCGAGCCCGGGACCGGCGGGATTGATCGCCTGATCGCCCGGTTCGGCGAGGCGTCGGCCGAGGTTCCCGTCGAGGTCGTCTCCTCGACCCCTCCCCGGGCGATCAGCTACCGGCAGGATGTGGTCGCCGTGCTCTCGAAGGCCGGGTGCAACATGGGCCCCTGCCACGGCAACCTCACCGGCAAGGGAGGCTTCAAACTTTCCCTTCGGGGGGATGACCCCGGCCTCGATCTCCTCCGCATGACCCGGGATGCCTTCGGCCGCCGGGTCAACACGGCGGACCCCGATTCCAGCCTCCTGCTCCTCAAGCCGATCGGCCTCGTCCCCCACGAGGGGGGCCGTCGCTTCGGACCCGATGATCCGGAGGCCGAGATCCTCCGCTCCTGGATCGCCGGCGGCGGCCGGGATGACCTCGGCACGGTCCCCGAGCTTGTCTCCCTCTCCATCTTCCCTCCCGAGCGGGTGAACGCCTCTCCTTCCCTGGCCCAGCAGCTCGTCGTCACCGCCACCTTCGCCGACGGCTCGACCCGAGACGTGACCCGACTGGCCGCCTTCGACGTCGACGACCCGACCGAGGTCGAGGTTTCCCCCTCCGGCCTCGTCCGCCGAGAGGCACCGGGCCAGTCGGTCGTCTCCGCCCGATACCTCGGCCAGCAGGCCGTCTCCCGGCTCGCCTTCCTCCCCGATCGCCCCGGTTTCGTCTGGGACGGCCCCGAGCCGCTTACGCCCTTCGACCGCGCCGTCTTCGATCAGCTCCAGACGCTCACGATCCACGCCTCTCCCCCCGCGCCGGACCACGTCTTCCTCCGCCGCGCGTACCTCGACTGCATCGGCGTCCTCCCCACCCCGGACGAGGCCCGCTCCTTCCTCGAGGACACCGACCCCGACAAGCGGGCCCGGCTCGTCGACCGCCTCCTCGGCCGCCCCGAGTTCGCCGACTTCTGGGCGCTCAAGTGGGCCGATCTCCTCCGCAACGAGGAGAAGACGATGGGGCCCAAGGGTGTCTGGGCCTTCCACCGCTGGCTCCGCGACCGGATCGCCGCCGACGTGCCCCTGACCGAGCTGGCCGAGCAGCTGCTCACCGGCTCCGGCTCCTCCTGGGCCAATCCCCCGGCGAGCTTCTACCGCACCAACCGCGACCCCGAGACCTGCGCCGAGAGCTTCGGGCAGATCTTCCTCGGCGTCCGGCTCCAGTGCGCCCGATGCCACAACCATCCCTTCGACGTCTGGACCCAGGACGACTACTACGGCCTCGCCGCCGCCTTCGCGAACATCGACCGCAAGGAAGTCAACAACAGCCGCCGCGATCGCCTCAACTCCCACGAGATCAACGGGGACGTGATCATCCACCTCGACGGCCGCCCCCGGATGCGACAGCCGGTCTCCGGCGAGCGCCTCGCCCCAACCGCCCCCGGCGGCGTCCCGCTCGCGGTTGGCCCCGACCTCGACGCCCGGGCCGCCCTGGCCCGCTGGCTCACCGAGTCCGACCGCCAGTTCGCCCGGAACATGGCCAACCGGGCCTGGTTCCACCTGATGGGCCGAGGCGTCGTCGAGCCCGTCGACGACTTCCGCGCCACCAACCCCCCGAGCAACCCCGAACTGCTCGACGCCCTGACCGCCACCTTCGAGGCCGGCGGCAACCGCCTCAAGCCCCTTGTCCGGGCGATCATGACCTCCCGGGTCTATGCCCTCGACTCCTCCCCCCGTCCCACCAACCGCGACGACGAGGCCAACTTCGCCCGAGCCCGCGTGAAGCTTCTCCCCGCCGAGGTCCTGCTCGACGCCATCGGCTCGGCCCTCGGCCGCCCCGCCGACCTCGACGGCGTCCCCCCCGGCACCCGGGCCGTCGCCCTCGCCGGCGCCAACACCGGACCCGAGTTCCTCGACGCTTTCGGCAAGCCCGACCGCCTGCTCACCTGCGAATGCGAGCGATCCGAGTCCACCACGCTCGGCCAGGCCTTCCAGCTCATCAACGGCGACGTCGTCCGCGCCATCCTCGAGGCCCCCGACAACCGCATCGGCCGCCTGCTGGCCTCCGGGACGCCCGACGACGCCATCCTCGATGAGCTCTACCTTGCCGCCCTCTGCCGCCTCCCCTCCCCGGAGGAGCGCAGCGGCGCCCTCGCCCACCTGTCCGCTCACGACGACCCCCGCCTCGCCTGGGAGGACATCGCCTGGGCGATCGTCAACAGCAAGGAATTCCTCCTGCGGCGCTGACCGATCATCGGACCGGCCCCCCCAACCTCACCGGACGACCCGCCAACGGGGATCAGACCCATGCCCTCCGGTTGCCCCGACTTCCTCGAGACGCTCCGCCTCTCCCGCCGCAGCCTGCTCCGGGTCGGCGCCGCGGGCCTGGCCGGCCTGACCCTGCCCGACGTGCTCCGCGCCTCCGACCGGGGCGAGCCTCGCCGGGCCCCCGCCCGCAACGTCATCTTCCTTCACCAGTTCGGCGGCCCCAGCCACATCGACACCTTCGACCTCAAGCCCGACGCCCCCCAGGGCATCCGAGGCGAGTTCTCCCCCATCCCCTCCGCCGTGCCCGGCGTTCCCGTCAGCGAGCACCTCCCCCGCTTCGCCGCCGTGCTCGACAAGGTGGCCCAGGTCCGCTCCGTCCACCACCGGATGAAGAACCACAACTCCGCCACCTACTACAGCCTCACCGGCCACGCCCCCCCGCTCGACGACATCCGGTTGCGCGACACCCTCGAGCTGTTCCCCGCCTACGGCTCCGTTGTCGCGAAGCTCCGGCCCAGCGACGACCCCGCCATCCCGTCCTTCGTCTCCTACCCGCACGTGCTCCGGGATGGCAGCGTCACCCCCGGCCAGCACGCCAGCTTCCTCGGCAAGCCGTATGATCCCTTCTTCATCGGCCAGGATCCGAACGACCCCGGCTTCCGCCTCCCCGAGCTGAACCTGCCCGACACCATGCCCCTCGGCCGCCTCGACGACCGCCGAGGCCTGCTCGAGCTGATCGACCGCCAGACCGAACTCCTCGAATACGACGCCACCGCCCGAGGCATCGACGACTTCTACGGCCGAGCCCTCTCGATGCTCGCCTCCCCCCGGGTCAAGCGAGCGTTCGACCTCGGCGAGGAGCCCGACGCCCTGCGAGACTCCTACGGCCGCACCACCTACGGCCAGGGCTGCCTGCTCGCCCGCCGCCTCGTCGAGGCCGGGGTCCGCTTCGTCACCGTCTACTTCTCCCGATCCATCGGCGGCCAGGGCAGCCAGGGCTGGGACACGCACCAGGACAACTTCAACGACCTCAAAAACCGCCTCCTCCCCATCACCGACCAGACCGTCCCCACCCTCATCCAGGATCTCGACGCCCGAGGCCTCCTCGACGAGACGCTCATCGTCTGGATGGGCGAGTTCGGCCGAGGACCCAAGATCGGCGACCGCGACGGCAAGGGCCGCAACCACTGGCCCTCCTGCTATACAGTCCTCTTCGCCGGCGGCGGCACGACCGGCGGCGCCGTGTACGGCTCCAGCGACCGCATCGGCGCCTATCCCGACACCGACCCCGCTCCCCTCGAGCGCGTCGCCGCCACCATCTTCCACGCGCTGGGCCTCGATCCCGAGACGGAAGTCCGCGACCGTCTCAACCGCCCCCTCTCCATCGCCGCCGGCCGGCCGATCACCGAGCTGTTCTCCTGATCCCTTCCCCGCTCCGCCCCGGGTCCTCGCCGATGACCGATCCCCCGACCAACATCCGAGCCCACCAGGCCGACCAGGCCCTCGAACTCTCCTGGGACGACGTCGGGCCCGCGAGGGTCCCCTACCGCTTCATCCGCTCCGAGTGCCCCTGCGCCTCCTGCAAGGACGAGTGGACCGGCCAGCGCATCCTCGACCCCGCCACCATCCGGCCCGACCTCCGCATCGAGGCCCTGGAGCCGATCGGCTCCTATGCCGTCCGCATCTCCTGGAACGACGGCCACTCCTCCGGCCTCTACACCTGGGAGAACCTCCGTCGGCTGGCCGACCTCCACGAGGGGCGATCCTCCTCCTGACCGCCCGCGGGCCCGCTCCGCGGGAGCCTCCTCCCCGCCCCATCATCATCCGCCGGAAGGACCGCGGTCGTGTCCCCCCCACATCGAGCGCCTCTTGTCCCAGGGATCGATCCCCCCCTCCCCGACCGATCGACGATCCCCAACCTCCAGGATGCCCCCCGATCGATCGTGACATTCCATCGTCTCGTGTTCGGGAGTGCCATCATCCGAACCCTTACGCCCGTGAACGATTGATCCCATCTTTCAGACAATCGAATCAATCGCCCTGACTTCACGCTCTTGCCGTGACTTCACGCTCTTGCCAATCCTTCAGGCTCTCTCCGTGACTTCACCCTCTGTTCTCTGATCTGCCTGACTTCACCCTCTGTTCTCTGATCCGCGTGACTTCACCCTCTGTTCTCTGATCTGCGTGACTTCACCCTCTGTTCTCTGATCTGTTGTGCCGAGAGCAGGAGTCCTCCCGTCCGAGTCGGAGCGGTCCACGTCCAGGTCCGCTGAATGCGACCCTCCCCGGTCATCCCATGAGCGACGGTCTTCTCTTCTCGATCGAACGCCGTTCCCTTTCCTCCCATTGCGAGATCCGGCCCGAAATGCCGACGCCCCTCCCAACGACGACTTCGACGCCTCCCGTCACCGTCGCCCTCCCCACCTACAACGGCGCCCGACACCTGGCCGACGCGCTCCGGGGGATCCTCGCCCAGGAGGGCGTCCCCTTCGATCTCCTCGTCTGCGACGACCGCTCCGACGACGAGACGGTCTCCCTCGTTCGCTCCCTCGCTGGCGACCGAGCCCGGATCGAAATCAACCCCGAGCGCCTCGGCCTCGCCGGCAACTGGAACCGCTGCGCCGCCCTCGCGCGGACGCCCTTGCTCGCCATCGTCCACCAGGACGATATCCTCCTGCCCGGCCACCTCGCCGCCCACGTTGACGCCTTCGCCCGCCTCCCCGGCCTCGGCATGGCGATCAGTGCCGTCGAGGTCATCGATGCCGCCGACCGCCCTATCCCCCCCACCGTCATCGAGCGCCCCGACCTCGGCCCGGCCGAACGTCTCTTCCCGCCCCCCGCGTTCGTGGCCGAGCTGGCCCACCGCAATCCCGTGCGCTGCTCCGCCGTCACCCTCCGCGCGGAGGCGCTCGCCTCCATCGGCGGCTTCGACCCATCCTACCGCTATGCCGTCGACTGGGAATGCTGGCTCCGCCTCGCCCGCCGCTGGCCCGTCTGCTGGCTTCCCCTCCCCAGCGTCGCCGTCCGCTGGCACCCCGACAGCGAAACCCACCGCTTCAAGCGCGGCTCCGCCGACCTCGACGAGCTTGCCCTCCTCCTCGACCAGATCCACACCCTCGACCGTCCCTCCCTCCCCCACCCTTCCCGCTCCCGCCGCCTCGCCCACCGCCTGCTCGGCCGCGCCTTCCTCAACCGCTCCCTCGACGCCCTCCACGCCGGCGACGCCCCCCTCGCCCTCCGCTGCCTCCGCCGCTCCCTTTCCCTCTCCCCCGCTCTGCTCCTCCTCCTTGCCCGCGACCCCCGCCTCGCGGCCCAGATGACCGCCCTCTCCCTCGCCCCCCGCTGGGCCTCCCGCCGCTTCCGCCATCCCGACCAGCCTGGGCAGGCGGACTCCGTACCCACTTCCGGGCCAGCTTAACGATTCGCCTTCAGGTGTGATCCGAGATGCCCCCTCCACTCTTATCGGCGGGCGGGATCGACCTCCGTGGTTCTTGTCGGATGATCGAAGAAGTGTGACAGTATCGGTATACCGCAACTGTCAGGGGCTCCCGTCATGGTCTTCATCCATCGGGTGGCCCGGACAACTCGTTGTCCGGGTCGCGAAGCGACGAGAGGCTTGAGGTCCGAGCGACCCAATCGTAGGCTCATCCCATGGCCTCCAGGCGTATCTACGATCGAGACAGGCACGCCCATTTCGTGACCTTCTCGTGCGATCGACGCCGTCGGTTTCTCGACCACGACCGGCCCAAGCGGATCGTCCTCGGGGTCCTTTCCTCGCAGCTGTCATTGCAGGACGGCCGCTGCGTCGGCTTCGTCGTCAGCCCGACCACGGGCACGCGATCCTTTGGTTCCCGGAGGACGACCAGCTTTCCCACTTCGTGACGCAGTGGAAGCAACGCAGTTCCGTGCAGATCAAGCGATTCCTGCGCGAAGGGATGACGGCATACGCCCGGACCTTCGTCCTGTCGGAGCCGATCTGGCAACCCCGTTTCTATGGCTTCAACCTCGACTCGGAGGGTAAGTTCGAGGAAAAGCTTACCTACTTGCACCAGAACCCGGTGCGTGCCGGCCTGGTCGCCCATCCGTGCGACTGGCCATGGAGTTCGGCGCGATACGACGAGCAAGGGCGGAGCGTCGGCGTGCCGGTCGGCTGGCTCGATTGACGCCTCTTGCGGCTTCGCCGCCCGGACAACACGTTGTCCGGGCCACTCTACCAAAGGTAGCCTCAACCCCTGGAGTGGGGTGTTGGGTATCGGCTCATGCTCTCGAGGCCCTGCTCTGCACTCGCCCAAAACGCGGTTCAAGGTGCGGCATCTGATGTTAGCGATCGTCGGCATCGCCATCCTGAGTTGGTTGGCGGCGGAGGTCGTTGTGAAGAGACCTGGACGGGAGGCACACAGGGTACGGGGGCAGTTTGTTGCTGAGATTCGCGCGTCGTCTGATGAACTCCGTCAGCGAGCGGAGGACGACAGGGTCGCCATCGCTAAGGACCTCCAAGAGGACTTTCGACTGGATTCCGGGCGTTACGATCGCTTAGCTGAGGAGATTGAGCAGAAGGACCATGGAGCAAGTCGGACGGAGCGAGTCCAAGCACACCGTCCGGAGCTCATCGAACTTGGACTGCGGTCTCTGTCTGCGCTGAGGCGGTACGAAGTCGAGCGCGACCTGAGCATCGAGGCCGCAGCAGCCCCCTCCCGTAACGGCAAATCGCGTCGACCCATCCCGACACTGGGGCCCCCGTCGCGTTTCACGCCGCCAACCAAGGTGCGGAGCGGACCGATTTGAACCACCCGAGTAGTCAGGGTCCGCGACCCCTGGAATCAATGCGTGTGGATGAGGGCCGCGTTCCAATCGGCTCATCATCGAGCATGGGGTTGGGTGTTTGACTCCGGTCTGACAGTGAGCGAGGCCGCAGGCGGTCCCGACAAGGTTCAGCGGTGTCCCCTCAGAGGAACCATCCGGAACACGGTCGGATGATCTGAAGTCAGCGGCCGCCCCCCTCTGGCCCGATGATGATGGTGGGAAACCGGACTCGACGGAAGACTGACGAACGACCATCAGGGCGTCCGAGATCGTATCGACCCCAGGGACGAGAGGCCCCTTCTCCGGGATCGCTCTGACCCCAACGCCCCCCTCGCCCTCGGTCGATCGTCCGCGACTCACCCGATGACCGGAGCCCGTCCACTCGACTCCTCCCGGCGGTCGGCCTCCTGATCTCCCCGGTCTTTGGTCTTTGGCAATCGAATCCATCCAATCGTGATCCGGGACCCGTTTCGTTCCGCTCGCGACTCCCCGGAGCGGTCTTCGATCGCGGAGGCCCAGTTGACGAAACGAAGCCATTTTGCCGGACTGAGATCGCCTCAACCTCTTGCCAAAAATCAAATTACGCCGTTGCCCCTTCATCGTGCCGAGGCGCACCGATCCGCGCACCGGAGCGATCCTCGCGTGCGTCCCCTGCCGAATCGGGATCGATCGCGTCGGTCGTCCGCTGGCGAGCGAGGAGACACCCCTCCGGCGCGGAGCGAACCCATTCCGGACCGACGCGATCGCCGCAACCTCTTGTACAAAAAAACGTAACGTCAATTGCTGCCAAACTCGCCGGAGCGCACCGTCCGGCGCACCGACGCTCCGGGACGGATCGAGGAGGCGCTCGGCTCCCCGCTCGCCCCGATTCCGATCGCGACCGGCCGGGATCGGCCTCGAACCGGGGGGGGCGGGCGTCGTACAATGTGGAGTCCGACGCCGAACGACGAACGCCCCTCCGCACTCCCGACGCGAAATCGACCCCCTCCCATGGACCTCGTCGACCTGAAGTGGGCTCCCCCCGGCCGCAATGAGCCGAACCGGGCCCCGACACAACTGCCGGTGCTCGACGACCTCGGGCCGACGCCCCTCCCCCCGCTGCCGGCCTCCCGGGAAGAGATGGAGGCGAGGGGCTGGGATGCGGTCGACGTCGTCTTCGTCTCGGGGGATGCCTACGTCGACCACCCGTCGTTCGCCAACGGCATCCTCCCCCGGGTGCTCGAGGCGGCCGGCTTCCGGGTCGGCGTGCTCGCCCAGCCGGACTGGAGGAGCGCCGAGCCGTGGCGGACCTTCGGCCGTCCCCGCCTGTTCTTCGCCATTAGCGCGGGGAACATGGACAGCATGATCAACCACTACACGGCCAACAAGAAGGTCCGCAACGACGACGCCTACAGCCCCGGCGGCCGCATCGGCCTGCGTCCCGACCGCGCCACCCTGCCCTACTGCCAGCGGGCCCGGGAGGCGTTCCCCGGCGTGCCGGTGATCGCCGGGGGCGTCGAGGCGTCCCTCCGCCGGCTCGCCCATTACGACTACTGGAGCGACACGGTCAAGCGCTCCATCCTACTCGACTCCAAGGCCGACCTCGTCGTCTTCGGGATGGGAGAGCAGCCCATCCTGGAGATCGCCCGCCGCCTCTTCGCCGGCGAGGACGTGAAGGCCCTCCGCGACATGAGAGGGGTCGCCTTCGCCCTCGGCGCCAGGGAGGAACCTCCGAGAGACGCCCTGGTCCTCCCCTCCTTCGAGGAGGTGAAGACCGATCCCCTGGCCTTCGCCAGGGCCACCCGGATCATCCACCAGGAGACGAACCCGCTCAACGCCCGCCGGCTGGTCCAGTATCACGACCGCCAGGCCGTCGTCTGCAACCCGCCGGCCCTGCCCATCACCCAGGCCGACATGGACCGCATCTACGGCCTCCCCTACACCCGTCGGCCGCATCCGATGTACGGCGACGAGCCGATCCCCGCCTTCGAGGCCATCAAGGACTCCGTGACGATCATGCGCGGCTGCTTCGGCGGCTGCACCTTCTGCTCGATCACCGCCCACCAGGGTCGGATCATCCAGTCCCGGTCGAAGGAGTCCGTCCTGACGGAACTCCGACGACTCGGCCAGGATCCCAGCTTCAAGGGGATCGTCTCCGACATCGGCGGTCCGACCGCCAACATGTACCAGATGACCTGCTCGAAGCCCGAGGTCGAAGCGGTCTGCAAGCGACAGTCGTGCGTCCACCCGAAGATCTGCAAGCTGCTGAGCACCGACCACGGCCCGCTTATCGAGCTGATGAGGCAGGGCCGGGAGGTTCCTGGGATCCGCAAGCTGCACGTCGCCTCGGGGGTCCGGATGGACCTGGCCCAGAAGTCGCCCGAGTACCTCCAGGAGCTGGCCGCGCACCACGTCGGCGGCCACCTGAAGGTTGCTCCCGAACACACCGACCCGGACGTGCTCAAGCGGATGAGGAAGCCCGAGATCAACGACTACCAGTCCTTCGACGCCGCCTTCAAGGCCGCCAGCCATCGGGCCGGCAAGCGCCAGTACACCGTCCCCTACTTCATCGCCTCGCACCCGGGCAGCGACCTGAACGCGATGATCCACCTGGCCCTGTTCCTCAAACGCAACGGCTACAAGCCCGACCAGGTCCAGGACTTCATCCCCGCGCCGTTCGACGTCGCCACCTGCATGTACTACACCGGGCTCGACCCGTTCACCGGCGAGGAGGTTGTTGTCGCCCGCCATTTGCGCGACCGCAAGCTCCAGCGGGCCCTACTTCAGTTCTTCAAGCCCGAGAACTACTTCGAGGTCCGCGAGGCGCTGCTGAAGGCCGGCCGATCGGACCTGATCGGCTCGGGCTGCGACTGCCTCATCCCCGCCCAGCCCCCCAAGGCCGCCCTTCGGGCCCGGATGGAGCGGGCCAACCGGGCGATCGCCGAGGGCCGCTACGTGCATCAGATCGACACGGTTTCCAATACGGAGACTCCCGGAGTCCGTCGTTCCGGGAGCGGCCGACCCGCCTCCTCCGGCTACCGCCCCGGCCGATCCGGCGCCCGGAGGCGGAAGCGATGAGGCGCCCCCGCCCGAACCTGCGACGCCCCGCCGCTCCCTCCTCCCTTCCGGCCCGACGCCCCTCCCCGGGAGACGCTCCCCGGGAAGAGGAGTCCGGGCCCATCCTGGACCACGTGGCCCCCCCCGCCGAGCTGGCCCGGGCCACCGCCGAGGTCGCCTCGGCCGCCCTCCAGGCCGCCTTCGGCCGGGGACGTCGCCCCGAGCCGGTTGTCTCCGACGCCCTCCGCAAGCTCCGGGGCGTCTCGATCGCCGATCGCCTGTTCGTTTCCCGGTCCATCGACGCCCTCTTCCGCTGGTGGGGCTGGATCGACCCGCTCCGGCTGGGCCCGATCGAGGCCCGGCTCCTGATCGCGGTCCTGCTCGACCGCACCGACGTGCCTGAGCCCTGCCGCCTCTGGGCCCGCGCTGTCGGCGTCGACCCCCGGTGCCTCCAGCCCATCGGGGGCGCCCCGAACTGGGCCCGGCGAGCCGAGGCCTTCCGCCGGCTGGTCGAACGGCCCCGAGCCACCACCGAGCCCTGGACCCTCTTCCCCCGTTGGCTTCGCGACGAGCTGCTCGAACCCCCCGGCGAGGAGGCCCTGAAGCATCGTCTCGTCGCCCTACTGCACACGCTCCAGAGGCCTCCCCTCCCCTGGCTTCGCGTCTCCCGAGGACGGCCCGCCGAGCTGTGGGCCGAACTCCAGCGGCAGGGGCTCCCGGTAAGCATCCACCCGAGCTTCCCGGACGCCGCCTCCGTCCCCCCCTCGACCGTTCTCCAGGGGATCGAGCCGTTCCGCCGGGGCGACCTCGTCGCCCAGGACCTCGGCTCCCTCGCGGTCGTCGCCGCCTGCGACGCCGAGCCCGGAGAGCGCTGGTGGTACGCCGGCCACGCCCGGGGGGCAACCGCCCTCCTGCTGGCCGACCGCATGCGCGGGAAGGGAACCCTGGTCGTCGGCGAGCTCGAGGATCGCGACCGCATCCGCACCGCCCGGATGGCCCGGAAGGGGCCTCACACCAATGTCTCGACCCGGGGATGGGACGGTCACCGGGTCGTCGGCAAGCCCTCATCCTATCACGGCGTCCTGCTTGAGCCTCCTGGCTCCGGAATCGGCCTGTGGCGCCGCGAGCCCGCCTCTCGCTGGTTCGTCGATCGCACCGCGCTGGACCGACGGGTCGAGGAGCAGGCCCGGCTCCTCGACGTGGCGGCCCGGGGCGTCCGGCCCTCGGGCGTCCTGATCTACGCGGTGCCGTCACTGGCGCGATCCGAGACGGTCGCCCAGATCGATCGCTTCCTGAGCACCCATCCCGACTTCCAACTCGATCCCTTCCCCGATCCCCTCGACGGAAGCCCCACCCCGGGGACCGCCATCCTCTGGCCCGATCGGGCCGACAGCGACGCCTGGTACCTCGCCCGGCTGATTCGATCCGGAGGCCCGAGATCCGCGTTGGGAGAGTCTGGCCAATTCATGCTTGACAGCGCCCCGGACACCCCCCGATAGTGTTGTTCAGGACACCAGGCGCGACCGCCCCCATGACGGGGGGGACGATACCCGCGAAGCCTAGCGGAGCGATTCCATGTCGCTGATGGCCCCCCTCCCCTCGCCCGCTCCAGAATCCCGGTTCCAGTTCTTGCTCAGGGAGGCGCGGAACGGTTCGGAAGAGGCACGCTGGCTCGTCGTGCAACTCTTCCGTCGCACGATGCTCTCGATTGCCAATCAGGAGGTCGATTCCGCCATCAACCCCCGAGAGGCCCCCTCCGACATCGTCCAGGAAACCATCGTCGAGGCCCAGCGTGACCTCGACGGCTTCCACGGACGGACCGAACGCGAGATGCGGGCCTGGCTGAAAACGGTGCTGACCCGAAACATCCGCAACATGAGCCGCAAGTATCGGACCCAGCGCCGCAACCACTACCGCGAACGTCCGCTCGAGCACCGCTCCGTCGACCAGGCCCCCTCCATCCCCGACCCGGGCCCCTCCCCCAGCACCATTCTCATCCATCGGGAGACGGCCGAGGCGCTCGAACGAACCATCCTCAGCCTGAAGGACCATTATCGGCAGGTCATCAACCTTCGATGCAGGCGTGGTCTCTCCTATGAGGAGATCGCCCGCATCATGGGTCGATCCGAGGAATCGACCCGTCGCCTCATGTCTCGTGCGTTGCATGAACTGAGCCGCCGGATGAAGGCCCAGCTTGGCTGAGCGATCCCCGGCGGAGCCTCCCCGAATGGCGATCGGGCGAGCGACGGTAACTCGCTCGCCCGACGCCGGTTCGGCGGGGTCATCGGACCGGACGCGGTCGGACGAGGGCCACGTCATCCGTCTCGGTCTCGTCCTCGCCTTCAGGCCCAGAAGTGCCGGGAGCAGGCTGGCCGATGGCCGCCACAGCGGCCCGCCTGCTGGCCGATTGCAAGGGGCCCGGGATCAGGCCCAGGATCAGGCTCAGCACGGCGCAGGTCCCCACCGCCATCGCAGTCGGCCAGCCTGCTGCCGATCGGGATTCGGCCGCTGGCGACCTGGCCGGCGTCCCGTAGTAGATCGCCGCGACGATCCGGAGGTAGTAGTACGCCCCAATCGCCGCGTTGATGACGCCAATGACCGCGAGCAGCTGCAGCGACGGGATCCCCTGGATCGGCTCGGCGGTCCAGGCCGACGCGAAGATGAAGAACTTCCCCCAGAACCCGGCCAGTGGCGGCACGCCGGCCAGGCTGAACAGACAGAGGGCCATGGCCAGGCTCAGCAGGGGCCGGGTCCGGGACAGACCGGAGAGGTCGTCGATCGTCTCCGCTCGCTCGCCGGAGCCCTCCAGGTAGAGGATCACGCCGAAGGCGCCGAGGGTCATTAGCGCGTAGGCCGCCAGGTAGAAGACGATCCCCTCGGCCCCGGAATACGGGCCGAGGTTCGCCGGGTCTTCGACCCGGGCGAAGGCCGCCGCGACGCCGACCATCAGGTACCCCGCGTGGGCGATCGACGAGTAGGCGAACAGCCGCTTCAGGTTCGTCTGAACCAGGGCCACGGTGTTCCCCAGGATCAGGGTCGCCGCGGCGATGAGCCAGGCGAGGAAGACGGCCCGCTCCGACAGCATCGGCTCGCCGACGCTGACCACCGAGGTCAGCACCCGGATCATCGCCACGAACCCGATCCCCTTGGGGATCCAGGCGAGCAGGGCAGTGATGACCGTTGGGGCCCCCTGGTAGACGTCGGGCGCATAGAAGTGGAACGGCACCGCCGCCACCCGGAAGCCGAGCCCCGCGGTCACGAACACAACCGCGATCGAGCCGATCGCCGCCGTGCCGGTCGTGATCACCTCGCCTCCACCCCCCATCAGGAAGGCCAGGGCCTTGAGGTTCGAGACACCGGTCAACCCGTAGAGATACGCGAATCCAAAGAGCAAGAGCGCCGAAGAGAAGACGCTCAGGAAGAAGTACTTCGTCGTCGCCTCCTGCGTCGTGCGGTTCCTCCGGGGAAGGTAGAGGAGGAGGTAGGTCGGGATGCTCACCAGTTCGAGGCCGACGAAGAGAAAGATCAACTCGTTGGCGGCGCAGACGAGCATCGCACCCGAGATGACGAACAGCAGGGCGCCGAAGAACTCGGCGGCCCGGTCGTCGCCCACCTGGTTGTGTGCCAGGCCGAGCAGGATCAGCCCGGTGATGAGGAAGGCGAACCGGCCGTAGACCGAGAGGGCGTCGTTGAGCGCGACCGAGCCGTAGGCGAAGGCATCGGTCCCCGATCCGGAGACGGCAAGCAGGGCGAGCAAGGAGGCCCCGATCGCCGCGGCGGACAGGCCCGCCCAGAGGGATCGCCCTCGCCGGAAGAAGGGCCCGGCGACCATGATCGCCGCGGCGGACAGGGCGAGGACGATCTCCGGCAGCAGGACGAGGATCGTCCGGGAGAGCGTTTCCGATTGGTCGGGAATCATGGGGCGGTCACCTGCGCCGATCGGGCGAGAAGGGCCCGGGGCGAGTCCTCGCCCGGGGCCGAGACGGTCTGGTTCGGCTCGGTCGACATCCCGGCCCCTTCCGCCGGGAACCGGGCGACGATCGACTCCACCGACGGGGTGATCCGGTCGTAGAACGGCTTCGGATAGAGGCCGATGATCACGATCAGGGCGAGCAGCGGGGCCAGCCCGGCGATCTCGTACCACTGGACCGGAGGGACCCCGGCCGAGTCGTCGTGGCCGTGGCCGTGGCCCTCGCCTCCCGGCTCGCGGAGCGGGCCGAAGATCACCTTCTGAAGCATCAGGAAGAGGTAGTAGGCACCAAGGATGATGCCGATGGCGGCCACCACCGTCGCCCTCGGGAAGCGGGAGAAGCTGCCGGCGAGGATCGGAAATTCACCAACGAAGCCGTTGAGGCCTGGAACGGCGGCCGATCCCATCGACGCCAGGATCAGGAAGAAGGCGAACAGCGGCAACCGCTTCCAGATGCCTCCCATCCGATCCATCTCCCTCGTGTGGTAACGCTCATACAGAACGCCGACACAGGCGAACAGGGCGCCGGTCGTCAGGCCGTGGTTGATCATCTGAAGCACGGCGCCGTCGACGCTCACCAGGGTCATCGAGAACAGGCCCAGTGCGATGAACCCCATGTGACTGACCGAGCTGTAGGCGACCAGCCGCTTCACGTCCGTCTGGGCCAGGGCCGTCAGGGCCCCGTAGATGATGCCGATGACCGAGATCGCGACGAGCATCGGGGCGAGCACCGCGGTCCCCATCGGGGTCATCGCCAGATTGAAACGCAAGAACCCGTAGCCGCCGACCTTCAGCAGCACGCCGGCCAGCAGCACCGAGCCCGCCGTCGGGGCCTCCACGTGCGCCAGCGGGAGCCAGGTGTGGAACGGGAAGAGCGGCACCTTGATCGCGAACCCGGCGAACAGCAGCAGGAAGATGAACACCTGCGGCTGGAGGAGAAATTGCGAGAGGGAGAACGAGTCGGCCAACGGCCTGGTGAACGCCCAGTCGGCCGACGTGATCCGGGAGAGCCCCTCGGTCAGCTCCGGGATCGAGAAGGTCAGAACCTGGGGCGTCGAGAAGCGGTAGTGGACGACGATCAGGGCGATCACCCCAAGCAGCGTCAGCAGGCTCCCCGCCAGGGTGTAGAGGAAAAACGTGATCGACGCTCGGCGGCGCTCCGGCCCTCCGTATAGGCCGACAAGGAAGAACAGGGGAATCAGTGTGAATTCGAAGAAGATGTAGAAGAGAACCACGTCGAGGCTGGCGAACAGCCCGAGCAATCCTGTCTCCAGGAAGAGCAGGAGGGCGTAGTAGGTCGGGGCCCGCTCGGTGATCGAGGACCAGGAGCAGAAGACCGAGGTCACCAACAGCAGGCTCGTCAGGGCGAAGAGCGAGAGGGCCACGCCGTCGAGCCCGAGGGCGAAGCGGATGCCCGGCCCCGAGCCGACGGCCACCCAGGGCAGGCCGGCATGGCCGTCGGCCCCTTCGAAGGCGAACTGGGCCGAGGCATCGCCGACCTGGAACGCGCCGACGAGGACCAGCGAGAAGGCCAGCGTGGCGAGGGTCGTCGCCAGCGCGACCCATCGGGCCGCCTTGTGGTCGAGCTTCGGCGCCAGCAGCAGCGCGAGGCCGCCGAGCAGGGGAAGCAGGACCGTCACCACCAGGAGCGTCGCCATCTCGGGATCCTTGTCACCTCGGGATCGGATCGGGGGTGGGGGGCCGGGGCGGGGGCGATCGCCATCGTCAGCCGACGAACATCAGGACGATCAGCAGCAGGGCGACCCCCATCGCGGTCATCACGGCATACGACTGGATCAAGCCGTTCTGAATCGGTCGCAGGGCATCGCCGCCGATGAGCCTCGGCACGAAGGCGACCAGCCGGACGAGGCCGTCGACCACGTAGACGTCGAAGTACCGGCAGGCCGTGGCCACCAGCCGGGTCGGCGTTACGATGAGCAAGGCGTAGATCTCGTCGACATAGAATTTGTTCCAGGACGCCTTCGCCAGAGGAGGGACCAGGGCGGAAATCCTGGCGGGGATCTCGGTCCGACGGGCGTACATCAGGGCGGCCAGGCCCAGGCCGATGAGGCCGGCGAGGGTACCGGAGACGGCGGTTCCCCAGTCGAAGGCGTGCTCGCCGTGCCCGAGCAGCTCGAAGGAGGGAGTCTCCTCGATCAGGTGGCCGAACCAGTGGGTGGGCGGCCCGAACAGGATGCCGACGAGAACCGCCCCGGCGGCCAGGACCATGAGCGGGACCGTCATGATCGGCGGGGACTCGTGCCCGAAGTGGGAGTCGTGGCCGTGATGACCGTCATCGTGCCCGTGGCCGTGCGAGGCCGGTTCGTGGGGTGTTGCCGAGGCTCCGGGAGCGTGCGAGCCCACCTCGGGCCGGTGGGAGCCCATCGCCGCCTCGTACCGGGAGAGCTCGGGAGAATCGGGGGCCGGGGTATCGACGCCGAGAGCCGCGTGATCGGACGAGGCGTGGGCACCGTGGTGATCGTCGGCGCCAAGGGCCTCAGGGTCGTCCGGGCTGGGGAGTTTCTCCGGGCCGAAGAAGGTCAGGAAGAACGCCCGGCCGGTGTAGAAGGCGGTCAGGAGTGCCGTGAACGTGGCGACCCAGTAGATGCCGGTGTAGACGCCGCCGCTGGCAACATGCTCGTCGTGTCCGGCCGCCTTCAGCGAGGCGAGGATCTCGTCCTTGCTCCAGAACCCGGCGAAGGGGGGAAGGCCGCAGAGGGCGAGGGCGCCAATGGCGAAGGTCCAGCAGGTGTACGGCATCCGGTGGCGCAGGCCGCTGAAGCGCCTCATGTCGATGACGCCTCCCATCGCGTGCATCACCGAGCCGGAGCCGAGGAACAGCAGGGCCTTGAAGAACGCGTGCGTGAACAGGTGGAACAGCGCCCCGATGATCGCGAACTGGGCGATGTGCCCCACGCCGGCCCCAATCCCCATGAACATGAAGCCGATCTGGCTTACCGTCGAGTACGCGAGCACTCGCTTCAGGTCGGTCTGGGTCAGGGCGATCAGGGCCGCGAGCAGCGCGGTGGCGCAGCCGATGACCGCGACGACCATCTGCAGGGCCGGCTCGGCGGCCAGCAGCAGGCTCGTTCGGGCGAGCAGGTAGACGCCGGCGGTGACCATCGTCGCGGCGTGGATGAGGGCCGAGACGGGGGTCGGGCCCTCCATCGCGTCGGGAAGCCAGACGTAGAGCGGAATCTGGGCGCTCTTGGCCGTCGCCCCCCAGAAGAGCAGGGCCACGATCCAGAAGAGGGCCGACTGACCGAACAGCAACTCGGTGTTCGCCAGCGCGTCTCGAGTCTCGATGGTCAGGATGTTCGCGTAGCTCAGGTCGTGGTTCGGGGCGTAGGTCCAGAGGAGAAACAGGGCGATGGCGAAGCCGAAGTCGCCCACCCGGTTCACCAGGAACGCCTTCTTGGCCGCCTCCGCCGCCGCCGGCTTCGCGTACCAGAAGCCGATGAGCAGGTAGCTGCACACGCCCACACCTTCCCAGAAGGCATAGGTGAGCAGAAAATTACTTGACGAGACGAGGCCGGTCATCGAGAAGACGAACAGGCCGAAGACGAAGAAGAAGCGGGGATAGCCCGGATCGCCGACCATGTACCCCGCCGCGAACACGGCGACCAGGGCGGCGACGAAGGTGACCATGGTGAGCATCATGATCGTCAGGCCGTCGACCCGGAACTCGACCGGGACGACGAGCGACCAGCCGTTCGGCCCCGAGGACGGGTCGGCGGCCGAGGAGGTCGGCGCGATCCCGATCCAGGAGTAGGCCTCCGTCTCGTGAGCCCCTTCCATGCCCAGGAGGATGATCGCCGAGAGCAGGAAGGACAGGCCGATTCCGGCGACGACGGGGATGTGGTTCCAACCGTTCAGCCGCCGGCCGCCGAGGATGGCGATGAGCCCGCCCAGCAGGGGCAGCAGCGGGATCAGCCAGACGTTGCGGATCAGCGACTCAGCCACGGCGTTGCTCCCAGGGCTGGCGGGGGTGCGGCGGTTCCACGCCGGAGGGGGTGAGGTGGGGATAGCTCTCGGGGCCGGGGACCGGCTCGTAGGGCTCGGCCCCGGAGGTGTCGACCGACTCCGGCAGTCCCGTCTCGCGGAGATCCTGCCAGAGGGTCACGTCGAGGGACCGGATCCGGTGGAACAGCACCAGGATCAGGGCCAGGGCCAGGGCCGCCTCGCTGGCGGCGACCGTCAGCATGACGATCGTGAACACCTGGCCGGTCCAGTTGCCGTGATACCGGCTGAAGCCGACGAGCGTCAGGGCGACGCCCTGGAGCATCATTTCGGCCGAGAGGAACATGACGATCAGGTTCCGGCGCGAGAGGAACCCAAGCATGCCGAGGGCCATCAGCGCCGCGCCGATGATCAGATAGTTCGAGAGGTACTCGAACGGGAACGATGGGTCGGTCATGGGTCGATGGGCCTCGGTGGGATGGTCCCCTCGGACGCGGTCAGGTCGAGCCAGGAGGTCGGATCGTTCGGCCGGGAACTGCTCAGGAGACGCCGCCGGGGTTGGTCGTCGCCGAGCCTGGAGAGGAGGAGGCGGTCGAGCGATCGGGCCGGATCGGGGCCTTCGGGGTGGCGATCGCCACGGCTCCGATCAGGGCGACGAAGAGCAGCAGGCCGACGACCTGGACCGTCAGCAGGTGGTCGGTGAAGAGTGTCGCCCCCAGACCGGCGACGTGGGCCGGCGTCTCGCCCTGTTCGAGAGGACGGGGGAGCCGGGAGGTTTCGGTCAGGGCCTGGGCGGTGACGGCGGCGATCGGGCCATCGGCGGGCGGTTGGTCGGCGATCGCTCCGACGGAGTAGATCGGAGCCGGGTCCCCGTCCTTTCGAGTCGCACCGGGGGCGATGATCGCGGAGATCAACGCGCCGAGCAAGAGCATCCCGGTCAGCGAGGCCGCCAGCGGCCGTCGGGCGCTGCGGTCGTAGATCGCCTGGCCGTGCGACTGGGCGAGCATGATCACGAAGAGGAAGGTGACGATGATCGCTCCGGCGTAGACGATCACCGTTCCCGCCGCGAGGAACTGGGCCCCGGCCAGCAGGAACAGGCCTGAACTGGAGAGCACGACAACCGCGAACCAGAGCGCTGAGTTCACCGGGTTCCGTGCGGTGATCATCAGCACCGCGCCGAGCAGCGCCAGCAGGCTGAAGCTGTAGAAGAAAAGGCGGGCGAGCAAGTCACCCGGCGGCGTCAGGTAGGGGAGGACCAGCAGGACGGCGATTGCCGACAGCAAGGCGCCGACGCGATAGGCCCGAGCGGTCTTCACGCCGCCGTGACGGTGGGGGAGCAGGAGCCAGATCCCGACCCAGCCGAGCGCGACGATCGCGGCGATGAGGGCGAGGTCTCGCGAGTCGAGCAGCGTCACGGGATCAGCTCCTTGACGGCAGCTGGGCGGCCGGCACGGTCGTCCGGGGGCCCGGGCCTTCGGGGTCGAGCGGCGAGGTGGGGACGGGGAGGGACGCGGGGGGATTGCCGGTCTTCATCGGCTCGGCGTCCTTGGTCATGTCGAAGACCGAAAGGAGCTTGGCCTTGTCGTAGATCAGCTCCTCTCGGCTCAGCCCGGTGATGTCGTAGAGGCCGGTCAGCTCGATGGCGTCGACCGGGCAGGCCTCTTCGCACATGCCGCAGTAAATGCAGCGGAGTTCGTCGATGACGAAGCTCTCGGGGTATTTCTCGCGGTCGGGCCAGTCTTCCGGGGCGGTCGCCCCCACGATGTCGATGCAGTGGGCCGGGCAGGCGGTGGCGCAGAGCATGCAGGCCACGCACTTGACGCGGCCCTGCTCGTCCTTGTTCAGGCGGTGGACGCCGCGGTAGTTGGCCGTGGGGACGTGCTGTTCCTCGGGGTACTGCACGGTGACGGCCTTGCCCCCGATGGCCGACCCCAGGATGTGCCGGCCGGTGACGGCCAGGCCGCCCAGGATCTGGGGCAGGTAGGTCTTCTCCAGCAGGGTGAGCTTCGGCGGCTCGACGCGCTTGAGATTCGGGTCGTCGGGTTTCACGGCGGGCGGTCCTCCGGGATCGGTTGGTTTGGGACTCGGCGCTCGGTCTGTCGGGCCGATCGGGTCAGCCGACCCCCCGGAAGAGCTGGATCAGGACCATTGTCACGACAAGGTTGAGCAGGGCCAGTGGGATGAGCGCCTTCCAGGCCAGGTTCATCAACTGATCGTAGCGGAACCGAGGCAGGGTCCAGCGGATCCACATGATGAAGATGACCATCAAGGTGACCTTGAAGAAGATCACCCCGACCTTGAGCACGGCGGCGATCCAGCTGGTGTCCTCAACCCCCAGGAACGGGGCGTCCCAGCCGCCGAAGAAGAGGATCACGGTGAGGAAGCTGACCGTGATCACGTGCAGGTACTCGCCGAGGAAGAACATGCCGAACTTCATCGCCGAGTACTCGGTGTGGAAGCCGCCGACGAGCTCCTGCTCGGCCTCGGCCAGGTCGAACGGCAGGCGGTTGGTCTCGGCGAAGGCGCTGACCAGGAAGATGAGGAAGGCCAGCGGCTGGACGAAGACCCCCCAGGCGGGGATGGGTCCAAGCCCGTTGCGGTCCTGCCAGCTCATCACGTCGTTCAACTCGAGCGACCGCGCCAGCATCACCATGCCGAGGACCGAGAGACCGAGCGGGATCTCGTAGCTGATGATCTGGGCGCTGTTGCGCAAGCCCCCGAGGAACGAGTACTTGTTGTTCGACGCATAGCCGCCGAGAATCACCGCATAGACGGCGAGGCTGCCGATGGCGAACACGTAGAGGATGCCGATATCCACATTCGGGGCGATCTGGAAGTGGATCGGATTGCCGTTGACCGTCGGCGCGTCGAGGCCGGCGGGGCCGAACGGGACGACGGCGAAGCCGATCGTGGCCATCACGATGGCGATGGCCGGGGCGAGAATGTAGAGGGGCTTGTTCACGTAGCCGGGGATCACGTCCTCTTTCAGCAGCATCTTGGCGCCGTCGGCCAGCGGCTGAAGCAACCCGAGCGGTCCGCAGCGGTTCGGGCCGATCCGGTCCTGGGCCCAGGCGGCGATCTTGCGCTCGAGCAAGATCATATATGCGACTGCACCCTGAAAGAGCCCCACGATGAGGAAAATCTTCACCAGGATGACTGCGATCTGCCAGGTCGCCATGGGCCCGCTCGTCCCTCCGGCCTGCGTCCGGTTCGATGGTTGGGTTCGGTTCGGTGGAGTTCGGCGTCGTTGCGCGTCGGCGGAGGTGCGTCAGGTCGCCAGGGAGACCCGGCCGCGCGGGGCGTGCCAGGGGTCGACGTAGCGGAACATGCCTGGCGTCGGTTCTTCGGAGCCGTCGAGCGGCAGACCGAACTCGGGGAAGGGGCCGTCGAGCGACCTGACCGCCGCGAAGGCGGGGACCTGCCCCGCCAGCTCTGAGAGCACGTCTCGGGACGAGATCGGGCCGCCGCCAGGACGCTCGGCGAGGATCGCCAGGATGTCGAGATCCGGCAAGCTGCCGTCTCGGGGGGGCAGCGCGGCCGAGGCGTACTGGAGGCGGCCGGTCGCGTTGACATAGCAGCCGGCCTTCTCGGCGAAGGTGGCCGAGGAGAGGATCACGTCGGCCGTGCCGGCCAGGTCGGTCGGCCAGACGTCCTGGACGACGAGAAACTTCGCCCCGTCTCGGAGCTTGGTCCATTCCTGGCCTTCGTAGGCCGGCTCATGGCCTCCTCCAGTGATGTAGAGGGCGTCGAACGGCGTCGAGGCGGCCCGCTCGCGGAGGCGGTCGATCGGAATCACTTCTCCCTGGAAGTGCTTGAGAATGCGCTCGACGCCGTTGCGGTTCGGGCACTTCTCGGCTCGGATGGTGAACGGCCTGGGGACGACGAACGAGGTGTCGCCGGTGCGGCCCTGGCGCTGGTCGGGGGCGAAGGTCTGGTCTTCCCCGACGACGGGGACGGGCCCGAGGGCGAGCACGGCCTCCCCACTGAGGCCCTTGATGTAGGAGGCGAGCAGGTAGGCTTCCTCAACCGTCAGGAAGGGGGAGATCACCGCGGCGATCGTGCCTCCCTGGCGGGCGATCTCCTTGAGCCGGGTGCGGGCGGTGTCGAGGGCACGATCGACGGGAGCCTCTCGGGGCTGGCCTCCCTCGCGGAGGTACATGGCAGGCAGGAGGTTCGCGTCGTTGGCCGACTTGTAGCTGGATCGGCCCTCGTCGCAGATCCAGTAGTCGTTGACCTTCGGGTTGTAGCGGGCCCGAAGGCGCCAGATCTGGCCCCGGTTCTCCTCGGCGACGATGTTGCAGCCGGTCGAGCATCGGGTGCAGACCGACGAGTGCTGGTCGTTGAACCAGTAGCGCTGCTTGTGCAGGAAGTCCTTGTCGAGCAGAGCGCCGACCGGACAGAGGTCGACGACGTTGCCGGCCATCGGGTTGTCGAGCGGGCGGTCGGGGAAGATGGTGATCTCGGCGTGATTGCCTCGGCGCTCGACCTGAAGCTCGTTGGTCCGGGTGATCTCCCGGCAGAAGCGGACGCACCGGGTGCACATGATGCACCGGTCCATGTTGAGCTGGATCTGGTCGGAGACGTCCTTGCGCGGGTTGACGGTGCGCTCCTCGACGAAGCGATGGATCGCCTGACCGTGTCGGTAGCTGTAATCCTGCAGCCCGCACTGGCCAGCCTGGTCGCAGACCGGGCAGTCGAGGGGGTGGTTGATCAGGAGATATTCCATGATCATCGCCTGATGCGACCGGACTTCCGGGCTATCGGTGACGATCACCGTGCCGTCCTTGGCGGGAGTCTGACAGCCCGGGACCATCTTGGGGATCATCTTGATCTCCCCGGTCTTCGGGTCCTTGCTGCCAACCTGGATCTCGCACATCCGGCAATTGGCCACCACGGACAGGGCGGGGTGCCAGCAGTAATACGGGATCTCGACCCCGAACCGCTGCGCAGCCTGGATGGCGTTGAGTCGCTCGCCCTCGGGGAGCGTGTACTCGGTGCCGTTGATGATGATGGTGGCCATCGGGTTTCCTGGGCGTGGTGATGCGATCGGTGTGCGGCGATCCGGTCGAGGACGGCGGCGGGATGGTTCAGGTGCCGGGAGAGACGCGAGGGTTGTGCCCCGGGGCGGTCGGGCCGGGCAGTGGCTCACTAGGCTCGGGGAGCGAGGAGTCGAACAGAGAGGGACTGACGCCCCGGAAGATCGCCTCTTGCAGGGCGGTCGGCTTCTTGTCGGCTTGCTGATGAGAGCGGATGTACTCCTCCAGCTCGGGCCGGAACTTGGTCATGGCGTTCTTAATCGGCCAGGCGGCGCCGTCGGCGAGGCCGCAGATCGTGGTGCCGGGGGTGATCCCCAGGTTCTTGGCGAGTTGCTCCATGACGTCGAGATCCTCGAGCCGACCGCCGCCGGCCTTGATCCGCTTCATGGTCTTGTAGAACCAGGTCGTCCCCTCTCGGCACGGGGTGCACTGACCGCAGCTCTCGTGAGCGAAGAACCGGCAGGTGTTGTAGAGGACGTCCATGATCGGCGTTTGGTCGTCGATCACGGTGACGGCGGCGGTCCCCAGGCCGAGGCAGCCGGTCTTGCGGATCTCCTCGAAGTCGAGCGGCACGTCCAGCTCGTCGGCCGAGAGCAGGCCCATGCTGATGCCGCCCGGGACGGCGGCCTTGGCCTTGCGTCCCTTCCAGACCCCTCCGGCGTGCTCCTCGATCAGCTGGCGAGTGGTCACACCCAGCGGCAGCTCAACGCACACCTGCTTATTCACATGACCGGAGATGGTGTACAGTTTCGGGCCGTAGCTCTTGGGGGTGCCGATCGACTTGAACCAGTCGGCCCCACGCTCGACGATGTGGGGGACACAGCAGAGCGTCTCGATGTTGTTGACGACCGTCGGCTTGCGGAAGGCTCCCTCGACCGCCGGGAACGGCGGCTTGATCCGGGGCCACCCGCGCTTTCCCTCGAGGCTCTCGATCAGCCCTGTCTCCTCGCCGCAGATGTACGCCCCGGCGCCGCGGTGGACGTAGATCTCCAGATCGAAGCCCGAACCGAAGATGTTCTTGCCCAGATAGCCGGCCGCCCTCGCCTCGGCGATCGCCCGCTCCATGACCCGGGTGGCGGCGATGTACTCGAAGCGGTTGTAGAGATATGCGGTCGAGGCCCGGGTGGCGAAGCAGGAGATGATGATCCCCTCGATCATCTGGTGGGGATCGCGCTCCAGCAAGTAGCGGTTGTTGAACGTCGCCGGCTCCGACTCGTCGCCGTTGACGCACATGAACGTCTCGGCGCGGTCCTTCGGCAGGAAGCTCCACTTCAGGCCGGTTGGGAAGCCGGCGCCTCCCCGGCCGCGAAGCTCGGAGTCCTTGACGAGTTGCACGAGCTCGTCCGGCGACATCGTCGTGAGCGCCTTCTTCGCCGCCTGGTAGCCGCCTCGGCCCTCGTAGACCTTCAGCGACTGGCTGTTCTCGACGGCGAAATTCCGCGTCAGGACCGGTTCGAAGGCTGCCACGTTCGTCTCGCTCCAGGATCGTTCGGGACCGGGCGGGCGTCGTGCCGCGGGGTGGGCGATGAGGGTGGTTACAGCGGAATCTCGTCGGGGGGGACGGTCCGGGAGCGGACGTCCTGGATCATCTCGGCGACCGTTTGCTCGTCGAGGGGACCGTAGATCCGGCCGTCGTCGCAAAGAGCGGCCGGGGCGTGGTCGCAGATGCCCAGGCACTCGGCGAACTCGATCGTCAGCTCGCCGTCGGCGCTGGTGCTCCCGGGCCCCGCGACGCCGGCCGCCTTGCAGGCGACCCCGAGCAACTCGTCGCCGCCGCGCAGCATGCAGGAGATCGACCGGCAGATCCAAACCCGCTTCTCCCCGATCGGCGCCTGGGGGAAGAAGCCGTAGAAGCTCATCGTGTCGTGCACGTCGGAAGGCTGGAGATCCAGGATCTCCGCGATCTCCTCCATCGCCTTGTAGGGCACGCACCGGAGGTGCTCGTGCACGATGTGCAAGGCGGGAAGGGTGACGGCCCGCTTGTCGGGATACCGGGGAATGTAGGCGCGGATCTTCTCCCGGATCGACTCGCTGAGCAACGGGGCCGAACTCGGGCTCTCGGCGGCGGGCATCGGGATGGTGATCCTTCCGGTCGGTCGAGGGGGTGGGGGAGGGTCCGGGCCGAGGGTCGTCAGCGGTCCAACTCGGCGGCGATGATGTTCAGACTGCCGAGGACGGCGACGATGTCGGCGATCAGATGGTCCTTGATGATATGCGGAAAGACCCCGAAGTGAATGAACGACGGCGGACGGGTCCGGACCCGCCAGGCGACCTGGGATCCGTCGGCCACAAGGTAGTAGCCGAGTTCGCCGTTGGGGCTCTCGACCGCGGCGTAGACCTCATCCTTCGGCGAGTCGAGGCCGCGGTTGGGCATGATCAACTCGAAGTGCTGGATCAGCCCCTCCATGCTGTTGTAGGCCGTGGCCTTGTCAGGAAGCGGATACTTCTCGGCGATCGGCACGTTCACCGGGCCGCCGGGCAGGTTCTTCACCGCTTGCTTGATGATCTCGACGCTCTGGACGATCTCCTCCATGCGGACCTGGAACCGGGCGTAGCAATCCCCCTCGGTCGCATAGGGGACCTGGAACGTGAAGTCCGGGTAGGCCAGGTACGGCTCGTCCTTGCGGAGGTCGTAGGTCACGCCGCTGGCCCGGGCGATGGGCCCGGTGCAGCAGAGGTTGATCGCCATCTCCCGGGTCAGCGTGCCGACCCCTCGCATCCGGTCGACGAAGATCTTGTTCCGGAAGAGGAGCTTCTCCATGTCCTTCAGCACCTTCGGCATGTGCTGCAGGACCCGGTCGATGCGCTGCAGAACCTTCTCGTCGAAGTCGTAGAGCAGACCGCCGACCCTCGTGTAACCCGGGTGGAAGCGGTAGCCGGACATCTGCTCGTAGACGTCGTAGATCAACTCCCGCGTGTTGAAGGCGAAGAGGAAGGCGGTGAAGGCGCCGAGGTCCAGCGCCGCCGCCCCGGTGCAGAGCAGGTGGTCACTGATCCGGGCCAACTCGCCGATGATCACTCGGATGTATTTGCAGCGGGGGGTGAGCTCGATGCCGAGCAGCTTCTCGACCGCGTGATGCCAGGCCACCTCGTTCATCGGGGGGCTGATGTAGTTCTTGCGGTCGGCGATGGTCACATACTGGTTGAACGTGAGGTGCTCGCCGAGCTTCTCGAACCCCGAGTGCAGATACCCGATGTGCGGCGTCGCCTTGATGATGCGCTCGCCGTCCAGCTCCAGGACCAGGCGAAGGGTGGTGTGTGTGGCCGGGTGCTGCGGGCCGAAGTTGAGCGTCCAGTGGAATTCCTTCTCGTCGGACGGCGACTGGTCCTGGACGTCGTCTTCGAGCAGGTTGACCGGCATGGCTGGCCTCTCGGGAAGGAAACCGGCCCGACGCGCCGGGGGCGGGGGCGGATCGGGCGGCTCGGCTGCGGGGGCTCGTACGAGGGGGGGGGCGAATCGGGCGTCCGGGTCAGGACTCGTCCCGAGTGATCCTCGGGAAGTTGTGCCGCTCTCCCCGGCCTCGGAGCGGATAATCCTTGCGGAGCGGGAAGGAAGTGAACTCGTCGGGCATGAGGATCCGGCGGAGGTCGGGATGACCTTCGAACCGGATGCCGTACATGTCGAACACCTCACGCTCCATCCAGTCCGCACCGGCCCAGAGAGAGACGACCGAAGGGAGGATTGGGTCGGGGTCGTCGACGCCGACCTTGACGACGAGCCGCTCGTGGGTTTCCTGATTCAGCAGAACGTAGTGGACCTCGAACCGGGCACCTTCGCTCCGACCGGGGTAGCCGAGATAATCGACCCCGCCCAGCTCGGCCAGAAAGGCGAATCCGGCCTCTGCCTTGAGGTACGAGAGCATGTCGATAAGCCGATCGGCGGCGACCAGGACCCGAACGTTGTCCCGGAAGGTCGAAACCCGGATCACGGCGGGTCCGAACCGATCCTTCAACTGACCGACGACCGGGGGCAGGGTCGCGGCGGCCTCTTCGCTCATCGGACGGCTCCGGGCAACTCAAGGACGACCAGGGGAGATCGCTCGGGACTCGGGAAATGGGCCGGGGTTAGCGGGTCTCATCGGCCCCGAGCAGCGCGTCGCCGCCGGGGGATTTGTAGCCGAATCGGCCTTCGTCGCCCCGCTCCCGGGCGGTGGCGAGGCCGACGGGCAGGTTCCGCTTCTCGGCGAGCATCTTCTCACGCTCGGCCAGCTCGGGAAGGCCGGTGCCGAAGACGGATCCGCCAGCCTGGATCTTGGCCTGCATATCCATCAGGGCGCGGAGAATCTGTTCGGGTCGAGGGGGACACCCGGGGATGTAAACGTCGATCGGGATGAACCGGTCAACGCCCTGGACCACCGCGTAGGTGTCGAAGACGCCTCCGGTGGAGGCACAGGCCCCCATGCTGATCGACCACTTCGGCTCGGGCATCTGGAGCCAGATGCGCTGGAGGACCGGCAGCATCTTCATCGCCACCCGGCCGGCCACGATCAGCAAATCGCACTGCCGGGGGCTGAACCGCATGACCTCGGCGCCGAAGCGGGCGATGTCGAAACGGCTGGCGCCGACGGCCATCAGTTCGATCCCGCAGCAGGCCGTGGCGAACGGCATCGGCCAGAGACTGAACTTCCGGGCCGCGCTGACGACCGAGTCGACCGTGGTGAGAATGACGTTTTCGGGGACCTCGATGCCGCCCTTGGTCGCCGGCAGGCCAGCCCCGGGCCGGTTGGTGAGCACGGGCCGGCTGGCGCCTGAGATCGCCCCGCCCCCGTTCCGGGTCACCGCCATTCGTAAACCCCTTTCCGCCAGGTGTATGCGAAGCCCGCCACGAGGATGCCGATGAAGGCCAGGGCGCCGAGAAAGGCGATCGTCCGCAACTCCAGCGGCACGCCGACGGTGGCGTCCAGCGCCGGAGAGACGTCATCCCGGTGCCACTGCCCCACGGCCCAGGGGTAGAGCAACAACAATTCCACGTCGAAGATCAGAAACTCGATCGCCACGAGATAGTACCGGACGTCGAACCGCTGCCGGGCGTCGCCGACCGGGTCCATGCCCGATTCGTAGGGCATCTGCTTCACCCGATTGCCGGGCGTCTTCGCCCGACCGGGGCTCAGCAGGTAGCTCGACACGAGCATGCCGACCGCCACCGAAATGCCGACCAGGATCATCAAGAAGATCGGCGTGAATTCGATCCCCACGCGACGCTCCCGTAGACTCGGCCCGCCGTCGGCGACGACGGGGTCACCCCGCTTGTGAATGGTTTCACAAGGGAAACGATAAAAAAAACCGGATGGCGCCGGAAGAGGCCTGCCTCGGGGATGCGGGACACCTCGGGGGCCGGCCCGCCACCGACGGGCGGAGATCGTCCCCCACCCCTCGGCTTGACCGGTTTGATTGTAAAAATGCGGGGCCGGCCGTCAAGGGTCCAGGGGTCGTCAGTTCGATCCGGGGCGGACGACGCCGGCCCGAATCGCCTCCCGGTTGACCCGGCGGGCCCACAGGACCAGGTCGTCGAAGGACCGGACTTCGGAGGGCAGCCCAGCGGCGGCCAGGCCCCCGGGCGACCTGGAGGGTGCCGATCGACCGCCCGGAATTCTCCGTGAGATCCCCGCTCCGAGGAGATCGGCCCGCCGACCGAGTTGCTCATACTCCCGCATCAGCTCGGCCCGTCGTTCGGGGGGCGTTCTCGGGTCGGTGGCCTCCAGATAAACTTGCCGCCGTTGCTCCTGGAGGTTGGAATATTCGTCGTCCTGGGGCTCGCTGCCCTCGGGCTGGCGGAAGCGGCTGTAGGGATCGCCCAGGGGGCCGAAGAGCTCCTCGTCGAGGCGGTCGAACCGCCCTCCTCGGGGAGCGCTGAACGAGGGAATCGTGTAATTCAGGTCGTAGGGCTGGCCGATCCCGGGGACGGTGCCCAGGCCGGGGGGTGTGACCGTTCGGACCTGGCCCGGCACCACCGAGGGGGCCACCGGGTAGCTGGAGGTCCGATACGCGGCCCGGAAGGGATCGAACGGGGAGCCGTTGAACTGGGCCCGGCAGGGGGAGTCGACGAGGAAACCGGCGAGCCCGACCGCGACCATCGTCGGCAGGCACGGACCGAGGAGACGAGGACGCGACATGGGTGGTACCTCCGACCCGGCGATCGACGAGCGGCTCCGGAATCCCTCGACGCCGATCGAGGCCGACGATCGCGGCCCCGACCGTCTCGAATTCTAACATCGGGGGCCAGAGGGTTGGGAGAAGCCCTTCCTCCCTCCGGTCGGGTCGCTCAGCCGAGGACGGCCAGGTTGTCCCGGTGGATGACCTCGTCATACGGGGCTGTGCCGAGCGTGGCGGCGATCTGGTCGGTGCGGAGCCCCCGAATCCGTCTCGCCTCGTCCCAGGAGTAGTTGGACAGCCCCCGGGCGAACTCCGCCCCCGAACGATCCCGGATCCCGACGACTTCCCCCTTGGCGAACTCCCCCTCGACCTCCACGACGCCGATCGCCAGCAGGCTTCCCCGGCCCGACTCGAGTGCGATCCGGGCACCGTCGTCGACCACGAGAAAGCCCCGGGGGCGGGCCGTCAAGCCGATCCAACGCCTCCGGGCCTGTTGCGTCGCCCCCTGGGCCGGAATCAGGGTCCCGACCGGCTTCCCCTCCAGGACGTGTCGGATCGTGTCTTCCTTGCGACCGGAGGAGATGATCACCGAGCCCCCGGCCCGGGAAACCAGGCGGGCCGCCTCCAGCTTGCTCTTCATCCCTCCTGAGCCGAGGGCGCTGCGGCCGGAGCCGACGAAGCGGACGATCGCGTCGTCGACGTCGTTAATCACCCGGATCGGCTCCTGGGGAGCCCCGTTGTCGGCCGGATCGCCGGGCAGAAGGCCATCGACGACACTGAGGATCAGCAGCAGCGGGGCGCCGAGGAGATTGGTCACCTGGGCGGCGAGGAAGTCGTTGTCGCCGAAGCGGATCTCGTCGACGCTGACGGTGTCGTTCTCGTTGATAATCGGGACGGCGCCATACTCGAAGAGCGTCAGCAAGGTGTTGCGGACGTTGAGGTATCGCGTCCGATCGTCGAAATCGGCTCGGGTCAGCAGGATCTGGGCGGCGTGGCGCCCCCGGCGGAGAAACGCGTCGTCGTAGGCCCGGATCAGGAAGGCCTGGCCGGCGGCGGCGGCGGCCTGAAGCCTCCTCAGGTCGGTGGGCCTCTTCGAGAGTCCCAGGCGGCCGATCCCGGCGCCGACCGCCCCGGAGCTGACCAGGGCGACCCTCCTGCCGGTTTCGAGAACGTCGGAAATCTGGTCCGAGAGGCGGGCGATCCGCCCTTCGTCCAGGGTCCCGTCGGGCGCGGCGAGAACGCTGGTGCCGATCTTGATGACCCACGTGCTCGACGAATGTGCGATGTCCTCGCGCACCAGATCCCGATCCATCGGCTTGCGATCCCCCAGGCTCTTGATTCCTTCCCGGGACGGTGCCCCCGGCTCCGGAGGCCCGACCTCGGCGCATTGAGTCGTCGCGGGAACCGATTATAATGCCTGGGCCGCTCGGGCCCAGCGCACTCGGCTCGAGGGGGCTCCCTCCTCATCGATCGCTCGGCGAGCCGAGCCAGCCCCCCCCCTTCCTTGCTCGGCAGGGTCATCGCGATCATGGGCGAATTGCATCACGAATGTGGCGTGGCCGCCGTTGCCTTCCTCGACGCCGAGGAGGGACGTCGCGTCTCCCAGGCGCCGGCGGTCCCCGAGCAGACCGCCCGCCTGATCCCGAGGATGCTGCTGGACATGCAGAACCGCGGCCAGCTCGCCGCGGGCATGACCAGCTACCATCCCCGCCGGGATGCGATGCTCGAGACGTACAAGCAACTGGGGACGGTGGCCGAAGCCTTCCGCCTGAACCACCGCGCCAAGTTCGAGTCGATCATGAAGGAGATGGACGGCCCGGCGGCCATCGGGCACGTCCGCTACGCCACCTGCGGCGGCAACGAGCGGAGCCTCGCCCAGCCTTTCGAGCGGGCCCACGGCCGCAAGTCGAAGTGGTTCGCCGTCGCCTTCAACGGCCAGCTCACCAATTTCCGGGAGCTGAAGGAGGAGTTGCTCTCCCAGGGGGATTACCACCTGAAGCGGGACACCGACACCGAGATCCTCATGCACTCGATCAGCTACGAGCTGCAGGATGAGGGCCCGGTGATCGACTGGCAGGGGGTGTTCTCCCGGCTCTCCCGGCGCTTCGACGGCGCCTACAATGTCGTGCTGCTCTCGGCCACGGGTCAACTGGTGGTCGCCCGGGATCCCCTGGGCCTCCGGCCGCTCTGCGTCGCGAGGGAGGGCTCGCTCTTCGCCGCGGCCAGCGAGAGCGTCCCGCTGGCGAACCTGGGGTTTTCCCACATCGATTCCCTGCCGCCGGGGCACCTGGCCGTGGTCGACCGCTCGGGGGTCCGCATCTCGAGGTTCGCCGAGGGCCCGAGGCGAGCCCACTGCTTCTTCGAGTGGATCTACTTCGCCAACGTCGCCAGCACTCTTGACGACTGCTCGGTCTACCTGAGCCGGGCTCGACTGGGCAAGGAGCTGGCCCGGTTGGAGGACGTCCCCCGGGACGCCGAGACGATCGTCGTCCCCGTGCCGGACACCGCCAAGGCCGCCGCCGACGCGATGGCCTTCGAGTTGAACTTGCCCTCGGTCGAGGGCCTGATGCGCAACCGATACCTTGGCCGAACGTTCATCGAGGGCACCGCCGACCGCGAGTCGAAGGTCCGCCTGAAGTACACCCCGCTGCCCGAGGTGCTTTCGGGCAAGCGGGTGCTGCTGGTCGAGGACAGCATCGTCCGGTCCACCACGATGCGGGCGCTGGTGCACGAGATCCGGCGCCGGGGCGGGGCGAGGGAGATCCACCTCCGGGTCGCCTGCCCTCCGATCATCGCTCCTTGCTTCTACGGCATCGACATGTCCACGAGGGCCGAGCTGATCGCTCCCCGCTTCGCCGACCTGCCCGGTGGCGGCCTCTCGGACCTCGCGCAGAATCGGCTCGCCCAGGAGTTGGGGGCCGATAGCCTCCGCTACTTGCCGGTCGACGCGATCGCCCGATCGGTCGGCCTCTCCCGAGGGCACCTCTGCATGGCCTGCGTGACCGGAGAGTATCCCACTCCGGCCGGCCAGCGGCTCTTCGAGCTGGGGGTGGAGGGGGAGTCGGTCCACGCCAATGGATCAGGGGGAATTCGGGCCTACGAGTAAGCGCCCGGGCCCTCCGGAGGCGGCGATCGAGCGAGCGATAGGTTTCTTGGGCTCGGCCCCGTGGCGTATCATGAGGGCAGGCGGCGCGGCCTGCCTCCGCGCCGGGATCCCGGCTGCCGGATCGTCGAGGACCTGCGAGCCGGGCTCGGGTGGCGGCCCCGGCTGGGGGACATCCGGCCCCTCCCGACGGCGATCGTCCGGCCCCCGCGGGGGGCCAAGGCCCGGGGAGGGAAGGGACGGGCGTCGTGATCAGAATTCCGGGATCCGGGGGACAACTCCGCGATGACCGTCAACGATTCGCTGCAGTACAAGGTGTTCGACCGCCAGCAGATCGTCTATGAGGGGGAATTCCCCGGCCCCGTCCTCCTCGGCCGGCAAAATGACCTACGGGCGAACGAGTCGGAGGAGGTCTTCCGCCCCCGCCGCCTGGACGCGAACCGATGGCGGCTGGTGATTGCCCGCTACGATGAGAACAACGTGTCGCGTGAGCATGCCCTGGTTGAGCCGCTGCCGGGCAATCGCGTTCGGATCTCGAATTATAGCACCAAGTTGATGATTCCGATCCAGCTCCCCTTCGAGGTCCTGCTCCCTCGCTGGGACCGCCGGGAGCAGGAACGCCCGCCGTCTCAGGAAGTGGAGCTGCCCTGTATCTTCCACCTCGGCCCGAAGACTGTCCGCGTGCAGCCCGACCCCGGGATCAACGACGGACCGCTCCAGTCGCTCTCCGAGGTGACCCGTCCCCCCGGCCCGTTCCAGGGGGTCAATGCCGATCGGATCAAGCGTCTGCGGGAGCCTGCGGTCCAACTGCAGGACGAGGCCCTCGACCCCGAGACGCTCGTCCGCTGGCTCCAGTCCACCATCGGCGTGCTCCAGGACGCGGCCAACGCCTCGGACTTCTTCCTCAAGGCCGCGCAGGCGATGGTCGACAATATTGGCCTCGATACCGGCTGGGTCCTCACCTGGGAGGAGCCGAACCAGGAGTGGATCGAGCGGGCCTGCCACTATGGCGGCCAGGTCGGCGACGAGTCGGACCGCCGACCGAGCAACAAGTTTCTCAACCGGGTCCGGGAGCTGAAGAAGACAAGTTGGACCGCACCGGACCAGAACCTGACCGACTCCAACCGCAGTCTGCTTCCGGTCAAGGCGGCGGTGGCCGCGCCGATCCTCGACCGCTCCGGGCAGGTCATCGGCGCGCTGTACGGCGACCGCCGCCAGGGGGCCCGGGGCGAGGCCCAGTTCTCCAAGGTGGAAGCCCTGCTCGTCGAGTTGCTGGCCGGCGGCGTCGCCACCGGCCTGGCCCGGCTGGAGCAGGAGCGAAACTACGCCAATGCCGTCAACCAGATCGAGCTGATCCTCGGCCCCCAACTGGCCGACTGGGTCCGCGAGAACCCCGACATGGCCCTTGGCCGAGAGGCCGAGATCACCGTCCTCTTCGCCGACATCCGCAACTTCAGCAAGATCAGCCGGTTCCTCGGCCACAAGGCGACGTTCGACTGGATCAACGACGTCATGCAACAGCTCTCCGAGTGCGTCACCCGGCACCAGGGGGTGATCGTCGACTACATCGGAGACGCCCTCATGGCG
This sequence comes from Tautonia sociabilis, assembly GCF_003977685.1. GTDB lineage: Bacteria > Planctomycetota > Planctomycetia > Isosphaerales > Isosphaeraceae > Tautonia > Tautonia sociabilis. The sequence continues at coordinate 58,164 of NZ_RYZH01000011.1, read as the reverse complement.
ATGTGGGGCGCCCCCCAGCCCGACCCCGACCACGCCAACCGCGCCTGCCTGGCGGCGATCGACATGCTGGCCACCGTGCCCACCATCAACAAGTCCTGGATGCAGCTTCCCGAGCGGATGGGGCTGGGGATCGGCATTAACACCGGCATGGCCTCGATCGGCAACACGGGCTCGCACCACCGGATCAAGTACGGGCCGCTTGGCACGACAGTCAACCTCGCCAGCCGGGTCGAGGGGGCGACGAAGTACCTGAAGTCGTACCTCATGGTCACCGAGATGACCCACCGACTGCTCGATCCGAAAATCCTGTCACGGCGGCTTTGCTCCGTCCGTGTTGTCAATATCGACGACCCAGTCAACCTCTACGAGATCGTCGACCCCGAGCGGTTCGTCGCGCTCGATCCAGAGCGCTATCAGGGGGACTGGGCCGACCTCCAGGCCCGCTACGACCGGGCCCTGACCGCCTTCGAGGACGAGCAGTTCAATGTCGCCGCCCAGACCCTGGGGAACCTCCTGACCGATTTCCCCAAGGACGGCCCCTCGCTCGTCCTGATGAAGCGTGTCGTCAACGGCCTCATCGAGGGGCCCGACGAGGCGCATCCCGTCTGGGAGCTGCCCGGCAAGTGAGTCACGAGCCCAGGCCCCGAGGAACCTCCCGAGGAGGCAGCACGATGGCCCGTCCCCACCGCGAGGAGCCTCGGCCCCCCGACTCTCTTCGGGAGGCCCTCCGAAGCGTCGACCACGCGGCCCTCGCTCGTGCCCTCGACGCCTGGGCGCGCGACCCCTCTCGCCCGATCGCCGGATTCCTCGACGAGCAAGGAATCCGGGATCCCGACGTCCGGGCCCAGATCGACGAAGCCGTCCGGATCGTGCTCGAGCAGCACAGCGACGAGCCTCGGCCCGAGCTCTCCACCGTGGCAACGGTCGCCGGGTTCCTCTCCGTGCCTCCCCTCGATCTCGACTCCGCCCCCTCGACCGGCGGTGGAAGCGCCGGATTCGAGACGATCGCCGACTTCGACCCGCCCCCCTCCGCGACTGCCCCCGCCGGCTCACTCTCCGAGGAAGACGAGGAGGACGAGGAAGACGAGGAGGACGATCCCAACGCGACCCGGATCGGGCCGATCGCCTATCCCAGCCTCAGGGATCTCCCTCCCGGATCGGACATCAACCCGATCCCCAGCGCCCTGGGCGCCGACTCTGCCTCGTCAGGAGCCGGCCCGGTCCCGACGCCCGATCTCTCCCCGCCCTCGTCGCTGGACCTGCCCATCAACCGCCCATCCCCCTCCTCCGGTTCCAACTTGCCTCGGTTCGATCCGATGGCGACCGCCGACGTGGACATCCACGACCCGAGGGTCGACGATGCGACCCAGGCGCCCCAGGGCCAGTCGCTCGTCCCGACCGAGGCGGACCCCTTCGCCACCGCCCAGGTCGGCGCCTCCCCGGACCCGGGGGCAACCCAGGCCGCGAGCCTCGGCCAGACCCAGGCGGGACATGGTCCCACTCCCTCGGGATCGTCCATCCTCCCCCCAACCTCCTCGAGCAGCCGCTTCCGGGTTGTCCGGCCTCACGCCAAGGGGGGCCTCGGCTCGGTGATGGTCGCCTTCGACGAGGAGCTGCGCCGCGAGGTCGCCCTCAAGGAGATCCAGGAGCGCCACGCCGACAACCCTGACAGCCGCGCCCGATTCCTCCTGGAAGCCGAGATCACCGGCGGCCTGGAGCATCCCGGCGTCGTCCCCGTCTACTCGCTGGGCAAGAACCCCGACGGCCGGCCCTATTACGCCATGCGGTTCATCCGAGGCGACAGCCTCCGCAAGGCGATCGAGCAGTTCCACGACCCCGATCTCGGCCCGAAGGATCCCGGCGAGCGCGCCCTTCAGCTCCGAGCGCTACTGCGCCGGTTCCTCGACGCCTGCAACGCGATGGAATACGCCCACAGCCGGGGAGTAATCCACCGCGACCTGAAGCCCGACAACATCATGCTCGGCCCCTACGGCGAGACCCTCATCGTCGACTGGGGACTGGCCAAGGCGCTGGACTCGGTCGAGGTCCCGTCTCGCACGCAGGAGCTCCCGCTCCGGCCCGTGACCAGCGCCGGCTCGACGCCGACACTCGACGGCTCGGCCATCGGCACCCCCGCCTTCATGAGCCCCGAGCAGGCCGAGGGGGACCTGGCCCGGATGGGCCCCGCCAGCGATGTCTACAGTCTCGGCGCCACCCTTTACCAGATCCTGGCCGGCATCCCCGCCTTCACCGACCGCAACCTGTTCCAGGTTTTGATCAAAGTTCGAAACGGCGAGTTCCCGCCTCCCAGCCAGGTGGCGTCGGGCGTCCCGAAGCCGCTGGAGGCGATCTGCCTGAAGGCGATGGCCACCAAGCCCGAGGACCGCTATCCCTCCTGCCGAGCCCTGGCCGACGACCTGGAGCACTGGCTGGCCGACGAACCCGTCTCCGTCTACCGAGAACCGTGGACCGTCCGGTTTGGCCGCTGGGCGAAGCGGCACCGGACGCTCGTCACCTCGGCGACGGTCCTGCTCGTCGCGGCGGTCGTCGGCCTCTCAACAGGCGCCGTCCTGCTGGAGCGAGAGCGGTCCCGCACCGAGCGTGCCCGCCGCGAGGCCGTCGCACAACGGACCATCGCCGAGGAAAATGCCGAACGCGCCGAACGCAATGCCACGCTCGCCCGACGCAACGCCGAACAGGCCCAGCGCAACGCCGAGCAGGCCCAGCGCAACGCCGAGCGGGCCGAGGCCGAGCGCCAGCGGGCCGACGCCGAGCGGGCGATCGCCGAGGCGAACTTCCGAATCGCCAACGACGCCGTCGACGCGCTGCTCACCGAGGTCGGAGAGATCGACCTGGCCGATGTCCCTCAGATGGAGCGAACCCGACGAGAGCTGCTCACCAAGGCTCGAGCCTTCTACGAGCAATTCCTCGAGCAGAACTCGACCCCCGAGACCAGACGGGCGGTCGGCCGGGCCCGGACCCGACTGGGCGACATCCAGGAGCTCCTCGGCGAGTATCCCCAGGCCCGTTCCTCCTATGAAGCCGCCCTGGAGATCCAGGAACGTCTGGCCGAAGAGGCTCCCGATGACCGGAGCCTGGCAGCCGACCTCGCGCGGACCCGCCACAACTGCGGGATTCTCCTGAAGCAGATGAACGACTTCGAGGGGGCGATCGCCCTCCTCGAACAGGCGAGGGACTCCCGGCGGGCGCTGGCCGCTGCCTCCCCGGACGACCTCGATGCCCAGAGCGGCCTCGCCTCGACGCTCTACCAGCTCGGCGCGGTGCTGTCCCGGCTGGTCGGCCGTCAAGGAGACGCCTTCGACCTCTACCGAGACGCGATCGCCCTCCAACGGGCAGTGGTCGACGGCCGAGGCGATCGGCAGGAAGACCGCCGCGAACTGGCCCGCTACCTCAACAATTATGCCCTGCTGCTCCAGGGCACCGACCCCGACGCCGCGGATGCCGCGTTCGACGAGGCCATCCGGTTGCAGTCGCAACTGGTCGACGAGAACTCCGAGATTCCCCATTTCTCCCGAGAACTCGCCCGGTCGCTCAACAACCGAGTCGCCCGGACCATCGGCACGGACCCCGACGCGGCCGAGGAGCCCCTCCGCAACGCCATCGCCCTGGCCGATCGCCTCACCACCGACTACCCGATGGTCCCCGAATACTGGTCGGAACTGGCCGGCTATCTGAGCAACCTCGGCCAGGTTCTCCAGGAGCGCGGCCGACGCAAGGACGACCAGGCATCGGCCGACGAGGCCGAAGGGCTGTTCTCCCGCGCCGAGCAGGCGTACCGACGATCGGAAGCGATCCGGACCGATCTGGTCGCGTCCTATCCCGATCGGCCCGAATACCGCCACCGGCTCGCCCTGATCCGCCAGAATATCGCCTCGTTCCTCCGCAAGCGGAACCTCACCCAGTCCCCGGCTTCGGGCTTGCCCGCCGAGGGACTCGCCCTGCTCGATTCGGCGATCGAGCTGCTCCGAGGACTCGTCGAGGCCTACCCCGAGGTCCCCGAGTACCGGAAGGATCTGGCCAACGCACTCGATGAACGCGGGTACTGGTCACCAGACTCGCCAGAAGCCCGGGAGGCTGAGCTCGAATCGCTCCGAGAGGCCCTTGAACTCGCGGAGGAGGCCGCTCGGGACCGCCCCAACGACGTGCTCTACTGGTCCACCGTCCAGCAATTGCGCAAGCGGGTCTGCTTCCTGGCGAGCGAATTGGACCACTACGACGAATCCTTGCGGCAGGCCATCGCCTTCGGCGAGGACGCCCGGGGTGGCGGCCTCGACCTCTACCTCGCGGCGGTCAGCACCCTCCGTGCCGCCGAGGCAAGGAGACAGCAACCCGACTCCTTCCCGGAGCGGTTCGAGTCCGAGCTGGAAACCGCCCTCGGCTTCCTCCGCCAGGCCGCGGCGGCGGGCTACCGGATCGCGAACGACGTCGGGCTCTCCCGGTTCGAAGCGTACCGCGATCGCCCCGGAGTCGCCGAGGCGATCGACACGATCAAGGGGCCCGCTCCTCGGATCGATAACTGAACCAGGAGGACCGGGAACTCCCCCCGGCGTTGGGGGAGTTCCCGTTCGGGGGGCGGCTCTGGGGAACCGCCCTCAATAGTAGACATTCAGCGAAGCGAGCACCTCCAAGTCGAACGGCCTCGGCCCGGTGACGGGGGTGACGATGGCGGCGAGGAACCGGGCTCGGCGGCCGAGATCGAACGCGGCGCCGTAGGTCAGGTTCACGAAGTCCGGGATGCCGACCGGATCGTCAATCCGGACCCCCCGGTGGTTCAACGGCGTGTTCACGTGGACCTCGAAGATCGGCGTGATGGCGGTGAGCCACCGGCCGGGCTCCTGGGCCCGGTAGAGGAAGTAGCCGAAGGCGTAGTCGTTGTAGAGGAGCGTCACGTCGTTGGTGTCGAAGGGCACCTGGATCGACAGGAATCCCTGGGCGAAGAACCTCCCGGCCGTGAAGATGCCGCCGACGAACGGCTGGATCGTTGTGCTGTTCGACGGTTGGAGGTAGTCGGCCCCGGCGAAGCGGCGGGGGCCGGTGTTCGGCGAGACTGACAGGCCGGTCGAGAGCAATCGACCCGCCTCCAGGTCACGGTAAAGCACGTACTTGGCGAAGAGCTCGAGGTTCCCCAGCGCCGTCGAGGTGCGCCCGATGTTCGGCAACGGGCTATCCCCGGTCACGGTATCCAACGGCAATCGCATGCCAAACGAGGCCATCTGGTCAAGGAAAGCCCGCTCGAAGCCAAAAACATGACGATAGATACGGATGTCAGAGATCGGCGCCCCGAACCGCTGGTTGACCGTGCCGTTCACGTCGTTGTAGAAGTTGAACTGGTAGATCAAACGGCTCCTCGGCGCCGGGCTCTGGTTCTCCGAGAGCTTGATCGCCCGGATGGTGGGCACCAGCGCCGCGGAGACGACCGGCTCGAACGGCGAGGGGGGACGAGGGGGAATCGGCGGCCTCGGCAGCGGCGGAGGAGGCTGGGGACGCCCCTGGAAGATGCGAATCCCCGAGGCCCCGAACGAGTCGCCGAAGACTTCCGGCGTGGCGAATCCCGACGAGGCGGCGAGGGCCGCGGTCGAGGCCAGGTCGGTCAGCGCCCCGGCGCCGGGGCCTCCGGAGGAGAAGGCGTCGGGCGGAATCGCCTCCGCCGCCTCTGGGATCGGGGAGAGGTCCGGGACCGCCGTCGCGGGAGGCTCCGGAGCCGTCGGAAGCTGGGGGAGCCCCTCTTCCGGAAACCCGGTCGGCGGCGAGGGAAGTTCTGGCGGGAGGATGGGCTCGGGGGCCGGCTGCTCGAGCGGAGGGGGGATCTCCCCCGATTCCAGAGGCGGCACGGGGACGACTGCTTCCGGAACGCCGGGGAGATCCGAGGGAGGCGGCAGCTCAGGGGCTCCCGGGATCTCCGACGGGGCGGGGATGCCAGGGAGCTCCCCGGGAGGCGGGACGACCAGAGGATTTCCGCCGCTGGCGGGTGCCTGGCCCACACCGTACCGGGGGAGGGCCTTGGGCGGCGGAAAATCGGTCACCACCTGAGCGACGGCCTTCCGAACGCCCGGATCGCGGGGTGGGCCGTCTTCGACGACCACTCGGGAAGCTCGGGCTGACGATCGGATCAGCGCCCCCTGGGTCCGAATCTCGGGGGGCTCGTCGGCCCCCGCCGGTCGGATCAACGCGAGGCCAAGGCCGGCGACGGTCAGGTACCGACGACTCTTCATGGCTGGGATCCCAATCCGGGAGCGGTCGGGACGACCCGACGTCCGCTCGTCCGTTCCGAGTGAGAGGACCGGGGCTCGGTCTCCGGCGTTTGGCCAAAGACCGGGCCCTCGAACGGGGGAAGACCTCGGGAGAGCCCCGGGGTCACTCAGCCTCGTGGCCGAGGAAGCGATGCAGCCGCTCTCCGTACCGGATCGCGAAGACGTTGGTGATCTCGAACGGCGGGTCGGGTTCGTATTGCCCGTCGCCATCCTGGTACAGCCTTCCCTTCGAGAACAGCAACTGGACCCGGCGCTTCAGGCCGAGGTGCTCGTAGTCCCAGCCCCAGGTCCCCTCCTGCAGGGGGTGGTTCCTCCCGCCCTTGTGAAAAAGGGACGCACCGCCTCCCACGAAGTATCCGGTGTAATGCGGCCCGTCGGATGGCACCGCCAGGTGGGAGATCTCCTTCGGAAAACCGGCTCGTTCCATCGTGTTTTGATCGATGGTATACGGGTGCTTCCGCGCGACGTAACCGTTGCCGGGAAACCGCGAGATTTCCGTCTTGTAGACCCCCGGGATGCAGTGGCCCTCCTCGTGCCCCTCGTGGTGATGGTGGTGGTGGGAATACCCGAGTCCGGAGTCGCTCTCGCTGAGCATCACCGGCAGGGGCATCTCCGGCGCGAGCGACGGCGGGGACATGATCGGCCGGGAGACGATTGGGGGAGAGTGTGTGGGCGGCCCTCCCCCGATCGTCGGTGCCGGCAGCGGTGGGAGCTGCGGATCCGACCCCCTTGCCGTCCCTCCCGCCGCGACCGCCGCCGCGAGGGCCAGCCGAACCATTCCGACTCGCATGCTGGGTCTCCTCCTCCTCCTCGGATCTCGGTCCCGGGATCCGTCCGCGGCACGGTCGGCGAGCCCGGGTCGCCGGACCGGCCTCGACGATCGAGGCCGGTCCGGCGCGCGACCGGCCCGTGGGGCGATCCCCCTCGGGGTCAGGGCAGCGGTCCGATCCCCTCCATCGCCGGGAAGTTCTGGGGGAACTGGTCCTTCTGGTTCAACGGCTGACGGTTGAACTTGATATAGGGCAGTCGGACGCCCCGGAAGAACGTCTGGTCGGCCCTCGGGACCGTGAACGGAGGCTCGTAGCCCTGGGCCCCGAAGTAGGTGACCACGTCGTCCTGGTCGACGCCGTCGCCGGAGATGCCGAACCCGCCGACCAGGTCCCGGAGACCGTCGCCGTCGACGTCCTTGTACAGCGGCGCGCTGCCGGGGAAGAAGATGACCCCGTTCTGGTTGAGGATGTTCGTCGGGTCTCGGAAGTTGGTCTGTGGGTTGAACGAGTCGAACCCGTTGACGCTCTGGAAGGCCGAGGCGGGCAGCGGGGGCCCGTCGTTCAGGGCGCTCTGCGTCGAGACCTGGCCATCGTTGAGCTTCGAGAACGGCCCCGGCGGGTAGTTGTCCTGGCCGCTCGGGAAGAACGGCAACGCGGCGAACCGGAACGTCCGGCTGGTGAACGCCGCCCCGGGAGGGACTCCGGGCAGGTGGTCGACCTCCTGGAGCTTGTCCGGGTTGGCGTAGTAGGCGACGTTCCGGGCCTTGGCCACCGCCACGTCGATCGAGAAGTAGGTGGCACCCGGCATCCGGTAGAGGCTCAGGACGTTGCCATCGAGGTCGGTGATCCCGATGACCATTCGCGCCGACTCGTCGAGCGGCAGTCGGATCGCCGACCGGGTCTGGTTCGACTGAACCACGGCCTGGGCCGTGATCCGGATCAAATCCTCCCGGGTCAGGCTGCCGTCGGCGGCATCATGCGGCTCGACGAGGAAGCCTTCGGGGACGATCCGCCCCGCGATCGTGTGCTCCTCGTCGCCGGTGCCAGGAATCCCGTCGGGACCTCGGGTCACGGGCAGGTTCACGCCATTGACCGTGCCCTGGCTGCCCTTCGCCGTGACTCCCAGCTGGGCCAACTCCCGCTGCACCGCCTTCAGGCCAGAGAGCCCGTGGCCGCCGTAGATCGGCAGCGTGATGCCGACCAGGTCGATGCGGCCCAGCGGCAGGCCGATGTTGGAGATCTTTGGCACGCCTCCCAGGTTGTTGACGATCAGAGGCCCATCCATGGGAATCTTCGTCACGTCGACGACCCCGCCGAGGGCCGCGATTGCGATCGCCTCGGCCTCCTGCGAGCGATCCGGCTTGCTCGGGTCGAAGGCCAGGCCGTTGAGGATCGAGTTTTCCTCGATCGCGTACCCCGTCTCCCCGGGGAAGAAGACGCCGATGCCGCCGATCAGGCTGGCCCGGGTCCGGATCAGTCCGTTGATCTCGGTTTTGTAGAGTCGCAGGATCGGCAGGCCGCCGGGAAGGGTCGAGATCCCCCTCGGCTGGGCCCCCGGGTAGAGGCCCGAGACGAAGCCGTAGCTGTCGGGCGGCTGGATGAACAGGTCCTGGTCCAGGATGCGCTTGGGGATCACCTCGTCAGGAATGTTGAACCGGTTGGGCAGCTCAACGTCGTCGGCCGTTCCCTTGATCCGGTCGGGGCCGGGGTGGAAGGTGGTATCCCGGTTACTGTACTCGATCTGCGCAAGGTCGACCTGCGGCGTGAAGTTCACGTTCCGGGGAAAGTGGCCGCCGACTCCGATTCGGGCCATGGTGCCCGGCCCCCGCAGCGGCGAGTTCGGGTCGGTGATGTTCGGGTCCGACTCCACCTCGCGCTGCAAGATCGTCGACTCGCTGAGCGCCTGAACGGTCCGGCTGGTAAGGGGTGCCGTGTTGTTGGCGAAGAAGGCACCGGTGCGGGCCTTGGCCAGGGCTCCGTCGATGGCGAAGGTCAGCGTTTCGGGATCGTTGCGGATGGTCGGCGAGACCCCGTCCTCGACGCGGACGCCGAGCACCCGTCCTCCCTGGTCGACGATGGCGATGATCGCGTCGTTGCTCGGCGAGGCGGCCGAGGCGCGGTCGAGCAACTGGTTCACCTCGTCGGCGGTCAGCGTCAGTGGCATGCCATTGATGTCGGTGGTCGGCGAGGGGGGAACCTGGTTGTCGAGGAACAGGCCGGAGTCGAGGTCGAGGTTCAGCCCGGGGACCGCCGCGTTGTTCTCTCCTCCGGTGTAGACGTTGAACCCCTCGTTGCCGACGAGCTTGTCGACCCCTCCGCCGCCGATCAGCACGTCGCTGCCCGAGCCGCCGAAGAGCGAGTCGTTCCCCGGGCCGCCGTCGATCGCCGCCGAGATCGTGATGTTCGCCAGCACCCGGACGGTGTCGTCCCCCTCCCCGGACTCGATGTCGATCGAGGAGAGGCCCCGGTAGGGCACCCGGGCGGCGTCCGCGCCGCCGTCTCGGACGAGGACCTCGTTGCCGACCCGGAAGACCTCGATCTGATCCGGGCCGTTGCTGCCCTGGACCTGGAGGATCCCGTCGACCACCTGGACATTGACGGCCATCAGGGTGCGCGCTTCGAGCGATTCGACGATCGGCGTCCGCCTCGGGCGCCGGGGAGCCCGGCCTCGATCACCCCACTGCCTCCTCATCGCGGAGGGACCTCGGTCCGACATGGCTGAACCCCCTTCCGTGGAGTCGAGCCGGCCCCTCCGACCGCGGGCCCGGTCCCGACCATTCGGGCTGGATTCCGAACGCCCGGCCCGCATCGCGCGGCCAGGCGGCGACCCTCGGGTCAGGTCTGGTCCCGGTTCGGTCGTCGGGAACTCGTCGTCAGCATCGGCTGAATCGCGTGTTCCGTTTCAACCAATCTTCCGGGAGGAATCGGTTGGCGGGACCTTCGCCGGTAGCTTCCGGCCTCCCGGGGAGGGGCCAAGCGCCCGAACGGAGGGGCCTCGTTCGTCCGATGCGCATCCGATGAGGGAGAAAAATCGTAATGCTCGGGCCCGCTCAACCCGATCTACCGTCTAGATCGGTCGGACCCGCACGTCTTACGCAATCGTTCCTCGCCGGGCCGCGACGACGATCGGGGAGGCTTCGACACCGATCCGAGCCATCACGGTCGCCGGGATCGAACGGCCGGCGCCGGTTCGCGTGTCCGTCGGGGGTCGGTCAGGTCGCCGTCCCGAAGTTGGGGGAGCAGAGCGAGATGTCGAAATCTTCCTCACGCCGACGACGGGCATGGGCGCTGGCCGCCGCCCTCGTGCTGGCGCAGCCGACTGGATGGTCGACCGCTCAGGAACCGATCGAATTGCCACCCTTGCCCCCCGGATTCGAACCGCCGGCGTCCCCGGCGATCCCTCCCCCCGCCGGGTCGGGATCGGTTACTCAGTTCGTCCCGGGCCTGATCCCGGGAGAGCCTCCTCCCCCCTCGACGGACGACCCCGACCTCGATCCCCGACCGAATGTGCTGGGCAGGCCCATCGAGTCGACCCCGTTCGGTCTGCTCGGGGAGGAGCCCGTCCCGCCAAGGGGGCCCGGCGTACTGAGCTGGCCGTTCTTCCCCACTCCGGGGTTCGCCGGCAAGTCGGGAGTGATCCCGTCCGAGGTGCAGGTCGTTGACGACTTCGTCCCGGTCGAGGACCGCTGGCGCATCGGCTACCCGTTCTGGGACCGCTACGATCGCGGCAATCGACTCGACGACGACTACCCCTACGACCCCGGCAACCTGCTCGACCCCTTCAACCAGAACGTGCTCAAGGGTGACTACCCGATCATCGGCCAGCACACCTTCCTCGAGATGACCGCCTCAACCATCGGCATCTACGAGTACCGCGAGCTGCCCACCGCCACCACCCCCTTCGAGAGCACCTCCCGACCGTTCGAGGAGCAGTTCTTCGGCCGCCCGAACCAGTTCTTCTTCGTCCAGAACTTCTTCCTGACGGCGAACCTCTTCCACGGCGACGCCGCCTTCAAGCCCGCCGACTGGAGGATCCAGCTCACCCCGGTCTTCAACATCAATAACCTGAACTTGATGGAGCTGGCGAACGTCAACCCGAACGTCCTGGCCGGGACGCAGCGCACCCGGACCGACTGGACGCTCCAGGAGTGGTTCGTCGAGACGAAGCTCGGCGATCTCAGCCCGTACTACGACTTCATGTCGCTGCGGGTCGGCTCCCAGCCGTTCATCTCCGACTTCCGCGGCTTCCTCTTCTTCGACATCAACTCCGGCGTCCGGCTCTTCGGCAACGCCGACTCCAACCGCACGCAATTCAACCTGGTGTACTTCCACCAGCAAGAGAAGAACATCAACAGCTTCCTCAACCAGGCGTTCAACTTCCGGAACCAGAACCTGTTCTTCGCCAATCTCTTCCGCCAGGACTTCATCGTCCCCGGCTACACCGCTCTGTTCAACGTCGCCTACAACAACGACAACGGCGGCATCGAGTTCGACCAGAACCACTTCCTCGCCCGCCCCGACCCGATCGGCATTTTCCGCCCCCACGCGGTGAACGTCGCCTACCTCGGCCTCGGCGGCGAGGGGCACTTCGGCCGGTACAACCTCAGCCACCAGTTCTACTGGGCCCTCGGCCGGGACACAAACAACCCGATCGCCAACCGCGCCCAGACGATCAACGCCCAGTTCTACGCCATCGAGGGCTCCTACGACCGCGACTGGGCCCGCTTCAAGATCTCGTTCCTGTGGCAGTCCGGCGACGCCAACCCGAATGACACTCACGCCACCGGATTCGACACCATCCTGGACAACCCCGTCTTCGCTGGCGGCCAGTTCAGCTTCTACCAGCGCCAGTTCATCCCGCTCTTCGGCGTCTTCCTGACCCAGCGGAACAGCTTCGTGAACGACCTCCGGTCGAGCAAGGTCAAGGGTCAGGCCAACTTCGTCAACCCCGGCCTGCTGCTGGGCAACCTCGGGGTGGACCTCGACCTGACCCCCAAGCTGAAGATGTTCAACAACGCGAACCTGCTCTACTTCGACCACACCGCGGTCCTCGAGCAGTACCTCTTCGACGGCCACATCCACGACTTCATTGGGGCCGACCTGAGCATCGGGTTCGAGTACCGCCCGCTGGTGAGCGAGAACATCGTCTTCCTCGCCGGTGCCGCCACGCTGATCCCGGGCCAGGGCTTCCGCGACCTCTACAACAACACCTACGATCGGGTCGACCCCTTTGTCCAGGCGTTTGGGACGCTGGTGTTGACCTACTGATCGGCTCCGACGGCGTGAGTGCCGATCCCTCCCCCACCCGGGCCGGAGGCGCCGACTCCGTCGAGCGCCGCCGGCCCGATCGGCCTTGACGGCCTCAGACGCTTCTGATTGAAAGGCGGTCATTTCTGTTGGGCGGAGGAACCGCTCTCGGAATCGATCGCCGCAGACATGGAGGTCGCCAGTCACATGACGGGACGAGACCGGAGTCGCACCGCCCGCCGATCGCCGCCGGTCGCCGGGCTGGTCGCCCTGCTCGGGGCCGCCCTGACGTCGGCCGCGGCCGCCCAGGCCCCCCCCCTCCCCCACGGGGAGCCGCCCGCCTCATACCACGGACACCCGGTCGCACACGGGCCCAGACCCGGCGGCTTCCCCTTCCCTCCCGGTTACGAGCAAGTCAACCTGCTCGGTCAGACCGACTTCGACGTGGCTCGCAAGAGCGGCACTTGCGTCACCTGCCACCAGAACGTCGGCGATCCGCACATGAAGGACACCGTCCGCCTTGGCTGCATCGACTGCCACGGCGGCGACCCCACCGCTGAGTTCAAGGAGCTCGCCCACGTCCGCCCGCGCTTCCCCGACGCCTGGCCGACCTCCGGCAACCCGGCCCGCTCCTACACCCTGCTCAACCACGAGTCCCCCGAGTTCATCCGTTTCGTCAATCCGGGCGACCTCCGCGTCGCCCACATCAGTTGCGGGACCTCCGGCTGCCACGGCGAAATCGTCAATTACGTACGCAAGAGCATGATGACTCACGGGGCCATGCTCTGGGAAGCCGCCCTCTACAACAACGGCTCCTACCCGGCCAAGCGGGCCCGCTTCGGCGAAAGCTACAGCATGCACGGCGTCCCTCAGCGCGTGCAGACCGTCCCGCCGCCGACGGAGTACGAGATGAAGGTCGAGGGGGTGCTTCCCTTCCTCGACCCCCTTCCCCGATTCGAGGTCTCCCAGCCCGGCAACGTGCTCCGCATCTTCGAGCGCGGCCGCTTGCTGCCGGCCGAGATCGGGTTCCCGGCCCCGGTCACCAACCTCGGCCTCATCAACGCCGGGGGCGATCCCCCAGGCCGACCCGTCTCCGGCCTGAGCAACCGAGGGCTCGGCACCAAGAACCGCACCGACCCGGTGCTCATCGGCCTGCAGAAGACTCGGCTGCTCGACCCGACGCTCAACTTCCTCGGCACCAACGACAAGGCCGGCGACTTCCGCTCCAGCGGCTGCACCGCCTGCCACGTCGTCTATGCGAATGACCGCTCTCCGGTCCACTCCGGCCCCTTCGCCGTCTTCGGCAACCGAGGCACCTCGGCCAGCCCCGACCCGACCATCCCCAAGAATGAGCCCGGCCACCCCATCGCCCACGAGTTCGTCTGGGCCCCGCCCACCAGCCAGTGCATGGTCTGCCATATCCACCCCGGCACGACCGTCATGAACAGCTATGTCGGCTACATGTGGTGGGACCTCGAAACCGACGGCGAGCTGCTCTACCCGGAGGAAGAGCGCGACCCAACCGCCGAGCAATTCGTCAGCGCGATGATGGTGGACCCTAATGAGGCCAGCGCCCGAGGGCTCTGGAGCGATCCCGAGTTCCTGAGCCGAGTCGCCGAGCTGAACGCCGTCGCCGAGAAGCAGCAGTTCGCCGACTTCCACGGCCACGGCTGGGTCTTCGACGCCGTCTTCAAGAAGGACCGCAAGGGCCGCCTCCTCGACGCCGACGGCGACATCGTCCCCCACGTCGACAACGCCGTCCTCCAGGCGGCGATGGCGCCCCCCAGCCGAGAGGAGCGGCAGACCGACGGCAGCAAGGCCGACCGGGACGGCGTCCCCCTCCACCTGATGGACATCCACATGGAGAAGGGGATGCACTGCGTCGATTGCCACTTCCTCGTCAGTGCCCACGGCAACGGCAAGCTCTACGGCGAGGTCCGCAACGCGATTGAGATCCAGTGCATCGACTGCCACGGCACCGCCGTCCGCTACGCCACGCTGATGACCTCCGGCCCCGCCTCCCCCGACGGCGGCCTCGACCTCAAGGCCCTTCGCACTCCGTTCGGCAAGCCTCGGTTCGAGGTCAAGGACGGCCAGCTCATCCAGAATTCCATGGTCGAGCCCGACCTCTGGTGGCGCGTCGTCCAGACCGCCGACACGACCACTCCCGGCAACCGGGACTACAACCAGAAGTCCCACCTCGCCAAGACCGTCCGCTTCGAGGGGAACAACCTCGTCTGGGGCGACCTCCCCGGCAACGACGAGGACCTCTGCCCCCACTCCAGCACCAACATGAGCTGTCAGGCCTGCCACTCCTCGTGGAACCCAAGCTGCTACGGCTGCCACCTCCCGCAGCGGGCCAACATGAAGATGCCCGAGCTGCACAACGGCGGCGATGTCTCCCGGAACTACGTCTCGTATAACTGGCAAACCCTCCGCGACGACACCTTCATGATCGCCCGAGACGGCGACGTCACCGGCAATCGCATCAACCCCTCCCGATCGTCCTGCGCCATCCACGTGACCTCGTACAACGCCCAGCGCGAGGCGATCTACATTCAGCAGCAGACCATCTCCTCCGAGGGCCTCAGCGGGATCGCCTTCAGCACCAACGTCCCGCACACCGTTCGAGGAGGACCTCCGGTCGACCCCACGACCGGCCGCGCCCTCAACCCGGCCAATTACCTTCCCGGCCGCGGTGAGACGAAGCAGTGCACCGACTGCCACGTCTCCCGAGCGGACGACAACAACGCCATCATGGCCCAGCTCTTGATGCACGGGACCAACTTCATGAACTTCCTGGGCCGATACGCCTGGGTCGCCGCCGGCGAGCACGGGTTGTTCGCCATCGAGGTGACCGAGCGCGACGAGCCCCAGGCGGTCATCGGCAGCACGATGCACGCCCTCGTCTACCCCGATCGCTACAAGGAGCACCTCGCCGAGGGCCGAGAGTTGGTCGTCGCCCACGAGCACCCGGGTAAGGACGTGGGCGAGAACCTCAGCCTGAAGTACAACAAACCCGAGGTGCTCGACCTCCAGGCCCGCGGCGAGTTCCTCTACGCCGCCTGCGGTCCGAACGGGCTCCGCGTCTTCGACATCGCGTTCATCGACAACAAGGGCTTCTCCGAGCGGATTCTCACGGCGCCGTTCTCCCCGCTCGGTCAGCGGTTCTACGTCCGCACGCGGTACGCCACCTGCGTGACCGCCCCGACCACGCTCGCCCCCGATCCCACCCGGCACCACTTCCCCGAAAACCGAGAGCCGTCGGTCCCCCTGCCGTACGCCTTCCTCTACGTCGGCGACAAGTACGAGGGAATCATCCTCGTCGGTGCCGCCTCCCTGCTCGACGGCAACCCGCTGAACAACTTCCTCAAGCGAGACCTCACCTTCAACCCCGGCGGCATCCTCTGCGGCACGAGGAAGATCACCTTCTACGGCACCTATGCCTACGTCTGCTGCGACGCCGGAATCGTCGTCGTCGACTTCGCCAACCCGCTCGACCCGAAGGTCGTCACCGTCATCGGGCCCGACGTGGTCCAGCACCCCACCGACTTCCAGGCCCAGTTCCGCTACGGCTTCGCCTGCGACGAGGACGGGTTGAAGGTCTTCGACATCACCGACCCGACCCGGCCGACCTTCGTTCACGAGGTCCCCATCCACGACGCCCACAAGGCCTTCCTCGTCCGGACCTACGCCTATGTCGCGGCCGGTGAGCAGGGCCTCGTCATCGTGGACATCGAGCGTCCCCGGGAGGCGTTCATCGACCAGGTGTACAACGCCGAGGGTGAGATCAACGACCTGCACGACGTGAAGGTCGCCATCACCTACAACAGCCTCTTCGCCTACCTCGCCGACGGCAAGAATGGCCTTCGCGTGGTCCAGCTCACCTCGCCCTACACTTCCGGCAACGACGGCTTCAGCCCCAGGCCCACGCCTCACCTTGTCGCCTCGCACAAGCTCGCCGAGGAAGGGCACGCCATCGCGATCGCCGACACGCTCGACCGCGATCGCGCCGTCGACGAGAGCGGCAACCAGCTCTCGGTCTTCGGTCGGATCGGCGCCCGGCCGCTCAACCTGGAGGAGCAGCGCCGGCTCTATCTGCGCAACGGACAGCTCTACACGGTCACCGACGACCCGCTCGACTTCGGCTCCCCCCGGCCCCGCTTCCCGGCCAACATCGCCCGGCCGGATGCGGCCGATCGGCCGAGGCGCTGAGCTTCCTCGGGAACCCGAGAACCGCTCCAATGAGACGGGGAGCCGCCGGGGCCCAACCGCCCGGCGGCTCCCCGTTGTCGTTGGGAGGCGTCCGCCTCCCCGATCACTCGGCGGCGAGGCCCATGAGAAGCTGGCCGAGCTGGACCAACTCGGCCTGGAACCGATAGGGGTCGTACTGACTGGCCCGCTCGAGCGCAATCTTGAGCCCGGCGTTGTTAATCTCCTGGAGCGGTTCCTTGAACTCCGGGGAGACGTATTTCTGCCGCACGTTGTCCGGGATCAGCTTGCCCCGAATCGTGTCGAGCAACTCGTTCGCGTCGGGTCGGGAGGCGTTCCAGTACACATCGGGATCGTCCGGGAACCCCAGAGCCAGCGGGGTCCAGGCCCCGAAGCCCGCCAGATCCGGGTCATTCGCCAGCCTCCGGATGATCTCCAGGGAGAGGGCGTCTCGATCCTCGCTCTTGGGATAACGGCCGAGATTGAGCACTTTGTCCCAGTGATCGAGGATGCCCAGGATTTGGTCGTGCCCGTCGGAGGAGTCGGCTCCCTGGTCGGCAAGGTCCCAGTAGATGACCTGGATCGCCGAGGCGATCTGGCGGGCCGTGTCGTAATCGGGGATGGCCGATTGGTTCTGTTCGCAGAGCCTTCGGATCAGTCCGGTTGCCGTCTCCTTGTCGAACTGGGCCGAGGCCAGCCGACGGGAGTGGAACGTATCCGCCCAGCGTTCCAGCTCCCGGGCCGCGTCCCGGACCTCGTCGGCCCTCCCGAAGGGCCGGGAGGCGAAGGCGTCGTACAGACGGTCGAGGCGCCGATCGAACTCGGAGCGGTCCGATTCGTCGCCGAACCGCTCGATATTCAGGTCGATCAGGGCCAAGGGGAACGACCTTGGGAGCGGCCTCCCGGGAGGGGCATGCTCATACCCCCGGCGCTGCCTCCAGCCCGGGAAGCGCAGGTCGTGGTGACAGGAGAGGCAATCGGCATGGGTCATGGCCATCTCGGGCCATCGGCTCTCGGCCAGGGAGGGCAACTGCCCGGGGTCCTCGAACCGAGGATCGTCCTTGACCGTCTCGTTCAGGTACAGCTCCGGCCAGCGGTGCAGCCGATCCGGCGATGCGGCATCCAGGTCGGCCCGATCGGCCAGCAGCCTCATCGATTCGCGGAGGGCGATCACGTTGCCGACCATCGTCAACTCGACCCCGTAGAGTTTCGCCTCCGCGATGCCGTTGGCCTGCCGGATCGGCTCCGGGGCCTGCTTCCACCAGGGGATGTCGTCCTTCGACCGCCAGTGCTGGGGGATGTTCCGGACGAACCGGGCGACATCGACGCTCGGCAGCGGCGGGTGCCCGGCGGCGTACATCGGGTGCGTGACGACTCGGCCAAGCTGGGCGTTGCCCACGTGGCACGACAGGCAGAGCTCGCTCTGGACCTCGGGATTGCGGAGGTCCCACATCCCGAGTTCCGCCTTCTGTTCCGGGGTGTTCTCCCTCCAGGTGGCGAGCACGTGAGGCGCCGCCCAGTTGCCGGAAGGACCGTGGCAAACCTCGCAGTTGACCCCGTCCTGGAAGCTGAAGCCGGCGGTGAGCTCCTGCTGATCGAAGTTCTGGGCATGGCAGCTGAGGCACCCCGACTCCGGTTGGGTGACATCAACGCCCAGCTTCTCCCCCATCTCCCTCCCCCGGGGGCCTTCGAGCACGGCGAACGCCATCGAGTGCTTGTCGACGGTTCTCCAGGTGGAGAACTCGGTCATCAGGCACCAGTCGAGCACCCCGTTCGCCTGGTTCACGGCGATGGGCTGGGCGTGGCACTGGTGGCAGTAATTCGCGCCCTGATAGCGTCCCGCGGCCGCCATCCGGGTGGCCGCCCCCGGTTCGTCCTGGGCCCGTCCGACCGCGGGAAGGACCAGCGCCGCCAGCAGCGCGACCGACGCCTTCGCGGGGACTCGAACGCCGAGAAACGCCATGGGTTCACTCCTCGATCGAAGCTCGGGGCCGGATCGCCGAACGCACGCCCTCCAGGCTCTCGACGCGGTACTCGTGAGGGCTGTTCATGCCGGGTTGGAACCGGAGCCGGTTGAGCATCGCGTCGAGGGTCTGGGCCATCGCCGGGTCCCGGCGAGCGGGGTCGAGATCCCCTTGGGCGGCGTACAGGGCGGCCATCGCCAGGTACACCTGGGCATTCCGGTCCCAGGTCGGATCCGCCGACTCGCGAAGCTGCTCGACGGCGGTGGCGATCAGCCGTTCGACCGTCTCCGAGTCGATCGGACGGTCGTCCCACTCGGCCAGCCACGCGTCAATCGTCGCCAGGGCCTCGTCCACCCGGCTGGACACCCGAGCGGGGTCGGGTAGCGGCAGGGTCATCTCGGACTCGATCGCCGACCGGATCGCCGACCAGTCCTTCCCTCGAGGAGGGAGCTCCTGGCCGATCACCTCGACCATCGGCATGGACCAGGACCCCCACGGCAGTTGTCCCGGCACGGCGGAGGCGATCCCCACGGCGAGAGGAACGCCTCCCCGGAGGTCGTGGTGGCAGGCGTAGCAGTTGTACTCGGCGAACTCGGGCCAGGGACCGGCGTGGGGGTTGGAATCCAGGGTGCCTCGCAGCGGGAGGGGCCCCGGATCGCCCGGCCGGGCTCCCGATCGCATCCCCCTGGCCTTGAGCAGCCGCAAGGCGGACTCCGCCGTGACGAGCTGCCCGACCACCCAGGCCCTCGCCTCGTAGGCCGGGTCCTCCCCCCGTTCGGCCAGGTCGTTCCAGTGCCTCGGATACTGGGCGTGGTACGACGCGAACTCGAAGTTCAGGCGGGGATGGCCGGCAGCGATCAGGTCGTGATTGACGTCCACCAGGCCGTGCTCCGGATCCTCGTACGACGAACCGACGTGGCACGGGGTGCACGACCGTGCTCGATCGGCCATCGCGTCGAGCGGCACGAAACCATAGGACGCCTTCCGCTCGGGGGAAAGCAATTTCCAGCCGTCCTGGTAGTGTGCCGAGTTCCAGAGCTCCGAGGCGCCGTGGCAGCCCTCGCAAGAGACGCCGTCGGCCTCGGCAAAGGCGGGCCCGTGCTCCGAGCCGCTGAAATTCTGATGGACGTGGCAACTCAGGCAGAGCCCGTCTCGCTCCGGGAAGGCCAGCTCGATCGAGGAAAGCCTGCGGAGGTTTTGCTCGATCCGCCTCGATTCCTCCCCCTCCAGCACCTCGAAGGCCCGAACGTGAGGGTCGAACCGCTGCCAGTACTGGTGCTCCCAGAAGCGCTTCGGCTCGAAGACGCTCAACTCGGAGGCCCCTCGGAAATTGCCTCGGTTGTGGCAGGCGTTGGCACTGCACGAGTTGGCGCCGAGGAATCGGATGGGGGTGCCGGAGGGAGTCTCGCCGCGGGCTGGCCGGGCGAGGTCGTCGGCCGCGGTCGCTCCGGGAAACCAGCCGGCGATCAGCCCGGCGCTGGCCAGCAGCGCCGGGGCGAGTGCGATCCGGGGGCGAAGAGGGGGCATGGCATCGGGTCCGGCGGTTGGGTGTTCGGCTGCGGCCCGGTCGGGACGGTCCTCGATCGGAATCATCGTCGGATCGACGGATCCGGACCCAATCGATCCCGGGGCCGATCGGCCGTTCGGATCGGGTCGCCGCGATTCTCCGGGTCGTCTCCCGGAAGCGGAATCGAACCAATGAGCCGGAGGTGGGGGACGCTCGAGGGAGAACCGACGCTTCGGCCCTAGCTCCTGGAGCCCGCAAGGGGTCCCTGGCGCTCGCCGCTCCCCTCAGAAGACGTACGGGACGCCGAAGCGGGCGATCCGGAGCCCGGGGATCTCGTGTGCCTCCAGTTCCTGGAGCACCTGGTCCCGGTAGCGGGCCTTGATATGGACGGCGTAGAAGGGGCACTTGACGCCCTGGGAATTGACCTTCAGCACTTCCTGCTTGAAGGTCGCCGGCACCAGGTGCCGAGACGAGTCGGCCAGGGCGGACATGTGGTCCGGGAAACAGACCTCGAGGAAGACAGCCGAGACGCCGGGCAACTCGTTGACCAGGTCCCAGATGCGCTGTGTCGGCCCGGTGTCGGAGGGGATGACAACGTGCGTGTCCCCTTCCTTCAGGATGAACCCGAGGGTCGGCACCAGGTGATCGACCGCCACGGTGCGGACCTCGACCCCGTCGAAGTGCAGCGTCTGCCCGGCCTCGATCTCGATGAACTTCACCAGGGGGGTCTGCTTCATCGGGCCTTCGGAGAGCTTCTCGAAGTCGGGCCAGACTCGGTCGTTGAAGACGTCGGATCGGAGGCACTCGATCACGTCGGAGTTGCCGTAGATCCGGACGCAATCGGACTTCGCTTCGAAGACGTTCTCGACGAAGATCGGCAGCGACGCGATGTGATCGGCGTGCGAGTGAGAGATCAGGACGTGCTTGATTTTGCTCTGTTCCGCGGGGCCTCGGTAGAACCCCAACGTCCCCGCGTCGATCGCCAGGGACTCGTTGACGACGTAGGACGTCCCGAACTGGAGCGGGTCGCCCACCACCCCGGAGACGGTCGACGGGACCAGGGTTATCTTCACGACGGTTCGCCCCCCGGGGACATCGTTTCATTCACTATAACCCCTGGCCGGGCGAGAGCAACCGACCAGGGGACCGCACAGGCGGGGCGTCTCGAGGCCGGCTCAGCCGTTCATGGTGTCGGCGTTCCGGCGCGAGTTGGCCGCGCCGCCGGCGATCGAGGACCGCATCTCCGTATCCGCCTGCAGGTTCCTTAGCGAGTAATAGTCGCCAATCCCCAGCTGGCCGCGGCGGAAGGCCTCGGCGATCGCCAGCGGGACTTCGGCCTCGGCGGCGACCACCTTCGCTCGGTTCTCCTGAACCAACGCCAGGTTCTCCTGCTCCGAGGCGATGGCGGCGGCCCGGCGCTCCTCGGCCTTCGCCCGGGCGACGCGCATGTCCGCCTCGGCCTGGTCGGCCTGCAATCGGGCGCCAATGTTGTCGCCGACGTCGATGTCGGCGATGTCGATCGAGAGGATCTCGAACGCCGTCCCCGCGTCGAGCCCCTTCTCCAGGACCCGCTTGGAGATCATGTCCGGGTTCTCGAGCACGATCTTGTGCGACTCCGCCGAGCCGATCGTGGTCACGATCCCCTCCCCCACCCGGGCGATGATCGTCTCCTCGGTCGCACCGCCGACCAACCGGTCGATGTTCGTGCGTACGGTCACTCGGGCCTTGGCCTTGAGCTGGATGCCGTCCTTGGCCACCGCGTCAACCGTCTGTCGGCCCTTGGCCGGGTCGGGACAGTCGATCACCTTCGGGTTGACGCTGGTCTGGATCGCCTCCAGGACGTTCCGCCCGGCCAGGTCGATCGCCGCGGCGCGCTTGTAGGTCAGCGGGATGTCCGCCCGCTGCGCGGCGATCAGCGCCCGGATGACGTTCGGCACGTTCCCGCCGGCCAGGTAGTGTGCCTCCAAGTTCTGCCGGGTCACGCCGTCCCGATCCGTCAGGCCCGCCTGCACGGCCATGATCTTCGACCGCACGATGATGTTCGGGTTGACCTTGCGGAAGGTCATCCCGATCAGCTCGATCAGCCCAATGTTCGCGTTGGTCGTCTTCGACTGGATCCAAAGGTTGAAGTACTTCGCGAAGAGGATGAAGGCAAACAGACTGACAAAGGCGATGAAGACCAGCAGCAAGACCAGGAAGACGGCCAGGTTGTTGCCTTCCTGGAGCTGCGCGATCAGGGGAGTGATCATGGGAGTCGTCCTGAGGGAGGGCGGGATCCAGATGGTGAACCCCTTTAGCGTGGCTCCCCCATCCGCCGAAATTCAAGGGCGCTGTGCGGGCCCCGGCGATGGCGGCGATGCCCGACGCGGCGGGGTCCGGGTCCCGATCGGGCCGATCCTGCCTCCCCCGTCGTCGAGCCGACCGGCCCGGCCTGGCGGCCGCTTCGTCTCCCCAGGCCCCTCGGGGCCGCCTCGGACCCTCCCGGACCGGGACGCCTCCAGGCCCGTCAGGCGGGAGGACCGGCCGGAGGGAGCGAGCCGTAATGATTGTGTTCAGTTGACCTTGCGTCGGACGAACGGTATAGTTGTGCGCAAGGACCGCCCCCCGGAACGCCCGGATCAACGCCATGGCCGAGTCGGAAGACGCCCCGCTGGATCTGATTGCCGTCGGCGCCCATCCCGATGATCTGGAGATCGCCTGCGGCGGCACGCTCGCCCGGCTCTCGGACCTGGGTTACCGGGTCGGGATGGTCGACCTGACTGATGGCGAGCCGACTCCCGGCTCTCCCGGCCCCGATGTCCGGGCCAACGAGGCCGAGCGTGCCCGGGAGATCCTCGGGGTCCACGTCCGAGTCTCGTTGAACCTGCCCAACCGCCGGCTGTTCGACAGCTTCGAGGCCCGGGTGGCCCTCGCCCGAGTTTTCCGCCGCTACCGCCCCCGGATCGTCCTGGGGTTTGGCGGCAAGACGATCCTCGCCTCGCCGGACCACTACCAGGCGATGCTCATCACCGACGCGGCCGTCTTCTACAGCCGCCTGTCCAAGTGGGACGAGCATTTCGGCGGCCTGCCCCCACACACGATCACCAACCAGTTGAGCTTCCCGATCGCCTTGCATCGCCTGGATATGCCGGAATCCTCCGGTTACATTGTGGCTGATATCGGGCACACGCTGGAGAGGAAGCTGGAGGCCATCAGGGCGTATGGTTCCCAGTTCCCCCCCTCGAAGTCGCGGCTGTTCCAGACCGTGGAGATGATGAATCGTTACTTCGGGTTGACCGCCGGTTTCGAGGCGGGTGAGCTGTTCATGAACTACCGATCATTCGGCGTCGACGACCTGATCCGATGGGCCGCTCCTCCCCCGATCGGCGGCGACGACCGCCCCGGGGGCGGTTCCTGACCGGCCGGCCCCTCCCCCCGACCGCCCCGGCCGCCCGGCGATCGAGCCCTCGCCGCGAGTTCGCGAAGGAAAAGCGGTGTCCTGGAAGAACTGGCTGAAGCGACTCTGGAATCCATCGAGGGCGCGCGCGGGGCCCTCGAGCGCTGGCGTCTCGCCGTCGGACCGGCACGACTCCCGGCCCGCGGTTCGCCTTCGCCTCCGGGTCGGCGTCGCGACGACCGTGGGCAACTATCGCGAACACAACGAGGATAATTTCTTCATCCCCGGAGTCGGGACGGTGGCCTCGCTGCCCGAGGGGCCGTCCTCCTCGACCGAGGTGATCCTCCGCCCCCCGGAGGCGTCGGAGGGGGCCGTCGACAACGGTTCTACTCCGAAGGCCCCTCCCCCGGGATGCATCCGCCCGAATGTGGCCGGCCCCTTTATTGTCGCCGACGGCATGGGGGGCCAGCTCGCCGGCGAGCAGGCCAGCCGGATCGCCGTCGAGCTCATTCCCAAGGACCTCGCCCAGCGCCTCGGCGCCGGAGAAGACGACGCCACCGCCATCCGGGGGGCCATCGCCGCCGCCAACCGGGAGATCATCGCCCAATCGCACGTCGTGCCCGAGTGCACCAACATGGGCACGACCGTCGTGCTGGCGCTGTTTCGCCCCGGCCGGGTGGCGATCGCCGGCATCGGAGACTCCCGCGCCTACCGCTTCCGGGACGGGCGCCTCGATCGCCTGACCCGAGATCACGACCTGGCCACCGCGCTGATCACCGCCGGCACCATCCGCCCCGAGGAGGCCGAGCGTCACCAATTCCGCCACGTCCTCTATCTCTACCTCGGCAGTCCCGAGGCCAGCGACGGCCCCGAGGATGTCCGTGTCGAGGGCCTGCTGCCCGGCGATCGCTTCCTGCTCGCCTCCGACGGCCTGACCGGCGTCGTCACGGACGACGCCCTGGCCGAGCATCTCCGCACGGGCGACGACCCCCAGCGCACGGCCCGGGATCTCGTCCGGCTCGCGCTGCGCAACGACTCCCGGGACAACGTGACCTGCCTGGTCGTCTCGGTCGACGGCCTACCCGGCGACCCCCGGGACGAGGCGCCGGCCGAGCTCCCGTCCTGAGCCGGTCCCTGCCCCGTCCGCGGCCGCTCCCCCGGCCTACCGAGAGGTCCTCCAGGTCCATGCCCCGGCTCGACCCGTTCATCCACTGCCTTCTCAAAAGCCGGCTGCTGGGCTCCGAGCAGGTCGCCCGTATCCGGGCCGAGCTGGAGCCCCTCCCCGACGACGCCGTCCCGTTCGCCCGCGCCCTGGTCGACCGCGGACTGCTGACCACCTACCAGGCCAACAAACTGCTCAACGGCCGGACCTGGGGCTTCTTCCTCGGCGACTACCGCATCCTCAAGCGGCTCGGCGCCGGGGGCATGGGCAAGGTCTATCTCGCCCGCCGGGAATCCGACAACCGGCGCGTCGCCATCAAGGTCCTCCCCCCGAAGAAGGCGCTCGAGGACGAGCAGGCCCTTCGGCGCTTCTATCGAGAGATGGAGCTCTCCCGACGAGTCCGGCACCCGAACGTCACCCGGACCTTGGAGGTCGGCGCCCTGGGAGACGCCCACTACATGGTCATGGAGTACGTCCCCGGCGACAGCCTCTATAACCTCGTCAAGGGAATCCACGACGGCTCCGGCCCCCTCCGCTTCGACGAGGCGGCGCGCTACTTCGTCCGAGTCCTCTCCGGCCTCCAGGCCGCCCACGACGCGGGCCTGGTTCACCGCGACCTGAAGCCCTCGAACCTGATGGTGACGCCCGAGGGAGACGCCAAGATTCTCGACCTCGGCCTGGCCAAGTCGATGGGGGAGGAGGGGATCCTCACGCACCCGAACTCCGTCGTCGGCACCCTCGACTACGCCAGCCCCGAGCAGCTCGCCGACGCCTCCCGCGCCGACTTCCGAAGCGACGTCTACTCCACTGGCTGCACGCTCTACTTCGCCCTCGCCGGCCGGCCTCCGTTCGAGGGGGGCGATATTGTCAGCAAGATCTTCCGCCACCGCATGGAAGATCCCGATCCGCTGGAGAAGCTCTGCCCCGACGTCCCCCCCGCCTTCGCCGCGATCGTCCGCAAGGCGATGGCCAAGCAGCCCGAAGACCGCTACCAGTCGGCTCGGGAGTTCCGGGCCGACCTGCTCCGCTGGTGCGACCTCGGCCGGATCCAGCCTTCCTCCGGTCGCCGGGCCGGCCCCGCCCGAGGCTTCCGGCCCCCTCCCCCCGAGCTCGACGACGACGACATCCGGCTCGACCTCGACCCAAGTCAGTTCTCCTCCCTCGGCGGCTTGCGCGACCTGGGAGAGGCCGAGATCACCGCCCCCCTCAGCCGCCCCCCGATCGAGCCTCGCGCCGCCATCATCATCCAAGACGACGACGGCGACGAGCCGGACGCCCCCCCCGCCGCCGATCCGGACGACGATCCCGAACTCTCCTCCGAGCCCGAACTCCGGATCGGGCCCGAGGCCAGTCCAATCGCTCATCTCATCCGCCATCGCTCCCCTTCCGACGACGACTGGATCATTCGAGCAATCTTCGCCACCCTCGCCGTGGTCGTCATCGCGATCTTCCTTGCGCTCATGGTCGCCAACCTCTGATCGTAGTCGTCCTCGGTGTCGGAGGATTGAGCCAGGGACGCCAAGGTCGGGGCGAGCCCGGCCTCGCTGGCACTCGATGGACCGACGATCGGCGAAGGTCGGTCTGAGCCCCCGGGCGGCTTACCCCCACCGGCATTGACTCGCAACGCCCGGTCCGGCCCGGTAAGCTGATCGTTCGCCTCCCGCGGCGCGTCGATCGAGGCGATGCCCGCGGCCGACCTCCCGCCGTCGCACCAACCCGGGGAGTCACCGCATGGGCCTGCGAGCCACGACCCTCATCGCGCTACTGACCACCTCGGCCGCCTTCGGCGCGGCGGCCTCCCAGGAGGATGACAACGTGCTTGTCTTCGTCGGGACCTACACCCGGGCCGACGACCAGGGGATCAACCTGCTGGCGATGGACCCCGACACCGGACGGCTCGAATCCCGGGGGGTCGTCGCCCGGACCGAGAACCCCTCCTTCCTGGCCATCCACCCGTCCGGCCGCTTCCTCTACGCCGTCAACGAGGTCGTCCAGTACGAGGGGGAGCCGAGCGGCTACGTCAGTGCTTACCGCATCGCCGACGACGGCGCCGCGCTCGCCCCGATCAACGAGCAGTCCTCCCGAGGAGGCGCCCCTTGCCATCTCGTCGTCGACGCGACCGGCAAGAACGTCCTCGTGGCCAACTATGTTGGCGGCAGCGTCGCCGTGCTGCCGATCGAGCCCGACGGAGCGCTCTCCCCAGCGAGCGACGTGGAACAGCACGTCGGTTCGAGCGTCAATCCCCGCCGCCAGGAGGGGCCGCACGGGCACTCCATCAACCTCGACGCCGCCAACCGATTCGCCGTCGCCGCCGACCTCGGCCTCGACAAGCTCCTCGTCTACCGCTTCGATCCCGAGGCCGGCTCCCTGACCCCCAATGACCCGCCCTCGGCCTCGGTCTCCCCCGGCGCCGGCCCTCGACACTTCGACTTCCACCCCAACGGCCGACTCGCCTTCGTCATCAACGAGATCGCCTCCACCATCACCGCCTTCCGCTACGACCCCGAGGCGGGCTCGCTCACCGAGATCCAGACCATCTCCACCCTCCCCGAGGGATTCGACTCCTCGCGGAACTCCACCGCCGACATCCACGTTCACCCCTCGGGCCGCTTCCTTTACGGCTCCAACCGAGGGCACGACAGCATCGCCATCTTCCGGATCGACGAGGCCGACGGCACCCTCGAGCCCCTCGGGCACCAGGAGACCGGCGGCAAAACCCCGCGCAACTTCGGCATCGACCCCTCCGGCCGCTTCCTGCTTGCCGCCAACCAGGGAACCGATACCGTGGTCGTCTTCCGAATCGACCCCGACACCGGAGCCCTCGAACCGACCGGCCACCGCGCCGAGGTTCCGATGCCGGTCTGCATCAAGTTCTACCGCCCCGGTGAATGACGGCACCGCTCCCCGTCCCCCGATCTCGGGGGGCGGGGGCTCGACACCCTCAGCCGGCCGTCCCCTCCGTGACCTCTCGGACACAGCGCAGCATCACGTCCAGCAAGCGGTCGAGCTGCTCCTCCGAGATGCTCAGCGGAGGCATCACCACCAGCACGTCTCCCAGCGGACGGATCAGTACGCCGTAATCCCGGGCTCGTCGGCAGACGCGGTTGCCCACCTGTTCATGCCAGGCGAACTCCCTCTTCGATTCCCGGTCGCGCACGAGCTCGATCCCGGCCATCAGCCCCTTCTGCCGCACATCGCCGACGTGTTTCAGCGCGGCGAACTCCTCCAGCCGGCGGGAAAGCAAGGCGACCTTCGGCCGGAGCCGATCCAGCGTCCGCTCCTCCTCGAAGACGCGAAGGGTCGCCAACGCCGCCGCGGCGCCGAGCGGGTTCCCGCCGTAGGTATGCCCATGCTGGAAGGTCTTCCCTTCAGCGGTGGTGGCGAAGAAGGCGGAGTAGACCTCCTCCGTCGTCAGGGTCGCGGCCAGCGGGAGATAGCCGCCGGTGATCCCCTTCGCCAGGCAGAGGAAGTCCGGCGAGACCCCTTCCAGCTCGCTCGCGAACATTCGACCGGTGCGACCGAAGCCGACGGCCACCTCGTCGGCGATCAGCAGCGTCCCATGCGTCCTGGTGATCTCCCGTAGCCCCCTCAGGTAGCCTTCGGGGTGGACGACCATTCCCGCCGCCCCCTGCACGATCGGCTCGACCACCACACCGGCCACCGTCCCCGGATGGGATGCCAGCAGGCGGTCGACCTCCTCCAGGCACGCCATGCCGCATCCCGGCCGCTCCAGGCCCAGGGGACAGCGATAGCAGAACGGGATCGGCGCCCGAAGCACCGGGAACAGCAAGGGCCGGAACATCGTGTGGAATCGGTCGACGCCGCCGAGGCTCACGTCCCCGATCGTGTCGCCGTGGTAGGCCCCCCCCAGGGCCACGAACGCGGTCCGATCCGGCTCGGGATCGGGTTTCTGCCTCCAGTACTGGAACGCCATCTTCAAGGCGACCTCGACCGCCGTCGCCCCGTCGTCCGAGAAGAAGACGCGGGTCAGGCCCTCCGGGGCCAGCTCCACCAGCCGCCGGGCCAGTTCCGCCGCTGTCGGGTGCGTCAGGCCGAGCAGGGTCGAGTGGGCGAGCTTCTCGAGTTGCCCTCGGATCGCCGCGTCGATCGTCGGATGCCGATGTCCGTGAACGTTGCACCACAGCGAGCTGACGCCATCAAGGTAGCGCCGGCCCTCGGTGTCGATCAGCTCGGCTCCCTCGGCCCGATCGATGACCAGCGGCTCGACGGCGTACCAGTCCTTCTGGGCGGTGAAGGGGTGCCAGAGATGGTCCTTGTCCCAGCGCCGGAGCGTCGCCGCGTCGATCGGTGCGTCGGGCATCGGTCTTCCAAAGGGGGGTGGGGGCGGTTCATCCCTTCCGGCGGAACCAGACGGTGGTCCCCGGGCCGCAGTTGAGAAACCGGGAGGCGTCGCCGTTGACCAGGGAAACCTCGAGCCATCCGGAGCTGCCGACCAGGCTCACGAGCGTCCCGGGCGCGTGCAGCCCGTAGGTCCGGGTCAGGCCGTCGATCCGGTGATCGCCGATCTCGACCGTCCAGCAGTCGCCCGGGGCCTCGGTGAGCATCGACTCCGGGACGTTAGTGATCAGGTTCCCGAACCCGTCCCGGAAGATGACCTCGCCCACAACTCCGCTGTCCTCCTTCCTCGGCTCCGCGGCCGGCAGCCGGACGATCCCGTGCCGGGGAGGCCCGAGGGCCGAGGCCGGCTGGCCGAGCAACAGGTGCGCCGCCGCCGGCGCCAGCAGGTCCCTCCCGTGGAAGGTGTTCGAGACTGGCGTTCGGGCGATGGCCGGGTTGTCCAGCTCGTAGACCTCGTCCACCGACCGATCCCGAGCGACGTAGGTCAAAAACCCGTTGTCCGGCAGAACGAACCACTGCTCGGCGATCCGGGCCGCCACCAGCCGGCGCTGCGTGCCGACTCCGGGGTCGACCACCCCCAGGTGGACCGTCCCCGGCGGGAACGCCTCAACGACGCAGGCCAGCACGAAGGCCGCCTCCAGGATGTTCTGCGGACCGATTCGGTGGCTGACGTCGACGATCCGGGCGTCGGGCACCCGAGCGAGGACGACCCCCTTCATCGCGGCCACATACGGGCCGTCGCCGCCGAAGTCGGTGGTCATGGTCAGGATTCGAGGGGGCATGGTCCGGACTCCCGAGGCGTCGTCGTCGATCCGGCTCATGACTCAGCGCGGCCTGGCGTCCTCGAAGCGGGACGTGATTCGGGACGAGATCCCCCCCCGAGGCGTGAACTGGCCGACCACGGTCATCCGCCTCGGCTGGCAGGCGGCCACGAGGTCGTCGAGGATGACATTGATCGAGTGTTCGTAATAGATGCCGCGGTTCCGATACCCCTGCAAGTACAGCTTCAGCGACTTCAACTCGACGCACAGGTCGGCCGGCACATAGGTAATGGTGATCGTCCCGAAGTCGGGCTGGCCGGTCTTCGGGCAGACGGCCGTGAATTCGGGGCAGACGATCTCGATCTCGTACTCGCGCCCGGGGAACTGGTTCGGGAACGTCTCCAGGGACATGCTCGGATCCCTCAAGCTCCGGGCCCAACCTGGGGCTGGTGGACGGCTCTGCTTCGAATTCCGCGATCGGCGGACGGTTATTCTATCCGAAGCGGGCAACGGCCGTCTCCCCTGCGCTTGCCGCGACTTGCGGGTGCCTCCCGGGCGCGGATAAGGTGATGCCGAGACTCGTACCGGATGGGCACCCGCGCCCCCTCTCCCGGTGTCCCGACCGCTCGCCCCTCGATCGACGACCCCAGGGACTCCCACCATGACCCGAACCTCGCCGCGATTCGCTTCCGGGCGCGCCAAGAGGGCGCCCGGGCTCGCCCTCATCGCCCTGATCCTCCCGGCGATCGCTGCCGCTCAGGGCACCGAACGACGCCCCGACTACGTGCCGGCCGCCTATGCCATCACCGGAGCCACGGTCGTGGCCTCTCCCGACCGCACCATCGAGGTCGGCACCGTCGTCGTCCGAGACGGTGTGATCGAGGCCGTCGGTCCGGATGCCGAGGTCGAGGTCCCTTACGACGCGGAGCGGATCGAGGGCGAGGGGCTGACCGTCTACCCCGGCTTCATCGACCTCTACACCACGATCGGTCAGGACGAGAACGTCCCCCGATCCGCGACCGGCCTGAGCCGACCAATCCCGCTGAGCCAGTTCGCCCAGGCCAGTACTCCGCCCGACAACCGCAACGGCCTCACCCCCGAGTTCCGGGTCGCCGAGGCCATCAGGCTCGAGGACGACGCCCTCTCGTCCCGTCGCTCGCTCGGCTTCACCGCCCTGCTCTCCGCTCCCAACGGCGCCATTGCCACCGGCCAAAGCGCGCTGGTCTCGCTCGGCGGCCTCGGCCGTCGCGAGTCGATGCTGAGCGACCGCGTCGCACTGCATCTCAATCTCGCCAGCCCCCGGGGCAGGCAATACGGCCTGCTCCAGGCCCTCGGGATCCACCACGACGAACACTGCGCCGGCCACACTCACAGCCCCAGCGACCAGGCCCTCCTCGGTCTGATCGAGGAGGCCATGGCCGAGGCCGGCCCGCCCGACTCCGGAGGCTTCCCAGGCGCCCTGATGGGGGTGATCGCCCACCTCCGCCAGGCCATGCTCGACGCCGATTACCACCACAAGCTCCTTGAATTCGCCCGAGAGAAGGGCGGACCCCGGCCCTCCTACGACCCGGCCCTTGAGGCCCTCCACGACGCCCGCACCGGAGTCATCCCCTCCTGGTGGCAGGCCGATGCCCGAGACGAGATCCACCGCGTTCTCGACCTCGCCGCCGAGTTCGGCACCTCCGGCACCGTGATCGTCGGCGGCCTCGAGGCCGATCAGGTGATCGACCGGCTGAAGGAGTCGAAGACCCCCGTCATCCTCCGCGTCAACTTTCCCCGCTCCCCCGAGGTCCCCTCCGAGGAGGAGTACGCCAAGAAGCCGCTGAAGGACCGAGACCGCCCGCTTCGCGCCCTCCAACACGCGAAGCAGGACTGGGACCGTCGCGTCGCCCTTGCCCGGACCCTGGCCGAGGCCGGAATCCCCTTCGCCTTCTCCAGCGACGGCCTCTCCCGGGTTGATGACTTTCCCGCCAAGGTCCGCGAGGTGATCACGGCCGGCCTCCCCGCGGCCGACGCAATCGAGGCCCTCACCATCGGCGCCGCCCGGATCGCTGGCGTGGATGACCGCCTCGGCACCCTCGAGCCCGGCAAGCTCGGCCACCTCGTCGCCTTCAAAGGGGCCTTCGAGTCGAAGGACGCCACTCCCCGGTTCGTGCTCGTCGACGGCCTGAAGTTCGAGATCGAGGAATCGTCCGAGCGATCCCGCCCCTCCGGTGGACGTCCCGGGAACGGGCGCCCCGAGGTCGCCAGCGGCTCGAAGGCCACGATCCTGACCCGATGGACCGGAGCCTCCCCCGAGGAGATCGCCCAGCGCCTCACCACTCCCATCGAGGATGCGGTCATGGCCATCGACGGGGTGTCCTCCATCCGCTCGATCGGCACCGAAGGTGAGGTCCGCCTCGTCGTCACCCTGGACGAGGACGCCGACGCGGAGGCCGCCTGGGAACAGGTCCGAGTCGCCCTGGAGAACCTCCGAGACGAGCTTCCCGAGGACATCACCCCGCCCGAACTCCAGGCCGGGGAGCCCGACCGTCGCCCCGACCGCCCCGAGGTCGCCGAGGCCGAGGACGCGGAAAATGAGCCCGCCGAGCCCTTCGTCGACGAGGCGACCGAATTCGACGAGGACCGCATCCCCTCGTTGAAGACGGGAGGCGACGTCCTGATCACGGGGGCCACCATCCTCACCGTCACCAACGGCACCATCCCGCACGGCTCGATCCTCGTCCGGAATGGCAAGATCGCCGAGATCGGCGAGTCTATCGAGGCCCCGGAGGGCGTAACCGTCATCGAGGCCGACGGCATGGTCGCCATGCCCGGCATCATCGACACGCACTCGCACATGGCGATCAGCGGCGGCGTCAACGAGGGGTCGCTGTCGATCGTCGCCGAGGTCCGCGTCAAGGACGTCGTGACCGGAGACGACGTGACCATCTACCAGGCCGCCGCTGGCGGCGTCACCGCCGCCCGCCTGCTCCACGGCTCGGCCAACACCATCGGCGGTCAGGACGCCGTCATCAAGCTGAAGTACGGCCAGGCGGCCCGAGACCTCATCCTCCGAGACGGCCCCCAGGGCATCAAGTTCGCCCTCGGTGAGAACGTCACCCGGAAGCGCTCCGACGACCCCGACCGCTTCCCCTTCACCCGCCCCGGCGTCGAGGCCGTCCTCGTCCGCGCCTTCGACGAGGCGAGGCAATACCAGGCCCGCCGCCGAGCCTATGCCGACGCGATCGCCTCCGGCGAGGACCTTCCCCCCTTCCGCCGAGACCTCCGGCTCGAGGCCCTGGCCGAGATCCTCGACGGCAAGATCAAGATCCACAGCCACTGCTACCGGGCCGATGAGATCCTGATGCTCCTCCGCACCGCGGAGTCCTACGGCATCCGCGTCCAGTCGCTTCAGCACGTCCTGGAAGGCTACAAGGTCGCCGCCGAGATCGCCGCCCACGGCGCCAGCAACTCGACCTTCTCCGACTGGTATGCCTACAAGGTCGAGGCCTACGACGCGATCCCCCACAACGCCGCCCTGCTCACCGAGGCCGGCGCCAACGTCTGCATCAAGAGCGACAGCGGCGAGGAGGTCCGCCACCTCTCCATGGAGGCCGCCAAGATGGTCCGCTACGGCGGCGTCTCCGAGCAAGAGGCGCTGGCCATGGTCACCATCAATCCCGCCCGGGAACTGGGCCTCGATTACCGGCTCGGCTCGATCGAGGTCGGCAAGGATGCCGACATCGCGCTTTTCGACGCCCACCCGCTTGACGGCTTCGCCCAGTGCCAGCTTACGCTCATCGACGGCGAGGTCGCCTTCCAGCGTTACTCCGGAGAGGACGGCCCCCTGCTCCGCCCCCGCCCCGGCGACCACGTCACCATGCCGGTCGCCAGCGACGACCTCCGCGGCCGAACCGTCGAGGTCACGCCGAACCCTGAGGGAACCTACGCCCTGGTCAACGGCCGGATCCATACCGTCTCGGGCCCGACGATCGAGGGGGGCACGATCATCATTCAGGACGGCCTGATCGCCGAGCTGGGCGGTGGCGAGACCGCCGTTCCCGAGGGGGCGACCACGGTCGACCTCGGCGGCCTCGACGTCTGGCCCGGCATGATCGACGGCGGCAGCGACCTCGGCCTGAACGAGATCGGCAGCATCTCGGCCACCCAGGATGCCCGGGAGCTGGCCCCCTACCAGCCCGAGCTTCGCGCCAGCGTCGCCATCAACGCCGACTCCGCCCTGATCGGCGCCAATCGACTCGGCGGCGTCCTCTCCGGTCTCGTCCGCCCCACCGGAGGCACCATCTCCGGCCAGGGGGCCCTGATCGACCTCAATGGCTGGATCTGGTCCGAGCTGGTCCAGGCCGACGAACTCGCCCTCCACGTCAATGTCCCGCCCGCCCCGCCCTCCGACCTGGAGCAGCGCCTCAGCCAGGTCCCCTCCCAGTTCGCCGAGCGCTTCCGAGCCCGCTTCAGCGACCGAGACAAGCGCCTCACCGAGCTGAAGGACGCCTTCCGCAAGGCCCGGAGCTTCGCCGAGGTCGTCCGGGCCGCCCAGGAGCGGGGGGAGCGTCCCCCCGTCGACCCGAGGCTGGAGGCCCTCGCCCCCTATGCCCTCGGCGAGAAGCCCGTCATTCTCTCCGCCTCCGGCCGAGGAGAGATCCTCACCGCGATCGAACTGGCCGAGGAGCTCGGGCTCAAGGCGATCATCTCCGGAGGCGCCGACGCCTGGAAGGTCGCCGACCGCCTGAAGGAAGCCGGCATCCCCGTGCTCGTCACCGGCACCCACCACAACCCCGGCCGCGATGAGCCCTACGACGCCTCCTACACCAACCCCGCCCGCCTCCACGAGGCCGGCGTCACCTTCGCCATCAGCTCCAACGGCGACGCCTCCGAGGTCCGCAACCTCCCCTTCGAGGCCGCCATGGCCGCCGCCTTCGGCCTGCCGGTCGATGAGGCCGTGAAGGCCGTCACCCTCTACCCGGCTCAGATCCTCGGTGTGGCCGACTCGATCGGCTCCATCGAGCCCGGCAAGCGGGCCAACCTCGTCATCGCCGCCGGACACCTGCTCCAGCCGACGAACGAGATCAAGTACCTCTTCATCGGCGGCAAACCCGTCCCCCCTGAGAGCCGGCAGACCGAGCTCTACGAACGCTACCGCCGCCGACTCGCCGAGATCCGGGAGGGCTCCAGCCCCCTCGGCCTCGACCGCGAGCCGCCCCACGTCACCCGTGGGTCGGTCGATGCGGCCAACTCCCCCGAGCCCAATGAGGCTTCGGCCGACGCCTCCGAGCGTTGAGCCTCCTGCCGAGCGATCGCCTCCCCCGCCCCTGGGGCGGGGGAGGCATCCCCTCGACCTCGGAATCCCCCCTCACCCCGACAGATCGTTCAGCGGGATCGCCCGGTACTCGATCCCGGACCAGGTCGCATCCGCCTCCCATTCGTCGTTGAGTCTCCCCAACCGATCGGAGAGCGCTTCCCGGTCGATCGAGGGGGAACCGCCCAGTTCGCCCCCCCCGGACAGGGCTCGTTCGACCTCCTCGACCTGTTCCGCCCTGATCGACTCGCCGGGGGCCATCCTCCCGAGGAGCGTCAACACGCGCAGGGCCCGTGCCTCGGCCGGCGAGACGTCGAGCGATCGTCGCAACAGCTCCAGCAGCTCGGTCCGGCTGACCAGGGCTCCGAGGGTGCCGTTGACCTGTCCGACCCGGACCCATCCCGATCGGGAGACGCGTTCCCAGCCCTTCCCGAGCTCCCAGGCAACGATCCTCAAGTCGCCCCCTCGCCAATCAACCACCGGCAGAGGAGTGCCATCGACCTCGACCAGGGCCCGATCGGAGCCGCCCGGCTCGTCTGCCAGGGCAATCCGACCGGGCTCCGGGATGAGGACGATCCGGGTATCCCAGGGCAGCACCTCCTCGGCCGGGACCCATCCGATCGGCCGGCGGTTGCCGATCCGGTAATGCGTCGGCTCTCCCGTCAGCGGCCAGACGTCGTACACGTCGGCGAAGATCCGACGGCCGATCGTCTCGACCGTCGTCCCATCGGGCCGGTCGGTCGCCTCGACGCCGTCCCGGAGCAGCAGGACTTTCCGGACGATCCCTCCGTCCCCCTGCATCGGGTCGCTCGAGCTGGGCACCGGCGGCCCGGAGGCGATGCGATCGATCCCCGACCGGACCGCCGCTCCGGCCGCGGAGAGCCAGTCCCTCCCCCACCACGAGAGCACGGCGAGCAGAACCAGGAGCGCCAGGGTCGGCAGCGGATAGCGAATGGGAGGTGGCGACATGGGTTCGCTCACGCTCCCGGGCCGAGGCCGGCCCGACGCCTCAGCCGGCCGGGCAAGATCGCCAGCAGGACCAGCCCCACAACCAGGCCGAGGAACAGCCTCGGCCATCCCGAGGCCGGCACCACCATCCCCCGGATGAAGACCTCCGCCGTCCCCACCGCCGCCGAGGCGCGATAGGCCACTGAGACCGGCCGCAATGTTCCGTCAGGCAGCGGCCGTTTGGTCCGGTAGACGAGGCGATACATCTGCCCCAGCCGAGTGGCGATTTCCTCATAGATCGCCAGCAATTGATCCGCGTCCCGAGCCGGGAAGTACTGGCCTCGCGTCTCGACCGCCAGCCGTCGCAGGTCGTCGCTGGCGATCTCGTCCTCGGTGCCGAGCCCCAGCGTATGCACCGGCAACCCCGATCGCCGGGCGGCCAGCACCGCCGTTCCCAGGTCGGCGAACTGACTGAACGTGTCCTCGCCGTCGGTCATCGCCAGCACCGCCCGCCTCCCCGGTTCCTCCGAGAGCAGTTCCAGCGCCTCGACCACGGCGTCGTAGTACCGAGTGCCCCCGATCGGCTGGAGCGCGTCGACCGCCTCCTGCACCTGTCTCGCGTCCGTGGTGAACGGACAGATCAACCGGATCTCGTCACTGAACGCCACCACGGCCACCCGGGAGCCGTTCGGCATCACCTTCAGGAACGTGCGCACCGACTCCTTCAGCGCCCCGATCCGGTCCTCCGCCTCCATGCTCCGGCTGTGGTCGACCACCAGCACCACGGTCGTCTGCACCGCCTCCCGGGACGCGGGAGCGCCAAATCGCAGGATCTCCACCGGCTGGTCGTATTCCGAGACGCGGAAGTCGTCTATCGTCGCGTCCAGCACAGGAGAGCCGTCCGGTCCCGTCACCTCGAAGTCGAGCGCGATCTCCGGGAAGCCCGACTCGTCCACCTGCCGGACGGTCACCGCCACCCCGTCGTCTCCCGTGGTCGTCCCCACCTCGGGCGCTTCGGCGACCGGGGTGGCGCCGATCGAGTCGGCCTGGGCGATCGCCGGTCCGGGTAGCTTCAGCACACGGTCCAGCTCGAACGCCAGGTTCGCCTTGCGCAGGAACAGCATCGCCAGGCACGACTCTGGCAGCGCCCCCCACCTGCCGTGCGGCCATCCTCCGTTGGGCATTTGCCGGGCAAGGAGCGACTCCGCCCCAGATCGATACCAGTCGAGTCCGTCCAGGTCCCTCAGCCCGAGGGCGACGCACACCCGCTCCAGCGACCAGAGATAATACACATCCTCATTTCCTCCGATCGACCTCGCCCGCCGTGACACCGCCTCCAGGGCCTCCCGGAAGGCCGGATCCGAGGCCAGGGCCTCTCCCCTCGCCCGGGCCGAGCGTCGCTCCGCCAGCGAAGGCCGAGCCGCCGAGATCGCCAGCGCCATCAGCCCGGCGCAGGTCATCGAGGGCGTGCTCCCCGCCCCCGGCTGATAGCCCCAGCCCCCGTCCGGGTTCGCGGTCGATCGGAAGTGAGCATCCAGCTCGGCCAGGGCGCCGTCCGAGTCGAATCCGTGCCGCCCCCCCGCCCACATGCCGAGCAAGGCGAATTGCGTGTTCGAATGATCTCCCGGCCCGGAAAAAAAGGCGGCGAACCGCGAAGAGCCCACCGACGACTCCTCCCCCGATGGCACCTTGTACGACCAGATCCCCTCGTGGTGGCCGCGTTCCAGCCTCCTCGCCAGCCGGACGATCAGCGCGTCCAGCTCCCCTCGGGTCGTCCCCTGGAACCGGGACAGGAACAGGATCGCGAGCGACAGGTCATACGTCTGGTCTGACACCGCCGCCAAGTCGCGCACCACGACCGCGGCCTTCCGGATCGCCTCATCGTCCGCCGGCACCCCGTTCTCCAGCAGTGCGAGGCCGCAGAGTGCCGTCATCCCCAACCGATGATTGTGCGCAAGCCGATAATCCCAGTGCCCCTCCCGGGCTTGCTCTCGGCGCAGGTACTCCACCCCGCTCGCGATCGCCTCCTCAACTCTCTTGTCGAGGTCGTCTCCCTGACCGATCGCGGTCGGAGGGATCATCGCCAGCACAGCCGCCGCCGCCAGGATCGCCCGGGTCATGGTGTTCCCCCCTGCCCCGCCGACCGTTCCGGAACCGCGAGGATCGAGGCCGCGCCCAGCACCGCCCCGATCGCCGTCCACAGGACCGACACCGCGACGAGATTTCCCGACAGCGCCGTCCCCAAGATGGGCTCGATCGCCTGACACGCAGCCACCGCCACCGCCGCCACGACGAGCCCGGCGAAGCCTCCCGCGAAGCCGCCGGCCGGCACGTCGCGCGGCCCCCCCCGCCGCCCCGCGGCGATCGCCCCGGCCACCGCCCCCGTCGCCGCCAGCACCACCGCCGGCCCCGGCAGGGTCGCCAGCCCCGACAGCCCGCTCGCCGCCCCGATCCCGAGCCGGACGCCCAGACCCAGCACCGCGCCACCGATCACTCGGCGTGCCATCCCGAATCGAGCCAACCAGCCGGCCCAGCGTTCCCCGATCTCGTCGAGCCCCGCCCCCCCGACCATCGCCTCAGCCGATTCGCCGAACGGCTCCGCCCCCCTCGCCTCCGGGGCCTCGAGCACGATCGCCACGCGGGCCGAGCCGCCGTTGCCGTCGATGACCACGGCCCCCGTCATCTTCCCGGGGAACGGATCCGGCACAGTCACCTCCACAACGACCTCGGTCTCCTCCACTGTGGTGAACGGATGCGAGAACTCCGACGCGACGGCCAGCCAGGCCGCCCCGGCCGGCTCGACCCGGGCCGTCGATCGCAGCAGCCGGAAGCCGACGTTCGACACCCGGATCGTCCTCCTCGTCCGGGCTCCGGGCGTCGCCCGGACAGTGATCGACCTCGGGTGCACCTCCAGTTCGGGCCTCGCCGGCCGGCCGACCGGCAGCGATCCGAGCCAGGCATCCAGCCGCTCATCCGGCGCCCCGGGAGCGTCCGCCCTCGGAGCGAGGTCCCCCCTGCCGGTCGAGACGAGGTACGCCGCCAGCCGGCCCGAGGTCAGCTCCTCCCGGAGCTCCCCCCAACGCTGGGCCGACACGGTCAGGAAGTCATCCCAGCTCCGGCAGACCGGCCCGCCCTTGAGGGCGAACGCCATCGGGCTCGTCGTGGTCGGCGTCGGGCTCGGGCTCGGCGCCGGGCTCGGCGTCGGCGTCGGTCGCGGGTTTGGCCTGGAAACGGATCGGACGACGGGCCGCGCCGTCGCCGAGGCGCCCGGTCTCCTCACCGAGGCGGCTCGAGTGGGCGTCGGGCCGGCGGAAGGCTCCGCCGTCTCCCGTCCCGCTGGAGCGCCCACCACCCGGAGCTGCACGCCGCCGAGTTGGAGCAGATCCCCGTCCCGGAGGGGTTGCGATTGATCGGGGAGGAGCCTCCGCTTGTTGACGAAGGTCCCACCGGGGCTGTCCAGGTCCCGGATGCTCGGCCCGTCCGCTCCGAGCTCGACCACGGCCTGCCTCGCGGCCATCCGGCGGGGAGAGTCCCCCTCCTGGCCCGAGAGATCGATGCCATCCCCATCGCCAACCCCGTTGCCCAGGATCGACCGCCCCTTGAGCAGCGGGAACCGACGCCCCACCTCCCGGCCCCGGATGACCTCCAGCGACCAGCCGATGCCTCCCGATTGCCGATTCATGGGGCGACCACTCGCATCAACACGCTTCGAATCAATAACGAGGTCGATCCGTCCCGTCCGCGCGCGCTCCCTTCCATCCTACGTCAAGACCGGCTCCGGAACACGAGGGCCGTGCGCCCCAGTTCGATTCGGTCGCCGTCGGAAAGCCGCTGCTCGCCCGAGACGGGCCGCCCGTTGAGGCGAGTCCGGCCCTTCTCGTCCAGGTTGCGGAGGACGTAACCCTCGCCCCGCCGTTCGATCTCGGCGTGCTGACGGGCCACGGTCGCGTCGCCGAACAGGCCGACCTCGGCCCGCTCGTCCAGCCCGAGCCGGGCCAGCCGGGTCGCCAGGAGGTACGACCGCCCTTCCTGCCGGCCGTTGAGGACCATCACCCAGGCCCTCCGGAGCACCTGCTCGACCAGGGCGAGGAACAGGCCCAGCCCGGCGCCGAGAATCGCCACGCCGAGCCCCTGGCTCAGATCGTAGCGGTTGCCCAGGCCTTCCCGGAGCACCTCAAAGAGGAAGCCGCCGACCAGCCCTCCCAGGCCGCCGCCGATCAGGCCGTAGATCAACCGTTGCCGGGATCGATCCGCGAGCCCCTGGCTCAGGCCGATCCCCAGCCCCAGGATCGCCCACGCCACCGACCGGCCGATCGGCCCCCCGCGCAGGCCCCCGAGCACCAGCTCGCCGAGCACCAGGCCGACCATTCCCCCCGCCGCGCCGGCGATCGCCCCCCAGGTCGTCGTCCTCGCCAGTTTCAGCGGGGCGCCATCGCGAAGCGGGTCGACCGCGTTCAGGAAGAAGCCGATCGAGCCCCCCAGCGCCGCCCCGGCCATCAGGTTCCTGGCCCACCAGAGCGCGTCGGCCTGCCGGAGCCCGTCGAACGGCCGGATCAGCTCGGCATACGAGAACAGGCCGATGACCGCTCCCAGCGCCCCGGCCACCGCCAGCGCGTAGGCTTGCCTCGCGTTGCTCGCCAGGGCCCGGGCAAGGGATCGGGGGTCGGTCGGCGCGGTGGTGGACATGGTTCGGGGCCCCTCTCGATCAGGTCAGGCGGAGGGCGCGGCCGCCCTCGGCGATCACCCGGGCGATGTGCCCGAAGGTTTGCACCAGCTCCCCTCGTCGGGCGAAGATCGACCCCTCCTCGGTGCTCGAGAGCCGGCGCAGGTAGTCCAGGTCCGCTTCTCCGGTGCCGATCGCGACGATCTCCACCCCCTCCCGCTTCGCCGCGTCCGCCTCCTCCACGGCCGAGTCGGCCGAGTCCGGATAGCCGTCGGTCAGCAGGACGATGTATCGCGTCCGGTCCAGCTCCGTCAGGTGCGACCGGGCCAGGGCGATCGCGTCGGTCAGATTGGTTGTTCCGTCGGCGTCGAGGCGATTGATCGCCGCGATCAGCCGGCGAGCATTGTCGGTCGCGTCGGACTGCAGCTCGACCTGATCGGAGAAGGAGATCAGTCCAACCTCGGTGTGCGTGAAATCGCAGCGGTCCAGGAACGCCCGGGCCGCCTCCTGCGCCTCGGCCAGCGGCTCGCCGGCCATGCTCGACGACACGTCGATGAGCAGGAACAGCGTGATTGGCGCCGGTTCCCCCTCGACGGCCCCCCCCTCGGGAGGCCGGCCAAGCCACGACAGATCGTCCGGCACCGGCTCCACGTGCATCGCCAGCCGGTGCCCCGTATCGCGCTGCATGCCCGAAACCTGCACGACCCCGTCCTGGTCGTAGGAGAGCGACACGTCCACGTCCACCTCGGCGTCGGTCGCCTCGATTCCCGTGAACACATACTTGCCCAGGATCGTGCAATCCAGCGGCGCCGCGCTCTCTCCCTGCGTGAGGTAGACCTCCATCCGGTCGTTCCTCCCGCCGTGCGTCGCCAGTCGGTACGACCGTGTCCCCCTGGCCGGGATCGCCACGTTCCGTCGGACGACCACATCATTGACATACGCCGAGCCGTCCGGGCTGACGGCCACCGTCCCCAGGCTGTGCGACATCACGTCGCTGATCCGGGACGGGCCGGGCAGCGTGAACCGCGGCGATGTCGCCCCTGCGAGCGTGAACCTCGGCCGGGCGTCCTCCGGTTGCTCCCCGACGAGCATCGCCGCCCGGATCACCGCGCCCAGTGCCACCACCTCATCGACGTTGACCCCCGCCCGGGGCTGCTGGCCGCTCATCTCGGTCACGAAGCGACGGACCATCGGCATCCGGGTCGACCCGCCCACCAGGAGCACTCCGGTCAGGTCCTTCCAGCGCAGCCCCGCCTCCTCCAGCGCCTCCTCGGTGAGCTTCCGGGTCCGGTCCATCAGCGGGAAGGTCATTCCCTCGAATTCCTCCCGGGTGAGTTCGTAGCTGCGGCGTTCGGTGCC
Source organism: Tautonia sociabilis (assembly GCF_003977685.1). Taxonomy (GTDB): domain Bacteria; phylum Planctomycetota; class Planctomycetia; order Isosphaerales; family Isosphaeraceae; genus Tautonia; species Tautonia sociabilis. The sequence continues at coordinate 16,265 of NZ_RYZH01000011.1, read as the reverse complement.
GAGCTGGAGCGTGACCCGGGTCGACGACCGCTCGGAGAGCTGCCACTTCGCCTGCTCGCTGCGGACGAGCACCTCGTTCAGCGCCACCGGTTCGTCCAGCGGGTCGAACCCGGTCTCGGCGGCGAACCGTTCGGCCAGGAGGGTCGCGATCCGGTCGTCCCAGTTCTTGCCCCCGAGGTCGTGGTCGCCGGCGGTCGCCCGCACGGTGATCTCCTCGGCAGTGATCCGGGCCACGGTCACGTCGAACGTGCCGCCGCCAAGGTCGTAGATCAGGACGGTTTCGTCGGCCCCTGCGTTTTGCAGCCCATAGGCCAGCGCGGCCGCCGTCGGCTCGTTGATGATCCCCATCACCTCCAGGCCGGCCAGCCTCCCCGCCTCGATCGTCGCCTTGCGCTGCGCGTCGGCGAAGTAGGCCGGCACGGTGATGACGGCGCGGTCGACTTCCTCCCCCATCGCCGCCTCGGCATCCGCCTTCAGGCGAGCGAGAACGAGGGCCGACAGCTCGGTTGCCCCATAGTCCTTGCCCCCGAACCGGAGCGAGAAGAGTGGGTTGCCCATCTGGGGCTTGAAGAAGCTGGCGATCTGGTCGTCTCCCAGCCTCGCATACTCCTTCGCCTCCTGACCGACGCTGGGCGGGTCGGTGCCGAAGTAGATCACCGACGGCGTGATCGGCGCCCCGTCCCGGTTCGGCACAACCTCCGGCCGGCCGTACTCATTGCGGCGGGCCACGACGGAGTTGGTCGTCCCCAGGTCGATCCCGACGAACGCGGACATGGCGATTCCCCTCGGCGCGAGGCCGATCCTCCGGCCAATCAGAGCGCCCCGACCAGCTCCAGGGCCTTCGTCCCGATGAGCAAGGAGACAAACCCGATCGTCGAGGCCGAGAACCACGGCCACAGGTCGTCGAACCGAGAGACGAGGTAGTATCCCGTATAGATCGGGCAGACGATATATGCAATACCGTACAGCAGGTCTTCCCGGAAGGCGGCATAGGCGCCGGCCCCGGAACCGATCGCGACGAGCAGCATCCCGAAGCCGGAGAGGACCCACCCGGGGATCGGCCCGACTCCCGGCACGAACGCTAGCGCCGAGAGCGCCGCGGCGACGATCCCCAACCCGAGCAGGATCCGGACCCTTCCATCCTTCCCCGCTTCGAGCAGCGCCTCCCGGAGGCTCTGTCGCCGACGAGTCTTCCCACGAGGGGGCCGATCGCGGGGCACGTCCGACAGCGGGGCATCCCGGAACGACGGGGAGAAGGTTGACGCCCCCTCGCCCGGCCCGGCCGACAGCGGGGCCGGCCCGGCCGCAACGGAAACCGGCTCGGCCAGCTCGTAGGTGTCAGCCATCGCCTCGCCGCGGGTCGGGAGCGTGAAGGTCGCCTTGCAGTGGCGGCAGCGCACCGATCGGCCCGCCCACTCGGTCCGGGCGCGCCCCGGAGCGGCGCAGGAGGGGCAGGCGAAGGCGAACGATTCCGACGACATGGCCGGGGCCCTCCCATCCCGGTTCGGATCGGATCGGATCGAATCGAATTGGATCGGATCGGCGGCCGGGTCGGTTCAGGAAACCTCCATCAGTCGCAGGGCCGTCGACCGGTCGGCGAGCTTCTCGGCGCTCATCACCGACTCGGTCTCGAACTCCACGTCGATCGAGCCGCCTCCGGTCAGATCCGTGGCGGTCACGGTCAGGCGGCCGTCCCGGGTGATGCCGAACGTGACCCGGATCGGGCTCCTCGCCGGCAGACCCTCGGGGAGGTGAAGCTGCGCGACGCCGACCTCCTGGCAGTCCATTGGCTCCGGGCTGTCCCGCTCTCCCGCCATGACGCGGATGTCCACCCCCGACTGATTCGGCTGGTCGGTGCCGAAGTCCTGAGTGCGCTCCATCGGCACCTCGCCGTTGCGGGGGAGCAGGTAGACGACCACGTCCCTCCCCTCGTCGTTCCGGGCGATCACCCCCAGGCTCTTGGACAGCACGTTGACGATCTGCGTCCCCACCAGTTCCCGCACCGGGCCGCTGAGCGTGAAGCCGGTCTGCGATTCGATCGCGTCCAGCGCCTTCTCCAGTTGTTCCTCGGTCACGGCCGAAGGGTCGAACCGCCCGCCCTCCCCCTCGGCCCCGGGGAGGTATTGCACCACCTGCTGCTGGATCGACTCCTTGAAGCCGTAGAGGGCCGCCCCCTTGGCGACCGCCTCGTCCGGGTCGAAGCTGATCGGCTCGATGCCGAACTCGGCCACGAGGCGGTCGCGGACCTGAGGCATCCTCGTGGCGCCGCCGACGAGGATCAACGAATCGAAGCCCTCGTAGCCTTTTTCCTTCGCGTCGGCCAGCATTTCCCGGGTGAGCTCGAGCGTCCGGTCCATCAGGTGTCGAGTGATCTCCTCGAAGGTCGAACGGTCCAGTTCGACCCGAGCCGACTGCCCGGCGTGAGTCACCCGGAACGGGGCCTTGTCGCGCTGGGTGAGCGTCTTCTTGCCGCGCTCGGCCTGGAGGAACAGGTCGTTGAGCACCTCCGGGTCGTCCATCGGGTCGCTGTCCAGCCCGGTTTGCTCCCGGAACTGGTCGGCCAGATGCATGACGATGGCCTCATCCCAGAGCGTCCCGCCCAGGCGATGATCGCCGCCGGTGCAGATGACCCGGATCAGGCGGTCCTTGATCTCGATCATCGTCACGTCGAACGTGCCGCCGCCGAGGTCGTAGACCAGGACCACCTGGTCGCGGTCCTGCTCCAACCCGTAGGCGATCGCCGCCGCCGTCGGCTCGTTGAGCACGGCCCGGACGTTCAGGCCGGCCAGCACGCCGGCGTTGGCGGTCGCCTCGCGCTCGGAGGTGCCGAAGTAGGCGGGGCAGGTGATGACGACATCGGTGATCTTCTCGTCGTCGGACAGGCCGAGAGCAACCTCCGCGTCTCCCACCACCTTGCGGAGGATGAACGAGCTGATGTCCTCCGGGCTGTACGACTGCCCCTCGTACTCGAACACGAAGTGCGGGTCCCCCATGTGCTGCTTGACCCGGCTGACGACCCGATCGGGCTCGACCTTGGCCGACTCCTTCGCGGTGTTGCCAACAATGATCGCGTCGCCGTCGAACAGCACGACCGACGGGGTGATCCGATCGCTCTCCTGGTTCGGCACGATCACCGGCTTGCCGTGCTCGTCGACATAGGCGATCGCCGAGTACGTCGTCCCCAGGTCGATGCCGTAGACCCGCTTCATCGGCTCGCTCACGACGGAGGCCCTCACTCGGTAGGAAGATCAGCGCGCCGGGCGATCGCCCCGGGCCGCCAGCCACTTTAGGGTCTTCGTCCCACGTCTCGCCAATATTCTAGAGGGACCGCCCCAGCGATTCAGCACCCGACCCCGCCCCAGGCCCAGAGCAAGCCCCGGGAACCGCCCTCTCCCGGCCGTCGTCCTAAGAACCAGCCCCGCGGGATCGTCATCGGGATAGGCCCCTTCGGACCCCTGAGCCAGCGATCCGGGAATCCTCCCGGAGAAAGGACCGGTCCGCCATGTCTCCGACGCGTCCCCGCCTCCTCGTCCTCGCGCTCCCTTGGCTGCTCGCGGTCGGCCCGCCCGCCTCCGGACAGGGGATCCTCGTCGACCGGATCCCGGATCGTCCCGTGGCCGGCTCGTTCGAGGTCAAGTCGGTCGTCGTCGATGCCCTGGTCCGAGAGCAGGTGGCCCGGGTCCGCGTCTCGCAGACCCTCAGCAACCCCTCCTCCGGCACCATTGAGGCCGAGTACCTCTTCCCTGTGCCCGACGCCGGCACGATTCAGGACGTCGTCCTGCTTGTTGACGGCAAGGAGCTCCCCGGCGAGCTGATGGACGCCGAGAAGGCCCGACGCATCTACGAGGAGATCGTCCGTCGCAAGCGCGACCCCGCCCTGCTCGAGTACATGGGCCGCGGCCTGATCAAAACGAGCGTCTTCCCCATCCCTCCCCAGGCCGAGCGCACGGTCACGATGACCTACACCCAGCTCCTGCACCGGGATCGCGAGGTCGTCGAGTTCTCCTATCCCTTCGGCACTCAGAAGTTCACCGCCAAGCCGATCGAGACGCTCGAGCTCTCCCTCCGCGTCGAGAGCCGGACCCCGATCAAGTCCCTCTACAGCCCCAGCCACGATCTCGACCACCTGTCCCGCTCCGACCACGAGGCCCACGTCTCCTACCGGGCCCACCAGGTCGTCCCCGCCGCCGACTTCCGCGTCTTCTACACCCTCGCCGAGGGAGGCCTCGGCGCCTCGGTCCTCAGCGTTCGCCCGGACGGCGACGAGGACGGGTACTTCCTCCTCCTGGCCAGCCCCGACGTCTCCTCCGACCGCCGGGACCGCCACCCGGCCCCCAAGACCGTCGTCTTCGTGCTCGACCGCTCCGGCTCCATGACCGGAGAGAAGATCGAGCAGGCCCGGGACGCCCTGACGTTCGTTCTGAATCACCTCAACGAGGACGACACCTTCAACATCGTCGTCTATGACGACCTCGTCGAAACCTACAGGCCCGAGCTGCAGCGCTACTCCCCCGATTCCCGCCGGGACGCCCTCGCCTTCGTCGACACCATCCGGGCCGGCGGCAGCACGAACCTCGACGCCGCCCTGCGCACCGCCCTGGAGATGCTCCAAGACGACGGCCGCCCCCGCTACGTCATCTTCCTGACCGACGGGCTCCCCACCGTCGGGGAGACCGACGAGCTTCGCATCGCCGATCGAGCCCGAGAAGCCAACCGCACCGATGCCCGGATCTTCCCCTTCGGCGTCGGCTTCGATGTCAACGCCCGCCTGCTCGACCGCCTCTCGGCCGACCACGGCGGAGCCAGCGCCTACGTCAAGCCCGACGAGCACATCGAGGCCGTCGTCTCCCGCTTCTTCTCCAAGCTCACCAGCCCGGTCCTCGCCGGCCTCCGCGTCGAGGTCGACGGCACCGACCTGAACCGCACCTACCCCCGATCGCTCCCCGACCTCTTCGAGGGCGGCCAGCTCACCTGGGTCGGCCGCTACACCCGATCCGGCAAGGCGACCGTCCGCCTCACCGGCACCGTCGGCGAGGAGCGCCGGACCTTCTCGTTCGAGGCCGACCTCGCGCAGCCCGGCGCGGGAACCCGCTACGACTTCGTCGAGCCCCTCTGGGCCTCCCGACGCATTGGCGAGATCATCGACCAGATCGACCTGCACGGAGCGAACCCCGAGCTGACCGAGGAGCTCGTCCGGCTCAGCACCCAGTACGGCATCCTCACGCCGTACACCTCCTTCCTCGCCGACGAGGAGACCGACCACTTCGCCATTGGGCTGAACACCCGACGCGCCCGAGACCAGCTCGATCGACTCAGCGAGGTCCAGGGCGCCGCCGGCGTCGGCCAGCGGGCCAACAAGGCCTACTACCAGCGGAACGATCGGCTCCTGACCCCCGAAACGCTCGCCGCAGCCGCCTCTGCCCCCGAGTCTGATCTCAGCTCGAGCCGGATGGGCCGGGGAGGCATGGGCATGGCGCCGGCCGGGGGCACGATGGCGGTCGCCCGGGACTTCGAGGGGAACGTCGTCCCCGTCGCCACGGTCCGCAAGGTCGGCCCGAAGACCTTCTTCTTCCGCGACGGGCGCTGGATCGACTCCGCCGTCTCCCCCGAGGACGAGCGGGGAGCGACCACGATCACCCAGTTCACCGAGCCTTACTTCGCACTCTCGAGACGCCTCTCCGCGAAGGAGAATGCCTACCTCTCCTTCTCCCAGCCGCTGGTCGTCGCCATCGGGGAGGAGGTCTACCGGATCGAGCCCGCACCGCCGGCCGACGAGCGCTGATCTCGGAGCGATCGGATTCCGGCGCCCTTCGAGGCGAGACGATCCGAGATCGGGGTGGCTGGCATCGAGTCGGGCTCAGCCACCCCGATCCTCGGATGATCCGAAACGCGGGGGATCCCGAGTCACGCCTCCGGCGTGAACCCGAGCACCACGTCGAACTTCGCGGCGAGTTCCCCGATGCGAGAGCCCGCGACCGGGTTGAAATCGACCAGCACCGCCTTCCGGGAGGCGGGGTCGGTGATCCGGCGAAGAATGCCGTCCCGCTCGTTGCCGGGGTGGCCGTTGATGTAGCACTGGGTCGTCAGCAGCGCCTCGCGGCCCTTCCAGATCTTGAAGTGGATGTGGGGAGTCCGGCCGGGATAGGGGACGGGCTTGATCGTCCGGAAGTAGTACTCGCCGGTCGATCCGGTCAGGAAGCGGCCGAACCCCTGGAAGTTCGCATCTCGGGCCGACCGGTTGTCGCTCCCCGAGTGCAGGTAGGCGCCCTGGTTGTCGACCTGCCAGATCTCCACCACGGCATTGCGGACCGGCTCTCCCCTGGCGTCGAGGATGCGGCCGGAGAGGTGCGTCACCTCGCCGACAGCCGGAGTGATCTCATCGTTGATGATGAGCAGGTCGTTATCCGTGTCCAGCGGCAGGTGGTCCGGGTAGAACGGCCCCTCGGTCTGGGGAGGCGTCCGGACGAGCTCCTCGGCGAATGCCCCCCGCGTCGCGAACGCGGCGGCCCCGAACGCGAGCCCGCCGAGCATCCCCCGGCGCGAGAGGTGGCGACGATTCCCATGGTCCATCGATCAATCCTCCTCGGTGGCGGCGAGCCCCTCCCGGCCCGTCCGGGGACGCCCGCCCCTGCCTCCCCTTCTCTCAGAAAGCGACAGTTCCGGCTCCCCTGTCCGGACCGGAACCGTTCCGCACGCTCAGCGAGACGACCGGGAAGGCCGTCTCGCCCGGACTTCCCGGGCGGTCACCACCGCCAGCGTGACCACCGTCAGCGGCGTCACGAACGCCGCCATCACCACCCGGAAGGTCCCGAGCGCCGCGTTGCCGGTCGCCACGAGCACGATGTCGGCCGTGTACGCGAAATAGTACCCCAGGAACAGCAGGCCCTCCCACCGGGAGATCCGATGCCCGCTGAAGAAGATCGGCATGCAGGCGACCGCCGAGGCGATCATCAACGGCAGGTCGAACCGCATCGCATCCGGCCGGACGGCCACGCCCCCGGACACGGCCGCGGTCAGTCCCAGCACGCAGAGCAGGTTGAACAGGTTGCTGCCCACCACGTTGCCGACCGCGATGTCCCGCTCCCCCCTCAGGCTCGCCACCACCGACGTCGCCACCTCCGGCAGCGACGTCCCCGCCGCCACGATCGTCAGCCCGACGATCCGCTCACTCACCCCCAGACCGGTGGCGATCGCCACCGACGCCGACACCAGCAGCCTCGACCCCACCACCAGCAGCCCCAGCCCCGCCGCGATGATCGTCAGGTCAACCGCCAGCCACCCCCGACCCAATCCGAGATCGTCCCCCTCCCCGGCCAGAGCACTCTGCTCCCGGACCGCCGACCTCCCCTGGCGGATCAGCCAGGTGGTGTACGCGACAATGCCGGCGAACAGCCCAAGCCCATCGAGCCGGCCGATCTCGCCGTCGATCCCCAGCACCAGCGTCAGCACCGAGGCCAGGATCACCAGCGGCACGTCCAGCCGGACCAGTCGGCCGGCCACCACCAGCGGAGCGACGAGCGAGGAAACCCCCAGGATGAACAGCACGTTGAAGATGTTGCTCCCGACCACGTTCCCCAACGCGATCTCCGCGTTCCCCCGCCATCCCGCGTAGAGCGAGATCGCCAGCTCCGGGGCGCTGGTGCCGAAGGCCACCACCGTCAGGCCGATCACCAGCGGAGCGATCCCCAACGCGCGGGCCAGCGCCGAGGCCCCCCGGACGAACGCCTCGGCCCCGACGATCAGCAGGGTCAGCCCGGCCAGGAACATCAGCGCGGTCGCCATCGAGGGCTCCTCAACCGATCCGGGGGCGGTCGTTCGCTCACGGCTCCTGGGCCCCGGACTGCTCCCCGGTCGCGGGAGCCTTCCGGAGGGCGAACACCGAGACCAGCTCCGGCCGGATCACCAGGTCTCCGCTCGCGAACCCCGGCCGGAGCCGGGCGGCGATCGTCTTGTTCCGCGCCGGGTCCTCCGTCGAGACGGTCGAAATCGCCCGCTGCCGCCTCGGGTCGAACGTTTCCCCATCGACCCGGAAGGGCTCCACCCCCTGGCGATAGAGCACATCCTCCACCCCCCGCTGAAAGTCCCTCAGCAGGCCCGCGGCCCGATCGTCGCCGACCGAATCGGCCATCTTCCCCATGTCGTCGTGCAACACGATCAGGTCGAGGAAGATCGGCTTGGTGACCTTCAGGAGCAGATCGTTCTTGTACTCCTGCAGCTCCGCATGGAGCCGATCCACCACTTTCTCCCGGGTCGACTCCGCCCTCAGTTCCCGGTCAAACTGAGCCTGGAGCCGGTCGAGCCGCCCTCCGAGCAGGTCCCCGAGTCCGGCGATCGCCTCCAGCACGGGCGTCATCGGATCGGCCGGCGGGGCGATGCTGATGCCGGTCGGCTCGACGCTGGCGTCCTCGGAGGCAGCGTCCGGCCATCCCGGCGGGCCGATCGTCGCGATCGACTCGAACGACGAGGCCGACGCGACCAGTTCCTCCTCGATTCGATCGGGAGTCTCCTCCGGGGGAGGCCCCGCCTCCTGCTCGTCCTCCCGGGGCTCTTCGGTCACATCGGGCCGGTCGTCGTCGCTCATCATTAGCTCGGGGGCGGGGGGAAGAATGGCTCGGCGGTTCGATCAGCGAAGCAGCCCCTGTTGCCGGAGCAGCCAGAGCAGCGGGCGCTCCACCAGCAGCGGGGTCGGCAGCGGCTGGGGGGCCTCCTCGTCCTCCTGGGCGGCGTCTCCCAGGGCCGAGCAGGCGAAGAAGCGGTGACGGGGGAAGTCGATGCCCAGGTGCTCCAGGAACGAAAGCTGGTCCCACCGCCTCATCGCCGCTCGGACCTCCTCGTGGACGAGGACGTCCAGGTCCCCTTCGATCGGCTTGCCCGGCACCCCGGTGGCGACTTCATGCAGCGTCGTCCCGGGCGCCATGAGCGGCCCCCAGCGGTCGAGCTTGTTCAGGCAAATCGCCAGCGGCACGCGAACGGGCACCCGGTCGAAGAAGCCGGCGAGCTTCGACAGGTCCTCCCGATAGTCGGCCGGGGGAGCGATCGCCTCCTTGGGGGAGAGCCGCATCCTCGGGTCCGACGCCACCTGGGGCAGCCGCATCGGGTCGATCAGCAGGAGCAGCCCCTTCGCCCGCCGGATCAGGTGCCCGGCCTCCCGGCGGAGGACGGAGAAGTTCATCTCCCAGTCTTCCCCGGCCATGTCCGAGAACGACAGCAGGGGCTCGCTGCCGGTCTTCCCCCGCCGCTTCACCTTGTACACCAGCGGCTGGAGCACCCGGCGGTTGACCTCCAGCGGAGGCGTCGGCATGTGCGCCTGGCGAGTCACCTCGCCCCAGTGGCCGACGCCGACCCCCTGGAGCGCCGACCCGTAGGTCACGTCCCGGTATTCCTGACGATAGCGGCGGCGCACCTCCTCGTCGATCGGCTCCAGCAGCAGGCCGCGCTCGGGGCCGACGTGCTGGTCGAACTCGTTGAGCACGACGGTCATGTACGTCGTCTTGCCCACCGATTGCGGCCCGAAGACCGTGATGTGCCCCGGCCTCCTGGCGATGGCCGCCTCGGGCATTCGCTGATGGCACCTCGGGCAGAGACGGCAGTCGGTCTCCCGGCCGCAGTTCGGGCAGTCGAGGGATCCCGGCAGCACCAGCCAATCGAGGTGCCTCCGAACCCCCCGCCGCTGGTCCCTCCTCGGGTCGACCCACCACGGGCTCCGAATCATCGAGTCCGCGCCCGAGCCGAAGAAGGTCCGGGTGAGGATCGGGTCTTCGACCTGTCGGCTGAAGTCCGACTCGCATCCCGGGCCGTCACATTTGACGTGCAGTTCGAACGCCGCGAACCGCTCGAAGCAGAACGGGCACTGGACGCGGCGCAGCGGATCGAGTCGGGTCAGCAGGTCCAGCGGCATCGGCGGATTGCGTCGGATTGGGTCGTCACCGGGCGGCTCTCCCTCGGCAACCGCCTGCCGGTGGGGAATCCCGATCCATCGTCCCCGAATCCCCTCGGCCAATCAACCTCCGCGGCCTCCTTCCTCGCACCCGGCGGCCGGATCTGCCAGAATGACCATCCCCTACCCAGCGGCCGACCGGATCTCCCCTGTGACCCGCCCCCTCCTCTCACCGTCCCGACTCCCCTGGCCTCGCGGTCTCCCCCTCCGGCTTGAGGGGGTCCGCCTCTCCCGAGGGGCGACCACGATCCTCAACGGGGTTGATCTGGACATCCCCGCCGATCGTCGACTCCTCCTGCTCGGCCCCTCCGGCGCCGGCAAGTCGACGCTCCTCCGCCTCCTCAACCGGTTGGACGACCCCGACTCCGGCCGCATCCTCCTGGGAGACCTCCCACTCCCGAGCCTCCCGGTGCGGCTCCTCCGCCGAGCCATCGCCGTTGTCCCCCAGGACCCCCTCCCCCTTCCCGGCTCGATCCGGGACAACCTCCTCGCCCCTTCGGAGTTCGCCGGCCTCAAGCCGCCCCCCGACGCCGAGCTCGCCCTCGCCCTCGACGAGTTCGGCCTCAACCCCTCCTGGCTCGACCGAGACGCCTCCGCCCTCTCTGGAGGAGAACGCCGGAGGCTCGCGATCGCCGTCTCCCTCCAGACCTCCCCCGAGATCCTCGCCCTCGACGAGCCGACCGCCGCGCTCGACCCAGCCTCCTCCCGAAGACTCGTCGAGGCCATCGACCGCCGGGTGCGTGCCGACGCCCTGCGAACGATCGTTGTCACCCACGACCGCCGCCTCGCTCCGATCCTCGGCGACGTCGCGGTCGTGCTCGATGCCGGACGGGTCGTCGACCTCGGCCCCACGCTCGATGTCCTCCGCCGGGCCGATCCCCTCGCCTGGGGATCGGACGCCCCCCTCGATGGTCAGGAGCCCCTCCCATGACCGAGCCTCCGGTCCCCATCCCCTCTTGGGCCGGGCTGGCCTGGGCGGCGATCCCGGTGGTCCTGCTCGCCGCCGTTCTCCGATCGAGGAGGCTCGGCCAGGCCCGTCCGCTGCTGGTCGGCTCGGCCCGGATGGCCGGGCAATTGCTCCTGCTCGGGATGGTCTTGAAGGCGGCCTTCGCGGTCGATCATCCCTGGGTCGTCGGCGCGGCCGGCCTGGTCATGCTGTCGGCCTCCGCCCAGGCGGTCGGGGCCCGCCAGTCCCGGCCGAGCTGGTCGCTCCGCCTCGAGGCGGCCGCCGCCATGACCGTCGGCGCCGGCCTGGCCGTGGTGGTGTCCACTCGGCTGGCCCTCGGCGTCGCTCCCTGGTACGACCCTCCGGTGGTCATCCCCCTACTGGGTATGATTCTGGGCAACAGCGTCAACGGCGTGGCTCTCGCCGCCGAGCGGCTGGAGTCGGAGCTGCGCTCCGGGGCCGACCTGATCGAGCGCCGCCTCTCCCTCGGCGCCTCTGCCCGACAAGCGGCCCTGCCGGCACTTCGCGCCGCGGTCGCGGCGGGCCTGACCCCGACGATCAACGGCATGATGGTCGCCGGCATCGTCTCCATTCCCGGCATGATGACCGGCCAGTTGCTCGCCGGCGCCGAGCCGACCGCCGCCTTCCGCTATCAGATCCTCATCTACTTGGCCATCAGCGGCTCGGTCGGCCTGGCCATCCTCGTCCTGCTCTCCCTGCGGACCCGACGCGCCTTCACCCCCGACCACCAGCTCCGACGCCCCCGCCTTCCTCCCGACGGGGGCCTTCAGTAGACTGGGGGCACGGACGCTCTCCTCTCCGCCGAGCCAGCGCCTTCGAGCCCGTCGGCCGACGATGCTCTATCACGTCCCCCTGGCCGCCTGGATCGCCACGAGCCTCACCCTGCTCGCCCTCGGGGCCTGGGTCCGGTACGACGGCAGCTTCCACGTGCAGGACCAGTTGATCCTCGGACTGCTCTTCTTCATCGCCGCGATCATGATGACCGTGGCCCTCATCTGCTGGCTGCCGCTGCTCCGACGACTGCCCGACGACCGCACTCCCGGTCGGATCGTCTCCGCCCTGCTGCTTGTCCCGGCCGTGACGATGCTCCTGCTCGTGGCCATGTCCTTCGAGTCCGAGGCCGCCGCCGCCGCCCGACAGCGCGCCCACCTGCTCCGGGTCGCCCGCATCGTCGCCGAGGACTTCGACCGCCGCGATCGCATGCCCGTCCTCTTCGACGACGCCCTGTCCCGCTCCTCCGACCGCCTCCCCCACCGCGGCGACGCCGACGGGCGAGCCCTCTTCTACCGCCGCCTCGATCGCCGAACCGCCCTGATCTGCGCCCCCGAGTGCCGCGTCCACGTCATCGTCCGCGGCGCCGAGATCGCCTACCTCCCCTGGCCCGAAGGCGCTGCCGACCCCTGTCGGAGCGGCTCCCCCTCCTCGTACTGGTCCGATCCCTCCCCCAACGGCAACGCCCCCCTCATCACCCCGCTCCCCTGACCCCTCGAGCCCGGATCCCGGCTCCCCTCCGGGGCCTTCCCCGTCCGTCGATCGCCGGGATCCGGTCAAGAGCGTCCGGAAGCTCGAATCCGTCCGACTTCCCGGTCCCTCAGGCCCCCGCGGCCTTCTTCAGCGCCTCGATCGCCGGCCCGTAATCCGGCTCGTTCGTCACCTCCTTGACGTACTCCGCGTGCACGATCGTGCCGCTCGGATCCACCACAAACAGGGCCCGGGTCAGCAGCGGAACCGGGGTCCCGTGCATGAGCACGCCGTAATGCTCGCCGAAGCTGTGGTTGTGCAGGTCCGAGAGGTTCGTCATGTTCACGACGCCGGCGTCGGCGCAGAACCGGGCCATCGCGAAGGGCAGGTCCATGCTGATCGTATACGCGCCGACCTTGTCCCCCAGCTCGGCCAGCGTCTTCGAGAGCGTCTTCGTCTGGACGCTGCAAACCGGCGTGTCCAGCGACGGCACCACGCTGAACAGCCTCGCCTTGCCGGCCGTGTCCTTCAGCGACAGCACCGCCAGGCCGGCCTCCCCCTTGGTCGCGCAGGAGAAGTCCGGCGCCTGATCCCCCGCCTTCAACCGGGGCCCGATCAGATCGACCGGGTTCCCCTTCATCGTCACCTCGCCCTTGCGGATCTCGGCCATCGTCTAAGCTCCTTGGCTGGTTGTCGCTCTCGGATCGGATCGGATCGGAGCGCATCGCATCGACCCGGCACGGCGATCCCTCCGGGACCGGATCGAACCCCGGGCCCCGGGCTGCCCCGGCCCGAGGATAGTCCCGACGCCGCTCCTCCCGCAAGCGATCGCTTTCCCCAGTCACGCTCCCCGGGCGGCCTCGAGCGTCCGACGGAGCGTCTCGATGCTCTGCCTCGCCGTCTCCTCGGCGCCGGGGGAGAAGTCAAAGACCTCGACCGACACCCAACGGTCGTACCCCGACGCGACGAGGGCCTGCATGATCGGGCCGAAGTCCACCGCTCCCATCCCCGGGCCCCGGAGGTTCGGGTCGTTCGCGTGGAAGTGCCCGGCGACGCCGCCATGGGCCCGGATCAGATCGGGGACCGTCCCGCCCGGATCGGAGGACATCGCCTTCACGTCCAGGTGCAGCGTCACCCTCGGGTGGCCGACCCGATCGATCAGCGTCCTCGTCTCGGCGATGCTGGTCAGGAAGTTCGTCTCCGCGGTCGACAGCGGCTCCAGGCACAGGTCGACCCCCGCCGCCTCCAGGTCGTCCGAGACGCCGGAAATCACCTCCGCCGCCAGCCGCATCCCCTCCTCCGGCGCGAGGTCCGGGGCGATGTCCCGCTGCTTCGGCGAGCCGAAGACCATCAGCGATCCCCCCAGGTCCCTCGTCGCCTCGATCAGCGCCTTCAGATAGTCCTGGGTCCTCGCCCTCACGAACGGGTCCGGGCTCGTCAGGTGGTACCCTTCCGTCTTCGCCAGCAGCCAGTGCAGGCCAATCGTCTCCAATCCCGAGTCGGCGATCGTCCGCCGCATCTGCTCCCGGCGATCCTTGCCCAGGTCCGTGATCAGCGGCGCCAGCGTGAACGGCGCCAATTCGATCCCCTCGTACCCCAGCCGCTTCACGCTGGCGCAGGTCCGGGCGAGGTCCCAGCCCTCGAACAGCTCGTTGCAGATCCCGAATCGAATCATCGCCCGATCCCCTTCCAGAAAGAGAATTCTTGCTCGACGCGGGCGATCTCCCGCCCTCCCGGATCGGATGCCCTCCGGTCGGCCTCCCGGGGCGAAACGCGGTTCTCCGGGGCGATCGTCCGGGTGCCCAGCCCTCGACGCTCCCCCTTCGCCTCCCGGTCCCGGTCCCGACCGTCATCGGCCTTCCGCCTTCCGACCTCAACCCTCGGCCGTCCACCCCCCCCTCCGCTCGGCCGACGCCACCGTGTTGGCCAGCAGCATCGCGATGGTCATTGGCCCCACGCCCCCTGGCACCGGCGAGATCCAGGACGCCACCTCGGCCGCCTCGTCGAACGCCACGTCCCCGCAAAGGGACCCGTCCGGCCGACGGTGAATGCCGACATCCACCACCACCGCCCCCGGCTTGATCCAACTCCCCTTCACGAACTCCGGCCGGCCGACCGCCGCCACCAGGAGATCCGCCTCTCCGACAATCTCCGGAAGGCCCTCGCTGGCCGAGTGGCAGACCGTGACCGTGGCGTCGCCGACCGCCCCCTTCCGCAAGAGCAGCAGCGCCATCGGCTTGCCCACGATGTTCGACCTCCCCAGCACGACGGCCCGCTTCCCCCTCGTCTCGACCCCGTGCCTCCGGAGCAGTTCCACCACCCCCAGGGGAGTGCACGACGCGAACCTCGGCCGACCGATCGCCAGCAGGCCGACGTTCTCCGGATGGAAGCCGTCCACATCCTTCTCCGGCCGGATCCGGTCGATCACCCGGTCGCTGTCGATCTGCTTCGGCAGCGGCAACTGCACGAGGATGCCGTCGACCCGCTCCTCCTCGTTCAGCCGGTCCACCACCCCGAGCAGCTCGGCTTCCGAGGTCGTCCCCGGCAGCCGGAGCACCTCGCCCGAGAAGCCGGCTCCTGTGGCGGCCTTCTCCTTGTTCTTCACATAGAGGGCGCTGGCCGGGTCGTCCCCGACCAGCACGGCCACCAGGCCCGGCGGCCTCCCCAGCCGATCCCGGACGACCGCCACGCGAGCGGCCAGCTCTCCCCGGATCTCCCGGGCCGTCTGCTTCCCATCCAGGATGCGAGCCGGCACGACCGCTCCTTTCCTCTCTCGCCTCGCCGGACCCGAGACAGCACCCCGTCGCTCCCTCCGGCCGGCGTCGATCCAAGAGTATAGCCCTCCCCCACCCTCCCCCGCGACCCCGCCCCTCTCCCCTTGGATTCGCACTGCGCCCCCCCCCCCGATCTCCCGATGATCTCCCTGTGGGGCCCTCGAACCCGGGGGTTTGTCCGGCCGGATCGTCGTCGCTTCGCCTCGAACCATGAACCGTCGTCCCATGAACCGTCGTCGCCCGCCTCCTGAATCGCAGACGGACCTCACTCCGATCCGGGTCGGAGGGGACGATCGCCGTCCGATCCTCCCCCCGAAGGCCGCTCGCCCAGCGCTTCGAGGCCGGTCGATCCCCCGCGCTCCCCTGCCTTCCAGAACACCTTCCCAGCGAATCGAGGACCATTGGATTCCCCTCCCAGGACCTTCCCGCCGTTCTCCCTCCCTCGCTCCGAGCGAGCAGGGCGATGGGCCCCCCCGATCCCCGTTCCCACCGAGCGGGCCGACCGGGAGCCTCCCGGCCCGAGAATCGAGGTACCGGCGGCAGAGCCGTCCCCGCTCCCGCACGCTCGCGACGAAACGAACCCATCTATGAGAGGGGGACTGTCAAGCTGCCGGTGCAGGTTCGGTGGGCTCGGGGCCCCGGCACCTCCCCCTCGCCGTCGGCGTCGGTCGGCCTGCCCGTCCCAGACCACGCCCACCAGCGATGCGGCGGTGCACCCCGGCACACCTCCCCTGAGCCACAGGCCGAGGGGAGGCCCCGGCCCGCATCCTTCTCCACGAGGCTCGGCCGACGTGACGTGGACGCTCAACCATCTATGCGGGATCGTCCGGCCAGGCCGGACGTCGCCAGGAAAGAGGATTCCGAGGGACGCCGCCACTCAATGTCTCGGCGGTCAGCGGCGGGGCCGCCGCCGGGGTTCGCTCCGGGGTCATCCCTCAGGTCGTCACGCCCACCGGGCGGTGGCTCGACAGGTCTCCGGCTCTTGGTGATGGATCGTCCCTTCGGCTTCGGCTTCGGCTTCGGCTTCGGCTCAGGTCGCGGCCAGGCGGTACGGCGTCATCGTCCGCAGCAGGGCGACCATCACCCCCAGCAGCCGACGCGCCACCGCCACGATCGCCTTCTTGCC
>NZ_RYZH01000119.1 GCF_003977685.1 Tautonia sociabilis | reverse complement strand
TCCTTAGCCTGAGGGATTCTCTGGACACTTTCATGGGCCATAATGGTCCCGGAAGGAGTACCAAAGATGACCAAGAAGAGCACGACGACCGACTCCCAGGATCGAGGCCGCTTCTCGGCCAGGCGGAAGACCGACGCCGTCATCCGGCTGCTCCGGGGCGAGGACCTGGAGACCCTCTCCCGGGAGCTGGGCGTCACCGCCGCCACGCTCTCCTCGTGGCGGGAGGCGTTCCTGGATGGCGGCACGGCGGCGATGAAGAGCCGACCGACCGACGACCGGGATGAGGTCATCGCCCGGCTCCAGGCCAAGGTCGGCCAGCTGACCATGGACAACGAGCTGCTCGACCGGAAGTGCCAGCACCTGGAGGATGGCCGCCCTTTTGCGTCGAGGAGGCGGAGCACTTGAGCCGCTCCGTCTCCCCCGGCACCGGCAAGCGGTATGGGATGCAGCGGGTCTGCCGCATCTTCGGCCTGGCCCGCTCGACGGCGTACTATCTCAAGGCCCGTGAGGCCATCCCGCCCGAGCGGCGGCCCGTGCCCCGGAAGCGGGGGCCGGTCGGGGCCGCCACCGACGAGGAGCTGGTGGCCCACATCCGCCGGGTGCTGGCCGAGTCGCCCTTCCACGGCGAGGGCTACCGCAAGGTCTGGGCACGGCTCCGCCACCAGGGCATCCGCACGGCGTCCGAGCGGGTGCGGCGGCTGATGCGGGAGCATCACCTCCAGGCCCCCCGCCGGGCCGGCAACCCGCACGGCCCGGTGGCCCACGACGGCACGATTACCACCGAGGAGCCGGACACGATGTGGGGCACCGACATGACGACCACCGTCACCACCGGCGAGGGCACCGTGCATGTCTTCGTGGCGGTGGACCACTGCACCTGCGAGTGCGTCGGGTTGCACGTGGCCAAGCGGGGCGACCGGTTCGAGGCGTTGGAGCCGCTCCGCCAGGGGGTGCGGGAGCACTTCGGCGGGTTCGACCGGGACATCGCCCGTGGGCTGTCGATCCGGCACGATCACGGCAGTGCGTACATGAGCGACGACTTCCAGCGGGAGCTGGCCTTCCTCGGCCTGGAGAGCTCGCCGAGCTTCGTGCGGGAGCCCGAGGGCAACGGCTGCGCCGAGCGGTTCATCCGCACCCTCAAGGAGAATCTGCTGTGGGTGCGGGTCTTCGCCACGGTGGCGGAACTCGCCGAGGCGTTGCGGGGGTTCAAGCGGACCTACAACGAACGATGGCTGATCCTCCGTCACGCCCACCGGTCGCCCGACCAGGTGCGACGTGACCTCCTCGCTGGCGTCCCGGCGGCGGCGTGAGTACCATCAAGTTCCCGTCCAGAGAACCCAAAGGCCATACA
>NZ_RYZH01000118.1 GCF_003977685.1 Tautonia sociabilis | reverse complement strand
GGGTGTGACCGACGAATGATGTAGATCGGGCCGGTTCGTCCGCCTATGCTGGGGCTCCCCTCACACTCCGGGAGCCACCGCCATGGCCGCCACCATCGTCGCCCGATCCGAGACCGGCTTCACCATCCAGCTCGAGGTCCCCTACGCAGACGACATGCTCCGCGCCGAGGACGCCATCCAGGATGCCCTCAACGACGCCGGCGTCGTCGCCACCGCCGAGGTGCTCGCTCGCTTTGACACCGACGGCTCGCCCATCACCCTCGGCGACGCCCGCCTCACCAGCAAGGGACGCACCGCCAAGCAGTACCAGTCCCCCTACGGCGTGGTCACCCTCCGCCGCCACGTCTACCAGTCCTCCCGCGGCGGCAAGACCTTCTGCCCCCTGGACCGCGACGCCCGCATCGTCGTCAGCTCCACCCCGCGCTTCGCCCGGATGATCGCCCACAAGTATGCCGAATTCGGCTCCGGACGCGTCCTGCACGACCTGGCCGCCAACCACCGCCGCGATGTCTCCCGCTGCCTGGTCCAGGACGTCGCCGACGCGGTCGCCGCCGTCGCCCTAGCCGTCGAGCACGACTGGGAGTACGAGCTGCCCCGCTTCGAGCAGCCCCCGGCGACGATCACCCTGGGCCTGGACGGCACCTGCATGCTCACCGTCGACGACGGCTGGCGCGAGGCGATGGTCGGCACCATCGCCTTCTACGACACGCGGGGGGAGCGACTGCACACGATCTACCTCGGGGCCACCCCCGAGTACGGTAAGCTGACGTTCTTCGAGCGGTTCGACCGGGAGATCGATCGGGTCAAGGCGGCCTACCCGGGTGCCACGTACGTCGGGCTGGCCGACGGGGCGAAGGAGAACTGGGGCTACCTGGAGCACGAGACCGAGCTGCAGGTCGTCGACTTCTACCACGCCACGCAATACATCTGGGCGGCCGCCGACCCGCTGTTCCCGGAGGATGCCACGGGGCTGCGGCCGTGGATCGACGGCTGGTGCCACCGGCTGAAGCACGAGCCCGGGGCGGCCGAGGCGCTGATTGCGGAGCTGGAGGCGCGGGGCGCGGCGTTGGGGCGGAAGCGGCTGCCGGCGGAGGTGGAGTCGACGCTGACGTACTTCCGCAACCAGGTCAAGGGGGGGCGGATGGACTACGCCGGGCTGAGGGGCCGGGGCATCCCGATCGGCTCGGGGGTGACGGAGGCGGCGTGCAAGGTGCTGGTGAAGCAGCGGCTGTGCGGTTCGGGGATGAAGTGGAAGGGCCGCGGTGCGGCGTCGGTGCTGGCGTTGAGAGCGTTGACGTACACGACGGGTCGCTGGGAGCAGTTCTGGGGCAGGCTCAGCCGGGAGGGATACCCGGTGGCGGCGTAAGCGAGTCCGGAGGGGCCGCGAACCACATCATTCGTCGGTCACACCC
>NZ_RYZH01000117.1 GCF_003977685.1 Tautonia sociabilis | reverse complement strand
GCTGTGTTGGTTCACCGTGAACTGGAATTCTCGCCGGTTGGCGTAAGCGAGGGGGGGACATCCTGTCGCGGATTTCGCAGGCATCCTGCCGCGAGGGTTTGACGCATTCGTGCCAATCCCGGAGCGGCACAGGGCGCGGGGCCGGGATGTCGCCCTCCGGTCCCGGCTCCGGTCTTGGCCCCTGGGTCGGCGCTCGGGGTGCTCCCCAGCAGAGCCCTATCCTCCGCCCAGGCCATCCACGATTGTCGTTTCACCAGGCGGCTCACGCAACCTCCCGCGTCGCCCGACGCAAGCGACGGCGGGTTTCCCGCGCCTCCTCCAGCTTGCGGTCCCGCTCGGCGAGGATCACCGCGTCCAAACCGGCGAGCTTGTCCATCGGTGTCACATAACCCAACGCACTATGCAGACGCACCTTGTTGTAATGATCAACGTACGACGCGATCAGACGCCGCGCCTCCTCCAGTGAGCCCGGCGCCGCGGGGCGAACGCACTCGCGTTTCAAGCTGCCGTGCCACCGCTCCAGCTTGCCGTTGGATTGCGGATAATACGGGCTGGTCCGCACGTGCGTGATCCCCGCGGCCCGGATGAACTCCTTGAAGTCCCGCGCGAGGAACTGCGGGCCGTTGTCGCTGATGATCCGCGGTTTCTGGTCCGGGTAGCGTTCCAAACCACGCTGCACGATCGTCTCCACGTCGCGTTCGGTCATCGATTCGCGGATCTCCCAGTGCACGATCGCCCGGCTGTAGCCGTCGAGCACGCTGGTCAGGTAGAAAAACGTCCCGCCGACGTTGACGTAGGAGATATCCACATGCCAGTGCTCGTGTGCCGTCAGCGGTTGCACGAAGCCGGTCCCCTTCTTCGACGGCGAGAACGACCGCCGGTCGAGCCGGCCCGCGGCTTTGAGCACCCGATAGACGGTCGCCGGGCTGGTCGCCACCACGTCATCGTCGAGCATCATGAAGGTCAACCGGCGGTAGCCCTCCAGGGGATGACGATCGTGGTAATCGACGATGGCCCGCTTCTCCCAGTCTTCGAGCCACCAGTCCCGGGGGACCTTGCCGTTGTGCTCGTTGACCTTGCCGTAGCGGCGTTTCCAGTCGTGAAACTTGCTGGTGCCCAGGCCGAGCCAACCCAGCAGCCGCCGGGCGGGCAACTCGGTGCGTTCGGTCCAGTGGTTCAGGAAGTCGACGATCTGGTCGCGGGTGTCATGGGGAACCCAGGCTCCGTTCAGGGTTCCCCATGTTCTTTTTTTAGTTTGACATGTTCCTCCATGAGTTCGGCGATGACCTCGTTCTTCTGAACGAGCTTGGCCTGGAGGTGCTCGATCTTCTTGTCCTTGACCTGCTCGACGCGAGGGGGCCGTCCGGGTCCGTGCTGGAACGCCTTGGCGGCCTGGTCGAGGACGAGCTTGACCCAGTTGTGGATCTGGCTGGGCTGGAGGCCGAACTCATCGGCGAGGTCGGAGATCGGCTCCTTGCCAGTGAGGTGGCGTCGAACGATCTGGGCCTTCTGGTCGGGCGTGAAGTGTCTGCGAGTCTGACTCATGGAAGGTGCCTCCGATTGGGGCCATACTAACCCAACCGGCAGAGCATTCCAGTTCCAGGTGAGGCACTACAG
>NZ_RYZH01000116.1 GCF_003977685.1 Tautonia sociabilis | reverse complement strand
GGCTCTGTCGCAAAGAGAGCCGAAATGGGGGTGGGCCCGGTTGACAGTTTCGATGGAAGGGGAGGCACCTTCGTGGTGGACTGGGTCACAGCGACAATCGCCAGCACCCCGAAGGGCCCCCCCGATGATGACGCTACCCATCCGCACCTGGGTCCGCAACGCCGCCGCCGTCTTCTCCGGCACCTACGGCGCCGTTACCCGACAGGCCGAGCGGGCCGGCTGCAGCCGGCAGACGGTCTACCAGCACGCCCGCGTCGTCGAACGCCGACTCCAGGCCCCGGCCCCCGCCCCCCCGCCGGCCGAGCGTGCCGACCCGGCCCCGGCCCCGGCCCCGACGCTCGACGAGCCGACCCGCCGCCGCCTGGCCGTGACCGCCTTCGCCATGGGCCTGAGCACCCGGCAGATCGAGGACCTCATCGCCGTGATCGACCCCAAGGACGCTCCCGACCATGCCACCGTCGCCCGCTGGGTCGCCGCCGAGGCCCAGAAGGCCGCCCCGGTGCTCGCCGCCCTGGACGAGGCCTGCCGCCAACGCGTTGAGACCCTCGCCGTCGACGAGGTCTTTTTTGGGGGCGGCCGACGTTGGCCGGTGTCGAGCCGGCGAGCATGACCGCCGTCTTCTGCCGCGTGGCCGACGACCGCTCGGCCGCCACCTGGGCCGAGCGGCTGAAGCCCTTCGATCGGCTGCAGTTTGTCGTCTCCGACGCGGCGCGGGGCATCGCCAAGGCGGTCACGCAGCGGGCCGAGGCCCGGCGCCACGACGCCCCGGACGCCCCGCCGCTGGAGCAGGGGCTGGACGTCTTCCACACCGCGATGCACGCCCGCCGCATCCTCGGCCGCCACTGGCGGGCCGCCGAGGCCGCCTGGCGGCGGGCCGAGGCGGCCGACGCCCGCGTCGCCGAGGCCCGGCGCCGGGGCCTCCGCGAGGCCCGGCCGCTGGCCGCCCGGGCCCGGGCCGCCTGGAAGCGGGCCGCCGCCGAGTTGCAGCGGGTCGAGCGTCTGGAGTCGGCCTGGGGCCGGGCCCACGCGGCGTTGGAAGTGTTCCGCCCCGACGGCCGGCTCAACGACCGGCCCGCCGCCGAGGCCGAGCTCGCCGCGGCGACGGCCGAACTGCCGGGCCCGGAGTGGACGCCGGTGCGTCAGGCCCTGCACGACCGGCGGAGCCTGGCGTTCCTGGACCGGATGCACCGCCGCCTGCAGCAGGCCGAGCCCGACCCAGCCCGGCGTGAAGCGGAAGCCTGGCGGTGGTGGCTGCGGCACGGCCGCCCCCGGCCGGCGGCCACGCCGGCGATCGCCCTGGTCCGTGCCGTGGCCCGCCGCCCTGAGCTGGCTGAGCCGCCGCCGGGGGCGGCGAAGTCGGTCGCGGCGGTCCTGGCGACGACGGTGCGAGCCAGCAGCGTGGTCGAGTGCCTCAACGGCGTGCTGCGGATGCAGCAGGCCCGCCACAAGCGGATGACCCAACCGATGCTGGACCTCAAGCGGCTGTACTGGAACTGCCACCGCTTCGGCTCCGGCCCCCGTCGCGGCCGCTGCCCCTACCAGGTCCTGGGCCTGGTGCTGCCGACCGCCGACTTCTGGGAGCTGCTGCAGGCCGACCCCGCCGCATTGACGCAACAACTGTCAACCCAACAGGATGGCGGATGAGACAGTGCC
>NZ_RYZH01000115.1 GCF_003977685.1 Tautonia sociabilis | reverse complement strand
ACGCCCGCGGCCTGGTCGCCGTCGGCTGCTGGGCGCACGCGCGGCGGAAGTTCTACGAGGCCCGCACCAGCGACCCGGAGCGGTCGCACGCGGCGTTGGCGTGGATCGGCCGGCTCTACGACGTCGAGCGCGAGGCCAAGGGAGGCGGCTGGGGCGACGACCGGCTGATGGCGGCGCGGGGCGAGCGGTCGCGACCGCTGCTGGAGTGTATCCGTCCGGTGAAGACCATCCTTGACGCCCGCGCGGCCCGAGCGCAGGGCGGCCCTGGCCGTCAGCCGGCGGCCAGGATGCGGCGGACCGACGTCCGGCCGATCCCCAGTCGCCGCGCGATCTCCGCGTGGCTCACCCGCTCGGCCTTGAGCCGGAGGTATCCGTCCGGTGAAGACCATCCTTGACGCCCGCGCGGCCCGAGCGCAGGGCGGCCCTGGCCGTCAGCCGGCGGCCAGGATGCGGCGGACCGACGTCCGGCCGATCCCCAGTCGCCGCGCGATCTCCGCGTGGCTCACCCGCTCGGCCTTGAGCCGGAGGACCTCGGCCGACTTCAACGACGCGGTCGGCGGGCGGCCATGGGGACGGCCTTCCCGCCGGGCCTGGGCGATCCCGGCCCGGACCCGCTCGCGGAGGATCTCCCGCTCGAACTCCGCGAAGACCGCCACCATGCCGGCCAACGCCCGGCCAGTCGGGGTGGTCAGGTCCAGCGCCTCGGTCAGCGACACGAAGCCGACGCCGAGTTCGGTCAACTCGCGCAGCGTCACTACCAGGTCGGGCAGGGAGCGGCCCCAGCGGTCCAGCCGCCAGACCACCACGGCGTCGACCTCGCGGCGGCGGGCGTCCCTCAGCAGGGACTCACGCCCGGCTCGCTCCCTCGCCCCCGAGCCGATGTCCTCGACCCGTCTGGCGAGGTCCCAGCCACGGTCCCTGATGTAGGCCGTCATCGCCTCGACCTGCATCCCGAGGGTCTGCTGGTCGTGCGTCGAGAC
Source organism: Tautonia sociabilis (assembly GCF_003977685.1). Lineage (GTDB taxonomy): Bacteria > Planctomycetota > Planctomycetia > Isosphaerales > Isosphaeraceae > Tautonia > Tautonia sociabilis. The sequence goes on along the minus strand of NZ_RYZH01000115.1, from coordinate 720 downwards.
CCGGGCGTAGAGTGCGGCGCGCATGGGCCGGCCCTCCCTGGCCGAAAACCCCCGCCGGACCGGGGCCGTCGGGCCCCGGATCTCCTGCCGTCGCCGGGCCCACCGCGGGGGTGGCCGTTAACTATCCCTTTCGGCCACCCGCCGCCCCCGGCAACACCCGGCGGTCCGGCAGCAGGTCATCGACGCGGCTCGCCGGGTGGGTGCTGACCCGGTCGAGCACGTCGCGGAGGTAGGCGAACGGCTCGTTGCCGTTGCGCTTGCAGGACTGGACCAGGCTCATCAGCGTCGCCGCCGTCCGGCCGCCGCGGTCGCTGCCCAGGTGCAGCCAGTTCTTCCGCCCCACCGCGACCGGCCGCAGGGCGTTTTCGACCGCGTTGTTGTCGATCGCCAGATACGGCGACTCCAGATACCGGCTCAGCTCCGCCCGGTTCGACAGGGCGTAAGCGATCGCCTCCCCGATCGGGCTCCTCGGCAGCACCTTCGCCGACTCGTCGTCCAGCCACGACCACAGCGACTCCAGCAGCGGTCGCGACCGCTCGCCCCGCGCCGCCATCAGCCGGTCGTCGCCCCAGCCGCCTCCCTTGGCCTCGCGTTCGACGTCGTAGAGCCGGCCGATCCACGCCAACGCCGCGTGCGACCGCTCCGGGTCGCTGGTGCGGGCCTCGTAGAACTTCCGCCGCGCGTGCGCCCAGCAGCCGACGGCGACCAGGCCGCGGGCGT
>NZ_RYZH01000114.1 GCF_003977685.1 Tautonia sociabilis | reverse complement strand
GTAACCGTCCGATGAACCGCGTCTGGAAAGCGAGCTGAGTCGACGCGACGATACCCGCGGCGGGTCCGATCGCCCCGCCCGGGAGCCGCACCCATGCCGCGTCAGGCATCCGACGACGCACCGTGGCTGGCCGCCATCGACGACTATCGCCGTAGCGGCCTGACGCAGGCCGAGTTCTGCCGCCGCCGCGAGCTGCCGCTGCACACCTTCCGCAGGTATCTCTACGGCCGCCGCGGCGCCACCCCCGCCCCGGCCGCGACCGAGCCCACCCCCGCCACCCCGACCGACCCGCCGCGCCTCGTCCCCGTCACCCTCGTCGCCGACACGACGGCCCCCGAGCCCGCCTCGGCTGCCGCCGACTCCCTGGTCCTGATCCTCGACGGCCGCCGCCGGATCGCCGTCGCCCCCGGCTTCGACCCCGAGACGCTCCGCCGCCTGCTCGACGCCCTGGAGGCCCGGCCGTGATCGGCCTGCCGCCGACCCTCCGGGTGTTCGTCGCCACCGCCCCGGTCGACCTCCGCAAGAGCTACGACGGCCTGGCGCGGGTCGCACGCGAGGCCCTCGGGCAGGACCCGACTTCGGGCCACCTGCTGGTCTTCTCCAATCGCCGCCGCGATCGCATCAAGATCCTGTACTGGGACAGGGACGGCTACGCGATCTGGATGAAGCGGCTGGAGGCCGGGACCTTCCGCTGGCCCGCCCCGACGGCCGACGGGGTCGAGTGGACCCCCGCCGAGTTGGCCGCCATGCTCGGCGGCATCGACCTGAAGGCCACCCGGCGGCGGCCCCGCTTCGCCCTCGCGCCGACCTGAGCGGCCGCGGCGGGTCGGGCGCCCCGGCGGCGGCCCGATGGCGCCTACTCCGGTATGCGAGACGATGCGTCGCTGCCCGACGACCTGGCCACCGCCCACCGGCAGATCCGCGAGCAGGCGGAGACGCTCCGGCAGCAGGCCCACCTCATCGGCAGGCTCCAGCACCAACTGGAGCAGTTGCTGCGGCAGCGGTACGGCAGGAAGGGCGAGGCGGTCGACCCCGGCCAGCTGACCCTCTTCGCCCCCGACGCGGTCGAGGTCGCCGAGGCGGCCCCCGGGCCGCCGCCGGCGACGCCACCCGAGAAGGCCCCGGGGCGGCCCGCCGGCCGCAAGCCCCTGCCGCGGTCGCTGCCGCGGCGACGCGTCGTCCACGACGTCGCCCCCGAGCACCGCGCCTGCCCCGAGTGCGGCGCCGAGCGGCAGCGGATCGGCGAGGAGTCGCGCCAGCAGCTTGAATACGTCCCGGCCAGCCTGGTGGTCGTCGAGCACATCAGGCCCAAGTACGCGTGCCGGTCGTGCGCCGCGCACGTCGTCGTCGCGCCGCGGCTCCCCGAGCCGATCGAGCGGGGGCTGCCGGGCACCGGGCTGCTGGCCCACGTCATCACCAGCAAGTTCGCCGACCACCTGCCGCTGTACCGCCTGGAGGGCATCTTCGGCCGCCACGGGGTCGAGCTGCCCCGCTCGACGATGTGCGACTGGATGGCCGACTGCGCCGGGCTGCTGGAGCCGATCGCCAGGGCGATGGCCCGACGGGTCCTCGGCTCGAAAGTCGTCGGGGTCGATGACACGCCGGTGACGGTCCAGGACCACGGCGGCAAGGGCAAGAAGACCGGGCGGCTGTGGGCCTACCTCGGCGACCGGGACAACCCGTTCGTCGTCTACGACTACACGCCCGACCGCAGCCGCGACGGGCCCGAGCGGTTCCTCGCGGGCTATCGCGCGGGGTACCTCCAATCCGATGCCTACGCGGCCTACGACGGCCTGCACGCCCGCGGCCTGGTCGCCGTCGGCTGCTGGGCGCACGCGCGGCGGAAGTTCTACGAGGCCCGCACCAGCGACCCGGAGCGGTCGCACGCGGCGTTGGCGTGGATCGGCCGGCTCTACGACGTCGA
>NZ_RYZH01000113.1 GCF_003977685.1 Tautonia sociabilis | reverse complement strand
GAGCCCGGCCCCCCCCCCTCCCCGGCTCCAGAAGGCCCCTCCGACCCGGACCTCTCCGCGGCCGAGGCCCCGGCCCCCGCCGCCAAGCCCCGGCGCCGTCGGCGCAAGAAGGCCGACCCGCCCGAGCCCGAGCCGCAGCCCACCGAGGTCGTCTGGGTCCGCGTCGGCCCCAACCAGTTCGTCCGCCAGGAGATCCCCCTCACCCCCGCCGGCCCTCAGCCCCCGGCCGTCGGCCCCTTCCCCCAGGACGCCGACGCCGATCGGGCCGAGCTCCCCGAGCTCCCTCCCCAGGCCGAGGCCACGGACGCCCCCTTCGAAGTCCTCCCTCCCAGCTCGACCGCTCCCGATCCCCCGGGCGATTCCCCCTTCCCGGAGGGCTCGCAGGCCGCCTCGGCTTCCCCGATCCCCGGCGTCGAGCGCTCCGAGCCCGCGCCGGAGCCCGAGCCGGGACAGGAGCTGCTCGACCACCTCCCGGCCGAGGCCCAGCAGGACGCCTCCTTCCCCGAAGATCATCGGCACGAGCCCCCCGGCATCCCGGCCCCCTCGGCCGATCGCCGGGACGATCCGGGTTCCGGCCCCTCCCCGGTCGTCGCCGCCGAGTCCCTCTCCCCCCGCCACGACTCCCCCGCCGCCGACCGCCCCTCGGACGACGAGGACCCGACCGGCGATCCCCTCGACGACCCCGACCCGGACGACGACGACGATCCCGCTCCCGATCCCCTCGGCCTCGGGGCCGTCGAGGAACCGGACGGCGAGCCCCTCGTCGACGACGAGCCCCTCGACCACGCCTTCCAGAACGCATCCGACCCCGATCTCTCGGACGAGGACACTCCTGACGACCTCGATCTCGAGGCGGACGAGGACGAGGATCCGGACGACGACCGCTCCGTCGCGGACGAGGACGACGAGAACCAAGACGACGCGGAGGAGGAGTCTTCGGACGAGGACGAGTCGGACGAAGACCCGGAGGGCCCAGACGACGTCGAGGAGGAGCCCGACGGAATCGAGGACGATGGCCCGGACGACGACGAGGACGAGGACGAAGACGACGAGTTCGACGAGGACGACGACGAGTTCGACGAGGACCAGGAGCCGGTCGACGAGGATCCGGACGAGGAGTCGGACGACGTCGAGGACGACCGGATCGACGAGGAGCCTGACCAGGACGATCCCGACGGCGAAGACGACGAGCCCGAGGACCACGACCTGGACGAAGGCGATGAAGACCTTGAAGACGAGCTCGAATCGGAAGCACTGGTCGGCGAGGCCCCCTCGGACGAGGATGACCTCGACGAGGAGAACGAGGACGAGGACGAGGACGGGGACAGCGACGACGATCCGCGGAATGACGAGTTCGACAGCGAGGACGACGACGAGATCGACGACACGGCCGAGGAGGATGCGGAGGGGGACGAAGGCGAGGAGCCGATCGACGATCAAGACGACGAGAACGAGGACGACCCCTGGGACGATGACGAGGACGTCGACCGCTGGGGATCGAGCGCCGCGGAGCTGGCCGAGGCGATCGTCGGCGATTCGGGCCACCCGGCCGATCCGCATCGGGACGAGCCAGCCCCCGGCCCCGAGCCGGCCCCGAGCGCGGACTCCTGGCCCATGCCGGCGGGAGGAGGGATCGTCGGCTACGGCCAGGACTTGCAAAGTTACTTGCAAGACCTGATCAACATGGCTGGCGGCGTCGGCGTCAGCGCCTCCTTCCCGGCCCCGGCCTCCCCGACCCCGGCCTCGAACCCCTCCCGTCCCTCCCCCGCCCCCGCCCCCGAGCCCGACCGCGAGCCTCCCGAGCTCCCTTCCCCCCGAGAGCCGGAGGCCCGTTCGACCGAGGGGGACCGGGGAGCTCCCGGGGACGATGAGGACGACGCGGACTCCCCCGCCAGCCCTCCCCCTGCCGCTCCCTCCCCCGGAGAGGCCGATCCCGACTCCCCCCGATCGGCCTCCCCGC
>NZ_RYZH01000112.1 GCF_003977685.1 Tautonia sociabilis | reverse complement strand
GGCGGGAGGAGACGGGGACGGGGGCTCGGGGGCGGTCGGGGTGCTCGGGATGAGGTCGGCGGCCGTGCCGGCCCGGCGCTTGAGGAAGACCAGGAGCGTCGAGAGGTCGGAGGGGTTCAGGCCGCTGATCCGTCCGGCCTGCCCGATCGAGCGGGGGCGGATCCGGTTGAGCTTCTCCCGGGCCTCGACGCGGAGCTGGGGGATGGCGTCGTAGTCGAAGTCGGGGGGAATGGCCTTATCCTCCAGGCGGCGGACCTTTTCGATCTCCATCGCTTGGCGGGCGATGTAGCCGCCGTACTTGGCCTCGATGGTCGCCTGCTCCGCGGCGCCGGTCCCGTCGCTGGCGAACGCGGCGAGGGGGGGATGCAGGGCCTGAAGGTCGGCCCACGACGTCTCGGGACGCTTGAGGATCTGTTCGAGCGGCTGGCCCTCGATCCTCACGGCACGCAGCAGGGCGCGAAGCTCGGCGATCCGGTCTCGGCGACGAACGAACCGGGCCCAGCGATCGTCGTCGACCAGCCCGAGCCGCCGACCAAGCTCGGTCAGGCGGAGGTCGGCGTTGTCGTGGCGGAGCAGGAGGCGGTATTCCGCTCGGCTGGTAAACATGCGGTACGGCTCGTCCACCCCCTTCGTCACGAGGTCGTCGATGAGCACCCCGATGTAGGACGAGGTGCGGTCGAGGACGATCGGCTCGGCTCCGGTGCTGGTCAGCGCGGCGTTGATGCCGGCGACGATCCCCTGCGCGGCGGCCTCCTCGTACCCGGTTGTGCCGTTGATTTGGCCGGCAAGGAACAGGCCGGGAACGGTCTTGGTTTCCAGGGTCGGGAGGAGCTGGGTCGGCGGGGCGAAGTCGTACTCGACGGCGTAGCCGAAGCGCATGATCTCGGCGCGCTCCAGGCCGGGGATCAGGGGGATGATCCGCTCCTGCACGTCTCGGGGGAGGCTGGTGGAGATGCCGTTGCAATAATACTCGAGCGTCTGGCGGCCTTCGGGCTCGAGGAAGATCTGGTGCTGGTCTCGGTCGGCGAAGCGGACGACCTTGTCCTCGATGGAGGGGCAATAGCGGGGGCCGGTGCTCTGAATCTGCCCGCAATACATCGGGGCGCGGTGGAGGTTGGCCCGGATCAGGTCGTGGACCTTGGGGTTGGTGTAGGTCAGGTGACAGTCGAGCTGCGGTTGTTCCAGGCGGTCCGTCAGGAAGGAGAAGGGGACGGGGTCGGGGTCGCCGGGCTGGGGTTCGAGGCCGTCGAAGTCGATCGTCCGGCCATTGAGGCGGGGGGGGGTGCCGGTCTTGAAGCGTCGGAGCTCGAAGCCGAGGGCCTTGAGGCTGCCCGAGAGCCCCTCGGCCGAGACGTCGCCGGCCCGGCCGCCGGGGGTCCGCTGCTCGCCGGTGTGCATCAACGCCCGGAGAAACGTCCCGGTGGTGAGGACCACCGCCCGGCCCCGGTAGACCACTCCGCCTCGAACCCGGACCCCAACGGCTCGTCCCCGATCGACCTCGACGGCCTCGACCAGCTCCTGGCGGAGGGTCAGACGCTCCTGACGCTCGACGGCGAGCTTGGCGAGGATTTGATACGCCTTCTTGTCGCACTGGGCTCGGGGGCTGTGCATCGCTGGCCCCTTGCCTCGGTTGAGCAGGCGGAACTGGAGGCCGGCCGAGTCGGTCAGCAGGCCCATCGCGCCGCCGAGGGCGTCGACCTCCCGGGCGATCTGCCCCTTCGCGACGCCTCCGATGGCCGGGTTGCAGCTCATCTGGCCGACGCCGTCGGCATTGAGCGTCAGCAGGGCCGTGCGCCGACCCATCCGGCTCGCCGCGAGCGCGGCCTCCAGGCCGGCGTGACCGGCGCCGATGACGACGACATCAAAGGAGCAGGGGTCGGTGCGGTCGGTGCGGGGAATCATGCTCGCCAGCTCGTCGGTGCGCGAAGGGGCCGGCCGAGCCGCCTGAGGCCGGCGGCGTTCGAGCGAGGAGGCTTGTGATCGGCCCGGGCTTTCTGTCCCTCGCCATTGTACCGCTGGCCCCGCCGTAGGACGAACCCGGGAGAGCGGAGCTCCCGGAGGCCGACGCTCGGCGCCAAGCCCGGCGAGACGCAGAGGGGACGCCGACTGGTGCGCTCCGGTGCGCTCCAGTGGGAGCGTCGGAAACGCTTGTTTCACAAGAGGTTCCGTGATTTCCGTTGGCTTCGTTCCGCGCAACGCACACGTCCCCGGAAGCGACTGGAGGTCTCCTCGCGGTCGCGATCGAGGAGAAGCAAGGCCGCTCGGGGAGAGCCGGGCGAGGGCCCCGACCGCGGACGGCCGATTCGGGATGGGCGCCCCGATCGGTGCGCTGAGGCACGTTGTCGGAATGTGTTTGTAGTCAATGGGTTGTGTGACGAATTGAAACTATGAGAGGGGAGGTCGAGCCGACGGGGCCCGGGGCCCCGAGCCGGTGGAAGACTGGAGGTGCAGAACCGAACTCCTGCCCCACCGAACCGGAGGACTCCCGTGCACCACGTCGGCATCGACCTCCACAAGAAGACCATCGTCCTGTGCGTCCTCGACGATCAGCTCAAGGTCGTCGCCCGACGCAGCTT
>NZ_RYZH01000111.1 GCF_003977685.1 Tautonia sociabilis | reverse complement strand
AGGGGAGGACACTGAACCTGAAACCCCGTGCCTACAAGCGGTGGGAGGGCGACGAGCACTGCTCCGCCTGACCGCGTGCCTTTTGCATAATGATCCGGCGAGTTCTGGTATCCGGCCGGTTAACCCCTTCAGGGGGGGAGCCCCAGCGAAAGCGAGTCCGAACAGGGCGTCTGTCGGGTGCCAGAGACGCGAAACCAGGTGACCTACCCATGGGCAGGTTGAAGCCCCCGTAACAGGGGGTGGAGGACCGAACCCACCAGTGTTGAAAAACTGGGGGATGACCCGTGGGGAGGAGTGAAAGTCTCATCAAACCTGGAGATAGCTCGTTCTCTCCGAAATGGCTTTAGGGCCAGCCTCGGGACCCTCTCGTGCGGGGGTAGAGCGACGGAATCCGGCTGGGGCCCTCCCCGGGTACCCACCGGAACCCAACTCCGAATACCGCACGCAGCGACCCCGGGAGTCAGAACGCGGGGGAGAATCTCCGCGCTCAAGAGGGAAACAGCCCAGACCGCCGACCAAGGCCCCCAAGACGCTGCTCAGTGGCAAAGGAAGTGGGACCGCGGTGACAGCCGGGATGTTGGCTTAGAAGCAGCCACCATTTCAAAAGTGCGTAACAGCTCACCGGTCGAGCCGTCCCGCGCCGAAAATGACGGGGACTCAAGCAGCGCGCCGCAGTCGCGGGTTGGAGTCATCCAACGGTAGGAGAGCGTCGACGGCCGCGTCGAAGCCGCACGGGTAACGGGCGGTGGAGCGCCGTCGAGTGCGTATGCCGGAACGAGTAACGACAAGGCCGGTGAGAAGCCGGCCCGCCGAAAGCACCAGGTTTCCTGGGGAAGGGCAATCCGCCCAGGGTCAGTCGGGACCTAAGGCCAGGCCGAACGGCGTAGCCGATGGACAGCGGGTGAATATTCCCGCACCCGATGGGGCGGTTGACGGCGTGCGACGCCGCAGCAGAGGGGATCGGGGTGATAGACGCCCCCGTCCCGCAAGGGCGACGGTCTCACCGGAAGTCCCTGAAGTTGCGGCCACGAAAAACCACGTCCTGACAACCCATCGGCCCGTACCGCAAACCGACACAGGTGTGCCAGGCGAGCATCCGAAGGCGTTCGGGAGAACCCTCGTGAAGGAACTCGGCAAAATGGCCCCGTACCTTCGGTAGAAGGGGCGCTGGCGCGAGCCAGCCGCAGAGGATCGGCTCCGGCGACTGTTTACCAAAAACACAGGACTCTGCCAACTCGCAAGAGGACGTATAGAGTCTGACGCCTGCTCGGTGTCGGTAGGTTGAGGGAGGCGGTGACCGCAAGGGCAGCTGCCGACCGAAGCCCCGATAAACGGCGGCCGTAACTATGACGGTCCTAAGGTAGCGAAGTTCCTTGTCGGGTAAGTTCCGACCTGCATGAATGGCGTAACGACCGGAGCACTGTCTCCACGAGGGACCCGGTGAAACTGCAGTCGTGGTGAAGATACCACGTCCCCGCGGCTAGACGGAAAGACCCCGTGAACCTTTACTGCAGGTTGGCACTGGCCCGACGTCGATCCTGTGTAGCATAGCTGGGAGGCCGCGAAGCCCGGGCGCCAGCCCGGGTCGAGCCACCGGTGAAATACCAGCCTGGATCGTCGTCGTGCCTCACCGCTGCACCCACAGCGGGACACTGCTCATCGGGCAGTTTGACTGGGGCGGTCTCCTCCCAAAGCGTAACGGAGGAGCGCCATGGTTCCCTCGGCCCGGTCGGCCATCGGGCAACACGAGCGCAAACGTACAAGGGAGCCTGACAGCGAGCCCTCTCAGGCGAGCTGGGACGAAAGTCGGCGTTAGTGATCCGGCGGTGCTGGATGGAAAGGCCGTCGCTCAACGGATAAAAGGTACTCCGGGGATAACAGGCTGATCTCCCCCGAGCGTCCCTAGCGGCGGGGAGGTTTGGCACCTCGATGTCGGCTCATCGCATCCTGGGGCTGGAGAAGGTCCCAAGGGTTCGGCTGTTCGCCGATGAAAGCGGTACGCGAGCTGGGTTCAGACCGTCGTGAGACAGGTCGGTCCCTATCTGCCGCGGGCGGAGGAGACTTGAGGGGATTCTCCCCTAGTACGAGAGGATTGGGGAGGACCGACCTCTGGTGTGCCGGCTGTCCCGCTCGGGGCATCGCCGGGTAGCCAGGTCGGGAACGGATAAGCGCTGAAGGCATCTAAGCGCGAAGCCGGCCCCGAGACGAGGTCTCCGGCACCACTTGGTGCGAAGGCTCCTGGAAGATCACCAGGTCGATAGGCCGGGAGTGCACGGCGGGCGACCGTCGCAGCCGACCGGTCCTAAGAGCCAAGCGGCTTGACCACCCCGACCCGCCCCCGCCGCGCTCGCGGCGGGCCAGGCCGGCGTGGCCCACGCCTATCACCCCCATCACCGAACGACCCCCGCCTCGTCGCCTTCGACGCATCCGTCCCGGGTCGCACGTTCTGACCGTCTTCCCGACCATTGCCCTCGCCTTCGCGATCGCGGCCTGCAAGGACCCTCGCGTCCGCCCCGCCTCACCGTCGGCGGGACGGACGCCTTCCCGGCGACCAGACCCGCGAGGTCACACCCGTTCCCATCCCGAACACGGCCGTTAAGCTCGCGGGGCCCATGATAGTGCTTCGGCGCGAACGTCGGTCATCGCCGGGTCCC
>NZ_RYZH01000110.1 GCF_003977685.1 Tautonia sociabilis | reverse complement strand
GGCCACCCTTCTTCGGGGCCGGGATGACGCGGGCGACCTGGGCCCACTCGGCGTTGGTCAGGTCGGTCGGGTAGCGCTTGGTGGTGTCCATGCCAGAAGGCTAGGTCACCCTTTCTAGACTCGCTGTGAGGATCGACTGCGCCCAGTGCCACGACCACCCCTTCGAGCACTGGACCCAGGAGGACTTCCAGGGCCTGGCCGCCTTCTTCGGTCAGGCCCGCTCCGGCCTGACCGGCCTGCACGACGACCCCGAGGCCGAGTACCGCGCGCTCGACCGTCAGTCCGGGGCCGTTCGCGTCGTCGCCCCCGTCCCCCCCTTTCTGCCGGAACTCCTGCCCGAGGAGGGGAACCGCCGCTGGCGCCTCGCCTGCTGGGTCACCCACCCGGACAACCCCCAGCTCGCTCGGGCCACCGCCAACCGAGTCTGGGCCCTGATGTTCGGCCGCCCCTTGGTCGAGCCGGTCGATGACCTGGAGGCCGTCGACGCGCTGCCTGAGCCGCTCCTGCTGCTGGCCGACGACTTCGCCTCCCACGGCTTCGACCTGAAGCGGCTGATCCGGGCCGTCGCCGCCACGGAGGCCTTCTCGCTGGACAGCGCCACCGACCACGACGCCTCCTGGGACGACGAGGCTTCCTGGGCCGTCTTCCCCCTGGTCCGGCTCCGGCCCGACCAGGTCGCCGGGGCGATCGTGCAGGCCTCCTCGCTGGAGACGATCGACCGCCAGTCCCCCCTGCTCGTCCGCCTCATTGCCGGCGACCACGAGGGGAAGTTCATCGCCCGCTACGGCGACACCGGCGAGGACGAGTTCGTCGAGGGGTGCAGCACCATCCCCCAGCGCCTGCTGATGATGAACGGCGACGTGGTCCGGGAGGCCACCACGCCCGACCTCTTCGCCTCCTGCTCTCGGATCGCCTCCCAGGCCCCGTCCGACCGGGCCGCGGTCGAGGCAGCCTACCTCGCCGTCCTGACCCGCCGCCCGACCCCCGAGGAAGCCTCCTACTTCGAGGCCGAGTTGTCGGGCCTGGAGGGGGACGCCCGCGCCGAGCGGCTCTCTGACCTTTGCTGGACCCTGCTCAACAGCTCGGAGTTCTCATGGAACCACTGAACCGAGCCCCGGGCCGTCGGGCCCCGGCCCTCGACCGCCGCCGCTTCCTGACCCTCTCCGGGCTCGCCGGCCTGGGCTGGCTCACTCCGGCCAGCCACCTCCTGGCCCGACAGGAGGAGCAGTCGCGCAAGCCCGCTCAATCAATCATCCTGATCTGGCTCGACGGCGGCCCCAGCCAGCTCGAGACGTTCGACCCCCATCCCGACACCGCCATCGCCGCCGGCACCCGGGCGATCCCCACCGCCGCTCGGGGCGTGCTCCTGGCCGAGGGGTTCGAGGGCCTGGCCGAAGAGATGGGCTCCGTCGCCCTGGTCCGCTCCGTGGTCGGGCAGGAGGGGGACCACGAGCGCGGCGTCTGCCTGATGAAGACCGGCTACCGCCCAGACCCCACCGCCGAGCACCCTTCGATCGGCGCCATCTGCTGCCACCACCTGCCGGTCGGCCCGGTCGAGATCCCCCGCCACATCTCCATCCTCCCTGGCCAGTGGCCCAGCCGGGGGGGATTCCTCGGCCCCTCCTACGACGCCTTCCAGGTCGGCGACCCGAAGGATCCCCTCCCCGACGTGCTCCCCCCCGTCCCCGAGGAGAGAGACGCCCGCCGGGTGCGGGATCTGGAGGTGGTCGAACGAGCCTTCGCGAGCGGGAGGGCCGGCCGGGTCGGGGCCACCTTCCACCGAGAGGCGATCGACCGCGCCCGGGCCATGATGAGCTCCGAGCAGCTTGCCGCCTTCGACGTGTCGCAGGAGCCCGAGTCCCTCCGCCGCTCCTACGGCGAGACACCTTTCGGCCGGGCCTGCCTCGCGGCCCGAAGGCTCACCGAGGTGGGCGTCCGCTGCGTCGAGGTCACGCTCGGCGGCTGGGACAGCCACGTCAACAATCACGAGATCCATCGCGACCTGATCCGGATCCTCGACCCCGCCCTCTCGGCCCTCATCCGGGACCTTCGGGAGCGCGGCCAGCTCGACCGCACCGCCGTCCTCTGCGCCGGCGAGTTCGGCCGGACGCCGAAGGTCAACCCCCTCGGCGGCCGGGACCACTGGCCCGGCGGCTTCAGCGTCGCTCTGGCCGGCGGCGGCCTCCGCGGCGGGGTGGTCGTCGGGGAGACCGACCCGGAAGGGGTCGCGAAGCCCGCCGAGCCGGTTTCCGTGGCCGACCTCCACGCCACCCTCCTGACCGCCGTCGGCCTCGACCCCGCCATCGAGAACCCCTCGGCCGTCGGCCGGCCGATCAAGCTCAGCGAAGGACGCCCGATCGCCCCGCTGTTCTGAATGCCCCCCGACCGGGAAGGATCGACGGCAGCCCCCTCCCTCCCGGAGATCGGGGGAACCGGACCGATCCCGTCCCTCCCCGGCCGGCTGGTCGGCTCCCGGGGGATCCAGGCGTACCGGCCCCGGAGCGTCGGTACGCCATCCGGTGCGCTGCGCCGGAGCGCCGGCCAATTGACGCAACACGTCCTAGATAAGCGAGATGCGGCGATCCGACTCGGGCGGATTGGGGCACTGTCTCATCCGCCATCCTGTTGGGTTGACAGTTGTTGCGTCAATGCGGCGGGGTCGGCCTGCAGCAGCTCCCAGAAGTCGGCGGTCGGCAGCACCAGGCCCAGGACCTGGTAGGGGCAGCG
>NZ_RYZH01000010.1 GCF_003977685.1 Tautonia sociabilis | reverse complement strand
CGCTGCCCCTACCAGGTCCTGGGCCTGGTGCTGCCGACCGCCGACTTCTGGGAGCTGCTGCAGGCCGACCCCGCCGCATTGACGCAACAACTGTCAACCCAACAGGATGGCGGATGAGACAGTGCCCGGAACGAAGCCAACGCGAGTCGCGTAAGTCGTAGTATTGAATTGGGTTCTGGGAAATGAGCCCAGCGTTCCGCGAGCGCACCGCCCGGGGAATCAGAGCAGGCTCACGGGGTCGACGTCGACCGCCAGCTCGATGGGGTGAGGCGGGTCGGCCAGGGGGAGGGCGGCCCGGAGGAGGGCCTGCAACGGGGGGGCGGTCGGCGCTCGAAGCTGGAGGTGGTAGCGGAACAGGTGCTTGATCTTCATCACCGGTGCCGGCGCCGGGCCGAGCAGGAGGACTCCCGGATCGGCCAGGCCCCGGAGCACTCCAGCGAAGGAGTCGAGGAAGGCGACGACGTCCGCCTCGATCGGCCCCCGGGCGATGAGCCGGACGACCCGGCCGAAGGGGGGGTAGTGGTGCTTCTTACGCTCGGGGAGTTCCTGGGCCACGAAGCCGAGGTAATCGTGCCGGGCGGCGTAGGAGATCGCGGGGGCGTCCGGCGCGTAGGTCTGCACGAGCACCCGGCCGGGCCGTTCCCCTCGGCCGGTGCGGCCGGCGACCTGGGCGACGAGCTGGAACGTCCGCTCGGCGGCCCGGAAGTCGGGCAGGTGGAGCGAGGTATCGGCGTTGACCACCCCGACGAGGGTCACATCCGGGAAGTCCAGCCCCTTGGCGATCATCTGAGTCCCGAGCAGGATGTGCACCTGCCGGGCCCGGAACGCCGCGAGCACCTGCTCATACGCGCCGGGGGACCGCATCGTGTCCGAGTCCATGCGCCGGACGACGTGGTTTGGGAACGCCTCTCGGACCTCTCGTTCCAGCCGCTCGGTGCCGATGCCGCCGTAGTGCAGCGTGTTGCACGAGCAGGAGGGGCAACGGTCGGGGGGAGGGTACTCGGCGTCGCAAGTGTGGCAGAGGGCGGTGTGCCGCTCCTTGTGGTGCGTCAGGGCGACGTCGCAGGCGCCGCACTTGAGCACGCAGCCGCATTTCGGGCAGAGGATGAAGGTGTGAAACCCCCGACGGTTGAGCAGCAGGATCACCTGCCCGTTGTCGTCGAGCGCCTCGGCCATCGCCCGCCGCATCAGGCCGCCGAGGGCGTGCGCGGGTTGCCCCTTGCTCGGCTTCTCTCTCCTCATGTCGATGATGTCGACCCGGGGCATCGGCCGCTCGGCGACCCTTCGGCCGAGGGTCAGCCTCGTGTACCTCCCCCGATCGGCGTTGGCCCAGGTTTCCAGCGCCGGGGTGGCCGAGCCCAGGATCACCGGCAGCTTCTCCAACTGGGCCCGCTTCACCGCCACGTCCCGGGCGTGATACCTCGGGGTCGTCTCCTGCTTGAAGGTCGACTCGTGCTCCTCGTCGATGACGATCAGGCCGAGCTTCCTGGCCGGGGCGAAGATCGCCGACCGGGCGCCGACGACCACCTGGACCTCCCCCGAGGCGATCGCCCGCCAGTGGCGGTGCCGCTCGGCGTCGCTGAGATGGCTGTGCAGGACGGCCACGCGGTCGAACCGCCGGCGGAACCGCCGGATCGTCTGCGGCGTGAGGCTGATCTCCGGGACCAGGACGATGGCCTCCTTCCCCCGGGCGACCACCCGCTCGATGGCGCTGAGGTACACCTCCGTCTTCCCGCTGCCGGTCACGCCGTGCAGGAGGAAGGTGGCGAAGGCGTCGCCGGCCAGGCTCGGCGCCAGCCGATCGAGCACGTCGGACTGCTCGGAGGTCAGCGCCACGGGGGCCTTGCCGTCGTGGTCGTCCTCCGGAACCGTCGGGTCGGACGGCTTGACCACCGGCGCCCGGCTCATCCGGCGCCGGACGGTGTGGATCAGGCCCCGCCTGCGCAGCGAGGCGATCGGGGCCGTGGTGCACTTCGCCAGCCGGCAGACGTCGGTGACGGTGAGCGTCCCCACGGCCTTGCAGAGCAGCTCCAGGATCTCGGCCTGGCGGGAGGGCAGCGTCCAGGTGTCCCGGCAGAGGCGGACCTCGTCGGGCACGATCAGGCAGGTGGCGATCCGAGTTCCCGCCTGCTTCTTCACGCCGGCGGGGACGACCGCGTCGAGCGCCTGTCCCCAGGAGCAGGCGTAGTAGCCGGCCATCCACCGGGTCAGCTCAAGCATGACGCCGTCGATCAGGGGAGGGTCGTCCAGGACCTCCAGCACGTCCTTGACCTTCCCCGGGTCGACCGCCGCGGAGGGCTCGATCCAGACGACGTAGCCGGTGATCGGCTGGTTCGCCCTCCCCAGCGGCACCCGGACCCGCTGGCCGACCTTCACGCTCCCCCGCAGCCGCTTCGGGATGGCGTAGGAGAAGACCTGATCGAGCGGCCGGTTGAAGACGACGCCGGCGAACGGTCCCTCGGCCTCGACGGAGAACAGCGCCCCCTGGTCGTCTCGGCTCCCGGCGTCGAGTCGGCTCATGGGCGAGGGCCCCTCGGGGGGAGGCGGCGGGGCCTGCCCCGGGCCGCCCCGGTTCTGCTAGACTGGCCGCCTCGGCCACCGTCCCAGGGTAATCCTGATCGCCTGTCCACAGCAACCCCCGAGCCTCGGCGATGCGACTCGGCCTCTTCGGCGGCACCTTCGACCCGATCCACCTGGGGCATCTCATCCTGGCCGAGTCGTGCCGGGAGGCGATGGCTCTGGACCTCGTCTGGTTCGTCGTCGCCGGCCAGCCGCCGCACAAGCAGCGAGAGGGGCGCACCCCGGTGTCCGACCGGCTCGAGATGGTCCGGATCGCGATCGCGGGGAACCCGGCCTTCGAGGTCTCGGAGATCGAGGCCCGCTCGCCGGGCCCGCACTATACCTATCGGACGTTGGAGGAGGTGGCTCGGAGCCGTCCTGGGGACGAGCTGTTCTTCCTCATCGGCGGCGACAGCCTCGCCGACCTGCCGACCTGGCGGGAACCCGGCCGGGTGATGAGCCTGGCCACCGTGGTCGCCGTCGGCCGCCCCGGCACCGCCGAGCCGCCGGCCAACGCCACGCGGGAGATCCTCGACGCCCACCCCGACGCCCGGCCGATCGCCCGGGTCGACGCTCCGCTGGTGGAGGTTTCCTCTCGGGACCTCCGCCGCCGGGTCGCCGAGGGCCGCAGCATCCGATACCTCGTCCCGAGGGGGGTCGAGGCGTACATCGAGGCCCATCGGCTCTATCGCCCGGCCCCCTGATCCCTCCGCGCGCCGGCCTGGCGACCGAGTCGCAGGTCGGTCATCGTATCATAGGGAGCGGCGCTCCGCCGATCAGCGACTGACCAGAGGCGACGCGCCGCCCCCCGATCGCGAAAGGACCGACCGCGATGATGCCGATCACTCGGAATGACCTGGAAATCCTGATCGATTTTCCCGATCAGACCGATTATGTCGTCAGCGCCTTTGCCGACCTGACCGTCCGGGACGGCTTCCGCCGCTTCGCCGAGACCGAGCTGGCCAACATTGTCCGGCAAGCCGGAGCGGCGCTGTCGGAGGCCGAGGCCAGCCGGGCGCTCGATGAGCACATGGGACCGATCCTCCAGGCGGTCGAGCACGCCGAGCCCTCCTCCAAGGGCCTGGCCGCCTTCAGCGCCCCGGGCCGGGGCCTCTTCCACGTGATGCAGCTGGCCTTCCCGGTCGGCAACAAGCTGGTGCTTGACGAAGAACCCTACGTCTTGCCGCTGCTGGAACGCTGGTACGGCGCGCCGAGCTACCTCATCGCGCTGGTCGATTCCCATGAACTGCACCTCTTCGAGGCCCACTCGGGCCGAACCGAACGCATCGCCGGGCTCAACAAGGAGGTGCCGACGGAGATCCAGCGGGACAAGCCCTGGTTCACCTACAAGAAGCGATTCAACCACACCTGGCACGAGCGGCAGCAGCGGCTCACCAACGACGAGTTCCTCAGGGCGGTCGCCGACGTCATCTCCGAGCACTTCCGATCCACCTCCCCCACCGGCCTGATCCTGCTGGGGCAGCCGCCGACGACCGCCGCCGTCCGCCGGCTCTTGCACAAGGAGGCCGCCGCCGCTGTCGTGCTGGAGCACTCCCAGGCGATGCGGTCGCAGCCGAAGACCGCCGACGTGGAGGACGACGTGGTTCGGGCGATCGAGGCGTGGAAGCGGGCGGAGCGCGACCGGCTGCTCGGCGAGCTGGAGCAGCGCTGGGCGCGGGGCCACCTCGTCGCCAACGGGCCGACGGAGGTCCTCGACGCCCTCCAGCAAGGACGGGCGTATGAGATCGTCTTCGGCTCCTCCCGGGCGATGCCCGGATCGCGTTGCCGATCCTGCGGCTACCGCTTCGGCGCCCCGACGGTCCAGTGCGTCTACTGCGGCGGGAGGGCGTCGATGGTGGACGCCGCCCAGGAGATCATGAAGATGGCCCTCAGCCAGCGGATCGCCTCGGTCCACCTGCTCGATCGCCCCGACGGCCGAGCCCCCGATCCCTTGGAGCGGGCCCACGGCGTCGCCGCGCTGCTGCGGGCCGAGGCGAACTGGGCCCCCGCCACTTCCCCGGAGGGCCGCTGAGCAGGCCCCTCGATCGATGACCGTCCCGCCCCGTCCCGGTTCGGTCCTCAACGGAGCCGGCCGGGAGCGGGCCGAGAGGCGGCCCGGGTCACGCCCGGGTCGATCGGGGCCGATGCCCCCTCGTCGGGGATCGCGATGGTGCGGGGGAGCGTCCGTCTCGGATGCCGGGCGACCTCCGGCCGGGCGACCGGGTCGAAGACCGAGGAGGGCCACCGCACCAGGCGGACGCCGTTGGCCAGGGTCACCCGGGGGATCCGCTCCAGGTCGTCGGAAACCAGCGGCGGCCGGATCGGCAGGCCGTCCCCCCGGTCCCCCAGGGCCCGGAAGATCGCCCCCGATCGTGTGATCGAATCCAGCGAAAGGCCGGTGAAACCGGCCTGAAGCGCCAGGTCGGCGGCCTTCCAGTACAGGGCGGTGTCCAGGCGGTCGACCGTCGCCGCGTTCATCTGCAGGGTGTGGAACGGACCCTCCCCGGTGTCGAGCCAGGGCAGGCCGGCCATGGCCGAGGCGTGGTCGGCGACCAGCGGCGGATCAACCGACCGGTCGCTCCGGAGAAAGATGAACTGCTTCCGCTCGGGGGGGATCGCCGAGGCCTCCTCGAAGATCTCCCGGGCCCGGACGTCTCCCACCACCACGTCCTCCTGCGCCGCCGCCACGACCAGGGCGGTCGTGCCGGGAATCCGGGACAGATCCGGCCCGCTGGCCGGCAGGACCTCTCCCGGCAACGCCGCCACGACCGCCTTGGGCTCAGGCAACCCGACCTCGGCCGCCAGCGCCGCGAGCTGGGCCGCCAGGTTCCCCCCGGCCGAGTGCCCGATCAGGGCGAAGCGGTTCCGGTCGGGTCGGACGTGCCCCGGGGCGGTGTCCAGCACGTGCAGGGCACTTCGGATCGCGTCCAGCGCATTGGGGAGGAACTCCGCCGGCCGGGTCCTCCAGTCGTCCTGGTACCTCGGGTAGATGACGATGTGCCCCCGACGGGTCAAGTGCGCGATCCAGGAGCCGTACAGGCCGGGATTGGTCGACATCCAGCCGTGGAGGAACACGACGACCGGCGCGGGGGCGTCGGGCTTCGGGTCGATCGGCTCGAACAGCCAGTAGGAGCGCTCCCCCTCGCCGAAGCTCAAGGCGAGCATCGCCGAATGAGGCGGGCCCGAATGCTCCGACTCGCCGCCCTGCGTGCCCGAGTCCCTCGGAATGGCCGGGCCGGACAGGATCGCGGCCAGGAGCAGGATCGGCGCAGCAGCCACGGCAAGACCCTCCCTGGAGTGGCGATCGCCGCGGGGGATGGCCGTCCCTGGACCATCCCGGGGCGGGCCCCGCGATGCCGGTCGGACCATCCATACCGGCTTCGCCCCGATCCGGGAAGATGAGTCCGGGCGGGAACCCGGTTTTCCGGCTTCGATCGGAAAATCGCTCAAGTTCGGAACCGGGTCGGGGCGATGATCTTGGTTGAACATCGGATCGGGCCGGCAAGGAAGCGGGCCTGGGACGAGTTCCGAACGATTCGGGGTGCGGATGAGAGGCGATCGGCGCGGCGTCGGGGCAGCCTGGAGGGCGTCCCTGGCCGCGATGCTCCCCTGGCTTCTCCAGGCCGGCCCGGCCCAGGCCGAGACGCCGCCGATCCGGCTGACGGTCGAGGTGAACTGGCGGGCCGCGCCCGGGGTGATCCTCGGCCCTCGGGCCCCCGCGCCGGGAGGCGTGGTCCTGGAAGTGACCGAGGGACGGGTCGTCCAGGCCCTGGCTTGGCCCGAGGACGACGACCCCACTGGGGTCCCCTCCCTGCCCTCTCCCGAACCCCTCCCCGGCGGCGCCTGGCGAATCGGGAGCGAGCCGGTCGGGAAGGCTCGGGCGAGGATCGAGGCGCCGATTCAGGCCTCGATGACCGTCCGGCTCGGCTCGTCTCGATGGACCATCCCGTTGCTTTCCCTGCTGGACGGCCCCCAGGCAACCCCGGTCGACGGCGGCACGATGATTGAGGTCCGTCGCCTGCCCTGGGACGCGATCGAGGTCCACGTGCCCGGCGACGGCACCGCGACTCCCGGAGCGGTCGTGCCCGTCACCGTGGGCGTCAACGTGCTCGCCCCCGAGCCGACCCAGGTTGACCTGTCCCTCTCGGTCCGGCTGCGGCCGATCCGAGGGGATCGGGTGCTCTGGGAGGACTCCCGTCGCGTCGTCGTCCCAACCAACGCGGGGCAGCCCCCCGGCCTGATCCTCCCGGTCCAGATGCCGGACGAGGAGGGGACCTACGTCCTGGAGCTCGCGACGACCTGGGCCCCCCGGGGCCCCCAGGCCGACTCCTCCCGGCTCGGCCGATGGTGGCGGAGGCTCCGGCCCCAGCAGCCTCCGGACGGGAGCGTCCGACGGGTCAGCCTGACGGTGCTCTCCCGCTCCGGGCCTTCCCCTCCCGGCTCGGCTCCGGAGTCGGGGGCCGAACCGGCCGAGGTCGTGGTCGATGCCGTCGGTCTGGGCCGAGCCCGGGGGATCCGTCCCCGGCCCGAGGGCCGGGCGCCGGCCGACCTCCCCGACCCGGAATCCCCCTGGGCGGTGCCGATCGAGCTGCTCGTCGATCCGCCGAGGAGGGATCGCCACTGGACCCTGCTGTCCCGGGTCGGCACCGATTCCCGGCCGCTCCGGGAGGCCGGGCCGGAGGGGCTTTCCTGGACCGCGGCCCCGCTAAAGGTCGCGCACCCGAACCGGCCTCACCGGCTGGACCTGGAGATCCTGGACGGGGAGCCCTCCGCACTCTCGGTCGCCCTGATCGCCCCCGGGGTCCGTCCCCGATTGCTGCTGGACGCGAGGGGAAGCGGCGGCCGGGTGGAGGGGGCCGGACCGCCCAGGGTCCTCTCCTGGCCGATCTGGCCCGATGCGAGCGAGCCGGTCCTGGTGGTCGTCAACCGATCCCCCGACCGTCCCCTCGCCCTGGGAGACGCCTCGCTCGTCGAACTGGCCGGGGAGCCCGCTCCCCTGAAGGTTTCCGACCCTCCTCCGGACGGCGGGAGGGCGGTCGCCCTCCGGTTGACCGGCCCGGGCGATCTCGACCGGTTCGGCGGCCTCTCGGACGACGGCCCGGACGATCCCCTCTCCCGAGCATCGCACCTGGCGAGTTACCTCGACTGGCTCGGGGCCTCGGCGGTGGTCGTGCCCGATAGCCCGGCCGATCGGCCGATCCGATCGGCGCTCGAAGGCCAGGCCGACGAGGATCCGATCGGTCCCGATCGCGATGGGGTCCTGCGGTCGATCCTGGACCGTCAGGGGGTGGAGCTGATCCTCGAGGTGGACCTTGAGGGTGTCTCGCTGCCCGGACTACCTCCCCCGGGGTCCTATGAGGCCGAGGCCCGAGGGCTGGTCCGGCTGGACGGAACCGGCCGGGCGGAGGCCGGGACGCCGTCGTACAACCTGCTCCGACCCGAGGTCCAACGGGCGCTGACGCGGCATCTCCTGGCCGCCTTGGAGGATGAGGGGGCGCCGGCTTCCTCGAGGCCGGATGGGCTCCTCGTCCGGCTCGGGACCGGCCCGACGCTGCCCGGGAGGGCCGACACCGGCTTCGACGACGAGACGTACCGGCGGTTCGTCGCCGAGGCGATCAAGGGGGCCTCGGCTCCCGGGCTCGACCCGACGGACCCGGCCCGATTCGCCTCCCGGCTCGAGTATCTGACCGGTCCGGCCTCGGTCCCGTGGCTCTCCTGGCGATCGAGGCAGGTCGGGGAGTACTACTCGGGGCTCGCCTCCCGGATCGCCGAGGCCCGGCCGGGAGTCCGGCTGCTGGTCGCCACTCCGGGGCTCGACGACGGCCCCGCCGGGGCGGAGGCCCGCCGGGTCGACCGAGAGGGGCTCTCCCCCGAGGCGGCCTGGAGGTCGCTCGGCCTGGACCTGGACGACTGGCCCCGGGGAGACGGGCCCGCTCCGATCGTCCTCCGGGGAGTCGGGGCGAGGCCGGTCGGCCTGGAGCACGACCTGGCCTCGCATCCCGCCCTGGACGCCCCGCTGCTGGACCACTCGACCCGGGGGGTATTGCTCGGGATCGAGGACGCCGCTCCCCGGTCGTCCCCCTTGAAGCTCTCGGCCCGGGGCGTTGGCCCCGATCCCGGGGCGGACGAGCCCTTCGGGCACGCCCTGGCGGCGCTGGATGCGAGCTGGGTCGTGGTTTCCTCCCCGACCGCAAGCGGCGCGGAGCAGGCCGTCCGTCGGTTCTCCCGGGCCTTCCGAGCCCTGCCGTCGTCTCCCGGCGTCCCGGCCGGGGCGTCCACCTCGGGGGTGCTTGCCCGGGAGATCTCCGCCGGGGAGGACACCTATATCGCGATCGCCAACGACACCCCGTTCGCGGTCGAGTTCTCGGCCTTGCTGGCGGCGCCGGCCTCCGCCCCGATCGTCGATCTGGCAGGGGGCACTCCGCTGCGGGTCGAGGCCGCGTCGGGAGGGCGTCGGGTGTCGGTCGACCTCGGGCCGTTCGGGGTGGCGGCGTTCCGGGTGGGAGCGCCCGGGGCCCACCTCGGGGCGGTGTCGACGACGTTTGACCCGGCGCGCGAGGAGCACCGGAAGGAAATCGCCCGTCGGCTCCAGGAGCTCGCCTCGGGAGGGTCGATCGCCCGGCTCAACCCCGGGTTCGAGCCGGAGGCGGCCCTCCGTCGGGCTGCCTCGGACGGAGAGGACTCGTGGACCGCCGCCGGATGGACCGCCGAGGGGGCGGGAGGACCTTCTGTGGCGATCGTCTCCGATCGCCCCAGGACAGGGAGGGGGAGCCTGCTGCTGATCGCCCCCGAGGCCCCGGCCGCGGCCTCCAGCCCGAGCTTCGCGGCTCCGGGGCCGGCGGCCACGCTCCGGGCCTTCCTGAGGACCGAACCCCCCGATGCGAGCGTGAGGATCCGGATCGATTCGGAGCCCGGGGCCTCCGAGCCGGTCCGGCTGGCCGCCGACCTTCCCCGGGCCGACCGAAGGAACTGGTCGCCGCTGGCGCTGCGGGCCCCGGGGCTGCCGACCGGGTCGTCGTCTTCCCTCCGACTCCGCTTCGAGCTGAGGTCCCCGGGGAAGCTCTGGGTGGATGACCTGTCGCTGGTCGGGCAGGGGCTCGCCCAGGCCAGGAGCTGCCTGACGGCGGCGCTGCAGGCGTATGACGAGGGGCGATACGCCGACTTCGCGAGGCTCTCCCGATCGCACTGGGTCGAGGCGTCCGGCGGCCCGATCCTCCCCGGGGGGGCGACGTCCCCGTCCCCGGGATCGGCGCCGGCCGGGGCGATCGCGACTGACCTACCCGAGCGGGCCCGACTGCGGTAAGATCCCCCCTCCCGGATGGAAGGAGGGCCGATCCGGAGGCTTCCGGGCCGCCCGAGGCCCGGGGCGCAGGGGATCGCCCGAGGGTGGTCCCGGGGCGTCGGCGATGCCGGGCCCGATCGCCTCGACTCGTCGACCTCTACGGGAGGGTCAGGAGGGCCAGGGATGTTCGTCGCGTGCAGCACCCTCTGCTTCGGCGACCGGCCGCTCGAGGCGGCCCTGCGGCAGATCGCGGAGCTGGAATTCCACAAGATCGATCTGGCGATCGTCGAGGGAGGGCCCCACCTGTCCCCCTCCGAGGTGGCCTCCGACCCCGAGTCGGCGCTGCATCGCCTGAGAACCGGCCCCAGCCTCGCCCCCACGGCACTGGAGCTGGACTTTGGCCCGGTCGACCCGACGACCCTGCGCAAGCGGTTCGAGGCGATGTGCCGGTTCTCCAAGTTGCTGACGGTCGCCGTGCTGACGATCCCGGCGGCTCCGATCGGCTCTCCACTGGACGACGAGGTGCGTCGGCTCACCGAGCTGGCGGCGATCGCCGGGAGGGAAGGACTGGTCCTCTCCGTCCGAACGCATCGGGAGACCGTCACCGCCGACCCGGCCGCGGCCCTCGCCCTGTGCAAGGCGGTGCCCGGGCTCGGGGTGACGCTCGATCCCAGCCACTATGTGCTCGGCCCCTACGCCGGGAAGAACTACGACGAGCTGTTCCCGTTCGTCCAGAACGCTCACTTCCGCGATACCGGCAAGAACCCGGGAGAGGAGCAGGTCCGCATCGGACAGGGGAAGGTCGACTACGCCCGGATCGTCACCATCCTGGAGCGTCATGGCTACAACCGATCGCTGACCGTCTCCCTGATCAATCGCGGGGACTGCCCGTTCAACATCGAGGTCGAGGTCCGGAAGATGAAGCTGCTGCTGGAGAGTCTCATCTAACTGGGCCTCTCGATCTCCGCGGCATCCCCCGGGGGGCGATGATCCGGCATCCCCCTCAGGGACGATCGCCCGGGGCTCGACGTCCGGCTCCGTGATCTCTCCCGCCCCAACCCCCCCGGCTCCTCGACGCTGGCGAGGCCCCGGGGGCCCGGCTATAATCCGCCTCGCGATCCGATGCGAGGGGGACGAGGGCCCGGTCGGCCAGGATCGGCCGGCAGGGGAAGCACCGGGGCCGGGCGGGCGGGCGCATCGATGTATGACTTGGTGGTGATCGGAGGGGGCTCCGGCGGCCTCAACGTGGCGGGGGCCGCGGCGGCGGTCGGGGCGAAGGTCGCCCTGATCGAGGCCGATCGGCTCGGCGGCGAATGCACCTTCACCGCCTGCGTGCCGAGCAAGGCGCTGCTCCACGCCGCCGACCTAGCGCACCGGATCCGATCGGCCGATCGCTTCGGGATCGCTGTTGCTCCCCCGGAGATTGACTTCTCCCGGGTGATGGGCCGCGTCCGATCGGTGGTCGAGTCGTTCGCCGGCAGCGACGTCGAGGCGATGCGATCTCGAGGGGTGGAGGTCCGGTACGGGAGGGCGGCCTTCGAGGCGTACGACTCGGTCGTCGTCGACGGCTCGGCCCGGGTCAACGGCCGGTCCTTCGTCATCGCCACGGGCTCCCGCCCGGCGCTTCCTCCCATCGAGGGACTGGAGGCGGCCTCCCCGCTGACCAACGAGACGATCTGGTCCCTGGAGACGCGCCCCGACTCGATGGCGGTCATTGGCGCCGGCGCCGCCGGCCTGGAGCTGGGCCAGGCGATGGCCCGGCTCGGCGTGGCGGTCACGATCCTGGAATCCGCCCCGCGGATTCTGCCGGGGGAGGATCCCGAGGCCAGCGACCAGCTCCGGGCCGCGCTGGAGGCCGAAGGGATCCAGGTCTTCACGGATGTTGAGATCACCCGGGTCGAGCCCCGGGACGGGATGAAGGTCGTCCGCTTCGTCGACCGCCGCTCCGGGGAGGAGATGGAGGCCGTCCGGGACGCCCTGCTCGTGGCGGCCGGCAGGCGGGCGAACGTGGACGGGTTGAACCTGGAAGCGGTCGGGATTGAGGCGGACCCCGATCGGGGCATCCCGGTCGACGAATATCTCCAAACTCGGGCCCGGAACATCTACGCGATCGGCGATGTGATCGGCCACCACCAGTGGACTCACGCCGCCGAGCGCGAGGCAGCCGTCGCCTTCGTCAACGCGGTGCTTGGCATCCCGAGGAAGATCGATTACACCGCGATCCCTCGCGCCTCGTACACCGATCCCGAGGTCGCCTCGGTCGGCCGCACCGCCGGACTCGATCCGGCCGAAGGGGCTCGGATCTTCCGGGTCGCGTATGAGGACCTGGACCGGGCGAGGATCGAGGGCCGGACGATCGGCTTCGCGAAGGTGGCCGCGACCCCCTCGGGGAAGATCCTCGGCGCCACGATTGTCGGGGACCACGCCGCGCTGGTGCTCCAGGAGTTCGTGGTGGCGATGGAGCAGGGATTGAGGCTCCCGCAACTGGTCAACACGGTCCACCCGTATCCGACCCACGCCGGCCTGGCTCGGGCACTGGCCACCCAGTTCGCCGCGACCCGGCTGGAAAGCGGCATGACCCGGGCGGCGCTGCGGTTGGTCTACGGCTACTCGCCCCGGCCGTCTCCCTGACGGGACGGGACGGGACCGATCGGCGCCGCCGCCGCGATCGTCCGGCACGTTCCCCCAAGACGCGCTCCCCCGGACCTGGAGGACGACCGCACCGATGAGACGAGCACCGACCCGACTCTCGCTGGTCTTCGTCCTGATCGCCCCGATGCCGGCGATCGCCTCGGCTCCCCGGCAGGAGGAGGAGGCCCGACAGTGGCAATCGGTCACCATCGACGTGGCCGGTCCCCGGGCCGAGGAGGGGGGCGACCCGAACCCGTTCCTCGACTACCGAATGACCGTCGTTCTCCAGGCCGAGGACGGCGTCCGGCTGGTCGTCCCCGGCTACTTCGCCGCCGACGGCAACGCGGCGGAGTCGGGGGCGACGGCAGGGAACACCTGGCGGGCCCACGTCGTCCCCGACCGGCCGGGGCGCTGGACCTTCGCGGTTTCGCTCCGCCGAGGGGACCGGATCGCCCTGTCGGACGACCCTGAGGCGGGGGAACCCGTCGTCGGGGACGGCACCGCCGGGACGATCATCGTCCGGGAGGATGCCGAGGCCCGGGGGATGCTTCGGCATGACGACCATCGCTACCTCCGCTTCGCCGGCAACGGGGAGTGGTTCCTCAAGGGAGGCGCCGACAGCCCGGAGAACTTCCTCGCCTTCGCCGACTTCGACGGCACCTCCTCCGGCCGCCGCCGGGCGGGCGATCCCCGGCCCGGCGAGGCCGCCTCCCGAGGGTTGCACTCGTATGCTCCCCACCTCCGAGACTGGAAGGACGGCGACCCGTCCTGGAGGGGAGGCAAGGGGAAGGGGATCATCGGCGCCCTGAACTACCTGGCCTCGGAGGGAGTGAACTCCGTCTACTTCATCACGATGAACGTCCGGGGGGACGGCGACGACGTCTGGCCCTGGACCTCTCGAGACGATCGCGAGCGGTTCGATGTGTCGAAGCTGGCCCAGTGGGGGATCGTCTTCGACCACATGGACCGCCTCGGCATCCTGATGCACGTCCTGCTCTCGGAGACGGAGAACGAGAACCTGTTCGAACTCGAAGCGGGCGAAGGCGTCTTCTTCGCCGACGCCCGGAAGCTGTACGATCGAGAACTCGTCGCCCGGTTCGGCCACCACTCCATGATCGTCTGGAACCTGGGCGAGGAGAACGGCGGCAACGACGGCCCGAGGGACGATCCGAACCCGTTCGGGCTCGCCAACACCGACGCCCAGCGGAAGGCGTTCGCTGATGACCTCAAGGCGATCGATCCGTATGATCATCCGATTGTTGTGCACACGTTCCCGGGCCAATATGAGAAGATTTACCGTCCCTTGCTCGGCCATCCGACGATCGACGGCCCTTCGCTCCAGATGGGGGACATGACGAGGACCCACGAGGAGACGATCCGGTGGGTCGACGCCTCGGAGGCCGCCGGCCGCCCGTGGTTCGTCTGTCTCGACGAGATCGGTCCGGCCGACACCGGCGTCAAGCCGGACGCCGAAGACCCCGACCACGACGACGTCCGCCGCCATGCCCTCTGGGGCAACCTGATGGCGGGAGGAGCGGGAGTCGAGTGGTACTTTGGCTATCGCTACCCGGACAACGACCTGAACCTGGAAGACTTCCGCGGCCGGGCGAGCATGTGGGCCCAGACCCGCATCGCGCTCGAGTTCTTCCGGCGGCACCTCCCCTTCCCCGAGATGAGGCACGACGACGGGATCGTCGTCTCGCCTCGGGGGGGCTTCGGCTTCTCGAAGCCGGGAGCGCTGTACGTCGCCTACCTGCCGACCGGCCGGGGAGCGGCGCTCGATCTGCCCGAGGGGAGCTACTCGGTCCGATGGTTCTCCCCGAAATCGGGAGGGGAGCTTCAATCGGGATCGGTCGAGGCCGTCGAGGGCGGCCGGAGGGTCGCGCTCGGCCTGCCGCCGGCCGAGCCGGACGAGGACTGGGTGGCGGTGCTCCGGGCGGATCGGGACTGACGATCGCGAGGATCCGCGCGCACCGCAAGGCTCGGGAGAAGACCGACATGAGCATTCCCTTCGGTATCGCCATCGCCTCGCTGCTGGTGGCCTCCAGCCTCCCCGGTTCCGATGCCTCGGAGCGGCCGAACGTGGTGTTCATCCTGGCCGACGACCTCGGCGTGATGGACATCGAGCCGTACAACCCGGAGACGTTCTACGACACGCCGAACCTCTCCCGCCTCTCGTCCCGGGCGATGCGCTTCACCGCCGGTTACGCCGCCAACCCGGTCTGCAGCCCGACGCGGTACAGCATCATGACCGGCAGGTATCCGACCCGGGTTGGGGCCACCAACTGGTTCTCCGGCGATCGCGAGGCCCGGTTCCGGGGGGCTCCGCTGAACGACCGGATGCCGCTGGACGAGGTGACCCTCGGCGAGGCGTTCCGCGAGGCCGGCTACCGGACCGCCTTCCTCGGCAAGTGGCACCTCGGGCCGACCGAGGAATACTGGCCCGAGGCGCAGGGGTTCGAGGTCAACGTCGGCGGCTTCCGGGCCGGCTCGCCGCCGGGGGGGTACTTCTCCCCCTACCAGAACCCGAGGATGGAGAGCGGCCCGGAGGGGGAGTACCT
Source organism: Tautonia sociabilis (assembly GCF_003977685.1). Lineage (GTDB taxonomy): Bacteria > Planctomycetota > Planctomycetia > Isosphaerales > Isosphaeraceae > Tautonia > Tautonia sociabilis. Next base: position 129,575 of record NZ_RYZH01000010.1, on the reverse strand, counting down.
GACCGATCGCCTCGGAGACGAGGCCGCTCGCCTGATCGAGCAGTTCAAGGATGAGCCGTTTTTGGTCTACCTCTCGTTTCACTCGGTGCACACGCCCCTTCAGGCCCCGGAGGAGCGGATCGCCCCCTACCGGGAGGCCGCAAAGGCGCTGGGCCTCACCGACGCCGGGCGGTTCGCCCCCGAGGAACAGGTCTGGCCCGGTGCCGGCCCCCGCCGCGTCCGGGTGGCGCAGGACCACCCGACCTACGCGGCGATGGTTCACAGCATGGACCGGGCCGTGGGGGTCGTCCTCGACCGGCTGGAGGCGCTCGAGCTGGCCGACGACACGGTCGTCTGCTTCATGTCCGACAACGGCGGGCTGTCGACCTCCGAGGGTTCCCCCACCTCGAACCTCCCGTACCGAGGGGGCAAGGGATGGCTGTACGAGGGGGGCATCCGAGAGCCGTTCCTGATCGCCTGGCCGGGAGTGACCGACTCGGGAACGACCTGCGACGAGCCGGTCATCAGCACCGACTTCTACCCCACCCTGCTGGAGATCGCCGGCCTGCCGCCCAAGCCGGAGCAGCATCGGGACGGGGTGAGCCTGGTGCCGCTCCTCCGAGGGGAGGCCAGCGCGGTGGATCGGCCGGGAGGGGCCCTGTTCTGGCACTATCCGCACTATTCCAACCAGGGGGGCTTCCCGGGAGGGGCGATCCGGGACGGCGACCTGAAGCTGATCGAACGCTTCGAGGACGGCCGCGTCCACCTGTTCGACCTGTCCCGAGACCCCGGCGAGCGTCGCGACCTCGCCGCCGAACGGCCCGAGGCGGTGGAACGCCTGCGGAGCCGGCTGCACTCCTGGTACGAGGAGGTCGGCGCCCAGTTCCTCCGGGCTCGCGACGGCGGGCCGGAGCCCTGGCATCCGTGATCGGGACAGGGCGGCCGGACGCCGCCCCGGGCGCGTGGCGACGCTCGCCCACCACCGTTCAGTCGGGCGGAGGCATGGGCCTCCTCCCCGTCCGACCCTCCGCCGGCGGCCTTCCCCTTGCCTCGACCCTCGAACCGAGCGAAACCGGACCCGACGGGGGACCTCGACTGGGCCCTGCCGCCCGTCCGGGCCTGGTTCTCCGAGACGTTCGGCACCGCCACCTCGGCCCAGCGGGGAGGCTGGCCGGCCATCGCGAGCGGCCGGCACACGCTCATCTGCGCACCGACCGGCACCGGGAAGACGCTGGCGGCCTTTCTCGCCTGCCTGGATGCCTCCTGGCGATCCGACGGACCCGATGGGACCCGGGTCCTGTACATCTCTCCGCTGAAGGCGCTGAACCGGGACATCGCGGTCAACCTGGAGGCCCCGCTCTCGGGGATCGTCCAGGAGGCCGATCGGCTGGGGACGCCGCTCCGACCGCTCTCGGTCGGGGTCCGAACCGGGGACACGACCGCCGCCGAGCGCCGGGCGCAGGCGAGGCGCCCACCGGAGGTGATGATCACCACGCCGGAGTCGCTCCACCTGCTGCTGTCGAGCCGGCAGCGCGAGGCGCTGCGGGGCGTCTCGCATGTCATTGTTGATGAGATCCACGACCTTTGCTCCAGCAAGCGAGGGGCGAGCCTGGCGCTCTTGCTGGAGCGGCTGGAGGAGCTGACGCCGACCGGGTTCGTCCGGATCGGCCTCTCGGCCACGCTGGAGCCCCTGGAGGACGTCTCCCGGTTCCTCGGCGGCTGGACGCGGGGGGAGGGCGGAGCCGAGCCGAGGCCAGTGACGATCGTGAACGCGGGCGTCTCGAAGCGGCTCGAACTGCGCGTCCTGCCGGCCTTCCCGACCTCGAACGAGGACGACCGGGTGCCCGGGGCGCTGGAGGATCAGCTCCTCGAGCTGATCCGGTCGCATCGAAGTACCCTGATTTTCTCGAATAATCGGGCCGATGTGGAACGGCTCGCGATCCGCCTGAATCGGAAGGCTGGCCTGGGTGGGAACGGCCTCCCGGCCGACCGGGAGCTGGTGAGGCCGCACCACGGCAGCCTGAGCCTGGAGCGTCGCCGGGAAACCGAGGAGGCCTTCAAGCGCGGGGAGCTGCCGGCGGTGGTGGCGACGGCCTCGCTGGAGCTGGGGATCGACGTCGGATCCGTGGAGCTGGTTTGTCTGGTCGGCTCGCCGGGGAGCGTCTCCCGGGGGTTGCAGCGGGTCGGCCGGGCCGGGCACTCGGCCGGGCTGCCGAGCCGGGCGTGTCTGTTCGGCCGGAGCGAGGCGGAGGTGATCGAGCTGGCCGCGCTGGCCGACGCGATGCGGTCTGGCGCCGTCGAGCCGGTGCGGATTCCGAGGAACTGCCTGGATGTGCTCGCGCAGCAGGTGGTCGCGATCGTGGCCGGAGGACCGATCGACGCCGAGGCGCTCTTCCGGCTCGTCCGGCGGGCCGACCCGTTCCGGTCGCTGCCGGCCGATCGGTTCGAGGCGGTGCTGGAGCTGCTCTCGGGCCGGTCGGAGCTGGTCGATGTGCGCGACCTCCGCCCCCGGATCCGGTGGGACCGCATCTCGAATCTCCTGGAGCCGCTGCCCGGGACGTCGCGGCTCGCCCTGATGGGAGGGGGGACGATCCCCGACTCGGGCCAGATCCCCGTCTACCTCGACGGAGGCCCCCGGCTCGGCGAGTTCGACGAGGCGTTCGTCCTGGAGCGCCGGCCCGGCGACGCGGTGCTGCTCGGGACGTCGAGCTGGGTCATCCGGTCGATCGACCTCCGGCGCGTCACCGTTGTCCCCGGGCCGGGCCGGTCGGCGGTCGTGCCGTTCTGGAGGGGGGAGGGGCTTGGCCGGTCGAGCCGACTGGGGGAGCGGCTGGGCGCCCTCCGGCGATCGCTGGCCGATCGCCGGGCCGATCCCGGCCTCCCCGGCTGGCTGGCCGATCGCGGAGCAGTGGACCCCAAGGCCATCCGGCCGATCCTCGGCTTCGTCGATCGCCAGCTCCGGGCCACCGGCCAGATGCCCGATGACCGGAGCGTGCTCGTCGAGACGTTCCTCGACCAAGACGGGGTCCGGGCGATGGCGGTCCTCTCCCCCTTCGGGAGCCGCTTCCACCTGGGGGTGAAACTCGTCCTCCAGGGGGTCCTGCGGGATCGGCTCGGGCTCTCGGCCGAACTCCAGCACGGGGACGACGGCATCTTGATCCGGCTCCCCGGGGTCGACTCCCCTCCCGTCGATCTGCTGCGTCGGGTCGACCCCTCGGAGTGCGATGCGATCCTGCTCGGGGAGCTGCGCGGGTCGAGCCTCTTCGCCCTCCGGTTCCGGCAGGTCTCGGCCCGGGCGCTCATGGCCGGCCGGGCGTCGATGGGAGGACGGACGCCGCTTTGGTTCCAGAGGCTGAGGGCGGAGGAGCTGCTGGACGCGATCGGCCACCTCGCCGAGCACCCGCTGCTCCTCGAAGCCGCCCGGGAGTGCCTGGAAGACGACCTCGATCTGCCTTCCCTCCGGGCCTTCTTCCAGGAAATCCGGGACGGCTCGATCCAAGTCGTCTTCGACCCCAAGGCGGACTCCCCCTCTCCCATCGCCTCCCTGCTCGCCGGGAGGGCGATGGCCGATCGCTCCGCGGCGCTCTTCGAGCGTCGGGCCCGCCGCCGGGGGAGAATCGGGGAGGGCTCGGCCCCCGGGGCTCCTCCCCCCCGATCGAGGAGGGCCAGCCCCGGACTCTCCCCCTCCCTGATCGAACCCGACGCGGTGCACCGCGTCGATTCCCGACTTCGAGGCCGATCCCGGGCCCCGAGGACTCCTGAGGAACTGGCCGAGCTTCTTCGGATCTGCGGCGACCTGTCGGAGAGCGAGCTGCCCGCGCAGGTGCGTCCCATGCTGGATCGGCTGGCGGAGCGGGGGGTCGCGGCCCGGATCTTCCTGGAGGGGGCGGAGGACCCCGAACGCTGGGTCGCCGTCGAGGCCCTGCCGCTGTTCGAGGCCGCCTTCGGGATCGGCCTCCCCGAGGCGAACGGGACTGCGATCGGCGACCCCGGGGCGATCGATCGGGTGGTTCGCATGTACTTGAGGACCAGGGCGCTTGTCGGCGTCCGGGACGTGGCGGCGCGGTATGGCCTCTCCCCAACGCGCTCCCGGTCGGTCCTGGAGCGGATCGCCCAGGACGGAGAGGCGCTGGCCATCCCCGGCGAGGGGGGAGACCGCTGGGGGGAGCGCCGGAACGTCGAGGAGGTCCGCCGGATCTCGATCGCGATGCGGAGGAAGGAGGCCGTCGCGGTCGATCCGGACGTCTTCGCCGACCTGCTGCTCCGGCACCAGCACGCCCATCCCGGTGCCAGGCTCTCCGATCGGGAGGGGCTGGGGGCGGTGCTCGGACGCTTGCGCGGCTTCGCCGCCTCCCCGGAGGCCTGGGAGGCCGAACTGCTGCCGAGGAGGCTGTTGGATTACGCGCCGGGGAGGCTCGATGAGCTGCTCCGGATCGAGGAGTGGGCCTGGCGTCGCGTCGATCTCGGCGCGGAATCCTGCCGGGTCGCCATCGTGCCCAGGCACTTCGGCGGAGGCTGGCCACCGGTCGATGGCCCTCCGCTTTCGGCCTCGGCCTCCCGGATCCTCGACGCGATCCGAACGGCCGGTCGCGTGGAGAAGGAGGACCTGATCGCCCTCTCGGGAGTCGAGGAGGCGGCCGTTGGGCCGGCGCTGGCCGAGCTCTCGAGCCGGGGGGCGATCGGAGGAGACCACTTCGACCCGATCCGGCAGGCCGGCTCCGCGAGGCCCCGCTCCTCCCCGGTCGCGTCGACCCGAAGGAGCGGCCGGTCCCGAGCCGGCCGGAGGGAACAGGCCGGGAGGCCCTGGGAGGCATCCGGCGTGCGGTGGTCGGCCTTCGACGACAGAGGGGGAGACGACGAGGGATCGGCGAGGGCCTGGGCGCTGGCGCTGCTCGACCGTTACGGCGTCGTTTGCCGGGAGACGGCGGGCCTGGACCCCTGGAGCCCGCCGTGGTCGACGTTGCGGGAGGTGCTCGATTCGGCCGAGCTGCGCGGGGAGGTCCGGCGCGGGTATTTCGTGGCTGGCCTCTCCGGCGTCCAGTTCGCCGCGCAGGAGTTCGCCGACCTGCTTTGCCGGCATCGGCCGGGAGCGGGGGACTCGGCCGCGGTCCTGCTCTCGGCGGCCGACCCGGCGAACTTGTACGGGGCGGGAGGGGCCGTCGAGTTGCCGTCCCCCTTCCGGCTGGCGCGGTTGCCGAGCAATCACGTCGCGATCCGGGAAGGGCGGCCGGTCTTGCTCTCCGAGGGGTTCGGTCGATCGCTCTCGACCCTGCCCGGAGCGAGCGAGGCGGATCTGGCGGCGGCGGTCGCCCTGCTGCCCGGCCTGGCGGGGCCGTCCCGCCGGATCCTCAGGATCCGGAAGGTGAATGGCGAGCCGGCCTGGACGAGCCGGCTGGCGGGACTGTTGCAGGAGGTCGGGTTTGTTCGGGATCCCCCCGGCCTGGCGTTCTATGCCGGGTGGTAAGCCTTTCGCCTCGCATGGTAACCTTTCCGAGAGCAGGAGTCGACGACCCTCCTGGAGCCCCCGCCCCCGGAATCGAGCCCTCCCCCGATCGAGGCCCTCCGATGACCGACGTCCGACCCGACGACCCTGATGATCGGGAGCGGCCGTACGATTGCCTGGTCATCAGCGACCTGCACCTCGGCAGCGACGTCTGCCAGGCCAGGCTCCTGGAAGAGTTCTTGGAATGGGCCGTCCGGCACACCCGGGAGCTGGTCATCAACGGCGACATCTTCGACGACCTGAACTTCAACCGCCTCGGCAAGCGGCACTTCGCCTGCCTCAAGGCGATCCGCCGCCACTCCGACCGAGACGACCTCCGCCTGACCTGGATCCGGGGGAACCACGACGGCGCGGCCGACGTGATCAGTCACATTGTCGGCGTTGACTTCCTCGATGAGTACATTTTCGACAACGGCCAGGTGCGGCTGCTCATCCTCCACGGCGACCAGTTCGACCACTTCATCACCCGGTACAAGTGGATGACCTCGGTCGCCTGCGGACTGTTCTACTACATCCAGAAGTGGATGCCCCACAGCGCCGCCCGGTGGATCCGACGGATCTCCAAGCGGTTCCAGCGGAATAGCCAGGTGGTGCGCGACGGCGCGGTCGAGTATGCCCGATCCCTCGGCTGCGACCACGTGACCTGCGGCCACACCCACGCGCCGCTCGAGGCGTTCATCGACGGGGTGAACTACGTCAACAGCGGCACCTGGACCGAGCATCCCCCCTGCCCCTTTGTGACGATCTCGGGAGCGCGGGTTGGCCTGGAGTACTGGCCCCGAGCCACCCCCGAGCCGCTCCCTCCCCGAGAGGCGGGGCTGGCCTCCGCTTCGTCGGCGGAGCCGGGCCGGGAGTGATCCGAGGGCGGGCCGACCGTCGGATTCCGCGTTGCGTCGCCCCGACCCGCCGGAATACGATACCACCCGGGGCCCTCGCCCCGAGGCGAGAGGACGCCCTCCCTGCCGGGGTCCCCGGACCCGGATTCCTTGAGACGGAGGCCGACGTGGCGAGCGATCAGACGCGGGTCGAGAAGGATTCGATGGGGACCATGGAGGTCCCCGCCGACGCCTATTACGGGGCCCAGACCCGCCGGGCCGAGCTCAACTTCCCCATCAGCGGCCTGCGGATGCCCCGGGCCATGATCCGGTCGCTCGGCCTGATCAAGAAGGCCGCCGCGGCCGTGAACAAGGATCTCGGCCTGCTCGACCCGAAGCTCGCCGACGCGATCATCGCCGCGGCCGACGCCGTCGCCGACGGCCGCCACGACGATCAGTTCGTGGTCGACGTCTTCCAGACCGGCAGCGGCACCTCGTCGAACATGAACACCAACGAGGTGATCGCCGGGATCGCCAACGAGAGGTTGACCGGCAAACGCGGGGGCAAGAGCCCCGTGCACCCGAACGACCACGTCAACTACGGCCAGTCCTCGAACGACGTCTTCCCCACCGCGATTCATCTGGCCGCCCGGGAGGGGATCGAGCACCACCTGATCCCCGCCCTCCGCGACCTGCTCGGCCGGCTCGACGCCAAGGCGAAGGAACTGGACGGCGTCGTCAAGATCGGCCGCACCCACCTGCAGGACGCGGTGCCGATCCGGCTGGGCCAGGAGGTTTCCGGCTACGCCGCTCAGGTGGCCCACTCGATTCGTCGGCTCGAGGGGGTCCGCGAGGCGCTCGGCGAGCTCGCCATTGGCGGCACCGCCGTGGGGACCGGCCTGAACACGCACGAGGAGTTCCCGACCCGGATGGCCGCCGCGCTCTCGAAGGAGCTGGGCCTGGCGTTCCGCCCCGCCTCAAACCACTTCGAGGCGATGGCCAACAAGGATGCGGCGGTCGAGGCGTCCTCGGCGCTCAAGACGGTGGCGATCAGCCTGTCGAACGTGGCCAACCAGATCCGGTGGCTCGCCTCGGGCCCGAGATGCGGCATCGGAGAGCTGAAGATCCCGGAGCTGCAGCCGGGCAGCTCGATCATGCCGGGGAAGGTCAACCCGGTGATCCCCGAGGCGGTGATGATGGTCGCCGCCCAGGTCGTTGGCAACGACGCGACCGTCGGCTGGGCCAACGCCCTGGGGTCGAACTTCGAGCTGAACGTGATGATGCCGGTGCTGGCCTACAACCTGCTCCAGTCGATCTCCCTGCTGGAAGGGGCCGCCCGGGTGCTGGCCTCGCGCTGCGTCCAGGTGGATCCCGAGGTCGTCGTCTTCGGAGAGGTCCGGGGGATGGAGGCCAACGTCGAGCGTTGCACCGCCCTGATCGAGCAGAGCCTGGCGATGTGCACCGCTTTAGCCCCTCGGATCGGCTACGACGCGGCGGCGGCCGTCGCCAAGGTCGCCTCGAACACCGGCCGGAACGTGCGGGAGGTGGTCAACGACCTTGTCGGGAAGCCCCCTGCGGATTACGAGGCGATCCTTGGCGTCCCGGCCGCTCCCGTCGCCCAGCAGCTTGGGCCCCTCTCTCAGGCCGAGGTCGACCAGCTGCTCGACCCGATGCGACAGACCCACCGCGGCACCGGGTCCTGACCATCACCGACCTCCTCGGGGAAGGACGCCATGGCGACGCTGGACGACGATCGGATCGATCCCGTCGAGGCCCCTGAGGCCGAGGCCCCGTCGCTCTCCCCGATCGTGATCGTCCAGCGCGGCCGGTCGAGCTGGGCCCGGGAGTTCCTGCTTCTGCTGCTGCTGCTCGGGGCCGCCGGTTATATCCTTGTCGAGGAGGATCGCGGTCCCTCGGTCATCGTTCGAGACGTCCCCCGGGCCCTCGGCCGATCCGTCGAGGCCAGCCCCGTCTCCCCGGTCGCCGAGGGGGGGGTCATCGTCCGGGCCGAGGCCGAGAGGGAGGGAGGGCGCCCGATCGCACCGCCCCCGACCGAGCCGCCGCGGAGGGACCGGCTCGCGATGATCCCGGCCCCGGAGGAGGAGCCCCCCCTGGCCGGGCCCGAGGCGAGCCATCTCCCTCCGACTGATCCCCAACCCGACGACCGGCTCGCCTCGGCAACGACCGGCCCGAGGCCGGCCGACCCCGATCCCATCGCGGCCCAGCCGCTTGCTTCCCTCGATGCGCTCGATGCCCCAGAGGAGCAAGCGGCTCCTCCTCCCCGAAGCTCCCGGGAGATCCTCTGGGATCTGGGCATCCTCCGCCCCGACGAGCCGGTCGGCGGGCCCGAGGGAACGCCGGCCCGCCCAATCGACCCCGACGCCGACCGGGTCTTGGCGGTTGAGCCCTCGATGCCACCGGCTCCGGCCTTCCAGCCGCCGACGATCGAGCAGCGGCTCCATTTCCTCCGGCTGGTCGCCGAGGCGATCCAGCGCTACGGCCGCCAGGCGGGTTATCAGATCGACGACCTGTGCCGGTCGTCCGGGGTCGGCCTGCCTCCGGAGCTCGACGCGCTGGAGCAGCGGCTCGGGAACAACTTCCGGTTCCCCGGGGTGGACCTGGACCGGACGATCATCCTCCTCCGCCGGGCGGGAGCCCCGGAGCCGTACCTGCTCGACCGGCTCAGCGAGCAGATGGCTCGCACCATCGGCGCCCGGCACGGTCCCCGGGACCGGATGGAGGCCCGCGTCTTCGCCGCCCGGAGGCTGCTCTCAGTTCCGCTGGAGCGGTAGCCGATCGACCTGGCGGCCGAGCCCGAAATCGATCGGCCCCGGTCGGCGGCGCGCTCAGGGCCCCTGCTGGGAGGCGGTCGAGTTGGTCGCCGGCCACCGGGAGTCGATCCAGGAGATCAGATCCCGAGCGTACTGGCCGGGGTCGGGCTCGAATTCGAGCGTGTGGTGGGCGTCGGGATACTCCAGGATCTGCCGGTCCGGACTCGCGAGGCGATCGAAGTAGGCCCGGGTCCGGTCATTGTTCACGATCCGGTCCCGGCCGGCGAGCATCAGTAAGCTCGGCTGTTCGACCCGAGCCGGAGCCCGCCGGGCGGCCCGGTCGAGGAACATGCTCGCCACCAGCAGCCCGGCGGAGGCGAACCGCAATCCCAACTCGTCCTCGGCGATGAACCGCTGAGCCTCCGGGTTCCCGGTGAACAGAGCCGGATCCGCCAGGGGGATGGGGATCGTCGCTCTCGATCGCCAGAGGAAGAAGCCGACCGCGATCCGGAGCTTCTCCCGGAACGAGACGCCGACTCTCGGCTGCAATCCCGGGCAGATCAGCGCGATCCCGTCGATCGCGTCCGGCTCCCTCGCCGCCGAGACGACCACGAGCTTTCCCCCCCAGCTGATGCCGGAGAGGATCAGGGGAACGCCCGGACGTCGGGTCCGGATGTCCCGGATGATCTCGAGGACGTCGTCGATCAGCCTCCGGGCCGACGGGCAGTGCCCGCGCTGCCGCTGGTTCGACCCCGATCCCCTGCGGTCGGGGAAATGGGCCTCGATCCCGGCCCCGGCCAGGGTGCGGCCCAGGTGGTGATACCAGCCGGCGTGGCTCTGCACGCCGTGCAAGACGACGGCGATCGCCGAGGGGTCGCGGTCCGGTTCCCAGGAGAGGAGGTGGATCGGGTAGCCGTCGGAGACTTCGAACACCCGAGGGGTCGGCTCACCCATGGGAGACCTCCCGGTGGGCGAGGCTCAAGCGCTCCAGCCGAGCCGGGTCGACCTGGACGCCCAGCCCCGGGCCCGGGATCGGCCAGGCTCGGCCGCCGTAGCCGAAGGTGATGTCGGGGGTGGTCGGGTTCTCGAGCAGCACGTGCCGGTCGTAGGACCCTTCCAGGAAGCGCAGCCCCGAGAGGTTGCAGGCCAGGTGCCTCCCGGCCGCGGAGAGCAGGCCCGACTCCCCCGGGTGGCAACCCAGTTGCACCCCAAGTCCATGCCGGTCGGCCAGCTCGATGAGCCGGAGGGTCGGCCCGATGCCGCCGCACTTCGAGATCCGGACGTTGAACAGGTCGGCCAGCCCTCGCTCGACGGCCCGTCGGCCGTCGGGTTCGCCGCAAAGCGACTCGTCGAGCATCACCGGAAGGCCGATCCGGGGCCGAAGCTCGGCCATCGCCTCGATCTCGGCGTGGGGGACCGGCTGCTCCAGGGCGCTGGGATCGAAGCGCCTCAGGGGCTCGACCCGGTCCAGCACCTCGGCGGCGGACCAGGCTTCGTTGGCGTCGAGCCGGAGATCCATCGCCGATCCCAGCAGGAGTCGGAAGCGACGGAGGCGAGCCGGATCGTCCTGGCCCGCCACGCCGACCTTCACCTTCACCTGGCGGAAGCCGTAGGCCCGCATTTTGATCGCGGAAATCCGTTCCTTCCGGGGAGATTCCGCCGTGATCGCCCCGCTGTAGCGCACCGGGCCCGGCTCAGGGCGCAGGAACCGCCGGCCCCGGATCAGGTGCCGTACCGCATCTCCCACCGATCTGCCGAACCGTCGGCCGAAGGCATCGAGCAGCGCCAGCTCGAGGGCACACCGGGCGGCGTTGCCGAACATCCCGCGCGGGTCGTCCTGGATGGTCGGCAGCGTCACGGCGTCGATGCGATCGACCGCCTGCTCGAAGCTGTCGGGCTCGCCGAGCATCGGGGCCACGTCGATCGCCTCGATCGCCTCGATCGCGGTCGCGATCGACTCCCCCGTCACATACGGGCGGGGGACCCCCTCGCCGAAGCCGATTGAGCCGTCGTCGAGCGTCGCCCGGACGAAGATGCTCTCGCTGGTCGTCCGCTCGTGCGAGGAGTGCTTGATCGCCTTCCTCAAGGGCAAGGCGACGTGGAACCAGTCAATCCGAGCCAGCGCCATCGCATCCCCCTCGCTCCCGGGCCGTTGTCGGGAGCAAGTGTACCCTGGGGAAGGCGTTCGTGCCGGCCTCGGCCGGTCTTGATTATCCAAGGAACAGGAACGCCCCGATCCCCGCCAGCAACAGCCCGCCGACCATCCCCATCGACCGTTCCATCCGGCTCGAGGACGCCAGTCGTCGGGCCGCCGTCCGGAACGCCCCGGACGCCAGGGCGACGCCGAGGAGCGTTGCCGACGCTCCCACGCTGAAGCTCACGACCAGCAGGACTCCGAACGCCGCCTGTCCTGCCGCCCAGGCCAACGCGAGCAGCAGGACGGCGTCCCAGCAGGGGATCGCCCCGATCGCCAGTCCCGAGAGGATCGCGTCTCGGGTCGTCTCGACGCGAAGGCCGGGCCCCTCGGGGGAGGAGGCTGATCCGTCGAGGGCACGACCGATCCGCCACGCGCCGACGATCCCCAGCACCAGGCCGATCGCCCGGGTCAGCACCGCGTCGATCCGGTCGAACGCCGCCGGGACGAGCACAACCGCCACAATCGCCAGCAGGACCGCCACCGTCACGTGGGACACCGCCGCCGAGCCGGCCAGCAGCAGCCCCCGGCCAATCGGATGCCGGCCCGGGAGCGATGCCCCGACGATCGCCGTCTTCCCGTGCCCCGGCTGGACCGCGTGGGCCGCGCCGAGGAGCATCGCCGCCAGCAGGAGGAACGGCGTCGTTCGCTCCGCCGGATCCCAGAACAGCCGGGTCAGACGATCGCCGGACGGCGAGGAGGCCGTCGGGCTGGCCGAGTTCGAGGAGGGGGAGTCCGGGACCGAGGGCGTCTGGATTGTCTCGATCGGTTTGTCCCGATCGGTCGGTCGATAGTCGACCTCGACCTGCCGGGTCCTCTCCTGCTCCTCGTCCGAGAGGGCCCAGGACGGAATCTCGGGCACGTCTTCCAGGTCCTCGGCGCCGTCGAACCCCTCCTGAACGATGCCCGGCGCGACCCGGAAGGCAAGCCGGCCGGTCCCGAAGGAGGAAAGGTAGTTGGTGTCCCGGATCCGGAGCCGTCCCCGGGAGGGGACGTCGGCCTCGAAGTGAAAGGTGAGCCGGGGATGCTGCTCGACCTCGACCTCGACGCGACCGACGCGCAACGGGAGTTCGACCCCCTGGACCTCGACGAGCAGGCCCTTGGCGTTGAGCGGGGCAACCAGCTCGGCATAGCCTTCGAGCAGGTCGATCGGGGCCCCCGCCGACCGGTCGGGGGCGAGGCGTTTGAGATCCTGGAAGAGGGTCCACTCCGAGAGGCACAGCTCGTAGGAGAGCCTCAGGATCGTCGGCTCCAGGACGACCTGCAGCGCGCGGTCGACCCGCTCGTCCGGGATGTCATGGGCCCCACTCGGCGCGGCGATCGCCTGGAGGAGGACCGTCGCGACGAGGAGCGTCAGGGGGAGGGAGGCCAGGGTTCGGGGTCGATCAGCCGACGGCGCCGGGGGCGTCGGAGCGATAGAACTTCTCCATCGCCCGGCTGACGACGTAGATGACCACATGGCGGCTCACCGGCTTGGCCAGGACGCAGAAGGCATGGGCCGAGAGGGCCTTGCGCAAGAGGTTGTCATCCTGATCCGCCGAGATCAGGATCATGGGCAAGACCCCCTTGATCTGGCGAATGAGCTGCATCGTCTCCAGCCCGCTGAGGCGGGGCAGATGCATGTCCATCAGCGCCAGGTGAACGTCCTCGGCCGTCGCGATGTCGACGGCCTCCTCGCCGGTCTCGGCCAGGAGGGTCCGATAACCGGCCGGCTCGAAGATCTCCCGGAGCGACTCCCGGCTCTCGGAGTCATCGTCCGTGATCAAGATCGAGAAGGGATGGTCGCCAGGCACGTGACGGATCTCTCACAACGGTCGGCGGATCGGTGCGAGGGCATGGGGCGATCGGCAAATTCTAGGCCGATCGGAGACTCCTGTCGAGCGCTGAGCGTCCTCTCGGCGCAAGTCGTGAATTCCGATGGGGTACGGTATCAGTCGGGTCGGTGAAGGGGCCCGCTTCCGGAGCGATTGGCCTGGCAGGTCGTGCCACTTTGGCAGGCGGCTCCGGCGTCTGGAGGCAGGGCGCCCTGGGCGAGTCGGTTCATGATTGAGGCTCCTCCTCGGCGGTCCCTCCGGTGCGGATGATCGACCGATCGAAGCGGACGGCCGGGTCGAAGGAGCCGGGGGCGTCCAGCTCGGCGAGGTCGGTCTGGAGGTCCTGGAAGTGGTAGCGTTCGAGCAGCTCTCCGGCGGCGGTTTCGGCTTCGAGCAGAACGGGGAGCCCGGTTTCGTCTTCCACGACCAGGCGCCAGCGCTCGCCCTCGGGAGTCTCCCGGAGGATCTCCACGCACGGAGCGTCGCATTCGGGAGGGATGAGCGGGCCGACTATCGAGAAGGTGCCGATGCTGGGGTCGCCTCCCCGGGAGGCGTCGAGCTGGTCTCGGGTTGTGGTGAGGATATGCAGCAGGCCGGCCTCGGTGATCGGGTGCCGGGAGTTGCTCATCGCGATCGGGCTGTTCGGAGCCAGTTGCATCGGAGGGATCGGGATCAGTGTCTTCCCCATCTTGACATGCATGAGCCCGCCGCACTCGGCCTCCGAGTAGAGCACCTCTCGCCCTCGATTCGGCCCGTCGGGCCATTCGAGCCGGACGGCGAACGGCGCGGTGCGGACGCTTAGGGTCACCCGCTCGGCGGGCAGCAGCGTTCCCCGGACGCGCTCCTGGCGATCGAGCGACACCCGGTAATTCCGGAGCGATTCGAGCCGGGTGATGCCCCGTTCGATCACGCGATCGATCCCCGAGAGGGGGTCCTCGGCGGTCGGGGAAGGCGCTTCGGCGGGGCCCGAGGAGGGGGAGGATCGCGAGGCGAGGACGGTCGGAGGCGAGGGGGAGACCGCCGCTGGAGCGTTCTCCGAGGGGGGGACCGCACGTCCCGGCCGAGCGGGGGGGGGCACGGGGGGGGGGATCGTCGCGGAGATCACCGGGGAGCCCGTCGGCGGCGGGATCGGAGGAGGTTCCGGCAGCGAGGCGGTCTGGGGGGGCGGCATCGCTCCCGGAGGGGCGGAGCGGTCTTGGGTCGGCGTCCAGGGCCTGGAGAAGGACGGGGGACGATCGTCGAGCCCGACCCGAGAGGCGTACGGGTCGTCTGCCTCGGGGCTGACCCGAGATCGCTCGGCTGGCGGCCTTCGCTGCGCGAGGCCGATCCGGTCGGCACCGATCCGGTCAATCCAGTTGGTCTGGAGCTGGGCGCAACCGACTCCCGAGAGTCCGGCCAGCGCGGCGAGGAGCCCGAGGACCGACCCTCGAGCGGCGGCGCCCCGGCCGCGGTGCTCTCCCGAAGTCATCCCTCTGGCCTCCGAGCCGGGACGTGACGACCTCCGTGTCCGACCGACGCGCCCGAGGGCCGGGAGTCCCTGACCGGCCCGTCGGGAGCGGGGAACCCAGGGAGATCGGGGCGGCGGTCAGACCGCCTTCGATCCCTCCGGGGCGTCGACGAACGAGAATTGACCGATGACCTCCAGGTCCGACAGCAGGCAGGGCTGCTTGTATTGCTCCAGCGTTCCTCCGGTTGAGGCCAGGCGACGCGAGCGGAACGCGTTCCACGAACCGTCCGCCACCGGCCGGACTCGCACCCGGCCCAGGCGGAGGGTCTCTCGCTTGTTCTCGTACTCGACGTTCTGGCGGCAGAGGGCGCGGTCGAGCCGCTCCGACAGCTCCTCCAGCCTCCCGGGGAAGGCGGCGAGATCCTGGCGCTCCACGAGCAGGGAGTACGAGGGCGGATCTCCCCAGCTCGGCAGCAGAATGAACGAGTGAAACGTCAGCCCGAACTCGTGCTGGAGCTCCTTCACGGCGGCGACGACCTGGAACTCCGAGAGTTTCTCACCGGTCAGGCTGGAGATGTGGGACCCCTTGTTCAGGAAGACCAGGAGCGGCGCCTTTCCCTCGAAGCCGACGCACTGGACGAGGTCCCGGATCTGATAGCGATAAAGCCCGCCGTGAGTCGTCAGCAGGATGAAGTAGCGCTGGCCCTCGATGAGGTCGGCCGCCTCGACCGTTTCGGGTTGCTCGGCGTCCTCCTGCGACTCGGGGATGAACTCAAAGTAGTGGTGCCGGTAGTCCAGGATCCCGGCCGGAGAGAAATCCTCGACGGGGATCGTCATCCGGCCTTCCGAGGCGATCAGGCCGGGGTCCCGGACGGGGACCTCGCCGAAGGCGTCGGGGTACTGGCGGAGGTACGCTCCCATGGTGCCGCCGGTCCAGTTGGCGACGAATTCGAGATCCGGCCAGAAGTCTTTTGGCAGGAGGCGGTCCTGCCGCTCGGCGGCCTCCTCCAGCCGGCGGGCGGCGGCGCGTCGCTTGAACCGGGAGCGGGCCCTCAAGGCGAGGCGGACCTCCTCGGGGATGTCCCACTTCGGGTCGATCGTACCGTTGAAGAGGTCCCGGATGAGCGTTTGCTTCTCTCGGTCCCCCAGCCGGGCGATGCCCAGGAGCGTGCTCGGATTGGCGGCGATCAGGGCGCCGACGTTCCGGTAGGCCGAGAGCCGCAGCGCCACGTAATACTTCGCCTCCACATCCCTGATCCGGGAGGCGGCGGGGGGCATGCAGTAGTTCAGTCGGATGAGCGGGTGCTGCATGGCGGCCGTCAGGCCGGTGATGGCGCCGCACGGGATGCCGGAGGGGGTTCGGGACTCCTTCCAATCGCTGGCGAGCTGGAGGATCGGACGCATGCCGTCTCGGATCATCCCGTCGTGCGCGTCGAAGGCGAGGATGCCCCAGATCCGCCAGCCGTCGCGATAGGCCTGAAGCGCCTCCCGGGTGACGGGAATCGTCTTCGGGCGGGCGGTGGTGCCGGAGGTCATGGCGAACATGAGGATCTCGGTCCCCTCGGCGAAGAGGGCCGAGGTTTCGCCCTCCCGGACGCGGGCGAGATAGGGCTCATGGCCGTCGTAGTCCCGGATCGGGACGCGGCGGCGGAAGTCCTCGGGGGACCGGATCTCGGAGAAGCCGTGCGCTCGGCCGAAGGCGGAGTCGGCGTGGCGGCGGATCTGGGAGAGGAGCCGATCGCGCTGGACCCGATCGGCCTCGGCCGCCTGTCGGAGGAACTCCTGGGCCAGCCGGCGAGCCCGATTGGCAATGGGTGCACCGACCCAGCGTCGGATCGATCGGATCATCTCGACTCCGGCTCGGTGGGGGGAGGAATCGGTCGTCCCTGACCGGGCCCGAGGCCCGCCCGTGATGAGCGGGCATCAGACGATGATCGGTCGAGGCTGTCAAGACGAACTGCCAGACGCCGCACTCGGCAGGGGCGGGACCGGGAGCGGTTCCGGGGGCTCAGGCGTGTCCGGCGAGCTGTTCGACGGCCCGGCCGTCGAGGTCGGCCGAGCGCAGGTCGGAGCGTGCTCCCCTCGGGGCGGCCTGGCGGAAGAAGGCGGTGATCCGGTCGCGGTATTCCTCGGGGCAGAGTTCCCGGCAGCGGTTGTGCTTGGCGCCGGGGACCAGCCAGAAGCTCTTGGGGGGGCGGGCCGAGTCGAACAGCGCCCGGGCGATGTCCTGGTTGATGTAGGCGTCCTTCTGGCCATGGACCATGAACAGCGGCCGGGGGGAGAGGCGGGAGGCGGCCCGCTCGATGTCGGGGAAGACCCGCTTGAGCCGCCACTGGGAGCGCAGCCGGCCGACCCAGCCGACGAAGGCGAACATGGCGATCGGCATGTAGCGCCAGATGAACCAGCGGCCGACGTAGATCTCGGCCCAGCGGATGATGTAGGCGAGCATCGTGCCCCGGGTCGGGAAGGCGCCGTCGGCGGCCACGGCCCAGACGTCCGGCTCATCGGCGGCGACGCAGATGGCCGTCCCCCCGCCTCGGCTGACGCCGAACAGGCCGAAGCCGGCCGGATCCCGGTCGGGGCGGGAGCGGAGGTAATTCAGGGCGGCCCGGAGGTCTCGGGTTTCCCGGCCGCAGACCCACTGGAACGGCTCGTAGCCATCCTCGGAGTCGCTGTTGCCGTGATTGCGGAAGTCGAAGCTGAAGAGGTCGAACCCCTCGTCCCGGAGGTAGTCGGCGTAGGGCAAGGCGCTCCAGCGGTTGCCGAGGAACTCGTGGCAGAAGACGATTACGCCCAGGCGTTCGGCCGTCCGGCAGGGGAAATAGGTGCCGACCAGCTCCAGCCCGTCCGAGGTCTTGAAGGCGACCTCCTCCCCGTCGGGGGCGGGGTCGACCCGGAGCGGGAAGAAGACCGGCTTCTCCTCGAAAATCCGGCCGATCACCGGAGTGTATCGGATCAGGACGTAGGCAACGAAACCGACGACCCCCAGGGGGAGGAGAGCGAGCAGCGCGAGGACCTGGTTGCTGGACACGGGGAGAGCACTCCAAGCGGGCCATCGTCCGAGGGGCAGCTGAGGGGAGACCGGGACGAACGGGGTTCAGTCTCGGTACCGTCCCAGGATCAGGGCGATGTTTTGCCCGCCGAAACCGAAGCTGTTGGACAACGCGAGGTCGACGTTCAATTCGCGTGCCTGGTTGGGGATGTAGTCGAGGTCGCAGTCGGGGCTGGGGTGTTCCAGGTTGATGGTCGGGGGGACGACCCCGTCCCGGATCCCGAGCAGGCAGACGATGGCCTCGACGCTGCCGGTGGCGGCGATCAGGTGGCCCATCATGCTCTTGGTGCTGGAGATCGGCACCGAATAGGCATGGTCGCCGAGCGATCGCTTGATCGCCAGCGTCTCGATGCGGTCGTTGACCTCGGTGCTGGTGCCGTGGGCGTTGATGTAGTCGATCTGGTCGGGGGAGATGCCGGCGTCGGCGATCGCCTCGTTCATGCAGGTGATCGCCCCTCGGCCCTCGTCGTGGCTGTCGGTCAGCCGGAAGGCATCGGCGGTGGAGCCGTAGCCGAGGATCTCGCCGTAGATGCGGGCGCCGCGACGCTTGGCGTGCTCGAGCTCCTCGAGCATGAGCATCCCGGCCCCTTCTCCGATGATGAAGCCGTCCCGGTCGCGGTCGAACGGGCGGCTGGCCCGTTCGGGCTCGTCGTTGCGGGTGGAGAGGGCGGTCAGCAGGTTGAACCCGGTGACGCCGAACGGGTGGATCATGCTGTGAGTGCCGCCGGAGAGCATCACGTCGGCGTCTCCGTATCGGATCAGCTCGACGGCCTCGCCGATGGCCTGGGCGCTGGCGGCGCAGGCGGTCAGGCAACTGGCGTTGGGCCCTCGGGCGTCGAGGTAGCAGGCCAGATGGGCCGAGGCGCTGCCGGGTTCCTGCTCGGCCTCGTGGATCGGGTGCAGGAGGTCGAGCCCCTGGCGGACGAACTCGGCGGTATTGACCCGGTTGTCCTGCTTGCTCGCCCGGTGGACCAAGTCGACGAAGCGAGGGAAGTCCTGCTGCCCCTCGCCGGCGCCGAGGTAGACGCCGAACCGGGCGGGGTCGGGGCGGTGCGACCGGTCGTACCCGGCGTCCTTGACGGCCATCACCGCGGCGGAGAGGGCGAACTGGGTATTCCGGGAGAATTCGGAATAGTGGGCGGCGTCCGCCTCGGGCAGATAGTCGCCGAGGCGGAAGTCTTTGACCTCGGCGGCGATCTGGGTCGGGAAGGTGTGGGCGTCGAACAGGGAGATGCGGCCGACGCCGCTTCGGCCGGCCAGCAGCGCGGCCCAGCTCGATTCCAGGTCGGTGCCGACGGGGGTGACCATCCCCATTCCGGTCACGACGACGCGACGTCGCATGGTTCGAGGGTCCTCGGAGGTCCCGACCGGGAGTGCCCGGCCCGACCAGTTCGAATCCGGCTCAGGAGGCATCGTCCACGGGTCCGCCCCGCACCGCCAGGGCGGCGACCTGCCCGTAGCGGTTGAAGTTCACGTTCACGAAGGTCGGGTCGACCAGCGTCCGGGGCTCTCCTCGGACGACGTCGAGCTCGATTCGGGGGTCGAGCTCGTCGCAGTTCAGGGTGGCCGGGAGCAGGCCGTGCCGGGTCGCCAGCAGGCTGGCGATCAGTTCGATCGCCCCGCAGCCGCTGGCGGTGTTCGCGGTGTACCCCTTCAGGCCGACGACCGGGACGCCTGGACCGAACAGACGGGTGTAGGCCCGGGCCTCGGCCAGATCGGCCTCGACGGTCGACCAGCCGTGGGCGTTGATGTGTCCGATCTGGGACGGTTCGAGCCCGGCGTCCCGCAGCGCCGCCCGGATGGCGAGCTCCGTGCCTCGGCCTTCGGGGTGCAGTCCTCCCCGGGGATTGGCGTCGGAGGCGGAGCCGAAGCCGATCAGTTCGCCGTAGATGGTCGCGCCTCTTCTGCGGGCGTGCTCCAGCTCCTCGACGACGAGGATGCCGGCCCCCTCTCCCGGCACGACGCCGCAGCGGCGGACGTCGAACGGGCGGCAGGCGGCGGAGGGCTCTCCTTCCCAGCGGCAGTTGACGCCGTTGAGCTTCATCCGGATGAAGCTGAGGGGGTGGATCTTGGAGTCGGCTCCGCCGGTGATCATCACGTCGGCCTGCCCGCGCTGGATGATCCGGAAGGCCTCGCCGATGGCGGCGTTGGCCGCGGCCTCGCCCTGGGTGATCGTGTTGCTCGGTCCTCGGCAGTCGTTGAGGATCGAGATGTGGCAGGCGAGCATGTTCGGCAGGTACTTGAGCATCCAGAGCGGTTCGATCTCGGGGATGCCGGCCTTGCCGTAGGTTTCGAAGTCGAACGAGCCGTCTTCTCGGGTTGAGAGGTTGATCGCGGGGGCCAGTTCGTCGAGGTCCGAGGAGATCATCCCCGCCCCCAGGTCGATGCCGATGCGGGCGGGGTCGACCTGCCCGTCGAGCAGTTTCCCGTCGACCACGGCCAGCTCGGCTGCCGCCACGGCGAGCTGGATGTCCCTCGCCATGTACTTGAGGTTCTTCTGGAGGGCCTTGCGGTGCTTGTCGACGGCCAGGGCCTTCGGGGAGAAGTCCTTCACCTCGCCGGCCGCATCGCTGGGCAGGCCGTCGATGGGGAAGGCGTCCAGCCGGGAGACGCCGCCGCGTCCCTCGCGCAGCGCCGACCAGGTGGCCTCCGGGCCGATGCCGAGCGGGGAGATGATCCCCAGTCCGGTGATCACGACGCGACGTCTCGGAACGACCATGAGCAGGACTCGGAACAACGGGACGGGCCGGGAGCGGTTCGGGCGTCAGGTGCTGCGGCCGGGAGAAGGACCGGGGTGCTCGCCGGCCCGGAGACGGCTCGGGCCGGGGTCATTCGCTCGAGATCGTCAGCCCCTTGCCCGGCTCCGACGAGGAGGAGTCGACGACCTTGGCGTCGTGGTCGGCGTCGGGCCGCCCCGGCGCCGAGAGCTGCCGGGCCCGTTCCTGGGCCTTGGCCAAGTCAAGCACCCCGAGCAGCTGCTGCGTGAACACGAAATTCTTGGGCCCGAAGATCTGGTTCGACCGCGACTGGTCGAGGTGGGCGAAGACGATCTCGACGTCGGCCAGCAACTGGCCGTCGAGGAAGGCCTTCGCGTCGACCACGGCCCCCTCGCTCCGGAGATCCGTCAGCGTCACCTCGTAGACCAACTGGTCGCCGGCGCAGGCCACACCGAAGAACTCGGCCTTCGGGATCTTCGCCAGGACGACCTTCTCGGCGAACCCCTTGGCTTCGCCGACCAGGATCCCGCCGGTCTGCGCCAGCCCTTCGATGATCAGGGAGGCGGGCATGACGGGGTAGCCGGGGTAGTGGTCGTGCAAGTGTTCCTCGGCCAGGGTCAGGTTCTTGATCGCCTTGGCGAACTCACCGCTCCGGAACTCGAGGAACTTGTCGATCCAGATCCATCTCATGGCGGGGCCGAGGGCTAGGACGAAGGGCTCCCCGGGGAGTCGGCCCGGGGTCGGCCCCGACGCGGTGGTCGTCTCGAACCGGACCCGGACCCGACTCCGGGGCGGGGGGAACTGGCGAAGTCGGGGAGCACGACCGCCGGGAGGTGCGGCCGCCGCCAGGCCCTTACTTCGAGCCCTCGAGCTTGCCCGACACGTACTGGACCAGGGTCTCGACCGTGTACAGGTTCATCAGCTTGTCGACCTGGGGGTCCGCCTCGAACTCCGAGAGGTCGGCGAAGGGCATCCGCTGCTTGATCTCGCCGAGCCCCTTGGCGGTGAGCTTGCCGTTCTCGGTGAATTCGGGGTCGGAGATGTTCTCGGGGAACAGCTCGCCTCGGGGAATCTTGATCCCGAAGTTCCGCTCCAGGCGGAAGACGATATCGAGCAGGTCGATCGATTCGGCGCCGAGGTCGCCGAAGAGGGTCGCGTCCCGGGTGACGTCCTCCTCATCCACGCCCAGGGCGTCGACCAGCGTGGACTGGACCTTCTGGTAGATTTCGTCTTGGGTCGGCATGGTTCCCTCGATCTTGCCTGTCGAGTTGGGGGAGGTCCCGACGGGAACGGGGAGCCGGGACGTCCGGCCGAGACCCGGGCTCCGCGTCGCTTCGTGGGGGGGAGAATCAGCGTCGATCGGGCCGACCGCGGCCGCGATGAATCGAAGGGGTTACTCGGGGTAGGCCTCGGGCAAGCGCCCTATGATGCCGGTTTCCCCGAGTCTTTGCAACATCATCGGCCCCGCCGAATGGGGGACTGGAGCGGATCGGAGGCTCCGGCCGGGGTTCGACGGGCCGAGCCGGGTCAGTTGGGCTGCGGCGCGCCGATCGGACGGGCGTCGTCAGCGACCCCGTTCCGGAGCATCGCCTTGGCGCCGACCGACCCCTTCCGAAGGGTCGAGTACAGGTCTCGCAGCTGCTCAACGATCATCGCATCGGTGCGATGCAAGGCCGGGTCGCGTTCCCGGAGGTTGTACCGGGTGAGGGTGAACCGGCCGCCGACCATGACCTGGTCGTCGATCAGGCCCTTGCCCTTGAACTCGGTCTCCCGCTCCCCGTGGCTCACCAGCTCGACCTGGAGGACCAGCTGCCGGCCCGGCTCGACGAAGCTGCCGTACTTGATGGTGCGAGCCTTCTTCAGGAGGACCACGCTGTGGGCGAAGTCCTCCATGTCCCGGATCAGCCAGGCCCCCGCCTGCGTCAAGGCCTCGAGCATCAGCACCCCGGGCATCACGGGGAACCCGGGGAAGTGGTCGGCCAGGTACTCCTCGCCGAGCGAGAGGTTCTTGGCCGCCTCGATCCGACGGCCGGGATCGAGGTCGAGGATTCGATCAATGAGCACGAATCTCATGGATGCTTCTCAACGCAGGGGTTCGCCCGGTCATCCGATCGGAGCGTCGTGTCCAGGCCCGGCTCCAGGGGCCGACCTGAAGGGGTCGGGCCACTATAGCGGAGACCGTTTCGGCCCAACAAGACTATCCCCGTACATGACTTCGGGTTACTGTTGAATTACGGACAGTCTACCCCCGGCCGAGGGACGGTCAAATGGGAATCGGCCCCGGAGCCGGTTCCCGGGATGACCGGCTCCGCCCAACCCGTACGATCGGCGCCACCGGACCGAAGCCCCGATCCCTCTCGACCCAAGAGCGCCCGAACCCATGTTCGCACCTCTGTTCGTCTGTGCGCTGGCGATCGCGTCTCTGGATTCGCCGCCTCCCGATCCGCCGTCGGCCTGGACGGTGTCGGGGGAGTGGCTGGCCTTCTCGGTGGCCTTGCCGGGAGTCGGCCGGGCGTTCGAGACGATCCGGATCCTGCCCGATCGGCCGGGGGGCGATGCGGCGCCGAGGGGGGACGACCGCTCGATGTACCGGATCTGGGCGGTCCGGGTGGCGGACGGCAAGGCGGTCAAGGTGGCCGAGGGGCCCGGGGCGCTGTCCTCTCCGGCATGGGGGCCCGACGGCCGTTCCCTGGCCTTCGCCCGGGTCGTTTCGGATCGAGAGCCGGGCCCGGGCCGCTGGGAGGTCGTCGTCGGCTACGGCCAGGAGCAGGAGGTGGTGTTCTCGAGGACCCTGGCCGAGGGGGAGGCGGATGCCCTCCGCGACCGCTGGCCCGGCGAGGCGGTGGCCTGGGATCCGGTGGATCGGCTGATTGTTGTCCCCGGGCCGGATCGCCTCGGCCTCTCGATCATCGACCTCGACCGGCGGGAGGTCCGGCGGGAGATTCCGGGGGCCCGCCTCGCGTCGATCGCTCCGGCCGGCGGCCGGATCGCCTTCTACCGGGAGCGAGGGGATCGGTGGGAGCTGGTCCTCTCCCGAGTTGGCGGCTGGGAGGCGGACGACCGGCCGTTGGATCTGGTTGAGGCCCCCGTGCAGGCGCCGGTCTGGACCGCCGACGGCCGGGCGATCCTTTATCTTGAGCGGGGCTCCTCCGGCCCCGAGGGGATCCCGACGCAGTTGTCCTGCGTCCGGGTGGAGGGGGAGGCCTTCCCGGAGAAGATCAAGGAGGTTGAGGCCCCCCTGCTCTCTCAGGATCGGTTTCTCGGGGCGTATCTGACCGTCGGGGTGGACGGCATCGAGCAATACTATTCCGTCCTGTCCTCCAGCCGGCCATCCGCGCTGGCCCGACATCGGGGGAACCAGCCGTTCGACCGGGTCTTCCCCTTCCAGGGGCTCGGGAGGGTTGGCGCGCCGGTGCTCTCCCCCTCGGGGGATCGGATCGCCTTCCGGTTCTCGGGGGCGAAGGAGCGCCCCGGGACCGTCGTGGGCCTGATCGACACCGAGAGCAAGGAGGTGACCCCCCTCGCCCCCGCGATCGAGGAGACGGCGTGCTGGATCGCCGCCCTGGCCGAGGCGGCCGACCTGCCCGAGTCTCCCGCGGAGCGGCCGACGCTTCTCCCGTTCCCTGGCGACCTGGAGCGGAGCGGCCTCTCCCCGACTTCCTACAAGCGGCTCGGCGAGCTGGGCCGTCGCCTGACCGACGAGGTGATCCGGGCCCTGGGGGCCGACCCGAAGACCGAGCGCGCGACGCTGTTCTTTTCCTACCTGGCTGGCGACTATGAGGAGGCCGAGCGCTCCCTCTCGGTCTTGGCGTCGATCGATCCCGAGTCGGCCGACGCGTCCCTCCGGCTGCTCGGCCTGCGAGCCCAGCTTCGCCTCGCCCAGGGCCAGGACGCCGAGGCGAGGGAGATCCTCGAGTTCATCGAGGAGCAGGCCCAGGGCGACCGGGACGACCAGCCCCCCCGGGCCCGGGTCGAGCGCGACGGCCTGGGCCGCATGGTCGAGGAGCAACTTCCCCCCGAACATCCCTGGCTGCAGGCCCTTCAGCGGCTCCAAGCACGGAGCGGCGAGGAGCCTCCGGAGGAGGAGCCCTCGCCTCGCCCCGGCTCCGCCTCCCGAGTCGTCTCCCCGTTCGAGCGGCCCGCCACTCCCCGATCGATCGACCCGTCGCCCGAGCGTCGCCCTCCCGGGGCCAATCTTCCCTGAGGGCGGCTCAGGACGGGATTGGGAGCGGCCGTGGCAGCGGCGGTGTCAGAGCACCGTGAAGAGCACCAGCTGGGAGACCCGGAGCATCGCGGTCCGGTCCTCCGGAGTGATCGTCCCCTCCTCGATCGATCGGCTGATCCGATTCAGCATCCCCCGGATCAGGGCGCGTTGCGCCCCGGGGATTCCCAGCTCCTCCTGGTGCTCCAGCAGCAACTCGAAGACCCCCCGGATGGCGACCGCCTCGCCGATCCAGGGGGATCGCTCGGAGGTCCAGGCCGGCATCGTGTCGGCCGAGGCCGACCGGAGCACGACCCGACCGATGAGCGTGGTGGCCGAGGCCAGCTTCTCGAAGTCGATCGTCTGGGGCACATCGTCCGGGGTGTGGTAGACGGGGCTCTCGCCGGTTGAGAAGAAGAGGAACGGCACCTTGCGCTGGCGGAACGGGCCGTAGTCGCTCCGATCGATGACCAGCAGGTCGGCCCCAACCACCCCTACCGTCAGGGGGAGCCCCTCGGCGGCCTCGACCACCCAGGGGCGGAGCCCCGGGGCATGCTCGGTCCCCATCACGAACAGCGCGTCTCCGGCGATCCCCGCCAGGGACCTGCCGAGCATGTCCGCCGTCACGAACAGCCGGATCTGATCCAGCGGCACCGGAGGATGTTGCACGAAGTACCGGGAGCCGAGCAGGGCCTCTTCCTCCAGGTCGAAGAAGACGAAGAGGATCCCCCGCCCCGGCCGTTCGTCGCGATCGACCAGGCATCGGGCGACCTCCAGGACCATCGCCACGCCCGAGGCGTTGTCGTCGGCGCCCGGGAAGAGCCGGCCTCCCCTGATGCCGAGGTGGTCGTAGTGCGCCGAGAGGATGATCCACTCGTCGGTCCGCTCGGGATCGGCACCCGGCAGCATCGCGGCGATGTTCCGGCCCGATCGGTCCCCGGCGGTGAACTCCTGGTCGAACCGGTCGCCGAAGGCGGGATCGAGCCCCAGCCGTTGGAGCTGCCCGATCAGGTAGTCTCCCGCGGCCCTGCCCCCTGCCCCTCGGCGCCCCTCGAACTCGGGAGACGCGAGTTGGTAGACGATCTCGATTAGCCGATCCCGGTTGGGCTCGACCCCGGAGGAGACCGGCGGCGGTGGGGGGCAGAGCGAGCCCAGGATGAGGGGCAGGAGGGCGGGCATCATCGAGTCTCCTTCCTGAAGGGGAGCGGCTCGAACAGCCGCCGCCAACATCCCTACGAGCGTCCCGAAGCGAACCGGAGGGGGGAAAAAGGCCGGCCATCGGCCTCCAATCCGACGGCCGCCGGTCGATCATACTCGGGACTCTGTCGGAGTCGAACACGGAGGTGTCGCATGACTCGCAGGATGATGACCGGATCGGCGCTGCTGATCGGTTTGGTGCTCGGACTCGGGGCCTTCGCCACGCCGGCCCGGGCCCAGGACTGGACGACCTTCTACCACTGGCCGTATGTCCCTCCCCAGGTCCCGGGCAACGGCGTCCAGTCCAACCAGCTCTATGACGGCTGGTATCTCTACCCCCGGGAGATGCGGATCGTCCCGCAGATTCAGGGCCCCTACTACCGGAACTTCTACGGCGGCAAGAAGGTGCTTGGCCTCGACCGCCAGCCCCACTGGTTCCACGACTGGAGCCACAAGAAGAAGTACTACCAGGGCGCCCACTTCGCCCTGGACGTCTTCTGATCGGTTCGATCGCCCGGCGATCGATCGCTCCGGGGCGGGCCCGGGGGGCGTTGTGCCTCTCGGGCCCCTCCGCGTTTCCGGTCGGGAGCGGACGGGGAGAATCCCCTGGAGCTCAACCGGCGACCTTCAGGACCGACGCCAGGAACAGCAGCGCTGTCAGTCCCCCGGCCGCCCACAGGGCGAACCGGACCCCCTGGGAGAGCGGCTTGGCGGGCGTCTCCTGGAGGTACTGGGCGAACGGCTTGGCCGGGCGGGAGAGGATGGTGCCGGCGGGGGGCGATTGCTCGTCCTCGTCGAACAGGTCGTCTCGGGTCGGCATCGGGGCACCTCGAAAGATCGGGGAGGAACGTCCTCGGTCGATCGGACGGGGCCGAATCCGGCCGTCTCGTCAGGGGCGGGCCTCGAAGGCCCAGTCCCAGCTCCGGGGCTGGTCCCGGAACTCGTCGCCGAGCGGGAGGTTGGAGTCCCAGGGATAGAGGACCTTGTCGAGCCGGACGGAGCTGAACCCCGCCTTGCGGAGCCGGTAGGTCAGCTCGAACGACTGCCAGAACTTTTGCCGGAGGCCCTGGAAGGCGAAGCGGCCGAAGGCGAAGTCGTACAGGTGGTGCTCGGCCTGCTGGGAGGCAAGCCGGTCGGCCTCGGCGGGCGCGGTTCCCCGAGCTAGTTCCCGGTCGAGCAGGAGCATCGTCTGATACTGGATCGCGTCGATCGCGGGCACCACACCGAAGAAGACGCCCCCGGGGCGGAGAGTTCTCCGGATCGCCGCCAGCGACCGGTCGATGTCCCGGACGTCCGGCATCACGATCGAGTTGATCGCCACCGAGACATCGACGGCCCCCTCGAACTCGTCGAGCTGATCCATCGGCCGGACGAAGAACCGCACCCGGTCGGCCTCGGCCCCCAGGCGGGCCTTGGAGGCGTCGATCATCGCCGGCGCGAAGTCGACGGCGATCACCTCCTTGAACCTCGACAGCAGCGTCGGAAGCAGCGGTCCGGTCCCGCATCCCAGGTCGATGACCACCTTCGATCCGGCGTCGGGCAGCCGCTCGATCTCTTGGAGAATCGGGTTCTCGACCCCCGGCTCGAACGGGTCGAGGAACAGCTCGTCGTACTTCGTCGCGTGTCGGCTCCAGTGGCGCGACTGGGCCCTCGTCGTGGTGCTCGTCACTCGCGATGATCCTCGCACGCTTCGGCCCGGGGGAGAGGAGCCGGGCTCGGGGGCCAGAAGCTCGGAAGGCCATTCTACCCGATCCCGACACTCGGAACCGTACGACTTCGGACAGGACCTGGAGACCGGCTCCTCACGCCGAGGCTCCCCCCTGCGCGGCGACGGGAGGCCGCTCCCCCCGTTCCGCCGCCGGGAGGAGCAGGAGACGCCGATCCGACGGGTCGATTCCGGTCAGCCGGGCCAGCCCCACGAGGTCAAAGATCCCCGAATCCGAGTAGGCCCACGTCGCCAGCGACCGGCGATGGCGGACCCGCCTCGGCAGGCGTTCCCAGACCCGTCCCGCAAGCGGGTCGATCGGCCCGTCGGACTCGACCAGGACCCGGCATCCCTTGCAGAGCGCCTCGACGATCGCCTCGACCCTTGCGTCGGCGGGCTGGCCTCCGGCGCTCGATCTCGACAGCGCGATCGCGCCGGAGGGCAGCGCGTCGGAATCCGGCCCGAAGTCCTCTCGAAAGGCGGGCAGGAGCTGGAAGGGGTCGAACGCCGCCGTCGCGGCGGCCTTGGGTTGGAGGAACAGGGCGTGGAAGGCCACGGCGTCGGGCCGTCCCACGTCGTCGCTCCCGGGGGAGAACGGCCGCAAGACCATCCAGCAGCCGTCGGCCAGCCACCGAGAGACCAGCCCCCCCGGCGGACTCTCCCCTCTGCGGCGCTCTCCCAGCCGCTGGCACGCCTCCTTCATGCCAGCGACCCACTCGGGCCGGCATCCGGGGGAGCGCCCGAGCAAGTCGTATCCCCGATGCCAGAACGGGAAGCTGCCGTAGACGGCCTGCTCGAAGCCGATCTCGGGTCGGGTGAAGGGCCAGAATGGCATCGGAGCGTCGCCCTCGGGGTCCGGTCGGGAGCGCTCGTCCCGGGACGACGCTCACCTTGGGAGGCCTGGGCCGGCGGGGGCCATCCCGCGCCGGGTCGCGATCGGGAGATCGACGGCTGGCCCTTCGTGCCGGGTTCTCCTCCCCCTGCAATCGTCTGAGGTCCGCCCGCGTCCGCCGTCGCTCCGTCACCCGCCGGCCGTGCCCTCATCCTTCTCGTATTGCCGGGGAGGAGGAAGCCGGGGAAGCTCGAAGTCGGATCGGAATTCCAGCAGCACCTTTCCCTTGCTCCGGGAAGGCCGGACGGTGCCGTCGAGGACCCGCATCGCCAGCGGGTCGTCTCCGCTGCGGAGGGTGGCGACGGTTGAGTCGGACCAATCGTTGTCGATCAGTTGAATCACCACGTCGTCGCCGTACTTCCAGCGGATCGGGCGGGGGAAGGTGTAGTTCCAGACCGGCTCGGTCGAATTGGGGATGACCGGGGACGGCCCGTGTTTCTCTCCCGCGACGTAGAGCACCACACCGAGATCAGGACCTCCTCCGGAGAAGGTCTTGGTGAGGCTCGGGTCGACCTTCCCCCGGACGAGCGTGACGCGGTAGGTGTTCGGGCGGGTGATCTCCTCCCATCGGGCCAGGAACGACCGGGCGGCGGCGGCATACTGGCCTTCGGGGTTGGAGGAGAGGTAGTCTCGCAGGCGTCGGGCCACCTCGGCCAGGTCCCCCGGGTGGGACGACCAGTGGTCGAACGCCTGGCGATAGAGGTAGTCATCCCGCCTGCGCTCGATCCGGGAGATCGCCGCCTTGGCCTGCTCGACATACAACCCGCCCTCGGCGTGGTCGTGCAGATAATCCCGGTAGCGTCGGATCTGTTCCTCGAACCCGTGTTGGGGAGAGGCCTCCTCGAAGGCGACGGCCCGATCGAAGTCGCGCCGGTCGAGCCGCTCCAGCCAGTCGTCGATCAGGCCGCGGACCTCCTCCGCTCTCGGGCTGTCGGGGCGGGCCTCGAGAAAGGTGCGGGCGCGCTCGATCAGGTCGAGATAGTCGGGATCCGGCAGTCTCGCGTCGACGAGCCAGGCGTCGACGACCTCCCGGTCCCGA
Organism: Tautonia sociabilis; assembly: GCF_003977685.1. GTDB lineage: Bacteria > Planctomycetota > Planctomycetia > Isosphaerales > Isosphaeraceae > Tautonia > Tautonia sociabilis. Next base: position 100,249 of record NZ_RYZH01000010.1, on the reverse strand, counting down.
CGGGCGGTCTGCTCGTCAAGCTCCTTGCGGATCAGGGAGGCCAGCTCGACCGCCTGGTCGGCGAACGGAGTGTCGGGGTCGTCTCGGAGGAACTGCTGGATCATCTCCAGGCGGTCTTCCGCCGGCTTGCTCGGGAGCAGGGCTTCGGCCCGAATCTCCTGCCATCGGCGCTCGGCCTCCCGGCGCCGGATGGCCGATTCGGCCTCCTCGATGGCCGGGAGGTGATCCGGAGCCGTCTCCTTCAGCGCGGCGAGCTCGCCGCGCAGCTCGTCCGGTTCGACGGTCCCGACCTCCGCCCTCAGCTTCGCCGAGGCGACCCGGGCCTCGTCCCTCCGGGTGCGGGCGATGCGGGATTCGTCCGGCCAGAACAGGGGCTGCGTCGGGTGCCAGGCCAGGAACTCCTCCCAGCGCCGGGCGACCTCCGGGGGCGGATGCCCCTGCCGTTCGTAATTCGAGGCGAGGTAGAACCCCGCCGCGTCGTAGACCGCCAACCCGGCCACCAGGGCGACCAGCGCCCCGATCGCCCGGAACGCCCCCCGAATCACGCTCCGGCGGCGGAGCGCTCGGAGGCGACGGCGGTACTCGATCAGCTTCGGAGAATTCGGGTAACGCTTCCGGAACGCCGACACGCATCGGCCAAGCCGTCCGGCGTCCTTTGGCGAGAGGTCCCAGATCCATTCCAGCAGTTCCCGGTCGGTCGCCTCCACCTGCTCGACCAGCCAGAGCAGCGGGCCGTCCAGCCCCATCGGCTCCAGGTGGTCCGGAGGGGAGCCGTCGGCAGGGGCGTTCGTCCCGTAGGAGCTGACGGCGAAGACGGCGCTTCTCGGCGCATGAGAGGCCAGGGCGTGCCTCGTCATCCCGAACCGAGCCTCGACGATCTCCTCGGCCCGATCCGGCGGCGGCCCCCCCGCCGCGAGCACTCGGTCGTACTTCGTCAGAAGCAGGGCCACCGGCCGGCCGACCATCGTATCGTCCGAGGCGCCGATGTAGCGCTCCAGCAGGTGCTCCACCTCTTGCTGCCGCCTCCGGCGCTCCGCCGGGTCGTCGGAGCCGACGGCCTCCAGGCAGAGCAGCACGGCGTCGCAGTCGGCGAAGAACTCCAGGATCGAGGCGTCCGAGCCCAGGGCGACGTGCTCCCCCTGGTAGTCCTTCACGATCAGGTCGATCCGGGCCGGGCCCCGGTAGAGCCGCAGTTCCAGGTCGGTTTCGGTCAGGGTGCCGGCGGGGGGCTCTCCGGCCTCGATCCGGGCGATCTTGTCGGCCAGGTATTCCGCTCCCCGAGCACCGACGGCCGCCAGCCGGATGCCCGGCACGCCGCCGGCCGATGCTTCTCGGTAGAACATCGCCAGCAGGGTCGTCTTGCCGACGGCGCGGTGACCGAACAGCGCGATCCGCTTCGGGCCGGTCAGGCGGCGCTCCAGGGCGTCGAGATCGGGGGAGCGGCGGGCGGACATGGCTCGATTCCGAGGGGCGAACCCGGGTGAGAGTGCAATTCGGGAGGATTGTCGGGCGGGCGCCCCGGGCCTCGAGGCCGATGATCGGCCGAACCTCCTCGGGACGCCCCGCTTGGATCGAAGCGAGGGGGCCCGCCCGATGCCGGGATCAGGAGGACCGGACCGTCGCCCTCAGGCCTCGGCCGACCATCCGGAACGGGAGCGTGAGCCAACGGACCGGCAGGCCGAGGATCACGAGGAAGGCCGCCGCCGCCACGATCCCGGCGGCGATCAGGGCCGTCCACTTCAGCACGGCGCCTCCCAGACCGAGGACTCCCAGGCGATCGGCCAGCGATCGCTCCAGTCCCCGGGCCGCTCCGGAGCCGACGGCCCCGGCCAGGTCGATCCCGGCCTCGGCGAACTTGGCGACGGCATACTCGGTGATCCGCCCCGCCGAGTCGACGAACCGATCCGGGTCGGCCAGGAACAGGCCGAGCACGCCGGCCGCGGCGAGCTTCCGCTTGTGCCGCAGCACCGTGCCCACGTAGAACTCCCAGCCCGACCGGCCCGACTTGCGCAGCACGTTGACCGCCTCGGGCCCCTCTCGGACGATCACCTCGGCCACGTCGTCGCCGTAGACGCGAACGGCGGTCATCCCCTCGACACCGAGCTTCCGGATCATCTCCGGGGCCCGATCCGGGAAGCGCCGGGAGATCCGCTCGGCCGCCTCCCCCATGCGGAGGACCAGCCGCTTCTCGGCCGGGGCGAGGGCCCGGAAGGTCCGGGACAGCTCGGGATCGGCCTGCCCGACCATGCGGTTGAAGCGCAGGTCGAGCGCCGCGTCGGCCACCTCGTCGGCCGGCTTGCCGGCCAGCGCGATCGCGTCCGACCGTCTTGCGAGCGACGACAGCCCCTGCTCGGCCGACTCCTCGAAGAGCCGGCCGGAGACTCGGCCCGAACGGGCCAGTTCGGGGTCGGACGCCTTGACGACGCGATGGACCACGTCTTCCAGCCAGCCGACTTTGTTCGCCGAGGCGGCCTGGGGCAGGGCCAGGATCGCCACGGCCAGCAGCGCGGCCCGAGCGATGGTGCGGTTCCGAATCATCCGATCAAGCCCTCGCAGTTCGCCTTGGCATGCCCCGGGGCAGCCCCTCGGCTGGGCCCGGGTCGATGTGGGGGAGTCTCAACGGAACGTCCGGTGCCAACAGGGTCATCTCCCCGAGGCCGATGCGGTCGGCAGCGGCCTCCGGGACGCAAGGTGCTCCTCCATCTTGTGGATCGCCCCCAGGCCGACCGCGGCCTGGGCCGCCTCGAAGACCAGGTACTTCAGCCCTCGATCGGGGGGGATTCGACGCACGACCAGGGCCCCGTCCTTCAGGAATCGGAGCGGCTCCCAGCGCGTCAGGCGGAGGCCCGCCTGCCTGCCGTAGGGGCGGGCCAGTTCGGTCGCCTCGCGGAGGCTGAGGCGGGAGAGCGCCTCGGGAGTGTGGCGGAGCGTCTCGTACAGGCCTCCCGAGGCCCGGACGATCCACCAGCGGGCGGCTCGGGCCGCCGCGTCGGAGGCCTCGCCGGCGGCCTCCCGGGCGGCGAGCCGACCGGCGACCTCGGCGGTTTCCTCGGCCGCTTCCCGGCCCGTCCGCTTGATCGCCCCTCGGGCGGCCGCCTTCAGCTCCGATCGAGCCACCTCGAAGGCGACCGCTCCGTGAGGCTGCAGGGACATCAGGCTCAAGGCGTCGGCGATGACAAACGCGGCGTCGACCGCCGCCCAGGCGTACTCCCCCCGGGTCGGGGAGTACCCCTGTCGGGCGACGTTCCCCAGGTGCAGCAGGTCGTACAGCGGAAGAAACTCGTAATAGGCCGTGTCGGCCGATGCCAGCTCCTCGACCCGAGCGAGGCCGTCCTCCCGGATCCGGGCGATCATCGCCTGGCCGCTTTCCCCCGAGAAGGAGGTCATGGCGTAGGAGATCCACTCCAGCGTCGAACGATCGTCCTTCTCCTGGAGCCTCGCCAGGTCTTCGGGGGAGGCGTCGGCGCGAGCGACCGGGGGAATCACCCCCGGGCCGTGGCGCCGGAGGATGTCGCGGAATCCCTCGTGGTTGGCGTATTTCGTCAGCATCGCCAGCGCGGCCGGGCCGTACTCGGCGATCGCCTCGACGGCCTCCTGGCGGTCACTGATGTTGTGGTAATGGTCGTAGGAGACGGTGGCGGCGTCCGGGCCGACCCGGCGCAAGGCCCGCTCGGCGGCCTGGCCGTGGTCGGCGATCAGCCGAAGGCCGGAGGGACTGCCGCCGACCTCGGGCACAAGGTTCACCGCGGCGACGTGCCGCAACTCCCCGGCGATCGCCTCGGGGGAACGGCTCCGGAGCCGCTCGGCGACGTAGTCCTCATTCACCCGGAGCACGATCAGCGCCTGGTCCAGCGGGATCGCGTCCCGGAGGGCCAGGAGCACCGTCCCGAAGCGGTGGACGGTGGCGAATCCCTCCAGGCCTTGCAGCCGGAAGGCGTCCAGCGCGAGATCGCCATACAGGTCGATCGTCCGGACGGCCGAGGAGAGGTCGGTGCTCCCCTCGGCCAGGTCGATGCACATCAGGACGGCCAGCGCCTGGCCGAGCCGGTCCTGGTCTCCCTCCCAGCGGTCGATCAGCGCGGTGACGCCCGAGGGGTCGCTCAGGATCAAAGGCAAGGCGGACGGGTAGGCGGCCGAGGCCCGCCGCTGGCGGGTGTTGAGCCGGGAGATGGCGGTGATCAGAACCTTGCGGTCGGTCGCGTCCGATCGTTTCAGGCCGAAGTACTCCCGCCAGTTCAAGAGGATCTCGGCCGCGGCGTCGTCGTCCACGAGGGAGGCCAGTCGCCGGAAGTCCTCCGAGGCGTGCTCGTAGAGGTAGAGCGCCTCCAGGTCGAGCCGGTCCAGGAGTTGCAGCCCCCGCAGGCCGTCCGTCCGCTCGACGAGGATCGCGTTGCGGCCAAATCGGTCGAGGACCCGATCGACCAGCTCGAGGTGTTCGGGGTAAGTCGCCCGGATCCGCTCCTCGATCCGCGATCGCTCGTCGCCGGCCGGCTCGGTGGGGACGGCCGGGCGATCGGGGCCGCCGTTGCGGGCCGAGACGTCGGCGCGCTTCGTGCCAAGCTTCAGCAGCACGCCGAGCGAACCGAGCAGGGCCGCAATCGCGATGATTCGCTTCATGGTCAACTGGCCTCGATCCTCAAGGGACCGCCCGGGCAACGGGGGCCCGTCGTTCTATGCCCTTTTCGGGGAACAAGTTGCGAATCGCATGCCAAGCCCGTCGCTGCCCGAGCCCTCGCCCCGGCTGACCGGGGGGATCGCCAGTCTCCCGAGAGCCCGCCGGGTCGTCAATCCGAGCTGATGGGCTGGTTCGCCGGGGGATGGATGGGCCTGAAGGGTGGTCTCGTTATACTTTCGACGTGCGCGGGTTGTTCGCCTTACACTTCGCCTCGCCGTCGCTGGCGATCGCCCGACACGGTTTGGGCGTCCCGAGCTCCTGCCGCAAGGCATTCGCCCCCCGGCCTCGGCCATTCCGAACCCGATCCCTGTTGCGAGAGGTCTTCCCGTGCGGATCGATCCCGATGAACCTCTGGCCGGCGTGAGGACCAAGATTGTGGCGACCGTGGGGCCCTCCTCGAGCGACCCCCGGGTGCTCGACCGACTGCTCGGGGCCGGGGTCGACGTGTTTCGCCTGAACTTCTCCCATGGTACGCACGAGGAGCATTCGGCGACCCTCCAGGATATCCGACGAGTCGCCCAGGAGCGGGATCGCGAGGTGGGCGTCCTGATGGATCTGGGGGGGCCGAAGATCCGGCTTGGAGAGCTTCCCGGCGGCGTGCTCGAGTGCCCGATCGACGCGACCTTCACCCTGGTCCGGGAGCCCAGCGGGGCTGAGAACGAGCTGACGAGCACCTATCCCGATCTCGCCGATGACCTTACGATCGGCGACCCGGTCCTGTTCGCCGACGGCACCGTGGGGATGGAGGTTGTCGACCACTCCCCGGGGAGGGTGACGCTCCGGGTGGTCCTGCCCGGCCCGATCCGGTCCCGGCAGGGGATCAACGTCCCGGGGACGGGCCTGAGCCTCCCGTCGCTCACCGAGAAGGACCTCGCCGACCTCGACTGGGCCGCTCGCAACGCGGTCGACTTCATCGCCCTCTCCTTCGTCCGGTCGGGAGCCGACCTGACCCGGCTCCGGCAGGAGCTGGACGCCCGGGGGATTCGCGCCAAGGTCGTCGCCAAGATCGAGAAGCCGCAGGCGGTGGACGACCTGGCGGCGATCCTCGCCCTGACGGACGTGGTGATGGTCGCCCGGGGGGATCTTGGCGTCGAGGTCGACGTGGCCCGGGTCCCCTCGATCCAGCGAACGATCCTCCGGGAGGCCCACAAGGCCCGGGTGCCGGTGATCATCGCCACGCAGATGCTCACCAGCATGGAACGGTCCAGCCGCCCGACTCGGGCCGAGGCGAGCGACGTCTACAACGCGGCCGTTGACGGCGCCGACGCCGTCATGCTGTCCGGCGAGACGGCGATCGGCGAGTTTCCCGTCGAGGCCGTCCGGACGATGAGCCGGATCCTGGCCGAAGCCGAACGGACGGCTCCTGCGGCCCCGCCTCCCAACGGGCAGGGCTCCGCTGGCCGGGTCGGCTGGATCTCTCCGATCACCGAGGCGGTCGTCGAGTCCGCCAGCCTGGCCTGCCATCGGCTCAACGCCGCTTTGCTCGTCGTGGCGACCCGATCCGGCCGATCCGCCCTGGCCGTCTCGATGCAGCGCAACCGGACGCCGACGATCGCCCTGGCGCAGACCCCCGAGGTGGCTCGCCAGCTCGCCCTGCTCTGGGGGGTCGTTCCTCGGACCTCCCCGCTGCCGGCGGGAGAGATCGACGGCGCGGTCGATCACGCCCTCTGCTGGGGAGCGCGGCACGGGCTGGTCAACGGGGGGGATCGCGTCGTGATCCTCCGGGGATTCTTCCCCGATCATCCGACGCACAACACGATGGTTGTCCGGGAGATCGAGCGGTCCGACGGATGATTGCCCGGCCAGGGCCTCAGGAGCCCGCCGTCGCGTCCTGTTCCTCGGGGTCCCTGGCCGGCGCCCGATAGCGGAGCCGGGGGCTCTCGATGGTGACGGTCGTGTACGGCTCGACGCTCCGGGTGATCCAGACCGACGAGCCGATGACCGCGTGGTGGCCGATCACGGTCTCGCCCCCCAGGATCGTCGCGTTGGCGTAGATCACCACGTGGTCTTCTAGCGTCGGGTGCCGCTTCCGGTCTCGGACGATCTCCCCGTTTTCGTCCTTTGGGAAGCTGAGGGCGCCGAGCGTGACGCCCTGATACAGCTTCACGTTCTGGCCGATTTCCGTCGTCTCGCCGACCACGACGCCGGTGCCGTGGTCGATGAACAGCCGGCGGCCGATCCGGGCGCCGGGGTGGATGTCGATGCCGGTCTTCGAGTGAGCGTACTCGGTCATCATCCGGGGGATCAGCGGCACGCCGAGGCGGTGCAAGGTATGGGCGACTCGATAGACCGTCACCGCCGCCACGCCCGGGTAGCAGAAGATGATTTCGTCGAACGCCTTCGCCGCCGGATCGCCGTCGAAGGCCGCGGCCACGTCGTCGGCCAGCACGTCGCGCAGCTCGGGCACGGCTTCCAGGAATTCGAGCGTGATCTGCTCGGCCTTCGCCTGCTGGTCCGAACTGGGTTGCTCCCCGTCGCAGTCGAGCCGGCGAAGGGCGCGGCTGATCTGGTCGGCAAGGCGGTCGTAGAGGCCGTCGATCAGGTCGCCGACGTGATACGAGACGTTTCGCATCGAGAGGTTCTGCCGGCGGCCGAAGCCCGGATAGAGGATCTCCCGCAGGTCGACGAGGATCTCGGTGACCTCCCGGTAGCTCGGCAAACAGGGATGACCCAGGTGGTTGATGCCGCCGGACCGCTCATAGGTGCCGACGATCCGCTCCGTGAGGGCGGGGAGGCGGTCCTTCAGGCGGGGGTCGCTAGCCATCGGTCGCTCGTCTTGTGAGTCCGGGGCGGATCGGGAAGGGGCCCGTCCGCAGATTGTACGGGCCAGCTCCCCGGGCGTCCAAGGGAGGGGGAACGCTTCTCCTGGAGGAGCAGGCCTGGTATTCTCGGAGGCCTCCCCTTGATCCATGCGCTGAACGCCTCGGAGGATGCGACCGATGACGCCCGGGTCGCTCCTGCTCCGGACGATCTGCCTGGCCGCGATGGCCGTCTGGTTCGGGGGCTTCACCTTCTACGCCGGGGCCGTCGTGCCGATCCTCCACGACGAATTCGACAGCCTCACCGGCTCGGCCGTCACCCGCCGAGCGACCGACGTGTTGAACCTGGTCGGCCTGGCGACGCTAGGGATCTGGTGGTTCTGGGCCGGCTCGTCGCGTCCTCTGGGGCATCGCCCCTGGCGGTTGGCCCGGCTGCTCCTTCTGCTCACCAGCTCGGCCCTCCTGCTCGCGCTGGTTGCCATGCACGAGGTGATGGATCGCCACCTGGAGGAGGTCGGCCTCCGCGGCTTTTATCCCTGGCACCGGGCGTACCTGATCGTGAGCACGGCGCAGTGGGCGGCCAATCTCGCCCTGCTGGGGGCGGCCGTCCGTCTGATGGCGGCTCGCCCTGGGCCCGAGCCCACCCGCTTCCCGATGATCGTCGAAGCCCGGCCGCTGGCCGGCGGCGGAGTGCCTGACCGATGAGCCGACACGAGCTTCACCGGCCCTCGACCGACCCCACCCCGATCTTCGAGTTGTTCCGGGGCAATTTCGCCACCGAGTTGCTCACCGCCGCGGTCGCCCACTTCGACGTCTTCGGCCGCCTCTCTCGCGGGCCGATGGCCGCCGACGACCTCCGCCTCGCCCTGAAGCTGGCCGAGCGGCCGGCCGTCGTGCTTTTCACCGCGCTTCGGGCGATGGGACTGCTGTGCCGCGACGATCAGGGGCGTCTCTCGCTCACCGAGCTGGCCCGGGAGCACCTCGTCCCCGGCGGCCCGTTCGATGTGGGCGGCTATATCGGCCTGGCGGCGAGGAGCCCCGGCGTGCGGGAGATGGTCGATCGGCTCCGTTCCAACCACCCGAACCCGTCCGGGTCGGCGACCGAGGAGGGGGTGGCCTTCGTCTACCGGGAGGGGCTCGATTCGGCCATGGAGCGCGAGTCGTCCGCCCGGTCGCTCACCCTGTCGCTCGCCGGCCGGGCCCGGAACGTCGCTCCGATCCTGGCCGAAACCTACCCGCTGCCCGAGTGCCGGACCCTGCTCGACGTCGGTGGGGGCTCCGGGCTATATAGCATCGCCTACCTCCAGCGGCACCCGGACCTGACCGCGATCGTCTGGGACCGCCCCGAGGTCCTCAAGGTCGCCCTCGAACTGGCCGAGGAACTGGGCGTCGCCGACCGCCTGGAGTGCCGATCGGGCGACATGTTCACCGACCCGGTCCCCCACGGCTCCGACGTCGTGCTGCTCTCGAACATCCTCCACGACTGGGACGTGCCGGAATGCCGGACGCTCCTCTCCCGCCTGGCCGAAGCCCTCTCCCCCGGCCGCCGGCTTCTGATCCACGATGTGTTCCTGAACGACGAGATGGACGGCCCCCTGCCGATCGCCCTCTACTCGGCCTCCTTGTTCTCCCTGACCGAGGGTCGTGCCTACAGCGCCGCCGAGTACCGGGAGATGCTGACCGACGCCGGCTTCGAGCCGGGCGAGGTGGTGCCGACGCTGGTCCATTGCGGGGTCCTGCCGGCCGTCCGATCCTCCTGAGGCGACCGCCCCGGGGGGAACTGGCCTAGCCATCGTAGCCCCCGATCGGGTACGTTCTTACATCTTGCCGACGTCGGCCCGGGCCCGGCGTCGGGCCGACGTCCCAAGGGGCCCGCCACCCTCCTGCCGCTCCCTTTTCCCATGAACATCAAAGCGACCGATATCCGCAAGGGAATGGTCATCACGCTGGACGGCACCAATTTCATCGTCCACGACTTCTACCACCACACCCCCGGCAACCTCCGGGCGATGGTCCAGGCGAAGCTGAAGAACATGCAGACCGGCTCGATCATCGACAAGCGGTTCCGCTCCGTCGATCAGATCGAGGTGCCCTTCGTCGAGTCGAAGGAATTCGAGTATCTGTATTCCTCGGGTGACGACCATGTTTTCATGGATACGACGACCTTCGACCAGATCTCCTTCCCGCCCGACATGATTGGCGGCTCGATGCCCTACCTGTTGCCGAACACGAAGGTGAGCGTCCGGTACGTCGACGAGAAGCCCGTCTCCGTCGAGCTGCCCGATACCGTTGAGCAGACGATTGTCGACACGCCGCCGGCGATCAAGGGGGCCACGGCCACCAACCAGTACAAGGAGGCCACCACCGAGACCGGCCTCAAGATCAGTGTTCCGCCGTTCATCGAGCCGGGCGAGAAGGTTCGCATCGACACTCGAGATGGCAAGTATGTCGAGCGTGTGAAGTAATCCTTTCGAATCCCACTCCCCGCCAGTCGCCCGGCGGCCCGACCGGTTTGCCCGAGGGGACGACCCGGTCGGGCTGGCCGGGCCCACCTCGGAGCCCAGCCCCGTGCCCGCCCCGACGGTCCTCCCGCTGCTCTGTGACCTCGTCGCGCTGCCGAGCGTCAACCCCATGGGTCGAACCGTCCCGGACGCCCCTCCCTTTTTCGAGGGTCGTGTCTCGGACTACCTCGAGGCCTTCTTCCGGGACCTTGGCGTTCCGTTTGAGCGCCGGACCGTTTCCCCGGGCCGGGACAACCTGATCGCCCGCTACGAGCCTCCCGGCCGCCCGCGCCGGACCTTGCTCTGGGACGCGCACCAGGACACGGTCCCCGTCGAGGGGATGACCATCGAGCCCTTCCTCCCCTCGGTCGAGGGGGGCCGCGTCTACGGCCGAGGAGCCTGTGACGTGAAGGGAGGGATGGCGAGCATGCTCGCCGCCTTCGCCCGACTGGTCCGGGAGCGCCCCGCCGGCTCCTGCCGGGTGCTCCTCGCCTGCACGGTCGACGAGGAATACACCCATACCGGCTCCTCGGCGCTGGCCGATCAGGGGCTGGCGGTCGACCTTGCGATCGTCGCGGAGCCGACGATGCTCGACGTCGTCACCGCGCACAAGGGGGCCGTCCGCTGGAAGGTCATCACCGAGGGGGTTGCCTGCCACAGCTCCCGCCCTCAGGACGGCGTCAACGCGATCTACCGGATGGCTCCGGTGCTCGCCTCCCTGGAGCGCTTCGCCGCTCGACTGCCCGGCCTGCGCACCGACCCGATCCTCGGCCCCCCCTCCCTCTCCGTCGGCCGGATCGAGGGGGGCCAGAGCGTCAATGTCGTCCCGGACTGGTGCGCCATCGACCTCGACCGCCGGGTCATTCCCGGAGAGGACGTCGACGGCGTTCGATCCGAGCTTCGGCAGGCCCTCGAGGCCGACCTGGGCCCCGAGCACTCTTTCGCCTTCTCCGAGCCCTGGGTCCGGATGCCGTCGCTCTCTCCCCAGTGCTCCCGAGGCTGGGTCGAGCCCGTCCGATCGGCCCTCGCCGATGCCCTCGGCTCCCCCCCCCGGGAGGCCGCCGTCCCCTACGGCACCGACGCCGGGCCGCTGGCCGCCGCCGGGATCCCCGCCCTCGTGCTCGGTCCCGGCGATATCGCCCAGGCGCACACGAAGGATGAATGGATCGAGGTCGACCAGCTTGAACGCGCGGTCGAGGCCTACTACGCCGTCGCCCTCCGCCTCAACGAGGTCGACCCATCCTGAGCCGGCCCGGCCTTCTCTTCTCGGCCGATCGGATCAAGGGAAGGCCCCCTCGCCGAGCAATTCCCGCTCGATCCGGCGCAGGATCCGCTGCTCCAGCGCGAAGTCGCGTCCCTTGGGGAGCCACCCCAGCGGCGGGGCCACCGGGCCGATGACCTCTCGGGAGCGGTTGATCTGGTAGTCCTGGGGGAATGCGGCCTGGGCGCCGGTCGCCCGCTCGGGGCGGTCGAGGAACTCCAGCTCCTTCCAGACCTCGACGTCGATCTCGAAGCCCCCCTCCACCGGCTCGACCCGGGCGATGGCAAACCGCCGGTAGGTCTGCAAGGTGGCTTCGAGCCGCTGGCGAAGGCCGATCGAGTCTCGCCGCCAGGGCTCGACGATCGTGGCGGCGGTTTCGGGGAAGGTACTGATGCGCCGGGCCAGGCGGTTCTCCTCGTCGATCTCAAAGTCCTCGTCCAGCGCGTGGACGGTGGCGTCCCAGGCGGCGTCGAAGCTGGTGGCGTGGACGACCATCGGGTTGGGGTAGACCGTCCGGTTGCGGATCGTCGCGCAGCCGGTCAGGCCCGCCGGGGCGATTGCCGCCGCGAGCAGCGCGGCCAGGAGGGGCCTGGATCGCATCATGACGGTCCTCTGCTCCAGCTCGACGGGGATTCGGTCCGAACCGTTCGGGGAGCAGGGACGGAAGGGGGAGGATTCTCGGCTCGGTCGGGAACCGGTCTGGGGGGCTCGGTTCGGATCGCCGGGCGATGGGAACGATCCGACGGCCGGCGCGAGTCCCATCTTGCGCCGCCGCCCAGATCCCGGCAAGGCGGATTTGTTGTCGAGCGTCAGACCGCGACCTAGGCTCCCCTCGGGGCGTGGCCGGGTCGGTCGCCGTCGGGCCGATGCCCCGCCAGGACCGAGGGTCCCATGAAGGCATCTCCCCCCGACGCGACGATCACGACGCAAGTTTCCGACCTCCCCGCGATGACCCGATCGGGTTGGTCCCCAGCGCGGTTCTGGCCGGCCTTCCGGGGCCCGCATCGCTCGCTCTCCCGGTTCCTCTCCCGGGTGGGGTCGGCCTCTCGTCGGGAGGAGGTCCACGAGCTGTTCCTCCGGACGGCGATGGAGCTGACCGGCGCCCGACGGGTCGAGCTTCGACCGGTCGGCGGAGCGCGCCGGATCCTGGTCACCCCGTCTGGGGGCGCCTTCGCTCCCGGGGAGGGGTTCACGATGCCGGTGCGATATCGGGGCGAGGAACTCGGGAGCCTCACCGTCTGGACCCGAACCGGCCGGCGGCCGCGACCCTCTCAGGTCGAGTCCCTCGAGTCCCTCTGCGCGATCGCCGCGATCGTCGACCGCCTGCTTGGTCGGGAGCCGATGCTGAAGCTCTCCGCCCCCCCTTCCCCCTCGGCCGACGGCCGGCCCCGGGCGATGCTCCTGCCATTCCTCCGGCAGTTGATCTTGCTCTCCCGGCGTCGGCGAGAGCCGCTCACCGTCTTCGCCCTCGGCCTCGACCGCCCGATCGGGACCCCCGGCGAGATCCTGAGCCGAGCGGTCGACGGGGCTTCCGACCCGGTCCTGGGAGCGATCCTCGATTCGATCCGAGAGAGCGACCTTGTCGTGCAGGACGACCCTCGGACGCTCATCGTCGTTCTGCCGAACGCCTCCGCCGTCAACGCCCCGCTGATCGCCGAGTCCGTCCTCCGAGCCGCTGACGAGGCCGCCGAGAACGACTGCCGGGAGGGCCCCTGCATCGGCGTCTCGTGCTTCCCGGACGATTCCCGGGAGGCCGACGTGCTGATCGATGTCGCCCTCGAGGCCCTCCGGCGCGCCCGCCTGAGCGCCGAGTTCCGGGTCGTCATCGCCAACCGATCCGGCTCGTTCCCTCGGATCGTGCCAGCCGAATCGGAACGCCTCCTCTGCTGAGTGGCCGGGAAGGAACGGGCCCGGTCGGTCAGCCCGTCCGGGAGCCGTCCCTCGACCGGGAGAAGACGATCCAGCCTCCCGCCCGGATCGGGTGCAGCAGCCGAGTCCATCGGATCGGACGGGCCGTCCTCGCGTCCAGGGGGATGACCGAGTCGATGCCGAAGCCGGCCGAACGCAGATCGCTCCGCAGCTCCCGCCAGGAGAAGGCGTGGACCGCCAGACCGGGGATGCCGCGATAGGTCATCCGGCGGTCGCTCGGCGGCCGCCCGATCGCCCTCCGGCCCAGCTCGCCGAGCAGCCAGCGACGCCCCTGCGGGTCGGCCAGGTGCAGCCACAGGTTGTGCGCGTGCAGGGCCAGCACGCCCCCCGGCCGGAGGACCCTCGCCGCCGAGGCCAGCGCCCGGCGCCGCTGCTCCCTCCCGGAGATCATCCCCAGGGTGCTGTACATCAGGATCGCCGCATCGAACCGGGAATCCGGAAGCCCCTCCAGCCGGCAGAGGTTCGCGCGGACCCGAAAGATCGCCAGGCCCTCGGCCTGCGACGCCCGGCCCACCTGCCGGAGCATCGGGGCCGACAGGTCGACCGCCGTTACCCGGAACCCCCTGCTGGCGAAACTGATCGCCAGGCGGCCCGCCCCACACCCGAGGTCGATCAGGTCGCAGGGGGTCGTCAGCCGGGAGCGGAGGATCTCCTCGTCGGCCCGAGTCAGCGGGTCTTCGGCGAAGTAGCCGGCCTCCTCCTCGGCGAGCCGATCCGATCGGGAGTACTCCCAGAGCGCCGGGTCCACTCCCGGAGGCAAGAGCCAGCGCGGGGGAGGGTTCATCGCCTCGCCTCGGCCGCCAGCACCCGGCCGCTCCTCGGGCCGACCCGAACCGATCGCAGGGCCCCCGATTCCAACCGGATCGCCCCCGATTCCAGGCGGTCGGCGAACATCGTCCCGTCGGCGATCTCTTTCGGCAACGCGACGGTGACGATCCGCTCGTCCTGTCCGGCGTTCAGCAGGACGACGATCGCGTCGTCGCCGAGCCGACGGAGGAAGCCGAAGACGCTTCCCTCGGCGAAGATCGTCTCGAAGGAACCCCGGCGCAGGGCCGGCTCGTCGTGCCTCAGCCTGGTGAACCGCCGGATGTCGTCGCGCAGCGAGAGGTCCCAGCGCGACTCGTCCCACGGGAAGGCTCCCCGGGAGGCGGGTTCATGGCCGCCTTCCATGCCGATCTCGTCGCCGTAATAGATGCACGGAGCGCCAGGGAAGGTCATCTGAAAGAGCGAGGCCAGCCGAACGGCCGAGGTGTCACCGCCGGCCAGGGTCCGGAACCGGGCCGTGTCGTGACTGCCGAGCAGGTTCATGAGCACCGCGTTGACATTCGGGTGGTAGAGCCCGCGCATCCGGTCGATCTGAGCGGCGAACTCTCGGGCGTCGGCGGGCTGGGCGTCTCGGAGCGGCTCGGGCTCCAGGTGTCGGCGCTGGAGCGACTTCCCGATGAAGAACGTGATGCACGCCCTGGTGAAGATGTAATTCATCACCGCGTCGAACATATCCCCCTTCAGCCACCGAGAGCCGTCTCCCCAGATCTCCCCCACGATGTAGGCGTCGGGGTTCCCCTGCTTGACCCGGCGGCGGAACTCCCGCCAGAAGCTGTCGTCGTCGATCTCCTGGGGCACGTCCAGGCGCCAGCCGTCGATTCCGAAGTCGATCCAGCTCCGGGCGACCCCCCAGAGGAACTCTCGGACGGCCGGCGTCTCGATCCGGAACTTCGGCAGCGCATGCAATCCCCACCAGCAGGCGTAGTTGGCCGGCTGGTCGGGGTGGTAGGCGGTCAGGGGGAAGTCCTCGACGTGGAACCAGTCGATGTAGGCCGATTCCTGGCCGTTCTCCAGCAGGTCGTGGAACGGGAAGAACCCCCGGCTACAGTGGTTGAACACCCCGTCGAGCACGACGCGGATGCCCCGCTCGTGCGCCCGGTCGAGCAGCTCTCGGAGGGCCGCGTTCCCCCCGAGCATCGGGTCGACCTTCGAGTAATCATGCGTGTGGTATCGGTGGTTCGAGGCCGACTGGAAGACCGGGGTGAAGTAGATCGCGTTGACCCCGAGGTCTTCCAGGTAGTCCAGCCGCTCCGAGACGCCGAGCAGGTCCCCGCCCTGGTAGCCGTGGATCGTCGGAGTCGCCCCCCAGGGCTGCAACCCGGCGGCCTTCGGCACCCGATCCGACCGGGCGAAGCGGTCGGGGAAGATCTGATAGAAGACGGCGTCTCGGACCCAGTCGGGCGTCTGCGGCTCGGACACGGGGACACTCCAGTCGTCAGTCGTCGGCGATCCCTCGGGATCTCTCGATGCGTCGGGGGGAATCGGGAAGCCGGATGAAAGACGGAGGGACCGGGCCCTGCCCTCGCCCGTCGCTCGGGATCGGTTCCCGACCCGGCCCGGGGGGCTCGACCTCAATCAAGCCAGCGACCGGCGTCCCCCCGGGACCGGGATCGGCTTAATCTTGCTCCCGGGGAGCGAGGGCTCGGAACAGCTCGATCGCCCGGGAGACGACCTCGGGGGGTTCCCCGGCCGGCCCCCCTCCCCCGTCCCGGAGTCGGACGAGCCGGGCCAGGGCCTCCCGGAGCATCGGGTCGGCCGGCTCCGGCAGATCGCCGTCGGCGGCGATGACCAGCGCCTCGTCCCTCAGGAGCAGGGCCGCGAACTCGGGGGCTCTCTCCTCGATCAGCCGATCGAGTCCCTCCCTCCCCGAGGCCGACAGCCTCCCCGACACCCGGAGCCGGACCAGCCGATCCGCTCCCTTGAGGGGATCGAGCCTCCGATTCAGGGCGAGGACGTCGCCGTCGGCGTAGAGCTCCACCGTGATCTCGTCCCAGCGGAACCCGCCGCAGCGGAGGCGTCGGATCGCTGGCTCGCCCTCCGCCCCCAGGTCGACGAGCAGCGCCGACCCCGCCCCGACCTCGTCCCAGCCGCCGACCTCCGGCGCGCCGGCGTAATACATCCGGCCCGTCGGATGCTGCTCCGGGGCGGGCCTGGCCGTGTGCCAGTCTCCCAGGGCGACGTAGTCCAGGTCGTACCGAGTCGGGGCGTCGGCGGGGATGGGGTAGGTGCGGCCCTCCGGGTCGAGGCATTCCGGGAGCGACCCGTGCGCCAGGGCGATGCGCAGCCCGTCCTCCGGCCGTCGGGGACCGATCCAGGAGAGGGGATCGTCGCCGCTTCTCCGATCGCAGGGGCACGGGTACAGGGTCGCCCCCCGTTCGGGGAGCGGGACGGGGGAGGCGTCCAGGTGGACGCGAAGGTTCGGCGGCGGCTCGAACAGGGCCCGGCGGTAAATGGAGCCCGGCTCGCCGGGGTCATGGTTGCCGGGGATCAGGTGGACCTCGATTCCCGGATGCTCGGCGATCTTTCCGAGCACCTCCCGGACCAGGTCCGGGTCCGGATTCGGACCGTCGAACTGGTCGCCGGCGGCGAGCACCAGGTTGACCCCCTGCCGCTCGGCCAGGGACAGGAGCCTCCCCACGGCCGAGAGCCGCTCCTCCCTCAGCCGGGAGGCGAGCCCGGGGGGAAGGCTGCGGTACGGTTGGCCGAGGTGCCAGTCGGCGGTGTGCAGGAATCGGAGGCGGAGACTCATGCCGGGAAGGGGAGCGGGGGGCAGGGGTGCGAGGATTCCCCCCGAAACGCTACCAGAACGCCGGCCCCCTTGGCCAGACCCGGCGGAACGGAGGCGCCCATCAGGAGATCTCGATGCTGCGATTGACGGGTTTCCCGACCCCTGCTAGAGTCCGGCGCGCCTGTTGGGACGGCCCGTCGCGTCCGTAATTGAGCCTTCACGGAAGGGGGTCCTCGCATGATTGCTCTCCTCGCGCTCCCGCTCCTCCTCGACGCCCAGGGGCCGCCGGCCTCCGGAGACCTGCCCCCGGGGGTCATCGCGTTCCAGCTCCGACTGGTCGACTGCGAGACGCTTTCCTGGAGGTCCCAGTTCCAGCCCCGCTTGAAGTTCGGCGGCCATCGCGCCGGCAGCTCGGCCTGGATCGCCGACGAGGCCACGATGACCTCCCTGACCGATCACTTCACTTCCTCGGACGACTGCCAGGTCGTGGCGGCGCCGAAGGTGCTGGCGAACCCCGGCGACCCGGCCATCATCGGCACCAGCACCACTCGGCACTTCGTCGTCCACGCCGAGCCGGCCGATGCCGGGCCGAACGCGGAAACGAAGGATGCCTCGCCCGAGACCGACGGGGCGATTCTTCCCCGTCCCGTCGTCGCTCCGATCGACGACGGAGCCCAGGTTCGCCTGGTTGGCCGTCCGGAGAGCCAGGGGATGCACCTCCAGGTCCAGGTCATCGACTCCCGAGTGGCCGCCGTCCATGTGATCGAGGCTCCGGCGGAGGCCGGGGGAGGCGTGATCAAGGTCCAGGTCCCCGAGGTTTCCCGCCGAGAGATGGGCGGGGAATGGCTCGTGCCCAAGGAACACGGCCTGATCCTCAGCCTCGGCGTCGAGTCGGCCCCCGCGCAGGACGGGAAGTCCGCCGTCCGGGAGCGACTGCTGCTGATCTCCCCCTCCATGACGGGAGGCCTGCCCTCGAAGCCGGCGGTCGATGCCCGGATCACCCGGGCGCAGTCGATCCCGAAGGCGGCCGTCGTCGTCCCCTCGCCGCTCCCCCCCACCGCCCAACCGGCGGTGCCGCTCCCGACCACCGCCGTCTCCCCCACCGCTCCCGCCCTGGTCGTCCGGACCTCGGGCGTTCCGACCGCCCTGGCGGCCACGCCCTGGGGACTGCTGCCGATCTTCCCGGTCGAGGTCGTCCCGAGCGATCCAGCAGTCGTTGGCGTCTCGGCCCCGGCGATCCCCGCGCCGGCCCTGCCGGCCCTGCCGAGCCGAAACCTGCCCCGAGCGATTGACCGCGAGGGACGGGCGGTCGACCCCCGCACGGAGAAGGACCGCGAGGCCGAACAGACCGACTCCTCCCCGTTCGTCGATGGAGAGCCGGTCCCCTCGCCGCAGGTGACGACGCCGCAATCCGCCTCGAGTGATCGGCCCTCGCCGGGCCCGGACCTCGCCGTCCGGCCGACCTCCGCCGAGGCCCCGAGCCCGGCTCCCGAGGAGCCCCGGTCGGTGTTCAAGGTCCGGCTCTCGTTCGGCCTCTCCCGGGGCCTGTCGGTCGACGTCGACTTGGGCGACGGGGATCGGCCCGCCACCGCCTCGGCCCTGACCAAGACCGGGCCGACCGGAGACAAGTCCTCGGACTCGTGCGAGGCGATCCGGCGCTGACCGGGCCGCCTCCCGCTCGTCGTCTTCGCTCTCGCTCAGAGCATCGCCGCGTAGCCGCCATCGACGGGGATGGCGACGCCGGTGACGTAGTCGCTGGCCGGGCTCGCCAACCAGACGGCGGTTCCGGCCATGTCGTCGGGGTTGGCCCAGCGCCCGGCCGGGATGCGGGCCAGCACCCGCTCGTGCAGCCCGGAGATCTCGACCCGGGCCTTCTTGGTCAGCTCCGTGTCGAACCAGCCGGGCAGGATGGCATTGCTCTGGATGTTGTCGGCCGCCCAGGCGATCGCCTGGCTCTTGGTGAGCTGGACGATCCCGCCCTTGCTCGTCGCGTAGGCCGGCGCGAAGCCGGAGCCGAAGATCGACGTCATGCTGCCGATGTTCACGATCTTCCCGCCGCCGGCCGCTTTCATCGCCGGGTAGACCGCGTTCGAGAGCAGGAAGGCGCTGGTGAGGTTCACGTCGATCACCTCGCGCCACTCCTCCAGGCTCAGCTCGTGCGGCGGCTTGCGGATGTTGATGCCGGCATTGTTGAACAGGATGTCGATGCGGCCGAAGCGGTCGAGCACCTCCCGGGCGATCCGGGAGCAGTCCCCCTCGGAAGAGACGTCGGCGGTCACCGCCAGGACCTCGACCCCGGTCTCCTTGGCCAGCTCCTGGGCGGCCTGAGCGGTCTTCTCGGTGTTGCGGCCGACCAGCGCCAGCCGGGCGCCGGCCCGGGCCAGACCCCGGGCCATCCCCAGTCCGATACCGCCGTTGCCCCCGGTGACGATCGCCACCTTTCCGGTGAGGTCGAACGGGTGCGCCGCCATCATCTTCCCCCGCTTGCGTCGGCCGGGTCGATCCCGAAGAATGAAGCCGGCCTCGGCTCTCCGCCGCGGCCCGGACCGGCGTCAGCTTAGACCAGCCCCGGCCCCGCCGCAATCCCCCGGCCTTCTCCTCATCGCCCGGCCGGGCCGCGCCTCGACCCCGGAGCCCGCCATGCCCGACCCCCGCTGGGAGACGCTCGCCGAGACCCTCATCCGGCACTCCACCCGCCTGAAGGCCGGCCAGACGCTGCTGATCGAGTGCGTCGACCTGGAGGACGACACCCTCCCTCGCCTGCTCGTCCACAAGGCCAGCAGACTCGGCGCGATCCCCCTGGTCGACCTGAAGCGGGCCTCGATCCTCCGGGAACTGCTCCGAGAGGCGACCGAGCCCCAGCTCCGAGCCTGGGCCGAGGCCGAGTCCTTCCGCATGGACCGGGTCCAGGCGTACATCGCTCTCCGGGGCTCCCGGAACATCAGCGAGCTGGCCGACGTGCCGGCCGACCGCATGAACCTCTACAACGAGCACTTCATGCGCCCGGTCCACTTCGAGCGCCGGATCAAGAACACTCGATGGTGCGTCCTCCGCCTCCCCGGGCCCGGCATGGCCCAGCAGGCCGGTCTGAGCACCGAGGCGTTCGAGGACTTTTATTTCGAGGCCTGCAACGTCGACTATCCCCGGCTCGCCAAGGCGCTGAAGCCCCTGGCGGATCGGATGGAGGCCGCCCGGGACGTCCACATCACCGGGCCCGACACCGACTTGCGGTTCTCCATCGCCGGCATTCCCGTCGTTCCCTGCGCCGGCGAGATGAACATCCCCGACGGCGAGGTCTTCACCGCCCCGGTGCGAGAGTCCGTCGAGGGCCACATCCGCTTCAACGCCCCGACCATCTACCAGGGGGCCGCCTACGACGGCATCCGCCTTGTCTTCGAGGCCGGGCGGATCGTCGAGGCGACGTGCGAGGCCGGCGATCAGGACCGCCTGAACCGGATCTTCCAGGCCGACGAGGGCGCCTCCTACGTCGGCGAGTGGTCTCTCGGCTGCAACCCGAAGATCCAGAAGCCCATGCGCGATATCCTCTTTGACGAGAAGATCGCCGGCAGCTTCCACCTCACCCCCGGCAACGCTTACGACGAAGCCGACAACGGCAATCGCTCGAAGATCCACTGGGACCTCGTCCAGCTCCAGACCCCCGAGTACGGCGGCGGCACCATCTCCTTCGACGGCCAGCCGATTCGGGTCGACGGCCGATTCGTCGACGAGGAGCTCAGCCCGCTCGACCCGGAGTGAGCCGGCTCGTTCGTCCTGGCGCCGGTCGATCGACGATCATCGAGCCGGGCCGGGCGAACTCGGATCGACGTCCGGGTGTCTCATCGGCCGGGCATGGTGCTCGAGGATCCGATCGATCGGGTCGGGGCCGCTTCCCTCGCTCGGGGTTCGCATCAGGGGAGCTCGCCTTCCTCGACGCCTGCCGGGCGCAGGCCGCGGGGAGCGTCCCAGAAACCCGGCCCTCGTCCGAAATGACGGCGATTCGCGACGCTTGACGATTCACGGGCGATCAGCATAGCTTGGAGGACTTGCGTCGCCGGTTCGGCGGGGAGCCGGGGCCGGGCGATGATGCCTCAAGCTGGGTGAAGGACGGTCTCGGGACATGCTCAAGCGGACCCACTCCTGCGGCGAATTGACGGCCGAGCACCTCGGCCGGGAGGTCGTGCTCAACGGCTGGGTGAATGCCTACCGCGACTTCGGCGGCGTCGTCTTCATCGACCTCCGAGACCGGGCCGGCCTCACCCAGGTCGTCTTTGAGCCCGAGGCGGGGACGCAGCTCCAGGAGGCCGCCCAGTCCCTGCGCAACGAGTGGGTGATCGGCGTCCGAGGGACCGTTCGCCGCCGCCTCCCCGGCAAGGAGAATCCCAAGCTCCAGACCGGCGAAATCGAGCTTCAGGCCACCGAACTGGAGGTGTTCAACGCCACCCAGACACCTCCCTTCGAGATCGACGGCGAGGCCAACGAGGAGCTCCGGCTGAAGTACCGCTTCCTCGACCTCCGCCGCCCGGAGATGCACCGCATCGTCGAGATCCGCCACCGGCTCGCCCAGACGATGCGGAGGACGATGACCGAGCTGGGCTTCTGGGAGGTCGAAACCCCCATCCTCGGCCGCAGCACCCCCGAAGGAGCCCGAGACTTTCTCGTTCCCAGCCGCATCCATCCCGGACACTTTTACGCGCTGCCCCAGAGCCCGCAGCTTTATAAGCAGCTCTTGATGGTCGCGGGCATGGATCGCTACTTCCAGATCGCCCGTTGCTTCCGGGACGAGGACCTCCGCGCCAACCGCCAGCCCGAGTTCACCCAGCTCGACATCGAGATGTCCTTCGTCCAGTTCGAGGACGTCCTTGCGACGATGGAGGGGCTGGTCAAGGCCCTTTCCCGAGAGTTCACCGGGGAGGAGCTCTCCACCCCTCTGCCCCGCCTCGACTACCACGAGGCGATGGAGCGCTTCGGCACCGACCGCCCGGATCTCCGGTTCGGGATGGAGCTCATCGACCTCGGGGACCTCGCCGCGCAGACCGAGTTCAAGGTCTTCAAGGACACCATCGAGCACGGCCGACGGGTCCGGGGCATCTGCGCCCCCGGCGCCGCCGAGAAGTACAGCCGCAAGGATCTCGACGCGCTCACCTCCTTCGCCGGCGACTACGGCGCGAAGGGTCTGGTCTGGCTCAAGGTCGAGGCGGAGCAATTCACCGGCCCGACCGCCAAGTTCCTCTCCCCCGAGGTCCAGGCCGCCTTCCGGGAGCGGTTCGGGGCGAAGCCGGGGGATCTTCTGCTGATCGTTGCCGACACGAAGGACGTCACCTCGGCGGCGCTGTCGGCCCTCCGCCACCGGCTCGGCCGAGAGCTGAAGCTCTACGACCCGAAGTCGTTCCATTACTCCTGGGTCGTTCGCTTCCCCCTTTTCTCCTGGGACGCCGAGGAGGGCCGGTACGTCGCCGAGCACCATCCGTTCACCATGCCGCTGCCCGAGGACCTGCACCTGCTCGAGTCCGAGCCGCTGAAGGTCCGGGCCCAGGCGTACGATCTCGTGATCAACGGCGAGGAGGCCGCCGGCGGCACCATCCGCTGCCACGACCCGGCGATCCAGTCGACCATCTTCCGGCACCTCGGCCTCTCCCCCGAGGAGGCGGAGGAGAAATTCGGCTTCCTGCTCTCCGCCCTTCGCTTCGGCGCCCCGCCGCACGGCGGCATCGCCTTCGGGCTCGACCGCATGGTGATGCTCTACGCCGGCCTAGACAACATCCGGGACGTGATCCCCTTTCCCAAGACCGCCAAGGGGACCGACCTGATGACCGGCGCCCCCGGCACCGTCGAGGAGAAGCAGCTCCGAGAGCTTCACATCCGCCAGCGCTGACCGCCGAGGCGTCCCTCCGAGATGATCGAACCCTGGCGCGTCGAGCGCACCTCCTATTCCTACCGCGACCGCTGGCTGACCGTCCGCAGCGACGACTGCCGGACGGCCTCCGGCCGGCCGGTCGCCCCCTTTCACGTCCTGGAACTGCCGACCTGGCTCAACGTGGTCGCCCTGACCGCCGAGGGCCGGATCGTCCTGGTCACCGAGTATCGCCACGGCACCGGAGAGATCCTCACCGGGCTGCCCAGCGGCGCCATGGAGCCCGACGACCCGGACCCCGAGGCCGCCGCCCGCCGGGAGCTGCTGGAGGAGACCGGGCACGGCGGCGGGACCTTCGTCTCGCTCGGCCGCTTTCCCGCCAACCCGGCCAACCAGACCAACGACGTGTGCTGCTTCCTCGCCGTCGGCGTTGCCGAGCTCGCTCCGCAGCGGCTCGATCCCTCGGAGGAGATCCTCGTCACCACGGAGCCCTTCGCCGACTGGCTCTCCCGGCTTGGTTGCCCGGAGGTCCGGGTCCAGGTTTCTCACGTCGCCGCGGCGATGCTCGCCGCCCGGGTGATCGCCGAGGGCCGCTTCCCGGAGCTCTCCGAGTTCCAGGGGCGGCTCGATCGGTCCGGGGGAGCCGGCTAGGTCGGCCGGTTCACTTCCGGTCCAGGAATCCGTGCTTCTTCAGCCAGGTCTCGCACAAGCCCGGCCAGGCGGAGAACGCCTCGTCAGGACCGATGCCGCGGTCGGGCAGGCCGTTGCCCAGCCCGAGCCCATGCCGGCCGCCCTCGAAGAGATGCAGCTCGACCGGCACCCCGGCCTTCCGGAGCGCGAGGACGAACAGCAGGCTGTTCTCGGCCGGCACGCCGGTATCCTCGTTGGTGTGGACCAGGAACGTCGGCGGCGTCTCGGGAGTCACCATCCGCTCGTTCGAGAGCGACTCGACCAGATCGGCCGATGGGTCCTCCCCCAGCAGGTTCCGCTTCGAGCCGCCGTGGGCGTACTCCGTCGCCATCGCCACGACCGGATAGCCAAGGACCATCAGATCGGGCCGGCTGCTCTGCCGATCGATCGGATCGTCGGCCTCCGGGTTCCCCGAGTCGAAGTGGGTGCCGACGGTCGAGGCAAGGTGACCTCCCGCCGAGAAGCCGAGCACTCCCACCCGATTCGGATCGATCCCCCAGTCCTCCGCCTTCTCCCGGACCGTCCGGATCGCCCGCTGGGCGTCGGTCAGCGGGATCGGGTGCCGGTATCCCGACGAGCCGAGCCGGTACTTGAGGATCACCCCCGTGATGCCAACCGAGTTGAGCCACTCCGCCACCTGATGCCCCTCGTGATCCATCGCCAGCCCCCCGTAGCCTCCCCCGGGGCAGATGACGATCGCGGCCCCCGTCGCTACGCTCGGATCCGCCCGGTAGAGGGTGATCGTCGGGATGTCCTTGGCCTCGTTCCCCAGCGCCCCAGGGGCGGCGTCGGGCCAGAGCCTCAGTTCCACCGGCTCGTCGCCGAGGGATGGAATCGGGGCAAGGAGCAGCGGCAACAGCGCGGCGGAGAGCAATCGCGTCGGCATCGGTTGGGTCTCGGGAAGGGGGAGGATCAGCTCGAATCAGGTCGGCCGAGGGCCCCTATCTGAACCGCCGACAAGGCCCGAGGCAAGGCCCCGGTCCCCCCGGCCGAAATGGCATGGGCCCGAGGCGAACTGCCAGTTTGGCAGCGGCGGCCGGAGCGATGGGATTGTCGAAGGTTCTTGTTGCAGTTCGACTTGTGTCGTGAATTCGTTGTGGTACACCACTTGCCTCATGCCGCGGCGAACACGGTGGCCGGCGTCCGGGCAGCCCGGGCGGGGCCGCCGGCAGCTGGACCCGAGCAGATCAGAGACCGAAGCCCCATCGATATCGCCCGGCGCGACGGCGCCGGAGGGAGACGACGACCGTGGCGAAACTGTTGGCTTACGACGAGGAAGCGCGCCAGAAGCTGGCCAGCGGCGTGTCCAAGCTGGCCAAGGCGGTGCGGAGCACGCTCGGCCCCCGGGGCCGCAACGCGGTCATCGACAAGGGCTGGGGCAGCCCGACCGTGACCAAGGACGGCGTGACCGTGGCCGAGGAGATCGAGCTGATCGACGCCTACGAGAACATGGGCGCCCAGCTCGTCAAGGAGGCCGCCAGCAAGACCTCCGACGCCGCCGGCGACGGCACCACCACCGCCACCGTCCTGGCCGAGGCGATCTTCAAGGAGGGTCTGAAGGCCCTGGCCGCCGGCGCCGACCCGATGGCCCTGAAGCGCGGCATCGAGCATGCCGTCGATCGCGTCGTCGCCGAGGTCAAGGCCCGCGCCAAGAGCGTCGGCGGCGACAAGAAGCAGATCACCGAGGTCGCCTCGATCGCCGCCAACAACGATCGCGGCATCGGCGAGCGGCTGGCCGACGCCTTCGAGAAGGTCGGCACCGACGGCGTCATCACTGTCGAGGAGGGCAAGGGCTTCGAGACCGAGGTCGACGTCGTCGAGGGGATGCAGTTCGACCGCGGCTATCTCAGCCCCCACTTCATCACCGACCAGGACCGCATGGAGGTCGTTCTCGAGGACCCCTACATCCTCATCCACGAGGAGAAGATCAGCACCCCTCGCGTTCTTGTTCCGCTGCTGGAGCAGATCGCCCGCGCCAACAAGCCGCTGCTGGTGATCGCTGAGGATGTCGAGAGCGAGGCCCTGGCCACCCTGGTCGTCAACAAGCTCCGCGGGATCCTCCAGGTCGCCGCGGTGAAGGCCCCCGGCTACGGCGACCGCCGCAAGGCGATGCTTGAGGACATCGCCACCCTCACCGGCGGCAAGGCGATCTTCAAGGACCTCGGCATCAACCTGGAGAACGTCGACCTGGCCGACCTCGGTCGTGCCGGCAAGGTCATCATCACCGGCGACCACACCACCATCGTCGAGGGACGCGGCTCGGCCGACGCCATCAAGGGCCGCACCGAGCTGATTCGCCGCGAGATCGAGACGACCGACTCGGAGTACGACCGCGAGAAGCTTCAAGAGCGCCTCGCCAAGCTCGCCGGCGGCGTGGCCAAGATCAACGTCGGTGCCGCCACCGAGACGGAGATGAAGGAGCGCAAGGCCCTCGTCGAGGACGCCCTGCACGCCACCCGAGCCGCCATCGAGGAGGGGATCGTTCCCGGAGGCGGCACCACCCTGGTCCGGGCCGCCAAGGTGCTTGACGACCTGAAGCTCTCCGGCGACGAGGACCTGGGCGTCCAGATCGTTCGCCGCGCCCTGGAGCAGCCCTGCCGCTCGATCGCCGAGAACGCCGGCCTGGACGGCTCGGTCGTCGTCAACAAGCTCCGCCGCTCCTCCGACCCGAACTTCGGCTACAACGCCGAGTCCGGCGAGTGGGGCGACATGTTCTCCTTCGGCGTGGTCGACCCGGCCAAGGTCACCCGCACTGCCCTGCAGAACGCCGCGTCGGTGGCCTCACTGCTCCTGACCACCGAGGCGATCGTCATCGAGAAGAAGGAGAAGAAGCCCGCCGGCGGCGATCCGCACCACGACGACCACGGCATGGGCGGCATGGGGATGATGTGAGCCGACGCGAAGGCGGTCGCCCGCCGATCGTCGAACCCCGGCGGGCGTCCGAGCGGCCGTCACCAACGACGGCCCTCGCCCCTTCCTCGGCCATCGTTCCCGCGTTCCCTCCCCACACACTCCGAGTCTGAGACACCCTCTCCACCACATTTGCACAGGAACCTCCGCAATGGCGACGACCATTCGCCCGCTCGACGACCGCATCGTGATCAAGGAGATCGAGGCCGAGGAGAAGACCTCCGGCGGCATCGTGTTGCCCGACACCGCCCGCGAGAAGCCGCAGCGGGGCCGGGTCGTGGCGGTCGGCCCCGGCAAGCTCCTCGACAACGGCAACCGCGCCGAGATCGGCCTGAAGGAGGGGGACGAGGTCCTCTTCGGCAAGTACGCCGGCACCGAGATCAAGCTCAACGGCGAGGAGATCAAGATCCTCCGCGAGTCTGACGTGCTCGCCAAGGTCATTAGCTGATCTTCCCCCGCTCGCACCGGGGAGGCCCTCCGGGTCGGCCGGGGTCGAGACGACTCCGGCCGGCGCCGAGGACCCCCGACGAGACGCCGGCCGGGTCCGGCCCTTCCCCTCGGCCGGCCCAGCCCATCGAGACCTCATCGAATCATCCGGACGAACGATTCAGACAGGAGCCTTCGCACGTGGCCAAACAGTTGCTCTTCTCCGACGCCGCCCGCCGGAAGATGCTCTCGGGCATCGACACGCTGGCGCAGGCCGTCGGCACCACACTCGGGCCGACCGGCCGCAACGTGATCCTTAGCAAGTCCTTCGGCGGGCCGACCGTCACCAAGGACGGCGTGACCGTCGCCAAGGAGATCGAGCTGCCCGACCCGTTTGAGAACATGGGCGCCAAGCTCGTCAACGTCGTCGCGTCGAAGACCTCGGACGTGGCCGGCGACGGGACCACCACGGCGACCATCCTCGCCCGAGCCATCTTCCGCGAGGGCCTCCGCACCATCACCACCGGTGCCAACCCGACCGCCGTCCGCCGCGGCATTGAGAAGGCGGTCGACGCCGCTGTCTCTGAGCTGGTCGAGAAGATCAGCCGGGAGGTGACCAAGCCCGAGGAGATCGCCCAGGTCGGCGCCATCTCGGCCAACAACGACCCTGAGATCGGCAAGATGCTGGCCGAGGCCGTCAGCAAGGTCGGCAACGACGGCGTGATTACGGTCGAGGAGGGCAAGACCTCCACCACCACGCTCGAGTTCGTCGAGGGCCTTCAGTTCGACAAGGGCTATCTCAGCCCCTACTTCGTCACCAACCCGACGACGATGGAGGCCGTCCTCGACGACGCTCTCATCCTGCTCCACGAGAAGAAGATCAGCAATCTCCGTGACCTGATCCCGCTGCTGGAGCGCGTCGCCCAGTCCGGCAAGCCGCTGCTGATCATCGCCGAGGACGTCGAGGGGGAGGCCCTGGCCACCCTGGTCGTCAACCGGCTGCGTGGCATCCTCAACGTCTGCGCCGTGAAGGCCCCCGGCTTCGGCGACCGCCGCAAGGCGATGCTTCAGGACATGGCCATCCTGACCGGCGGCACCGTGGTCAGCGAGGACCTCGGCCTGAAGCTGGAGAACCTCACCCTCCAGCAGCTCGGCCAGGCCAAGCAGATCAAGGTCGCCAAGGACAGCACCACGATCATCCAGGGCGCCGGTAAGAAGGAAGACATCCAGAAGCGGATCGAGCAGCTGCGCAAGCAGATCTCCGAGACCGACTCGGAGTACGACCGTGAGAAGTTCCAGGAGCGCCTGGCCAAGATCACCGGAGGCGTGGCCGTCATCAGCGTCGGCGCCCCGACCGAGGCCGCGATGAAGGAGCTGAAGGCCCGCGTCGAGGACGCCCTGCACGCCACCCGGGCCGCGGCGGAGGAGGGGATCGTCCCCGGCGGCGGCACCGCGCTGCTCCGGACCATCCCCGCGGTCAAGGCCCTGCACGACGCGCTGGAGGGGGACGAGCGCATCGGCGCCGCCATCGTCCTCCGGGCCCTGGAGGAGCCGGCCCGCATGATCGCCCAGAACGCCGGGCACGACGGTGCCGTCGTCGCCCAGGAGATCATCGACAAGGGCGGCAACATCGGCTTCAACGCCAACACCGGCGATTACGTCGATATGTTCGAGGCCGGCATCATCGACCCGACCAAGGTCACGCGGACGGCCCTCCAGAACGCCGCGTCGATCTCGGGCCTGATGCTGACCACCGAGGCGATGATCACCAACCTCAAGGACGAGGACGAGGAGAAGGGGGCCAAGCGGATCGAAGGCTCGATCCGCTGAGCCAGCCAGCCCGACTCGTCGTCGACCAAGCGGGCCGGGTCGGCAGCACCGTTCGTGCTGCCGACCCGGTTCGCGATGCGGATCCGGACAATGCGGACGGGGAGGCGGGATGCCCGGCGGCGCGGTATCCGGGATCGGGTGTCGGATGGTACGATAATCACGACGACCCGGTCGCAGAACCCGAATCCGCCGCAAGGGCCACCGATCGAGACGCGATGCCGATGGCGACCACGAAGCGCGACTATTACGAGATTCTCGGGCTCCAGCGGTCCGCCTCGGCCGACGAGATCAAGTCGGCCTATCGCCAGCAGGCCAAGAAATACCACCCCGACCGCAACCCCGGCGACCAGGAGGCCGAGCGCAAGTTCCGCGAGGCCGCCGAGGCGTACGAGGTGCTCTCCGACGCCGAGAAGCGGCGCCGATACGATCGCTACGGCCACGCCGGGCTCGAAGGGGCCGGCGTGCACGACTTCCGGTCCGCCGAGGAAGTCTTCTCCGCCTTCGGCGAGATCTTCGGCGGCTCCGGCCTCTTCGGCGACTTCTTCGGGGCCCGCCGCCGAGGCCCCCGCGCCGGCGCCGACCTGCTGGTTCGCTTGGAGATCTCCCTGGAGGAGGCCGCCCGCGGCGCCACCCGCACCATCGAGCTACCCCGCAAGGAATACTGCGACACCTGCGACGGCACCGGCGCCAAGCCCGGCACCGTGGCCACCTCCTGCGACTACTGCGGCGGCCGAGGCCAGATCGTCACCGCCCGTGGCTTCTTCCAGATGGCCCAGACCTGTCCCGCCTGCGGTGGCGAAGGGGTCCGGGTCGTCGACCCCTGCCCCTCCTGCCGGGGTTCCGGCCGGGCGGACAAGATCGCGACCGTCCAGGTTCGCGTCCCCGCCGGCGTCGACACCGGGACGATCCTCCAGCTCCGCAACCAGGGGGAGCCCGGCGACCCCGGCGCCCCGAGAGGGAATCTCCGCGTTCAGGTCCAGGTCCGGCCCCATGCCTTCTTCATCCGCAAGGGGAACGACCTGGTCTGCCAAGTGCCGATCAGCTTCCCTCAGGCCGCCCTCGGCGCCGAGATCGAGGTCCCCACGCTCGACGGTCCCGCCGATCTCACCATCCCTCGAGGCACTCAGAGCGGAGACATCCTCAAGCTCCGGGGCCGAGGCATGCCCGACCTCTCCGGCAACGGCCGCGGCGACGAGCTGGTCGAGGTGATCATCGAGACCCCCAAGCGGCTTTCCCCGCGCCAGGAAGAGTTGCTCCGGGAGCTGGCCGAGCTCGAACACCACGACGTGAGCCCCCGGCGCAAGAGTTTCCTGGAGAAGCTCCGCGACTTCTTCACTGAGCCCGAGGAGGGCGACGCCGAGCCGACGCGCTGACCCGACCGCTTCCCGGCCCGGCCCCCTTTCCCCAGCGAGCACGGATCCCGACGCGATGAGTGACCCGAACGCCCCCAACCCTCCCGACGGGGTCGAGCCCAACGCCGACGCCCGAGCCTCGGCCGAGGGGGCCGACGACCAGAACGCCGCCCTCCGCGCTCAGCTCGATGAGGTCTCCCGTCAGCGGGACGACTACCTCGAGCAGTTGCGCCGCTCCCAGGCCGACTTCCTCAACTTCCAGAAACGCAGCCGCTCCCAGGCCGAGGCCGATCGCGCCTACGCCGTCGCCCCTCTGGCCAATGACCTCCTCGCGGTCATCGACAATTTCGAGCGCGCCATCGACGCCGCCCGCCAGTCGGGCTCCGAGGCGATCATCACCGGCCTGGATATGGTCCACCGCCAGCTCTTGGAGGCCCTCGCCAAGCACGGTGTGGAGCCGATCCCCGCCCTCGATCAGCCCTTCGACCCCAACGTCCATGAGGCGCTGATGCAGCAGCCCGACGCCGACCGGCCGGAGGGGACGGTCGTCGCCGAGCTGAATCGCGGCTACCGCCTCCACGACCGAGTCCTCAGGCCGAGCCGAGTCGCCGTCTCGGTCAAGCCGTGACACCCTGGGCGGCCCCCTCCCTCCGGGGAGGGCACGCCCTCCCCCCGGAGTCGAATGACGTCCATGCCAACCTACGACTATATCTGCGACGACTGCAAGCACGAGTTCGAGGCCTTCGAGTCGATCAAGGCCGACCCGCAGACCACCTGCCCGTCCTGCAGCAAGGAGACCCTTCGGCGCAAAATCGGCGCCGGCGCGGCGATCCTCTTCAAGGGCTCCGGCTTCTATCTGACCGACTACCGCAGCGACTCGTACAAGAAGGCCGCCAAGGCCGACAAGGATAGCTCGTCCTCCTCGTCCTCGTCGGCCGACGGCTCCTCCTCGAACTCCGGCTCCAAGCCAGCGTCGTCAAGCAGCCCCTCGTCCGACTGACCCGGACCCGCCATGATCCGAGGCAAGTGTCCCACCTGCGGCCGGGCGGTCGAGGGTCCGAGCCTCGACGCCCTGCCGCACTTCCCCTTCTGCTCCGAGCGCTGCCGCCTCGTCGACCTTGGCCGCTGGATCGACGGCGAATACGCGATCCCCGGCCCCCCCGCCCCCGTCCCCCCACCGACGCTTCCCGGCGACGAGGAGGACGACTGACCCGGGCGCTTCGGCCCGGCGAGTCAGCAACCGTCTCCAAAGCGACGTTGACGCGGATCGAGGATCGGTTACCATCCCGTCCATGCGGGTCGGCCCCGGCACCGAGAGCCCACCACGGAAGCGACGACGACCGGCCGGCCCGCTCGCAGCGTCCCGAACTGTCCTGACCTGATCCGACCGCTCGACGAGAGGCCGCACGGACGGGGCCGCCACACCAACCCGACCTCTCCCCCGTTGCCTTCATCGAGCCCCCGCCTCGGTCCGGAAGCCGAGGCGGTATGAGATCGCACGACTCGACGTCCATGGATGGGACTCCCATGCGCATCCTCGTCACCGGCGGCGCGGGCTATGTCGGTTCGACCCTGGTCCCCGCCCTGCTCGACCAGGGCCACCGGGTCCGAGTGCTCGACAGCCTCAAGTTCGGCGGCCACGGCCTACTCCCCTGCTGCCAGAATCGCTTCTTCGAACTTCAGAAGGGGGACGTCTGCAACCCCCAGGATGTCGAGAAGGCCCTCGATGGTGTCGACGCCGTCATCCACCTGGCCGCCATCGTCGGCTATCCCGCCTGCAAGAAGGAGCCGCAACTCGCCCAAGCGGTGAACGTCGACGCGACAAGGCTGCTGCTGGAGAAGCGTAAGACGGACCAAAAGTTCCTCTTCGCCTCCACCGGCAGCATCTACGGGTCGATCCCCGACTACGTCTGCAACGAGAACACCCCGCGCGCTCCGATCACCCTCTACGGCGAAACCAAGGCCAAGGCCGAGCAGATGGTCCTCGACGCCGGCAACGGCATCGCCTACCGCTTCGCCACCGCCTTCGGCGTCAGCAACCGGATGCGCCTGGACCTGATGCCCAACGATTTCACCTACCAGGCCGTCAAGAACCGCAACCTCATCGTCTACGAGGGCGGCTTCAAGCGGACCTTCGTGCACGTCCGCGACATGGCCCGCTCCTTCATCTTCGCCCTGGAGCGCTGGGACGAGGTGAAGGATGACGTTTACAACGTCGGCCACGAGAGCATGAACTTCACCAAGGAAGACGTCGCCCGCAAGATCCTCGAGCACGTCGATTACTACCTGCACTTCGCCGAGGTCGGCAGCGACGCCGACCAGCGGAACTACGAGGTCAGCTACGAGAAGATCCGCGCCAAGGGGTTCGAGACGACGATCGACCTCGACCGCGGCATCGCCGAGCTGGTCCAGGCCGCTCGCCTGATCGAGTGGTCCAACCCGTTCAGCAACGTCTGATCTCCGGAGTCGGCCGGGAGCGGGAGGCGGGGGCTTGGGGCTTCCCGCCCGCCGCGCCGTCGCGGCCGCCTGCTGCCGACCGCCTCCTGCCTCCTCCGATCACCAGGGGACAGCCAGCGATGAAGGGCTTCTGGTCGGGCAAGCGCGTCACCGTCACCGGCGGGGCCGGGTTCCTCGGGCAGCACATCGTCAAGAGGCTGGAGTCGTTCGGAGCCGAGGTCTTCGTCCCGCGCAAGCGGGACTTCGACCTGACCGCGCTCGACGCCTGCCTCCGATGCCTGCTGGAGCACCCCTGCGACCTGCTCATCCATTCGGCGGCGTATTACGGCGGCATCGGAATCAATGTGAACGAGCCGGGCCGGCTGTATTATCAAAACCTCGTCATGGGTGCGAACCTGATGGAGGCGGCCCGGCTGGCGAACGTCGGCAAGGTCGTCAACATCGGCACCGCTTGCAGCTACCCCGGCTATCTCGAGGGGGAACTGAAGGAAACGGATCTCTGGGCCGGCCCGTGCCACGCCAGTGTGGTCAACTACGGCCTGACAAAGAAGATGCTGGCCGTTCAGGGGGTCGCGTACAAGAAGCAGTACGGCCTGGACTCGATCCACCTGATTCTCACGAACCTCTACGGTCCCGGCGACTCATACAACCCCGACCGCTCCCACGTCGTCGCCGCCCTCGTGCGGAAGTGGGTCGAGGCCGACCTGGCCGGAGCGAAGGAGGTCGAGGTCTGGGGCACCGGCAAGCCGATCCGGGAATTTATCTACGTCGAGGACTGTGCCGATGCGATCGTCCTCGCCGCCGAGGTCTACGACGATGTCTCGTTGCCGCTGAACATCGGCACGGGGATTGGGACCTCGATCCGGGAACTGGCCGAGACGGTCCACGATCTGTCCGGGTTCAAGGGCGCCCTCCGCTGGAACACCGACAAGCCCGACGGTGCTGCGAAGAAGGTGCTCGACGTGACCCGGATGAAGCAGGTGCTTGGCGGCTGGACGCCGCCGACCGACCTCCGCACCGGCCTGGCGAAGACGATCTCCTGGTATCGCGCCAACAAGGATGAGGCCGACGCCAAATGGTGAGCGACATCCCCGAGCCCAGCCCCTCCCCCCGTCCCCTCCGCCGCTGGCGGGTTGAGCCGGACGGGACCAGGGCGGCCCGCCCCCACTCCCCGTCGGCCGGGCCCCGCGCCCGACGGCGGCCCCGCCTCCTGTTCGTCAACCAGTACTACTGGCCCGACCACGCCTCGACCGCCCAGCACCTGACCGATCTGGCCGAGTCGCTGGCCGATCGCGGCTATGAGTGCCACGTCCTCTGCGCCCGGGGGCGTTACGAGCCGGGGGCCGAGCCTCCTCCCGCCCGCGACGAGCGCAACGGCGTCACCATCCATCGCGTCCGGGCCACCTCGCTCGGACGCGGCAGCGTCCTGAAGCGGATGACCGACTACCTCAGCTTCTACGTCGGGGCGATCCTCACCGCCCTGACCCTGCCGAGGTTCGACGTGGTGGTCACACTCACCACCCCGCCGCTCATCGGTCTTGTGGGCACCCTGCTCCGGCGCCTCCGGGGCTCGTGCCAGGTCTACTGGAGCATGGACCTCCACCCCGACGCCAGCTTGGCCCTCGGCCAGATGTCCCGGCGGAACCCGGTCGTCGCCCTCCTCTCCTGGCTGAGCGACGCGATCTATCGCCGCTCCGACCGCGTCGTCGTGCTTGGCCCCTACATGGCCGACCGGATCCGGGCCAAGGGGGTCCGAGACTCCCGGATGGTCGAGATCCCCGTCTGGAGCCGCCGCGACGAGGTCTTCCCCCTCCCTCGGGAGGGCCACCCGATGCGCGAGGCGCTCGGCCTCTCAGACAAGTTTGTGGTCATGTATTCCGGCAACCTCGGCCTCGCTCACTCCGCCAGCGAGTTCCTCGAGGCCGCTCGACGCCTCCGGGACCGGGACGACATCGTCTTCCTCTTCGTCGGCGGCGGCCCCCGCCTCCGCGAGGTCAAGGAGGCCAAACAGGCCGAGGGCCTGGAGAACATCCGACTCCTCGACTACGTCCCCCGGGAGCAGCTCCACGAGTCCCTCACCGTGGCCGACGCCCACCTCGTCTCCATGAGGTCGGAGATGACCGGCATCGTCGTCCCTGGGAAGCTGTACGGCGCGATGGCCTCCGAGCGTCCCGTTCTGTTCGTCGGCCCCGACCACAGCGAGACGGCCGACACGATCCGCCGCGCCGGCTGCGGCGTGACGGTCCGGCTCGGCGAGCCTGGTCCCCTCGTGGAGGCGATCGAGCTTCTATCCTCCCATCCTGAACTCTCGGCTGAGATGGGCCGAAAGGGCCGCTCCTCCTTCCTCGACGAGTTCGAGCGCCTGTCCTGCTGCGACCGCTGGGCCGACCTCATCGGCGAGCTTGTCGGCGACCTCCGCCCCGCCTCCGTCCCCGGCGGCCCGGCGGTGGTCGTCCCCTCGGCCGCGTGACGGCGGCCTCGGTGATCCCGATCGCCTCCTCTCCTCGGCGCGGTTGATCCTCCCATCCCGGATCCTGGATCCCTGCTCGATCGGCCGGGATCCGAGATCGGCCCCGCGTCCGGTACCCTCCCCGATCCCTTCCCATCGAGCGGGAGATCCTCTCGTGTGCCCTCTGCTCCTTGCCCTGCTCCTCTTCCCGGCGGATGACCCGACGCCCCCCGATCGCCCCGGGGCCTCGGGCTCCCTCGACGCCCTTCGCCGCGAACACGACCGCCGATTTTTCGAGGAGCTGCTGCCATTCGTCGCCGAGCACGGCCACGGCCCCGACCGCGAGGAGGCCCATCGCCTGCTCTTTGACCTGGCGATCCGATACGGCTGGTTCGCCGAGGCCGATTCCGCCGCTCGGGCGTACGTTGCCAGCCCGGATCGGGGGGCCGCCACCCCGCTCGGCCAGCTCGTTTCCGCGATGGCCGACGCCGAGGCCGGGCGCATCCGCGCCGCGATCGTCCTCTACCGAGAGCTCATGGCCGGGCTCGACGGCGAAGCCCAGGTCCGCCTGGCCGCCGACCTCGCCGACACGATCGCCGACCTCGCCCTCGCCTCGGCCGACGCCGAGTCGGCCCGGGAGGTCTACACCTGCTTTCTCGACCGCTTCGGCGCCGTCCCCGGTGTCCCCGAGAAGGTCGAGGCGGAGTTCTCGAGGATCGCCCTGCTCGGCTCCCCCGCGCCCGCCATCGAGGCGAGGGACGTCTCCGGCCAGCCGATCTCGCTCGGCCCCTCCCCCCGCGGCCACCGCCTGGTCTTCTTCTGGGCCACCTTCAGCGAGCCCTGCCTGGCCGAGCTCCCCGCCCTGGCCGATGCCCTCGACTCCTACGGCGATCGGGGCCTGGAGGTCATCGGCGTCGCGCTCGATGCCTCAATCGAGGATCTGGACCGGGTCGTCGATCGGGAGCCCCTCCCCTGGCGACTCGTCCACAACGGCACCTCCGGAGCCGACTGGTCCGGGCCGCTCCGTGTCACCAGCGTGCCCGACACCTTCCTCATCGCCCCCGACGGGACGATCCTCCGGATGGGCCTCCGAGGCTCCTCGCTCTCCCGGGCCCTCGCCGAGGTGCTCGGCCCGAACTCGTCGGAGTGATCCCCCCTACCGGGCATAGCTCGAATGGGGATACACGACCAGCTTCCGGACGATCCGCAGGGGAAGATCGTCCCGGCGCTCGATTCGGGACCAGGGATCCTCCATTCCCTCAAACGCATAGACACCGCCAATGAGCATCAAGGCGACGAAGATCCCGCGCCAGACGCGCATCCTCAGCCGCTCGAGCGCCGCCACGGCGTAGGTGAACAGGATCGGAGTGATCGGCAACAGGTGCCGCACCCCGAACGACTGCCCCGAGTAGTCGGTCCTCCGGACGCCGAAGCTGTAATAGCCCAGCAGGACGACCGAGACGATCGCCGAGACGATCGCCCCCGAGCGGATCGCGCCGGTCCTCCCCCACATCGCCCAGGCCAGGCCGACCGGCGAGAAGATCAGGACCGGGGTCACGGTCAGCCACCCCTGCGGGCCGACGAGCAGCTCCACGAGGAAGAGCGATCGAGGGATCGACTCCTTGAAGGTGCCGATCTCGGTTGACCAGTACGACCCGTCATAGGCCAGGGCCTCCGGGTAGAGCTCCACCGGCAGCGGAGATCCGGTCACCATCGACTGGAGCACGCAATGGGCGAGGATCGGAGGCGCCGAGCCGGCCAGGTATCCGGCCCCCGCCTTCCGCGATCTCACCAGGATCCAGGCCAGCAACCCCGCCCACAACGCCCCTCCCGCTGGCAGGTCGATCGTGCTTGCCAGCCCGGCGAGCAGCCCCGCCATTGCCGACCGAGCCACGCCGGCCTTCCCCTGCGAGTCGCTCAGGAGCACAATCGCGAACGCCGAGGTCAGCAGACCCGCCGCGACGCTGTGGTTGTTAAACGTCACGCCGTAGGACAGCAGCAGCGAGGAGAACCCGAACCCGATCGCCAGGGCGTCGGCCAGCCGCCGAGCGATGGCGATCGCCTGGAACATCCGACGCATCGCGTATAACGCCAGCGCCGACGGCAACGCGATCAGGACCCCCACCAGCGCCCGGTTCACCGGCCCGAACGAGGAGATGAACGCCTGGGGAGACCGCAGGTCGAACATCTTCCAGCCGATCCGATGGAGCGGAGCATACACCGCGGCCCCCATCGCCGGCAGGACCGGGGGCTTGTCGGAATAGAGCCGGCCGCCGAACTTCGCCAGGTCGGGAGACCCGCTCGGCACGAGGTAGGGGCAGTCGTCGACCGAGAGCGTCCCCCGTTCCACGATCGACTCGATCGTCATGTACCGCGACCAGACGTTCCCGCTCATCCTCGGCGGCTCGGCCAGCCCGATCAGAGCGGCGGCATAGAGCGCGGCCGGGATCGCCGCCCGCAGTCGCCCGATGGGCCGAGGCAGGGGAGCCGTCGGGCCGGATGCACCGGGCCGGGCCGTCTCGGTAGAATCGTTCAGAGCCATCGGGTCGATCGGGGGAGCGGTGAGGTCCCCTCGCTCCTGGGCAGCGGGAGGGGCGATCCGGGCCCGCCCGGGGCTGTCGACCTGGATTCTAACCGCCGGAGGGGCCCCTTGGCCAACCTGGACACGAGCCCCCGGACGCCGGCCCCGGCTCTGATCGGTCTCCTCGCGATCCTCGCTGTCACCGCCTGGTGGCGCGGCCATACCATCGGGCCGACCCTGGACGCTCGCCTCGGCGTCGCTCCGTATCCTGTTGTCCGGGGAGAGTCCGAGCCCCTTGACTGCGACGAGGCGGCCTACGCCTACATGGCCCGCCGCCTGATCGAAGGCGACCGGCTCTACGCCGACCTGAGCGAGAACAAGCCGCCGCTGGGCTACTGGATCTATGAAGGGGCCGTCGCCCTCGGCGGCCCCGATGAGCTGGCGATCCGACTCTTGCCGATTCCCTTCGTCCTCGCCTCGGTCGCGATCGTCTGGTGGCTCGGCCTCCGGCTCGGAGGGCCTGGCGCGGCGGTCCTCTCCGGCCTGCTCTGCGCCCTGCTGAGCACCGACCCGTACCTCTACGGCAATGGGGCGCAGCTCGAACAGGCGATCAACTGTTTCTCGGTGGCCGCGCTGGCCGCGACGGTCGCCGCCGCCGGATCCTCCCGACGGCGGGGGGCCTGGCTCGTCTCGGCGGGCGTTGCCCTCGGGCTGGCGATCCTCGTCAAGCAGGTGGCGGCGCTCCACGTTCCGGTGTTCGTGGTGGCGGTGCTCGCCCTGCCGAGGCAAGGCGAGCCCGGGGAGGCCGGGGTGAGGTCGCTCCTCCGGTCTCTCGGAGCGTTCTTCCTGGGCCTCGTCGCCCCGATCCTCGTCGCCGGGGCCGTCCTGGCCGCCCAGGGGGTCACGGCGGAGGCCTTCGACGACATCGTCCGACACGGCCGAGCCCTGGCGGCCGACGTCTCCCCGGAGCCGAACGCTCCGTCCCCCGCGATCCGATGGCTCACCGGGAACGCCGACCCCTCGGGCAACCTCCCCCCTCCGTTCGGGACCTCGGACTACCTCGTCTGGTGGGGACTCGGCTCCTGGCCGATCTGGCTGGCGGGTCTGCCGTCGTTGATCTGGCTCGCCATCGGTCGAGGAGGCTTCGGCCGGAGGGCTGCCGCGGCGTGGACGGCCTCGGCGGTGCTTCAGGTCCTCGCCCCGGGGCTGTACTGGGCGCATTACTATCTGCTGCCGGTCCCCGGCCTGGCGCTGTCGGTCGCGGTCGCCGTCTCGGACGCCTTCGCGGCCCGTCCCCGACGGTGGTGGTCGACCGCGATCGGGCTCGGCCTCCTCTCGGCGATCCTCGCCTTCGGCGCGATCCAGATCCGGGATTACCTGCTCGTCCCGGCCGAGGAGCTGACGATCCGGTACAAGGGGGGCCGGCAGTGGGTCGAGCTGCGCAAGCTCGGCCGGCTGCTCGGGGAGCAGACCGCCGGCTGGGACGACCCGAGGCTGCACATCTGGGGATGGCAGAGCCCCTTGCTCTTCTACTCGGGGCTCGATGCCGCCTCCCGGCACTTCTTCACGAACAACCTGATGCGGGACTATGCCGACCGGCCGCATCCGGTCGTCTCCCCCCGGATCGACGAGCTGATGGCGGACCTCCGAGACACCCGCCCTGAACTCGTCTTCGTGGCCTATCCGCCCTTCCCGGCGCTCCGGGAGTTTCTCTCCTCCGGATATCTGCCCTCGAGCCTCGTGCCCGTCTCCCCCGACGGAAGGGGGCTCTGGATCCGGGAGGACCGATGGGCGGACCTCCAACTCGACGCCGACCGGCTCAGGCGATCGGCTCCAGCGTCGCCGGGTCGTCGGCCTCGACGATCGCGGCGTAGCGGTCCCGGAGGGCTCCCATAATCCGTTCCCAGCTCTGCGACCGGGCGAAATCCCGGGCGTTCTCCGCCATCCGGCGGCGCAGCGGGCCGTCCTCGGCCAGGGCGAGCAGGGCCTCGGCGAAGGTCCCGGGAGGGGCATCGGGTGCGATCGCCAGACCGGTTTCGCCGTGGCGGACGATCTCCGCCGGGCCTCCCTCGGCGAGTACGATCGCGGGAAGGCCCGAGGCCATCGCCTCCAGCACCACGTTGCCGAACGTCTCCGTCCGGCTGGCGAAGGCGAACAGATCAGCGGCGGCGTAGTGGTCCGCCAGCTCCTCCCCCGATCGGAAGCCGACAACGGTGGCGACGCCCCGGAGCCGTTCCTCCAGCACGGGCCGGGCCGGCCCCTCCCCCACGATCAGCGGCCGGGCCCTCGACGACTTCTGGGCCGCCTCCGCCAGGGCCTCGGCGAGATACTCGACGTTCTTCTCCACCGCCACCCGGCCAACGTAGGCGATCACCACGTCCTGTTCGGAGAAGCCAAGCGCCCTTCTGAGCTGGGCCCTCCCGGGGCGATCCGGGCGGAAGAGCGAGGCGTCCACCCCCCGGGGCCAGAGCACCAGGTTCCGGAATCCCCGGCGTTCCAGGTTCAGGATCGTGGCCCGGGACGGCACGTAGGTTTCCCTCGTCCGGTTGTGAAACCAGCGCAGATACCGCCAGATCCCCCCTCGGGCCCACCCCACCCGGTAGTGGTCCGAGTACTGGTCGAAGTTCGTGTGGAAGCTCGAAACGATCGGAATCCCCCTGGCCGAGGCGTCGAGCAGGACCGCCAGGCCCAGCGTCGCCTCGGTGGCGATGTGGACCAGCTCCGGCCGGAACCGGGCGATCGCGCGGCGGACCCCGCGATACGGCGGCACCGGCAGGCGGAGGTCCGGATAGAACGGGATCCGCACCGAGGGCACCCGGTACGCTCCGACCGCTCGGGAGGGCTCCCCGTAATCGGGGTGGATCAGCTGGACCTCGTCGCCAGCCTCGGTCAGCACCCGGACCAGTTGCGAGAGGGTCCGGGAGACGCCGTTCACCTGCGGGAAGTAGGTCTCGCTGACAATCGTGATCCGCATCCTCTCGCCTCGCGATCTCCCCCCGATGTCCTCGGTTCACCGATCGGGCCAGGGGATGTTGAGTCCCATCGTGGCTATCATCGCATTCCCTGGGCCGAGAGGCCACGCGAACCGGAGGTTCTCGCCCGCCGGCGGGGAAAATGAACATCCCATTAAGGACACCGAGGAGGATCGGCCTCTCCTCCGCCGCCAGCCGATCGCTTGCCCGACGGCCTCCGCCGTGCCAGACTGGGCGCCCAACCGCCCGGCTCCGCCGGGCCCCGTCCCCACCCCGAGGGAGCCCCGAACCGTGAAGCCGAATCCCGTCAAGCGGGCCCTGCGCGAGGGCAAGCCGCAGGTCGGCACCTGGCTGTCGCTGGGCAGCGCCTTCGCCGCCCGGTTCCTGGCACGCACCGGCCTGCCCTGGCTGACGGTTGACATGGAACACACCCACACCGACATCCAGACCGCCGCCCTCATGTTCGGCGCCATCGCCGACGCCGGCTGCACCCCCCTGGCCCGGGTCAACTGCTGCCGGCACGACCTGATCAAGTCGGTGCTCGATTGCGGTGCCATGGGCATCGTCGTGCCCATGGTGATGACTGCCGAGGAGGCCCAGGTCGCCGTCGCCGCGTGCCAGTATCCCCCTCGGGGCAACCGCTCCCTCGGCGGGGCCTTGCATGCCCTGAACTACGGCACGACCGCCGAGCGCTACTTCGCCGGCGCCGACGAGGAGATCCTTGTGGTGCTCCAGACCGAGCACATCGACGCCGTCGACCGGGCCGACGAGATTTACGCCGTTCCCGGCATCGACGCCATCTTCGTCGGGCCGAACGATCTCGCCGCCTCCCTCCGGGATTCCCGGGGAGTCGCTCCCACCCCCGAGCGCTTGGAGGAGGTCCTCACCCGGATCCGGGAGACCGCCGCCCGCCACAAGGTCCCCTGCGGGATTCATGTGAAGACCGCCGACGACGCGGCCCGACGCATCGAGGAGGGCTGGCGCTTCATCGCGGTCGGCAGCGAGCTGGCGATGATGCTCCAGAACGCCTCCGCGCTGGCCAATCGCTTCAACCAGGGGGAAGGGGCCGGTACGCTGGCGAATTATTGACGGACTCGCCGGTCGTCCCCGGACCATCGCCTCGGACGCTGGAGAATCGGTAATCCGGAATCGATCACCCGGCGGCCGGCCACCTGGTGAGGCCGGCCGCCGAGGGGGGAGGTCGCCGAGATGGCCGTCGTCCTGATCGGGACGCTCGACACGAAGGGACTGGAGATCGCGTTCGTCCGAGATCGGCTCCTCGCCTCGGGCCTGGAGGTGCTGGTCATCGATGCCGGCACCGGCTCCCCTCCGGCGATCGAGCCGGACATCGGCCGAGATCGCGTGCTCCAGGAGGCGGGCACGTCGACCGAGGAGGTCCTCCGCCATCGGGATCGCGGCCGGGCCGTCTCCGCTGCCGCCCTCGGGGTTTCCCGGGTTGTCG
This sequence comes from Tautonia sociabilis, assembly GCF_003977685.1. Lineage (GTDB taxonomy): Bacteria > Planctomycetota > Planctomycetia > Isosphaerales > Isosphaeraceae > Tautonia > Tautonia sociabilis. The sequence goes on along the minus strand of NZ_RYZH01000010.1, from coordinate 58,651 downwards.
AGGGCCTCCTTGCGACCGGAACGGTCGACGGCATCCTGGCCCTCGGGGGCTCGGCCGGCACGACCATCGGCACCGCCGCGATGCGGGCCGCTCCCTTCGGGCTCCCGAAGGTAATGGTCAGCACGCTCGCCAGCGGGCAGACCCGGCCTTATGTCGGCGGCAGCGACCTGATGCTTCTGCCCGCCGTCGCCGACGTGGCCGGCCTGAACCGGATCACCCGCCAAGTGCTCGGTAACGCGGCCGATGCGATGGCCGGCATGGTCCGAGGCCGGTCACTCCCCCTGCCCGGGGACGAGTCCGGGGCCCCCGACGGGCCGCTCGTCACCGCGACGATGTTCGGCGTCACGACCCCCTGCGTCGACCGCTCGCGCAGGGCCCTCGAAGCCGAGGGCTGCGAGGTCATCGTTTTCCACGCGACCGGAGTCGGCGGCCAGTCCATGGAACGTCTGATCCGAGACGGCCTCGTTGATGCCGTGCTCGACCTGACGACGACCGAGCTGGCCGACGAGCTCGTCGGCGGCGTCCTCTCCGCCGGCCCCGACCGCCTCCAGGCGGCCGTCGACGCCGGCGTGCCCCAGGTCGTCAGTGTCGGGGCGCTCGATATGGTCAACTTCGGGCCGATCGCGACGGTCCCCGAGGCCTTCCGGGGCCGGACGCTCCATGTCCACAATCCGACCGTCACGCTGATGCGGACCCTTCCCGACGAGTGCGAGGCCCTCGGTCGTCGGATCGCCGCCACCCTCCGACCCTCCCGGGCCGAGACCGTCGTCCTCCTCCCCGAACTCGGCGTCTCGGCCCTCGACGCCCCCGGCCAGCCCTTCCATGATCCCGAGGCCGATGCCCGCCTCTTCGGCGCGATCCGAGAGGGGCTGGCGGGAGCCAGTCACGTCCGGGTCGAGTCCCTCCCCTTGCATCTCAACGACCCCGCCTTCGCCGACGAGGCCGCCCGCCTTCTGCTCGGGGTGATGCGGAAGGGCAGCGGAGGCTGATCCGGCAGCGATCCGCCAGAGGGCCGACGCTCCCGGTCAGCCCGCCGAGGCCTCCTCGACGTCCGAGACGGCGGGGCCCTCGGCCCGTCCTCGCACCATCGTCCGGGTCCGGCCCTCCTGCACGACCTCGCCGCGCTGGTTGAGGACCTGGCGGTGCCAGGTCACAACCCCCCGACGGCCTCTGGCCTTCGGCTCCAGGGCCTCGACCCGGGTCACGACCCGGATCGTGTCCCCGATGAGGATCGGCTTGTGGAAGGCCCAGGAGACGATCTCCAGGAAGGCCATCGTGTCAACCCGGGGGGCTCCCGTACCCAGGCCGCTGGCGATCGCCAGCCCGAGCAGCCCGTGGGCGATCGGCTGGCCAAACGGGCCGGATCGGGCCGCTTCGTGGTCGACGTGCACCGGATTGTAATCCCCGGAGAGCCCCGCAAACAGGGTGATCTCGGCCTGCGTGACCGTCCTCGAGGGGCTTTCCCAGGCCTCATCGATCGCCAGATCCTGGAACCGAAGCACCTGCGGGGGGTGGACGCTCACCGGCGTGGCCTCCCGATAACGACTTGAATCGGTTGGGCTTCGGCCGAACAATCGACGTCGGGGCGCGGCCGATCCGACCCGGGCAGGACCGTATCGGGCTCCGTGATCCGGGTCAAGTGCTTGTCGACGGCGCGACGCCACTCCTACGATAGCTGGTGTTTCTGGCCGTGTTTGGCACGTGGGTTGAAAGATCAGGGTCCCCGATCGAGGTCCGCCTTTACGGACGTTCGAGAGCGACGGCGACCGATGAAGGGAGCTCTTCGCGATGAAAGTACTCATCGCCGACGATGATCGGAAAGTCGGGGCGAGCCTCCAGCAGATCCTCAACAAGATGGGGTACAGCATTGCCGCCGTGGCCGAGGACGGCCAGCGGGCGATCGAGATGTGCCGCCGGACCTTGCCAGATGTGGCGATTCTGGACATCGAGATGCCTGGCCTCGACGGCCTCTCCGCGGCCCGGCAAATCGCCCAGGATCCGGGCACTCCCGTCATCATCCTCACGGCTCATGGGCAGCCGGAGCTGGTCGAGGCCGCCATCCAGGAGGGGGCGATCCAGTACCTGCTCAAGCCCGTCACCGGCCCTGCGCTCAACGCCGCCATCCAGATGGCCGTGGCCAAGGCCCGCGAACTCGACCAGTACAAGAAGCGGAGCGAGGAACTGGAGGCCACCCTGCGCGACCGCAAGATGATCGAGAAGGCCAAGGGGATCATCATGTCCCGCCGGAACCTCTCCGAGGCCGAGGCCTTCCGCTTCCTCCAGCGCGAGAGTCAAGACCGCCGCATCGCCATGGCGAAGCTCGCCGAGACGATCGTCCATGCGCATGAGCTGATCTGACCCCGGCCCTCCCGCTTCGGGCCCGCTCCCGTCCGTCGGCCCGGCCCGTTGACATCCCGGGCGCGGCCTCTGTAGCCTCTGGACGGGGCGGTGGCCTTCGGGCCGGGGCCACGCCGGCCGGACTCATCAGGCCGGGCCGGAACCACCCCCCGAACGGAGGCCCGACCTGTCTCCCCAGGCACCAGCCATGCAAGGATGTCCCGAGCCGGCCCCCCAATCCACCGGATGGGGCCTCTCCTCGGTCCGAGACGCCGCCGAGTTGAAGGCGATCGTCGCCGCGGTCGGCACGAACCTCGAACGGCCGCTCGCCGCCATCCGAGACGCGGTTGAGCCCCTGCTCGCCGGCCTCGACCCGAAGGCGCCGGCCGCCCCGCACCTGGGCACCGCGCTGGCCATGTGCGACGATGTCTCCCGGCTGACTCGCCGCTACCTCGACTTCATCGAGCAGGCCGAGGCGATCCCGCTCCCCGAGCCCGGCCCCGTCCGGCCCGACGAGCTCCTGGCCGAGATCGACAGCCGACTGATGCCCGATGCCTTCGGGCTCGGGGTCGCCTGGAGCTGCTCCATCGACGGGCCGATCCGGCCCATCCTCACCGACCGGGGATTGGTTCTCGAAGCGCTGCTCGAATGGGCCTCGCTCGCCATCTCCTCCGCCCGGCCGGGAGATGGCGTCTCGCTCGTCGTCGCGACCGACTCGGACCCGGCCCTGCACCAGGGCGACGGCGACGTCGTCCTCTTGACCCTCGAATCCTCCGCCGATGAGCTGATCGCCGACCTGACTAGTCTGCGGGACGATCCTCTGTTCAACCGCGCCGTCTGCCTCGGCGAGGTCGGCTCCGACCCTGGTTCCCGGCTGGCCCTCAGCCTGGAGCGCCTCCGCCTTCTCGGCATCGCGATCCGGGCCGAGTCGGGCCCCAACGGGCTCATCCGGGCCGTCCGGTTCCGGGTTCCGGCCGCTCCCCCCCGCTCCTGCTCGGCATGAACCCGATCTCCCGGCTCGGAGAGCGCCGATCGGCCGAGTCGCTCCGACTCCTCCCGGAGGGCTCAGGAAACCCGACGATACGTCAGCCGCAAGGTCGTTCCCCGACCCGGCTGGCTGCTGATGGCAAGCGTGCCGCCGTGCCTCCTCCAGATGCTATTGGCCAGGCAGAGGCCGATGCCGAGCCGGCCCGGCTTCGTCGTGAAGAACGGCTCCAGGGCCTGCTCTTGGACGATCGCGTCCATGCCTGCGCCCTCGTCCTCGATCAGCAGCGTCGTCCACTCCGGTTGCTCGACCAGGCCCCGGATGGCGATTCTTCCGCCTCCCGCCGGCAGGGCCTCGATCGCGTTGAGCAGCAGGTAGGCGAACATCGGACGGAGCTGCTCGGGATCCCCCGACATGGGGGTCAGCGCCCGGCAGTCGACCGACCAGGAAACCTGGGGGTGCGCCTTGCCGAGCTCCGAGACGACCTCCCGGATGATCCCTCCGAGGTCCACCAGCTCCTCGACCGGCTTGGTCGACTGCCGGGTGAAATCGATCAACCTCCGCGCCACGCCCGAGGCTTTCACCGAAACATTGACGATCACATCGACCATCGACGCCAGTTCGCCGTCCGCGTCCGAAGGGCTCGACAGCAGCAGGATCTCGGCATTACTGACAACCGCGCTGAACGCATTGATGATGTGATGTCCGACGCTGGACGCAAGGTGCGCCAGCTGCCGTTCCCGATCGGGTCCGTAGGTCGACGGAACGTGTTTTGCCATACTAGGAAGGATACCCGACGCTTGGCCTAGTTGCCAGCGTCCTTCTCCGCGGGGGCGCGGATCAACCGGGCCTCGATCCAGGCGGCGTAGTCCCGGACCCCTCCCCCTCGGCCAAATTCGGTCGCGAGGATGAGGAACCGCCCCCCGGAGAGGTCGACGTCCACCGGCATCGGCTCGTCTCCGGCGGCGATGGGAGGGGAGGCGAACCGCTCCTGGCCGTCGACGAGGACCCGGAAGACGACGTTCCCCAGCGGGCCGGCCGCATCGTCCAGGGCGATCCGGGCCTGGAACCGGAGGTCGTTCGGTTCGAGGCGGTAGGCCAGCAGCGACCGGCTCTGGGTGCCCAGGCTCCGAACGTAGGTTCGGCCTCCCACGACGAGCGGTCCCCCCAGCACCGATCCGTCCGTCCGGGCCGGTCGCGCCGGACCAATGTAGGGGACAGTCACTTCGCGGGTCGCTTCCAGGTCGGAGAGGTACGCGACCCGATCGCTCAGCAGGTAGGCGTCTGAGACCCGGTCCAGCGGCAACTGGACCTCCGAGCCGAAGGTTGTCTGGCCCGAGAGCCTCGCCCCCGCCGCCGACGCCCCGAGCAGCCGCAGCCGGGAGCCGTCGTCGAGGATCAGGTCGAGCGACGTCCCCTCAAGCTCCGGCTCCCGGACCAGCCCGGGATCGAGACCGATGGCCAGGACCGTTTCCCGGGGGAGCCGCATCGCCCGGTCGCTGTCGAGGTAGGAGAGCTCTCCCCCGGTCAGGCCGGTGAACGTGATGAGGCGGCGGTCCCCGTTCTCCAGGAGCAGGAGATCGGACGTTCTGGGCTCGGACCGCAAGGTGGCGATCGTCCTCGCCTCGGCCTTCTTCTCCGGGATGGCCCGGACCGTGAACCCGAGCACCGCGTCCAGCGGCACGTTCAACTCGCCCACGATGCTCGATCGGAGGACCACCTCGCGCTCGTCGGCCGAGTCGAGTTGACCCCGGATCTGGTCTCCTCCGGGGAAGACCAGCACCGGGCCGTCGGGGGAGACCCGGGACGAGGGGGGGATTCCCCGGGAGAGCTTGACCACCTCCCCGGCCGGTACCGTTCGAGCGTCCCCGTCCTCCCCGGCCAGCTCGAGCCGGCCGTCGGCCGAGAGCGATCGGATTCGGCCCCGGACGGTCGAGCCGTCGGCCATCGTCGCCTCGAAGACCGGATCGCCCGGCAACGGGTCGGGGGCGTCCTGCGTCTCCAATGCGGGGGATCCCCCTCCCGCCGGCATCGCGAGCAGCACGAGGGCGAGGGAAACGGCGGTGCTCGTGGTCATCGAACCCCTCGTCGGTCGTTCGGTCGTTCGGCGCCCGTGGATGCGGGAAGGCGGGACCTGGTCCCTAGCGCTGGAAGATCGGCAGGCAACTGAAGGGGAACTGCAGGATGATCAGGGCCATCGCCGTGCCGTACGCCGGGCCGAACCCGTCGGCCCAGGATCCGTCGGGCTCCTGGTCGCCGATCAGCTCGTCTCGGATGGCCGGGTACCAGTTGTTCCAGTCGTTGCCTCCCCGGATCCACATGGCCTGGGCGGCGTAGTAGTGCCCGTAGAAGTAATGGGGAAGGCGGCGGAGGAAGCGGTCGTCGGGGCGATGCTGCTTCAGGTAGTCGATCCCGTCGTCCACCGCCCGGTCGTCGTACACGGCGGCGCTGTACAGGGCGACCACGCCGGCGGCCGACCGGGGGAAGGCGCTGGAGCCCCCTCGGAGCATGTAGCGGAAGCCGCCGTCGGGGTTCTGGGCCTGCTTGACGTAGTCGATGCAGGCCTCGACCGTTTCCTTGGGGATGAACAGGCCGGCGTTCCGGGCGGCTCGGAGGGCGTTGATCTGGCAAATGGTCACGGAGAGGTCGGCGTCGTCTCGGACCGGCTGGTAGCGCCAGCCCCCTTCCTCGTTCTGGGTGTCGATGATCAGCCGGACGGCCCGCTCCAGCACCGGGCGCAGTTCGGACCGCCGCGACATCCCGTACGCCTCGGCCAGGAAGAGGGTGGCGAAGCCGTGGCCGTACATCGGGTTGTTCGAGGGGGGAGGGCTGGAGACAAACCCCGACGCATCGGCGCAGGAGATGACGTAGCCGAGGGCCTCGTCGATCGTTCGACCATACGGGCCCCGGCCCGGCGACGAGCCGCTTCCCATGAACGCGATGCCGGCCAGGCTGGTGATCGCCACCCGGTAGGAGCCGCTGCCGTACGACCCGTCGGCCGCCTGGTTGTCGGCCAGCCAGGAGAGGCCGCTCTCGATGGCCCGGTAGGTCCGGTCGTCGACCAGCGCCTCGGCCCCCTCGGGGATCACCCCGGTTCGGCCCTCGCGGAAGCCGTCGTCCTGGGCCAGGCCCGCTCGGGCCGAGGCTCGAGTCAGGCCGAGGGCCCCGGCCCCGAGCATCGCCAGCCGGACGAAGCGGCGTCGGGAGACGTTGATCCCTCGATCGATCCTGCTCATGCCGGAGACTCCTGAAGGCGCCGACACCGGTCAGTGCTCCACGCTCTTCTTGGCCACCGAGAGGAAGTAGCGCTCGATCAGGTCCCGTTTGCCGTCCAGCGGCATCATCCGGCTGACGTTCCCCATGACCTCCCGGAGCGAGTCCTGGAGGTGTCCCCAGGTGTCCTTGGCGTTGACCAGGGCGGGGTTTTGCTCGGGGGTTCTCGGCGGGGCGCCGTTTTGCTGGTTGTTGCTCTCGCCGGTCGGGTCCTGGTCCTGCTGCTGCCGGGGCTGCTGGCCGGCCATCTCGGTGCGCTGCTGCTGTTGTTGTTGCTGTTGCTGCTGGATCTGTCGGATGCGGCGGAGCAACTCGTCGAATTCCTGGATGATCCGCTGCTGCTGCTCCCGGGTCTGCTCTCCGGTGTCGAGTTCGGCGAGCCGCTTCTCGACGTCCCGCATCTTCCTCATGGCTTCGGAGAGGGGTCCGCTCTCCTCCTCCTGCTGGCCCTGCTCGCCCTGGTTCTTGGGTGGGTCGATGCGGCCGAGCAGTCGGCGGAGGTAGTCGTCGAACGCCTGCTGCTCCTCGGGAAGCTCCTGCCGAGCGTCGTCTCGGAGCTGGTCGGGGACGTCGGGCAAGAGGTCCGGGCCGAGGTCCGAGGGGGCCGGGCCGGCGGCGTCGGGGCGGTCGTCGCGGGGGCCGAGCAGTCCCTGGAGCAGGTCGTCGACGTCCTTGTCTTGTTCGCCGAGCGCGCCGGGAGGCGAGTCGGGCTTGGGATCGTCCGGGCTGGCCTCGTTGTCGGCCGGGGGCTTGGCCCCGGCATCGGGATCGGTATCGGGCTGGGAGCCGGCCTGGATCTCCTCCAGCAGCTTGTCCAGCGCGTCGTCCTGGGCCCCGGCGATGCCGTGCGGGAGCACGGCGGCGAGGACGAGGGCCGACGCCAGGGAGGTCGGTCGGAAGGCGGGCATGGGTCAGTCCTCCAGGCCGTCGGGCCGCTTGGGTTGGATCAGGTCTCGGAGCAGGTCGGCGATGGTGTGCTGGTCTTCCTCCAGGCGGACGAACTCGCGTTCCTGGGCCTCGGTGAGCGGCTCGTCTCGGTTCTTCAGCTCGTCCAGCTCCTGGGTGCGGATGTTGATGTCTTCTTGCATGGCCCGCAGCATTCGGATCTGGGCCTCGGCCGGGATGCCGTCTCCCTGGTTCCCCTGCCCGGGTTGGCCCTGGCCGCCGCCCTGCTGCGGTTGCTGCTGGCCGCCCTGCTCTTCCTCGTCCTCCGGGGGGTTGAGCGAGGCGACCAGGCGATCGAGCCATCGGGAGGCTTCTTCCTCGGCCCGCTGCGTGTCCGGGCCGGTCTGGATCTTGCTGAGTCGATCGGCGGCCTCGGCCATTCGCTCGGTTGCCCGCTTCAGCGAGAGCTGGAAGACGGGGGCGCCGTCGAGCCGCTCGATGAGCGATTCCGATTCGTCCTTCAGCCCGGCCTGGGCGCGGCCCAGGTTGCGGACGTCGAAGCTGTCCGCCCGGGAGAGTCGGCCGCCGCTGGCCTCTCGGCGGGTCTCGAAGGCGACCGTCTCCTCCAGTAACCGCTTCTGACGGTCATTGTACGCCCGGAGCAGGTCCCGGATCCTGGCAAACTGCTCCATGAGCAGGCGGTCCTGCGCCTCTTGGATCGCCTGATCGGTGTCCTCGATCGCCTGGTCGAGGTCGCGCAGGGCGTCTTCCTCGGCCTGTTCGGCCTCCTCGCCGTCCCCCTCTTCCAGGTTCTGCCCGGCGTTGGCCATGCGTCCCGCGGCCCTCGAGCCGGCGCGGGCGGCCTGCTCGGCTCGGAGCTTTCGCAGCTTCTGGAGCTGCCTTCGCAACTCCTGTTCGAGCTGCTCCTGTTCCTTCGCGAGCTGCTGGAGCCGGTCCTGCTCGCCCTGGTCCCCTTGCTGGCCTTGCTGTCCCTGTTGTCCGGCCTGCTGGGCCCCCTGGGGTTGGCCGCCCTGGGGGGGATTCCCCTGCTGGCCGTCTTGCCCCTGCGGGCCGCGAGCCTGCTGGGTCCGTTCGAGGAGGTCCTTCTGCCTGAGCTGCGCCTGGGCGAGTTCGGCCCTCGTCTCCTTGAGCTGCTTGACCAGCCGCTCCAGGTCGTTTTCCCTGCGGTTCTTGAGCGAGTCGACGAGGTCCTGGATCGCCTCCTGGCCCCGGTCCTGGTTCTGGCCGGCGGGGCCCATCTGGTTGCGCTCGACCTGCTCGGAGGCCTGGCGGAGCCCGGCGGCGGTTCCCTGCCGCTGGAGCTGGTCGAGGGCGTCCTTGAGCGCCTCGGCGGCCAGCGGATCACTCTCGGCGAGCCCCTGGTTCAGCTCGCTCATCCGACCGGCGAGATCCTGAAGCTCCTGGGCGACGTCCCGCTGGCGGTTGGCGAGGTTCTGGAGTTCGGCTTTTTGCTCGGCGGTCAGCTCCTCGGGCCGTTTTCCCATCAACTCGGGGTCGGTCGCCTTCTCCCGAGTCTCCTTCGAGACCGACTGCTGGTCGTTCAGCAGCCGCTCGGCCTCTCGGGTGACGCCCCGGAGCGTCTCGAACTCGCTCAGCCCCTGGAGCATGGTGTCCAGCTCCCGGGCGATCTCCTGCTGGCTCTCCCGGGACTCGTCGAGAGCCTGCCGGGCGTCGGTCGCGGGCTCGGAGGGGGCCTCGGCGTCGGCCGGTGCCGCACCCTCGGCCGGAGCGCCGGACGGCTCGGGAGGGGCGCCGGCTTCCTCCTCGGGGGAGGAGGGCGGAGGGGCTCCCGGTTCCCCTGGCTGGTCGGCGGCCGGGGCCGCGTCGGCGCCGGCCTGCGGTTCGAGGTCGCGGAGGGCCCGGCCGATCCCCTGCTCGGCCGGCCGGACGTGCTCGGCTCGGAGGCGGTCGACGGTCTCCTTCATCCGCCTCATCTGGTCGGCGACCTCCGGGTCGCCAACCCGGGCGTTCTCCAGTTCGTCGAGGAAGCGCTGGAGGCGGTCGGAGAGGCCGTTGCCCGAATCGTCGAGCCGGCCGCCGACCTGCCGCTGCATGACCAATGCCTCGCGCAGCTGTTCCCCGGTCTGGTCCTCGACCTTCCCCGAGGCGTCCAGCTCCGTGATCGCCTCGCGGACCGGAGGCATGGCGAGCTTCTGCATCTCGGCGATGCGCGCGATCTCGTCGCGGATCTCTCGCCGGCGGTCGTCGAGCTGGGTGCGGAACTCCTCGTCCGAGATGACCCGGATGCGCAGGGGACGGCTGCGGGTCAGATGAGGGCCGGCGTCCTCGGGGCTGGTGAAGAAGTCTCGGGCCTCGGCGAAGGCGGTGATGATCGTGCCCGGAGGCAGGGCCATCGGTGCCAGGTCGAGTCGGTAATCGACCTCCTGCTCCTGCGCTCGTCCCGCGTCGACCGTCTTCTCCGCCGCCCAGAGCGGGATCACGTGGTCAGTCGCGTCGGCCGACTCCGGCGCGGAGACGGTATAGAGCAGCCGGATCAACTGGAGCCCGAAGTCGTCCTCCGCCCGGATCCGGATCGGCACGACGGCCGAAGCGGGCACGCTCACGTCGAACTGCGGCTCGACGATCAGGGACAGCGGCGCCGAGTCGACGATCGACCGGAGTTCGTACCGGGTTGCTTCCGGATTCGTGAACCCGTCCCGATCCGTCAGCGCGAACCAGAACGAGCCCGCCCCGCGGACCTCCAGCGTCGCCTCCAGCGTCGATCCGTCTCCCCGCAGCGCGACCTCCAGCCCGGTGGGGCGGTCGTCATCCATCAGTTCGGCGGAGGCCAACGGCTTGTTCGCCGTCGCCGAGAAGCGGACGAGAGACCCCTCCAGCGCCCGCACCTGGGTCAGGTCCGGGGCCAGCGTCTCAACGGCGGCCTCCCGCTCCTCGTCCGAGGCGAACGGCCGGGTGTAGGCTGGGGGGAGCACCTGGACCTGGACCCGATCGAGCGTCGGAGGCGGGACGACCTCGACGTCGATCCAGTCGGTCGCGTCGTCTCCGGCGGTCACGTAGAACCGAAACGACCGGTTCACCACGTCGAGCCGGCCGTGGAAGGTGCCGTCCTCGTCCGGGCGGAGCGGGGAGCTGACGGTCTCCCCGTCGTCGAAGCGGTACGAGACGCGGGCCGACCCGGGGCCCCTTCCCTGAACGGCGTCCTCGAGCAGCGTCAGCGGAGGGACGACGTGCCCGAGCGCCTCGAACCACGCCCGGGGAGGCACCACGGGCAGTTCCCTCCCGACGCCAGCGGTGGCGACCAGTTCGTAGGGCATTCCCCGGGCGATCTTTCTCGGCGCCTCGGTTACGGTCAGTTCCGTCCGCTTCGGCCAGGAAACCTCGCCGAGCAGGAACCGCCGCGTCGCGATCGACTGGAACTCGGGGGCCATCGCCGTCTCGGCCGCCAGGACCACGACCGCCCAGCCGGCCAGCAGTCCCGCCAGGCGCATCGGCCGGGGGTCGATCACCTGGCCGAAGTCGATCGCCTCAATCTCCCGCATGGCCTGGGAGATCGTCAGCTCTCGGAGTGCCTCGGAGCCGTACCGGCCGTCGTCGGCGTCGGGCGCCCCCCTCGCCTTGAGGAAGGCGATCGTGCTGGAGAGCCGCTCGTTGAGGTGCGGCCACCGGCGTTCGATCAGCAGGGCGAGCCTCAGGTCGTCGAACGGCACCGACAGCGGCCGGACCAGCTCTCGCCAGGCGACCAGGCCGACGACCGCCACGGCGATGGCCAGGGCGGCGAGGCGGACGTCCCAGGCCAGCGGGACGAGCCAGTCGACCCAGGTGATCGCGATGAAGGCCATCACCGCGGCGAAGGCCGTCCAGCAGAGCCCTCGCAGCGCGAGGACCCGGCGGAGGCGGCCTCGGAGTCCGGCGATCCGGCGGTCGAGCGTCTCGGTCATGGTGCCGCTCCCGTCCCGAGGGGAGGTCCGTGCGGGGTGTCCCCCGTACGATCCGGTCGAATGGTCTGGAGGCCGACGATCGACTTCCGAAGGCTCACACCATCTGCTTCCGCTTGCGCAACACCCACTCCGTCGTCAGCAGGCCGAGGAAGAGCGAGAGGAGACGCCAGTCGTTCCAGAGGGGGATCGGCGGGTCCGTGTCGAGCGGAATCTTCCGGGCCGGCGGCAGGTCGTCGGCGAGGTTCTCCGCCTCCAGGATCGAGCGATACTCCCCCCCGGAGAGTGCGGCGGCCCGGACCAGCTCGGCCCGGTTGAGCTGGACCTTGTCGCGTTCGTCGGCGGGGGCCTCGACGCGAAACTCGGCCGTTGGCACCTCCCCCTCCAGGATCGGCGGAGGCAGGAGTCGGACCCGATAGTCCCCGGGAGCCGGGTTCGGCAGGATCGCCTCGAACGCTCCGGACGAGTCTCCCGACGACCGCAGCGCCAGCCGCTCCGGTTCCCTCCCCGATCGCTCGATCTCCACCGCCACCTCGCCCGACCTCGGCGCCAGGCCGGTGCTGAGGAACCGGGCGCGGATCAGCACCGGCTGGTCCGACTGGTACGTCGATCGATCCGTCGCCAGCTCGGCCGGCCGGTCCCGGTTGAGCCGGGAGCGGGCCATGAATCGAAGCGTTTGGATCCAGAATCGACCGAAGTACCGATCGGCCACACCGATTCGCCAGCGCCAGGTGTCGTCCACTCCCAGAAACAGCGACTTCCCCGCGCCGACGAACTGGTAGGTCACCAGCGGGACCGGCCCGTCGGCCCCCGGCGCCGAGGGGTGCCGGGCCAGCACGAACGCCGCTGGCTGGGCCCGGGGGCTCTCCAGGAACCAGTAGTGCGGCGGGAGGTTCTCCCAGACGTCGAGGCTGGTCGCCTCGTCGTCGGCCAGGCGGAAGATCGGGCTGGCGCGTCCGTCGGCCGTCAGTTCCATCTGGAACGGCTCGATCGGCTCGCCGCCCAGGATCGGGTTGCGGGCCCCCGAGAGCTGCACGGGGATCACCGGCTCCAGCGGGGTCCCCTGGTAGGAGATCGGGTTGAAGAACTCCCCGGCCGCGAACACCAGTCCGCCTCCCTGCTCCGTGACGAACTCGGCCATCGCCTGCAACTGCGAGGCGCTGAAGTACAGTGGGTCGGCGTCACCGAGGATGATCACGTCGTATTCGAACAGGCCGCCTTCTCCCTTGGTCGCGGTCGGGAAGTTGGGCAGGGCCGCGGCGTCCTGAGCGCTGTATTCCGGGTCGGCCGACTGGAGGACGACATCCAGCTCGATCGACTCCGGCCGCCGCTCCAGGAACGTCTTCAGGTAGCGATATTCGTACCGGGGCTGGCCGTCGACCAGCAGCACCTTGATCTTGTCTTCCCGCACGGCGACCGTTCGCCGCAAGCGATTGTTCTCGGCGCGGTCCTCTCGGGGCTGGGCCTCGGCGACGACGACGTAATCGAACCGCCCGACTTCCTCCGGCCGGTGCGCCAGCTCGAACGGCACGGCGGTGCCGTCGGCCGGCGCGTCCACCTGGACCGAGGCGACCTCGCGGCCCCGATCGACCGCCTCGTCCCCGGAGTCCGGCGGTGCCTCGATCAGCCGGACGGTGATCGGCGTTCCCTCGAATCCCCTCGCGCCGAGCTTGGCCTCGAACCGGACGGTGTCGCCGACGAAGACCACGTCGTCGACCACAAGGTCCGACAGCGCCAAGTCCCTCGGCGGGGTGTCGTCTCCGACGCCGATGGTGAAGATCGGCACGCCCTTGCGGGCCGCCAGCGGGGCCACGTCCGAGAGGGTTTCCCCCCTCGTGTTTTGCCCGTCGGTCAGCAGCACGATGGCGGTCGGCGGGGCTCCTCGCAGTTCGGTAAGCACCTGGCGGACGCCCGTGCCGAGCCGGGACTGTTCCCCTTGCGGCTGCACGTCTTCCATCGCCGCCAGGGCCGGGGCGATCTCCTCCGGCTCGGTCACCTCGGCCAGTTGCCGGGCGGAGCCCGACACGAGGTAGAGCCGGACGCGGTGCTGCTCCTGCAGCCGACGCAACAGCCGGGCGTCGTCCCGGGCGAGCCAGGACCGGACCATCGAGAACCGGCTCGCGTCGGGCTGTTCGGTCTGAGCGGCGAGTTGTCTTGCCCGTTCCCCGATCGCCTCGTCGGCGTACTGGTCCTCCCGGGCCATGCTGGCCGAGTCGTCGGCCATGACCACGAGGTAAGGCAGGTCGACCCGCTCGACGACCAGCACCGCCTCGGCGATCAGGAAGAGGGTGATCAGGAGCACGCCCACCCGCATCGCCGCCAGGCTGAGCCGGTAGAGGAGCGATCCGCCGCGTTCCCCCAGATAGAGCCGGACGATCAGGAACGTTCCGGCCAGCAGCACCAGGAGCAGCGTGCCCTGAGACCACGGCCGCTCGAAGCGGAGGTACGGAGTCAGCTCCTCGCCGGGGGAGGCCGGGGCGGCCCCCATCTGGAGCGCCAGGTTTCGGAGCAGCGATTCCATCGTCCGTCCGCCGGTCTCCGGCGGATCCTTCGGGTCGGGTGAGTCGGGGCGATCGATCGATCGAACGGTCAGCGGCGACGGCCGATCCACCAGGCCAGGGTCGACTCTCCGAGCACCAGGCCCAGCACGGCCAGCAGGAGCCCGCGGTGGAGCTCTCCGCGACGGCCGACCGTCGCCGCGGCGGTCTGGCTCACGGGGCCGCCGTCCCAGCTGGAGAACGTCCAGCGCGGGAAGAGGGCGGAGAGGGTCGCTGAGTCGGCCCGACTCGGGTCGCTCTCGACGGGGTCGGGGTTGGCGGCGAAGCTCAGCTCCCGGGCGACCGGCGGGCCGAGCCGGGCCAGGTACACGCCGGCCAGGTCCGTTTGGTCGAACACGAGCCTGGTCGCGCCCCCCTCCTCCACCAGCCGTCCCGGCTCCTCCCGGCCGTCCGGGCGGACGATGACCGCCGACGCCGGCGACGCCCCCTCGGGCATCGCCTGGTCGATCGGCTGGCCGACCGCCACGTTCCGCTGCGACATCCGGCCCGAGGCCGCGAACAGCGCCATCTGCTCGACCACCGGCGGATAGCTCGGGTGCAACGGCCAGGTTGTCCAGTCGTCGTCGGCCGTCGTGGCCACCTGCACGACCATCCCCCGATGCCGGGGCATGGTCAGCACCGCCGGCCTGCCGTCGGTGAACGCCAGGGCCCGCCGCGCGGTCGACCCCTCCGGCACCCTCAGGTCGTGCGACCGCCACGTCCGGACCCCGGTCAGCCCGGCCATCACCTGGGCCGGCGCCCCCTGGTAAATCGCCACGATCGGGTGCTCGAAGCCGATCGGGTCGAATTCGGGGGCCAGCGCGAGTTGCTCGGCGGTCTCGGCGCCCGAGTCGACCACCGCTCCCAGCCGAGCCGGTAGAAAGCCCGGGCCCTCGAACTCCTCCGAGCCGGGGATCCCCGCGAACAGCGTCCCGTTATATTCGTCGGGCTGCAATCGTTCGCCGCCGAAGACGACCAGCCCCCCCCCGAGCCGGAGGAACCCGTCGATCGCCTCCACCTCCCCCCGGCTCAGCCGGGAGACGTTGCAGAGGAAGATCACGTCGTACCGCTCCAGGTCGCGCCGGGAGAGCTGGGCCTCGGTGGCCACCTCCACCCGGATCGGCGAGGGGGACCGATCCGACCCCTCCGACGGGCTGAGGGCTTGCGCCAGGTAGTCCGTCTCCGATTCGAATGGCTCGGGGTCGTAGTCCCCGTTGACCAGCAGCGCTTCGAG
Source organism: Tautonia sociabilis (assembly GCF_003977685.1). GTDB lineage: Bacteria > Planctomycetota > Planctomycetia > Isosphaerales > Isosphaeraceae > Tautonia > Tautonia sociabilis. The sequence goes on along the minus strand of NZ_RYZH01000010.1, from coordinate 43,483 downwards.
TTGCTCCCGCACCGGCACCGCGAGCCGTCTCGTGTCGTCGACCGGGAGCCGGTCCTCCTCCAGCCGGACCTCCACGACGTGATCGCCGGGGTCCTCGAACCGATACGAGAAGGCGACCGGAACCTCCTGCCCGGGAGGCAGGTCGACGCGACGCTCCGGCCCGAGGCGGCCGTCGACGACCAGCTGCGCCCGGACCCCGGCCTCGGTCGCCGACCCGAAGCTCGCCAGCCGAGCGGAGATGACCGACAACGGCCCCCCCCGGACCACCACCGGAGTGTCCAGCGCCAGGTCGACCACCGCTCGGTTCGACCGGACCTCGTCCCCCAGGTCGACGACCACGCAGTTGGCCCGCTCCCGCTCCAGCGCCTCGACCGCCCGCTTGACGGCCGACTCCCGATCGGGGTCGACGTGCCAGGTCCCCTCCTGGAGGTCGGTCAGGAACAGGATCTCTTTTTGCGGCAGGTCGCTCGCGTCGAGCACCTCCCGGATCTTGGAGAGCGTCGCCTCCAGGTCCGCCTTGCCGTGCGATGGGGAGAGTTGCTCCAGCTCTTCCCGGACCTCGGCGTGATTCGGCGAGGGGGCCCCGATGACGACCCGGGGGGGGGCCCCGAGCAACACGACGCTGATGGCGTCTCCGTTGCGCGCCCCTTGCACGTAGGCATCGGCGTATTCGACCGCCCGGGAGAACCGCGACCGCCCCGCCGCCGCGTAGGACATGCTCATCGTGCCGTCGAGGACCAGCACCCGGTGCGTCCGCCGGCCGGCCAGCAAGGGGACCGCGCCGGTCGACTCCAGGTAGGGCTGCGCCATCGCCAGCGCGGCGCAGGCGACCAGCAGCGTGCGCACCGTCAGCAGCAGCCAGTGCTCCAGCCGGATCCGCTTCTGGTTCTTGCGGATCGCCGCCAGCAGGAACCGCATCGCCGCCCAGGATTCCTCCCGGTAGCGCCGACGGTTCAGCAGGTGCAGCAGGATCGGCAGCGAGGCGGCCGCCAGTCCCCAGAGCAGCAGGGGGTTGGCGAAGCCGATGGCCAGCGGCGGGGGGGGGATCGTCACGAAACTCATCCCGGGTCGGGTTTCCTTCGATCTCGGGCAAGCGGGGGGTGATCGGGGATCCATCCCCTCGTCCCATCCTACGGCCATCGGCGGCCTTCGGACAGGGCGGAGGCGGGGGGTCAGGCCCGGCGTTGCCCCTTCCGGGTGCGGGCCGACCGGGTCGCCAGGTAGCCGGTCAGGGCGACGTCCAGCGGTTGATCGGTCCTCAGCGGCACGTAGTCGATGTCCGACAGCCGGCAGCCCTTGCGCACGGCCTCGGTGAAGGTCCTCAACTCGGCGAGGTATCCCTCGCGCAGGGCGGTCGGGTCGGTTAGGAGCTCCTCGGGAAGCTCGATCCCCTTGAACTTGGTGACCTGCCGGAACGGGAAGTCGACCTCCGCGGGATCGAGCACGTGGAAGACGACGACCTCGTGCCCCTTGTGCCGGAAGTGCTTCAGTCCGGCGAGCAGCTCGGGCGCCTCGCCGTCGAGCAGGTCGCTGATGAGCACCACGATCCCGCGCCGGCCGATCCGCTCGGCCATCTCGTGCAGCACCGGGCCCAGGCCGGTTCGCTCCCGGGCCGGCTCCGAGTCCATGACCCGGATCAGCTCCTTCAGGTGAGACGGCTGCCCCGACGGCCTCAGCCAGCGCCGCACCCGGTCGTCGAAAACGCAGAGCCCCACGGAGTCTTGCTGTTGCAGGACCAGATACGACAGCGCCGCCGCGATGAACTGCCCGTACTGGAGCTTCGAGACGTTCCCCTCGGAGGCGTAGCCCATCGAGGCGCTGGCGTCCAGCAGCAGGTACGTCAGGAGGTTGGTCTCCTCCTCGTACTGCTTCAGGTAGTACTTGTCGGTCTTCGACCAGACCTTCCAGTCGATGTGGCGCACGTCGTCGCCGGGCGCGTACTCGCGGTGTTGCGAGAACTCGACCGAGAACCCGTGGTACGGGCTCTTGTGCATCCCGGCGACGTAGCCCTCGACGATGAGCCGGGCCTGCAGGCCCAGCCCCTCGACGCTAGCCAGCGTCTGCGGCTGTAAATATTGCTGATACTCGGCCACGCTCGGGCGCCTCGTTCGGATCGGCGGAGAGAGTCGAGATGAGTCGGGCGATGATGTCGTCCGGCTTGAGCCCCTCGGCCTCGGCGTTGAAGTTGGTGACGATGCGGTGCCGGAGCACTGGGCCGGCCACGGCCCGGATGTCCTCCACCGCCACGTACGGCCGGCCGTTGAGCGCGGCCCGAGCCTTGGCCGCCAGCACCAGGTACTGGCTCGCCCTCGGGCCGGCTCCCCAGCTGACGAAGTCGCGCACGAAGGCCGGAGCCTCCGTCTCCCCCGGTCGGGTCAGCCGGGCCAGCCGCACCGCGTATCGGCTGACGTGGTCGGCCACCGGCACCTTGCGGACGACCTGTTGCAGCTCCAGGATCTCTTCCCCCGAGAGCACCTTCTCCACCGACGGCGGCTTGGCCGCTGTCGTCACCCGGACCACCTCCAGTTCCTCGTCCTCGCTCGGGTAGTCGACCAGGATGTTGAGCATGAAGCGGTCCAGCTGCGCTTCGGGCAGGGGGTAGGTTCCCTCCTGCTCGATCGGGTTCTGCGTCGCCAGGACGAAGAACGGGTCGGGCAGCCGGTGCCGCTCGCCGCCGACGGTCGTCTGCCGCTCTTGCATCGCCTCCAGCAGCGCGGCCTGGGTCTTCGGCGGCGTGCGGTTGATCTCGTCGGCCAGGATCAGGTTGGCGAAGATCGGCCCGCGGAGGAACTTGAACTGGCGGACCCCGGTGGCCTTATCCTCCTGGATCACCTCGGTGCCGGTGATGTCCGACGGCATCAGGTCGGGCGTGAACTGGATCCGGTTGAAGCTCAGGTTCAGCGCGTCGGCCAGGGTGTGGATCATCAGCGTCTTGGCCAGGCCGGGCACGCCAATCAGCAGGCAGTGGCCTCGGGCGAAGATGGCCACGAGCAGCTCCTCGAGCACCTCCTGCTGGCCGACGATCACCTTGCCCATCTCGGACCGGAGCCGGCCGAAGGCGTCGGTCAGGCGCCCGATGGCGGCCAGGTCCTCGTGTTGCATCGGGGGCGCGTTCTCGGGATCGGACACGGGGACCTCCGTCGTCGATCGGGTTGGGGCCGTCGGCCGCCCTCCGGCCTGGCCCTCCGGACGCCTCTCCGGCGCCCGGGGAATCGTCTCGAGGATCGTACCAGGATCAATCCCCCCCGTCTCCGGGGGGGGCGAGGGACGAGGCCGGAGCGGGGGAGGACGTCGCTCCGGCGACCAAACCGGAGTCCTCCAGGCTCGACAGGGCCCAGAGGCCCGAGGTGTCCGACACGCGGATCCCTCCCGGCCCGATCCAGACCCGGCGGCCCGCCCCGGTCGCCTCGAGCACCAGCCGCTGGACCCGGGCCCCGCTGTCCCTCCGCAGCAGGTTCAGCACGACCGGCTCGTCCGGTCCCGAGCCCGGCGTCCCGTCGTCGAGCCGGTAGGCGACCACGCACGATGGCGTCAGCCCCAGGCCCCACGACTCGTTGGCGTCCCCCGGCAGCGACTCGCTCCAGAGCCGGGCGCCGTCGGCCAGGGACACCGCCCCCACCGCCAGCCCCGAGCCCGAGGCCGGCGAGCCGACGGTGAACAGCGCCTCGTGCCCCAGCGCGATCGCCTTCGCCCGGCGGTCGGCCCGGATGCGGCCAATCGGCGCCGACCACAGCTCCTTCCCGTCCGCCGGGTCGAGCCGCTGGAGCGTCTCGCCGCGCAGCACGAGCAGCCGCTCGGCGTCCCCCAGCACCATGGGGTCCGACGGCGACGGCCTCGGCGAGGTGGGCAGGGCCGACGGCTCCCTCGCCTCCCAGACCGTCCGGCCCGAGTCGAGGTCGAACAGCTCCACCGTGCTCCCGTCGGGCACCAGCGCCACCCGGCCGAAGGCGACCGGGAACGGGTCGCGGCGCCAGAGGCCCGCCGTCTCGTCCTGCGGGAACTGGCCGAGCGTCCGGCCGTCTCTCGCGTCGAGCACCGCGATCGCGTTGGGTTCGCGCAACTGAATCACCACGCGGGCCAGGCCAAGTCCCACGTTCGGGTGAATCTTCTGGGACGGGGCATGATAGGTCCACTCGGGCCGGCCAGCGATCGGATCCAGGCAGACCAGCCCGCGGGCTCCCCAGGAGACGTATAGCCGGTCCCCGTACAACCGGTACGTCCGGAACTCGCCCCCCGGAAGGGGCGGGCCCGCCGGGTCCTCCCGTTTCCCGTCGGGATCGGCAGGGCGACCGAGGACAAGGTCTCCCGCCCCCGAGACCGCCTCCCAGAGCGTCTCTCCGGCGATCGGGTCGATTCCGACCAGCCGGTCCGGGAACCCCAGGATCAGTCTCCCCGCCGCGATCCCGGACCAATCGGGCCGACGTTCCAGCTCCCGTTCCCAGCGCACCGGGCCCCCCTCCGGCTCGACCGCCAGGAGCCGGGTGCCGCCGATCAACACCACCGGGAGACCCTCCGGCCCGGCGGGCACGGTCGACTCCCCTTCCGGGCCGAGCGGCTCGAACCCCTCGGGCCAGGCCCGCCGCCAGCGCCGGGCCAGCGGCATCGAGGCGTCGAGCCGGGCCGTTGTCGGGGAGGCCGAGAACCGGCCCGCCACGTACTCCGACACCCGGATCGGGCCGCTCCCGACCTCCGGCTCCACGTCGATCGCCCCGTACCGGGAGGAGGCCAGGCGGTACGCCTCCCTCGCCTCCGACTCCAGCCCGATCGCCTCGTAGGAGCGGGCCAGGCCCAGCAGCCCGATGGCCTTCCGCCGGTCGTCGGCCGAGGAAACCACCAGCCGGTGGTATGCCGAGGCCGCCTCCGACCAGTGCTCCCGCCGTTCCTCGATCCCCCCGATCCCGGCCAGTGCCTCCGGGGCGGAGGCGGAGGCGGCGTAGCTCCGGACCACCTCGGCCAGGATTCTCGGATCCTCCGCCTCCAGCCCCCGGCGCAGCAAGGCCTCGGCCTCGGCCTCGTGCCGGGCGTAGACCTCCTTGCCGTGCTCCTGGATCAGCTCCCGGAGCCGGTCCACCAGGAAGAGGTCGGCCCGCAGGCTGTGCCGGTCGCCGGCCGGCAGGTCGATCCCCCGGGAGACGGGGTCGGCCAGCAGCCCCTGGAGCAGGTCGACGGCCCCGGCCGGGTCGCCGGCGGCCTCGACCGCCTCGGCTCGGGCCAGCTCGGCGGTGACTCGGTCCCGAGGCCGAGGGGCCTCGGCCGCCGCCCTTCGGTATTCGTCGGCCGCCTCGGCCGTCTTCCCCGTGTCGAGCAGGATCCGAGCCCGTTTGATCCGCACCTTGAACCGCTCGTCCCGGGCCGCCTCGACCAGTCGCCGGCCGTCGATCCAGTCCGACGACCCGGCCAGCTCCAGCGCCCGGTCGAGCCCCTCGAGCGCCAGGTCGACGTCCCCCAGCGCCTCGGCCGTTCGGGCGAGCCGGTAGTAATGGGACGGCTCCTCCGGCTCCTCCTCGATCCGCTCCTGGTAATAGCGGAGCATCCGAGACGGCTTGCAGAAGACCCGCAGGTACTCCCGTTCGGCGATCACCAGGTAGCCATCCCCGGCGATCAGATTGCCTCCGCCGCAGCCATACGCCTCCCGGAGCGGGATCGGCGGCCGGTCGGTCGGCCTCCCCGTCTGCTGGTCGAGGATGTAGAGCCGGTCCCGGGTCGGCCAGTAGATCTCGCCGCCGGCCAGCAGCCCCCGGCCGTACCCCTGCTCCAGCGTCTGGCCCTCGGGCCAGCGCGACCGGAGCGCTCCGGTTTCCAGGTCGATCGTCCAGACGTGGTCCCCGGTGGCGACCACCCTCCCCGAGGCGACCCCGAGCAGGTGGGCCACCCTTCCCCCCGGGTTGGCCTGCCACGCCAGTCGCCCGGTGGCCCGATCGAAGGCGAAGATGCGGTCGGAATCCTCTGGCGAGACGATCACCCGGTCGCCGTGCACGACCGCCGGGTTGTGGTTCACCGCCTCGGGGGAGCTTCTCGGGGCGTCGAGCGTTCTCGGATAGGTCGCCAGCCAGTTCAGCCGACCGGATCGGGCATCGATCGAGGCCAGCGCCCCCAGATCGGTCTGGTAGTAGAGCGTCGAGCCGTCGAGGGACAGCAGCCGATGCCCCAGTTCGGGGTTGAGGATCATCCCCCGGTTCCGCATCCCCGCAGCCTGGGAGAACAGCGGAGAGCTCCCCGAGCAGATGTAGCGCACCCAGCGCGGGCGGCCCCGCTCCGGGTCGAGGCAGGCGACCCAGGTGAGGGTCTGCGTCCCGGGCTTGACCAGGGTGACGTAGACCCCGTACTCGTCGGCCACCGGGGCCCCGCCGAAGGCGACCTGGTCTCCCAGGGCCATCGCGTTGCCGGGCCCCGGCCTCCCCATGACCTCATCCGCCTCAATCGACCAGATCGGCCCGTCCGATCGCTCCCGGTCCAGGGCGACGATCAGCGTGGCGGGGGCCCTCGCGTTGTTCCTCAGCTGGTACTCGGCCCCCGATGGGCCGATCCGGGCGTAGATCCGGTCGCCGAGGACCGTCAGCGTGTGCCGGTCGACCCCCACCGTGTTCCGGGCGGCCGCCGGGGTGCCGGGGGCGATCTCCGGCCTCCAGGTCGGCGGCGGCGCGGCCACTGCCTCGCCGTCGCCGTCCAGCGCGTAGGACTGGACGGCCCGGCCGTCGGTCAGGATCAGCTCATCCCCGCGCAGGACCGGGAAGTACGCCGGGCTGTCGTCCTGGGGGGCCCCGAACGGGTCGCCGGGACGCATCGGCGGGCTCGCGTTGAGGTTCGAGGCCGCGTCGAACGTCCCCCGCAGGGAGATCGACCAGACCAGCTCCCCCGGTTCGACGGGCTCGGGGAGCACCTTGGTCCGGGTCGGCGATCCGCCGAACGTCGGCCACCGGGTGTCGGAGGAGCCGGGCAGCGGCAGGCCGTCCTCGGCGATCGCCGCCTCCAGGATCTCGGCATACGGGCCCCGCCTCCCGGCCAGCTCTCCCTCGGCTCCGGGATAGGCCTCGGCGAAGCGTCGCACGGCGTCGGAACCGGGGGACCGCCCGGCGGCCTCCGCCGCCAGCATCGCCTTGGCCGCGACCCGGGCCACGTCCACGTCGGGATCCGGGTAGATCGAGCCCACCTGCTCCGGGTCCGAGGAGGGCAGCAGCCTCCGGTAGAGCGCCAGCGCCTCGTCGAACGCCCCTTCCTGGAAGCGGAGGTCGGCGAGCAATTCGGCCGCGTCGTCTCCCCAGGAGCTGCAGAAGTACGACTGGACCACCTGCCGCAGCGGCTCCGGGTCGAGCAGGTCTCGGCCCCGGTCGAGCAGGACGCGGGCTTCCGCATCCACCCGGTTCCGGTACCGGGCCAGTGCCTCCGGCGGCAGCGTCGCCAGCCGGCGCTGGGCGTACTCACTCACGTTGACATAGACCTCGAACCCGTCCCCGTCCCCGGGGGCCGGACCCACCTCTCTCCCCTCGACGGGGCCGATCGCCGTCAGTACCTCGGGGAACTGCGCGATCGCTCGCTGGAACAACTCGACCGCCGAATCCCACTGCCCCTGCCGGACGTGGGACGACGCGGTCTTCAGCAGGGCCTCGGCCGCGCTGCTGGTTTCGGGGTGGATCGAGGAGGGAGGGCGTTGCGGGGTCGGCGGCCCCGGCGCGGCGGCCGCGCCGATCGCCAGCGGGCCGAGCCCGAGCAGGACCAGCGCGACCCGGATCCCGGCCAAGGGCCGACTCGCGCCGCAGGCAGGCGGAGGCAAGGTCATCGGCGCTCCTTCCATGATCTGCCGGCCGCTCGACGCGATGGTCGACGTCGCGACCGGGGGGGCGACTCGGGCCGATCCGACCTCGGGATGCGCCCGGTCCCGGGCCGATCGTGATCGAGCTCGACCCCTCGTGCCAAGCCGGACCTCGGGCCCTGACCGTGGGCCATTCGGATCTCAAGGTGGGGTTCGCGACCTGCGACCGACGCTGTTGAGAACGCAAGTCACGTGCCGCATCCCTTCATCTAGGATATGGGCGTTAGTCTCTTCACGGCAAGCCCACCTTTCCCGATGAACGCCCGACATTTCGGCACAGCCGCCCCCCCGTTGGGCAGCCCTCGGCCGGTTCCAGGCCCGCTCCCCCGGGCCGATCCGCTTCGATCGGCCCGGGGAGGCCGTTCCGTCGGCCGGGCGTCCGGTCGGGCGGAGGTTCTGGTCAGCGGACCTTGCTCGGGTCGAGCGTCACCTCGCCGAGCGACGTCTCCTTGCCGGCCTGGACCTCGACCGCCTGGCCCCGGGCCAGGCCGGGGGTGACGTATCCGACCTTCTCGTGCCAGATCACCACGTTCTGCTCGCCGGCCGGCACGCCCGGGATCTCGAAGTTCCCTTCCTCGTCGGTCACGGCGAAGAACGGGTGGTCGAAGACCATGATGTACCCCTGCATCCAGGGGTGAATATCGCAGGCCATCGGCATCGGACGACGCTCCGACGACAGCGGCCGGGGCAGCTCGCCGTTGGCCGGCAGCATGAAGTTCAGGGAGTTGGAGAAGCCCTGAAGCCGCACGTTGTGGGCGACCGGGTCGCTGGACTTGAACAGGGCCTGCTGCTTCTCGTGCAGCGCCACCAGGTGCGGCACGAACTTGCAGCCCTGCTGGTCGATCACCACCTGGGGGTGCTCCTCGACGAGCGTGTTGACCAGCTCCGGGTTGCTCCCCTTGGGGCGGACGAGATAGACCAGGCAATACTTCACGCCCTTGCTCCGCGGGTCGATCACCAGGCTCTCGTCGGGGATTGGCTCGGCGGCGCAGACCTGGGCGTCCTTGACGTTCTCCCCTTGCTTGACCTTCGGGGGCAGCTCCGGGACCTGGGCGCCTCCCCAGACCACCTTGCCCTTGATCGTGCCGTAGGACTGGGCCTGGGCCGACGCCGGAGCGGCCATCGCGATCAGGAGCCCAAGGGTTGTGAGCCGGAGCATTGTCGTACTGGCGATTCGCATGAGGGGTCGTCCTCGCGGTCGGGGGCTTCGATGCGGACTCCTCGGCGGGAGCCGTCGCTTCATCCTAGCAGAAGAGAACGGCAGGCGCAAGCTCCCGGGACGCCACCTCGCGTCGATCATTCGCCTGCCCAACCGGCGCGATCAGGGCCGGACGAAGCTCCCCGGGTCCGCCCACTGGCCAAGTTCCTCCCGATAGATCCGGGCCGGATCGACCCGGATCATTCCCCCCTGGTCCCGCTCGATCCCGAATCGCACCAGCGATCGACCCGCCGGCCCTCCCTCCGCTCTCCCCGAGATGCCGTAACGGCTACCGTCGCAAGGCGAGACGAACCGCCGTTCCCCGGGCTCCCAGGCTGGCCGGCAATCGGCCGGCATCGCTCCGGGGCCGAGTGCGACGATCGCTTCGATCCCGTCATACGACGCCGATCGCACGACCCAGAATCCCCAGTCGTCCGCGAACGACTCGTCGACCGACTCCGGCGGGAACTCCTCCGCCGTTCCCACCACGATGGCCCCGAAGTCTCGGCCCTCCGATCGGCCGATGATCGCCGTTGCGACGATCCCCCCGATCGCCAGCAGGACGACAATCGCGGCCAGCGCTCCGCCCAGCACCACCTTCCTCTCGAGCCTTGGCCTCCGATCCCCCTTCGGAGAAACCTCCGGTCCCGGCTCGTTCCCCTTCCGGTCCGTTCCCGAGCCCGACCCGATCGTCTCCGCCGCTTCCCGAAGCGCCGCCGCCAGGTCGACCGGATCCGACAATTCCCCCAACGGCTTCCGAGTCCTCGGCGCCGACGGGAGGGCCGCCGGCCGCTCCGCGGGTGCCGACGCCGCCCTCGCCGCGTTCCCCCGGGCCGCGGCGAGCTTCTCCTTGATCGACAGCGGACGGCCTGCCGGCTCCTTGGCCTCCCCGGCGGCGGGAGGCTTCTCCGGCGTGTCCCGAGGGGTCGTGGCCGCCGGCACGTTCTCGCGCTCGGCCCCCGATCGAGGCTCCCCGGCGGGGCGACCCCGGGCCGCGGCGAGCTTCTCCTTGATCGAGAGCGGTCGATCCGACGGAGGGGCCTCGGCGACCTGCCCCGGCGTGCCGGCCGATCGCGCCGCTCCCTCCCCGGCAGCGGCGGTCTTCCCAGCTCCCGAGCCCTCGGACTCGGGGAGGTCCTGGGCGATTGCCGACGACTCCGTCAGGGTTCGAGACCGATCGCTCGGAGGGGCCTCGGCGACCTGCCCCCCTGACTCGTTCGATTCGAGAGCGTCCCCCTCCGACTGGGCCGGCGCCGGGGTGCCCTCCGCCGGCCGGTTCCTGGCCGCGGCGAGCTTCTCTCGGAGCGACAACGGCCGGTTCGAGGAGGGCGGTTCCCCGGAGGTGGTTGAAGCGCTGGGGGGAGACGCGACGGCCTCCTCGAGCGCCGAAGCATCGTCCCGGGGAGGGGGCGGGGAGGGCTCGTCGTCGCGGTTCGCCTCCTCCCCCGAGGGGGCCGGGGCGGACGCCCTCACCTGGGCGATGATCTCACTGACGCTCGGACGCTTGGCCATCGGAGGGATACCGTGCGGCGATCAAGGGGCGGGATCGGGCCGGGACGCTCGTCTCCGATCCCGTCGGGCCGACCCTCCCCCCGGCGGAGCCGCGAACCGTCGTCGGATCAACCCGTGCGGGGATCCAGACGCTCGCATCTGGGAGCCTTCCGGGGGGTGGCTCGAGGCCGACAGGACCCAATCCTATCGGGCCGGGCGGGGGGAGGCAAACCCGGGGGGATCGGGAGCCGCTCAGGTGAAGTCGAACAGCTCCAGGTCCTTCGAGATCTCGTGAAGGCGTTCGGTGAGATAGCGTCGGATCTCGTCTCGGGTCTTCAGTTGGAGCACCTGGTGGGTGAACCGTTCGGCCTGCGGGGTGGAGACGGACGACAGCAGCGTCTTGATCGTCGGCACGAACGCCGGGCTCATGCTGAACCGCCTCAGCCCCAGGCCGAGTAGGACGAGCACCGACCTGGGCTGCCCGGCCATCTCGCCGCAGAGCGTCACCGGAGTGCCGGTTCTCCGGCATGCGTCGAAGACCATGCGGAGCATTCGCAGCACCGCCGGGCTGAGCGGGTCGCATAGGTGAGCCACCTTCGGGTTGTCCCGGTCGGCGGCCACGAGGTACTGGATCAGGTCGTTCGACCCGATGGAGATGAAGTCCGTCTCCTGCAGCAGCGCCTCGATGCACAGGGCCGCCGCCGGGACCTCGATCATCACGCCGGTCTTCACGTCCTCGCCGTAGGGGATCCCCGCGCGCTTGAGGTTCCGACGTGCCTCGTCAACCAGCCGGTTGACGTGCCGCAACTCCTCCAGCGTGGTGATCATCGGGAAAAGGATGCTCACCTTCCCGTGCCGGGCGGCGCGGAGGATGGCCCGGATCTGCACCTCGAAGAACTTCGGGTGCTCGAACGACAGGCGGATCGACCGCCAGCCCATGAACGGGTTGGCCTCGTGCTGCCGGCCGAGGTAGGGGACGGTCTTGTCTCCGCCGAGGTCCAGGGTCCGGATCGTCGCCGTGCGATCCGGGGCGGCCTCGACGACCTTCCGGTAGTTCTCGTACTGCTCCTCCTCGTCCGGCACGTCCGGATGGGTCAGGAACAGGTACTCGGTCCGATACAGCCCCACCCCCGAGGCGCCGACTCCGGAGGCCGTCGCCGCGTCGGCCACTGTGTTCACGTTCGCCAGCAGCTCGACAAGCGTGCCGTCGGACAGGCACGCCGGCTGGTCCCGGTTGATGACCAGCCGATCCTTCAGCTCGAAGAAGTCGCGCTGCATCTTGCGGTAGGCGACCAGCATCTCGGCGTCCGGCCGGAGGACGACGATCCCGTCCCGGCCGTCGATGACGATCTGGTCGCCGGTGCGCGCCTGGCCGATGATCCCGGCGGCGCCGGAGACGGCCGGGATCCCCCGGCTTCGGGAGAGGATGGCCGCGTGGCTCGTTCCGCCGCCGACCTCGGTGACGATCCCCGCGATCGGCATCTCCCCCAGGCTGATCGCCTGGCTGGGGAGGATCTCGTGGGTCACCAGCACGATCGGCTCGTCGCTCCCCAGGCCGGCCAGGGCGGGGTCGACCGCCGGAGAGGCGTCCAGGTGGGCGGTGATGCGGGCGAACACGTCGCGCAGGTCCGCCATGCGCTCCTGGAACAGCTCCTGCCCGCTTCGGGCGAACACCGAGGCGTACTCTTTGAGCACCGCCTGCAACGCCGAGGGGGCCGTCAGCCGGGCCCCCTTGATCCCCTCGTGCACCTTCGCCAGCAGCGAGGGGTCCCGGAGAATCTGCAGGTGCGAGCGGAAGATGTCCGACTCCTCGCCGCCGATCTGCACCGCGACCTTGGCGACGATCAGGTCCAGATCCTCGGCGGCCAGCCTCAGCGCCCGATCGAAGCGTTCCAGCTCCTCGGGAATGGCGGCCTCGTCGGGCAGCTTCCGCACCTCAGACTGGCCCAGCGGCCCGTCCAGGCAGTACGCCACCCCGACGACGACGCCGGGACTGACCGCGATCCCTTTATACATCGTCACATCGGCCGTCCTGACTCTCCTGCCCGCCCGGCGACCGCCCCGGGCCCACGTCGGCCCCCTCCCGGCCCGCTCGGGCCGGGCGGAGGGGCTCCTTGGGGGGCAATCCTCGCCTATTGTGACGCAATTCCGCCCCCGGGGCGAGGGATCCTCCGCTGAATCGCGACCGCGACGCCCTCCCATCCCCTCGGGGGATCCTTATTCCTCGTGGTCCTCCGGCCCCGGCGGCCGGCCGAATCGCCCGATCGCCAGCAGGATCCCCGCCATCCCGGCATACGAGATCGCCCAGTGGAACGGCGTCTGAAGCCGGGACGCTCCGAATCTCCCCTCCGTTTTCATCTGGGCCACCGCCGTGGTCGGCAGCATCAGCCGCTCCGACGGCAGCGGCGAGTGGATCACCCCGAACAGCGCCAGCGCCCCGGCCAGCAGAAACGTCATCGCCGACGACCGGAACCTCCCGTCGATCAGCCGGGCCAGCGCCGTCGCCCACAGCAGGCTTGTCAGAATGAACCCGCCGGCCAGCATCGTCACCGTTTCCAGCGACCGCCTCGTCCCTTCGGCAAGGTCTTCGAAGCCGATTCCCGCCTCCAGCAGGGCCGGGTCGGCCAGCACGGGCTTGATCGAGAGGTTGATCAGGTACGCCAATGCCGGGACCACCGCCAGGGCCAGGGCCGGATAGTGCTTCCTCGGCGTCGCCAGGAACGATTGCGCGGTGATCTCCAGCGCGATGAACACCAGAATCGGGTAGACCACCACCTCGGGCAGCAGTCGGAAGATCCAGACGAAGAAGCCCAGCATCCCCGCCGCGCCGATGAACACGGCGGTCGCCAGCGTGTACGCCGCCCGGCCCCCCATCGCCTTGTACGCCGGGTGCCCGATGTAAGGCGTTGTCTGGATCACCCCCCCGAACACCCCGGCCGCCAGCGTGGCCAGGCCTTCCGCGAAGATGATCTGCCCCGTCGGGTAGTCGTCCCCGGCCGCGGCGGCGCTCTCGGTGCAGTCGATGCCCCCCACCACCGTCGCCAGCGCCAGGGGCAGCGCGATCGGCAGATAGTTCAGCGCGTCTGGCCAGTTCCCCTGCATCCAGTCGAACCAGTCCCCCATCGGCATCGGCAAGCCGGCCGCCGCCACCACGGGCAGGGTCTCCCCGCCCGCTCCCGGCCCGCCGAGCAACCGATCGACCAGCAACAGCCCGTAATACACGGCCGATCCCACCAGCACCGCCCCCAGCGCCCCCGGCATTCCCCACGGCAGCCTCCATCGGGCCGTCAGCGTCGCGAGGATCACCGCCAGCGCCACCAGCCCGGGGACGGGGTCCGACACCGTGATCGTCAGCGGCAGGAAGCTGATCACCACCAGCGCGATCGCCGCCAGCGACCCCAGCAGCCCCGCCCGGGGCACCACCCGCCGGATCCACCCGCTGGCTGGCGCGCAGAGGACCTTGAAGACCCCCGACGCCAGCAGCATCCCGATCCCGATGTACCACGCATGCCGGGCCGCCTCCAGCTCCTCCATCCCCCCGCCCTTCGCCGCCACGAACGCGGGACCGACGATCAGCAACGCCGTGCCGAAGATGCTCGGCGTGTCCAGGCCCAGCGGCATCGCCGTCACGTGCGGCTTCCCCGACTTCGAGGAGAGCCGGAAGGCCATCACCGAGAAGATCAGGTCCCCCACCAGCACGCCCAGCGCCGTCCCCGGAATCATGTTCCGGAGGACGAACGACGCCGGGAACTCGAAGGCGTTGACCAGCAGCGAGGTCGTGATGATCAGCCCGCTGACGTTGTCCAGCATCAGCCCGAAGAAGGCGTTGACGTCCCCCTTCGAGGCCCACTCGTATCCAAGGCCGCGACGGCTCGGCTCTGCGGCGTCATCCACGGGGTCTCGGCTCCGGAGGCGTCGGGGTTCGGGAGGGTGCGGGAATCGGGAGAGCGCCTGGGTCGGCCTCGGCGAGGATCAGGGCGCCGGCCGCTCTTCTTCGCCGAGACGGAGCCACTCCTCGGTCATCCTCGCATGCGAGATCGTCGACCCCTCCGGTCTTCCCCCGTGCGTGAAGGAGACGTGGATGGCGCCGTCCCGAGTCTGGAGGATCGACGGATAGTGGAAGGATTGTGTTTGCTCCGGATCGAACGCGATCCGCCTCACGACGGGCCACGTCGTTCCCTCGTCGTCCGACAGGGCGACCGCCAGCGAATACCGGCCGTCGGTCAGGTCGTTGTAGGCCAGCGCCCAGCGTCCGCTCCGCAGCCGGATCGCGTCGACCCCCGCCCCCGGGTTCGGCAGGATCGATCGCGTCACCGGGGACCACGACTCCCCGTCATCGCTCGACGAGCTGACGCAGATCGCCTTCCCCGGCCCGTTGTCCCTCATGAAGGCGACGATCGTCCCGTCGTCCCGGCGGACCAGGCTGGGCTGGATGTTCCCAAAGCCGATCATCGGCGCGCCGCACCGCCAGCTCTCCCCTCGGTCGTCGCTCAGGGCGACGATGGAGGCCGAGAACGTGTCCGAGTAGAGCGGCAGGAGCCACCGGCCGGTCGGCAAGACGATCGGCCGCACTCTCGGCATCCAGCCGAGCCGCTGGTACAGTTCGTCCTCCGACCGCTCGGCCATCAGAGCGACCAGCTCCGGATTCGCCTCCCGGAGGCGCTGCTCCGCCTCCGACGCCGCCTCCCGATACGCCTCCGCGAACCGTTCGGGGGTCACGTGCAGCACGCCGTCGCGGTCCCAATCCGGGGCCCCCTCCCCCGCGCTCCGCTTGGCCACCCGGTACTTCAGCAGCGCTCCCTCCCAGCGGTGGTCGAGGATCGTCGGGTAGAACAGCCAGAGCGAGCCGTCCGGCGGGACGAACAGCGCCGGGTTGCAGTCCGGGTACCCCGGCGTGTCGGCCAGGAGGAAGCGAGGTCCCCAGCAGTCGGCCCCTTCCGGAAGCCTCGCGCCGAAGATCTGAACATCGTCCGCCTTCCGCTCGCCTGATCCTCGATACCAAGCGATCAGCAGGCTTCCGTCCGGGCACTCCACCAGGCAGGAGGCGTGGTTATGCTTCGCCTCGGGGGGGAAAATCTCCCGGATCTCCAGCCCGTCCCCCTTCGCGCTCAGGCAGAAGGCAAGCGGGGCCAGCAGCAGCAGGGTCGCTCGGGTCATCGCACGATGCCTCGACTCGGGGGGATCACTCACTCGAACCGGTCGGCGCCGGGTGGCTTCGGGCCGAGGATCACTCGCGCGGGGGGCCGTACGGTTTCCCGTTCACCGTGCCGACGACGATCCGCATCGGATCCCGGAGCGGCCGCCCTCGGGCATCGAGGGCCTCGTTGCTCCCGGTCGTCAGGACCAGCTCCCCCGCGTCGAGCGAGGGGGCCATCCCGACCGTCAGCGCCACCGGCTCCCGCCCGGCATTGGCCGGGCCGTCCTCGGTCCACCGGAAGGTATTATCCAAAACCGACCCCGAGAGATAGACCCGACCCCGGTTCGTCTTCATCCTGGGGCCGTGATGGACCGCGATCAGGCCGCCCCCGCTCGAGTCCTCGATCGTGTTCCGCTCGATCACGAAGCCGAACTGAGGGGTGTGGGTCCAGGCGTAGTGGATCGGCTGGGAGCACACGTAACCCGAGATCCGGAAGGCATTCGCGCCGCCGAGCAGGGTGTTCGCCGCCACTCGGGTTCCGTAGTGGTTCCCCGTCAGCACGATCGGGTGGGCCTGCGTGCTCCCCCGGCAGTCGATCGTGTTCTCTTCGATCGTCGTTCCGAGGAATCCCGGTGTGATCGCCACGTCGTAGTCCCCCTTTGGCAGCGGGCGGTCCAGCAGCACGACGTTCCGGTCGAGCACCTGGTCGATCACCGCCCATCGCCCCGCCTCCGGTCCGGAGAGCACCGCCACGACCTCTCCCACCGCCGGGTGCTCTCCCTGAGGCTCCGGGATCGCCAGGATCCGCCCGTCGTCCGAGATCCCCGAGTGCCTCCCCTCGAACCGCACGAGGTACGACTCCGTGAGCAGCACCTCGGGCGCGTTCGGGTGCGGACGATCGTCGTCGTCCCGGGCGCCGACGCCGATCACCCGGTTCCCCCGCACCGAGACGTTCACTCCCCGATCCGCCAGCACCAGGAATCGGTAGAGCTTGCCCGAATTCGGCTCCGGCTTCAGTTCGTTGTCAACGATCGCGATGTCCCGGGTCAGCCTCCCCGACAGGAACGCCCCCGAGAACGTCCCCGGCCGTGTCCCCCGGTGGGTGTTCCCCTCGATCCGCCAGGGGCCGTTGAACAGGACGATCGAGCCCCCCTTGAGCGAGCATCCCTGAACGACCCCCGAATCCGAGTCGACGAGCCTCAGGCAGTTCGGCGCCTCCTCCCACTCCGACGAGGCCGGAGGAGCCTCCACGTCCAGTCCGATCATCTCCAGGTGGACCGGCCCTCCGGGACGCTTCCCCAGGTTCGAGACGCCGACCACCGCCCCTCCCCAGGCCGCTCCCTGGTGCCATCGCACCGGGCCATCGAACCGGATCGTCAGGCCCTCGATCCTCGTTCTCCCCTTCCCTCGGATCGCGACCGCCTCTCCCCACGGCTCGTCGCCGTCGTCCTGCCGGAAGCGCAGCTCCGCCCCCGGCTCGGCGATCAGATGCGTCGGCTCGTTCAGATCGAGCGGCCGATCGAGGCGGTACACTCCCTTGCCGACCGTGATCGTCCCCCCTTGCGCGGCGATCCTCGCCAGGTCGTCCCCCGGCTCGACCCTGACCTTGCGGGCGGGAGGCTCCTCATACCTCCGGATCGGGTCGCTCGCTCCCCCCTCGAAGCGGACGACGGAGGACCGGCCGTCCTCCTCGATGAACCGGAGGGTCATCTCCTCCCCGTCCAGGTTCCGGTACGGCTCGAAGCTGAGCAGCAGCGTCCCCGGTCCCCTCCCCTCGGCGACGTCCAGCCGCCGTCGAGACTCCCCGACATACGGGATCGGTCGATCCCTCGGGCCCGCCGGTCGCTCGAAGACCCAGCACCCCGCCACGCCGTCGCTCAGGACGACCGCCCTCGGCTTCCCGGCCGATCGGCGCTCGACCCCGATCCCCACCGCCCCCGAACCTCCCCGGTCCGGCCCGAGCCAGCGTACCCGGGCCTGCTCCTCGGCGACCCTCGGCAGCGTCCGACCGGCCACCGGCGTCCCGGTCGGCGAGGGCCCCGCCTCGATCACCGTCCGGTCTTTTGTGTTGTTGTCATACGCCAGGTCGATCCGAACCCGGCGCCCCTGGATCCCCTCCTCCGGGCTCAGGAAGAGCATCGCCCGGGAGCGGTCCTCCGCCGATCGGACGAAGCTCGCGTCGCCGAATCCCTCCGGGTTCGGCCCGAACGCCCAGGACGGTCCCCCCTCGACCCGGATCGTCACCTCGTTGACGTTTGGCCCCGGGTCCAGCCGAGCCAGGTCGATCCGAACGTCCTGGAAGCCGTCCGGGCCCACGCTCGGCCCCGGGCTGGTGCGATCCGACCCGTCGGGACCGAACCATCGGGCCGCCAGTTGCACCTCGGGCATCCGGACCATCGGGTCCGCGGTCCCCCCCCGCACCGTCGTTTCCAGCAGTCGGCCGCCGGGAAGCTCGACCTCGACCCGGAACGCTCTCCCCGACTCCTCGTGCAGCGGCTCCAGCAGCAACCGGGCGCGATCCGAGCCCGTCTCCCGCTCCAGCTCCGCGGCCCAGTGGCCTCCCGGATCCCGGTAGCCCCAGATATCCCCGCCATACCCCCGCACGACCGCTCGCACGATCTCCGAGCTCGCCGGCAGACCGCGCAGCTCGATCACCATGTCCTGCACGCCGTTCGGGCCCGGGACCATCGCCCGGCCGACTCGGTCGGTCCCCACCTGCCCCAGCCATCGGGCCGAGAGCCTCCCGGCCTGGCTCGGCCCCGCCGCCTCCGCCTCCGCCCCGACGACCAGCAGCCACGCCAGGGCCCACCCGGAGATCGCCGCCCGCATCGATCGCCTCCCTCCCGACTCCCGTCGGGGCCCGAGCCCGGGGCGATCCCATCCCGGCCTCGTCGCGACGGGTCCCGCCGCGACACTCCTCCGGGGCCGCCCCCTGCTCGGCAAACAGAAACGCCGAGGCCGGTCGATCGACCGATGGCCTCGGCGGGGTTGCGATGGGATCGAGAGTTGCGCCGGTAGGAATCGAACCTACGACCTCCAGGTTATGAGCCTGGCGAGCTAACCGCTGCTCCACGGCGCGAAGACGATGTTATCAGGATGCCGGGAGGATGCAACCCGAATCGATCCCAATCTCCGAATGCCCGGGGCCCCGGGGTCAGGCGGTTCCTCACCCGGCCTGGCTCGGGCCGAGGGGAGAAAGCGCAAACGCGAAGGACCCCGGAATTACCGGGGTCCTTGACATCCGAATCGGTTCGGTCGCAGGGGACGAGGGCTGGCAGAATGGGAACTGCCAAGCGAGTTGAAAATTGCGGCGGCAGGAATCGAACCTGCGACCTCCAGGTTATGAGCCTGGCGAGCTAACCGCTGCTCCACGCCGCAAGGACATCATAGCGAAACCGGCCCCGGAGTCAAACCACCCCCTCCGATTCAGGGGGCGATTTGTCTCCGGGGCCGGCCATTTGAGCGGTCTGGTGCCCGGCGCTCGGCTCAGGGAGAGGGCGTGCTCATCGTCCGGGTGGTCCCCATCGCCAGGTGGGGAGTCGGCGGGCTTCCCGGCCGGTCGTTGGCCTCCCCGACCGGAGGGGACGAGCGCTCCCGCCACACCACCAGCGCGGTCGCCACGTAGAGGGCGACCCCCGACCAGAAGAACATCCCGTAGTACAGCGCCAGCTTGTGCCCGGTGCCGTCTCGGAACAGGCCGCCAACCTCGCTCGAGGTGGTCAGCATCAGCAGCGCCGAGAGGCCCACGCAGGCCGCCAGCGCGTTGCGGAGTTTCGGCCCCACCGGATACGCCCAGAGCCGGAAGATCAGGAACGTGTAGGGCAGGAGGACCGTCACGTAGTGGTGCTTCCAGCTTCGCTCCGAGACGATCAGCATCGTCAGCACGACCAGGCTGAACTCCCCGAGCAGCCTTGGGTCGTCCCGACGCTTCGCGTTCGTCCGGCAGAGCAGCGCGAGCAGCCCGACCATCCCCACGGCCAGCGCCTTGATCGCGTACACCACCACGTCCGGATTCATCGCGTAGAAGTGCAGGCCGGAGAACATGGTCATGTACCGTCCTTCTCCCGTGCGCTGCTCGGTGAAGTAGCGCATCAGGACCCCGGCCATCGACTGGTTGATCTCCAGCTCTCCGACCTCGTGCTCGACCACGAACGGACGCAACATGCGGTGCCACCACATGTGCAGGCATTCGCCGTTGAACTCGGGTCCCAGCACGAGGCTCGGCACGACCAGGAGGAACAGCCCCAGCCCCAGCAGGCTCGCCCCGGCCGTCCGGTACGACCGCTTGTACAGGAAGTACGGCACGAACAGCGCCGGCGTCACCTTGTACGCGATGGCCAGCCCCAGCGAGAGCCCCGCCAGCACGTCGTATCCCCGACGCCAGGCGTACAGGGCGCCGACGATCAGGAAGAGGATGATCAGGTTGTTGTTGCCGTGGTGCAGGTCGCTGAGGATTGGCCGGAAGCTCAGCAGGATCACCAGGAACTGCGCCCAGGCCGGCACGGGACGCTGGTCCCCCGGTCCCCGGGCCATCCGGAAGCAGA
The DNA here is from genome assembly GCF_003977685.1 of Tautonia sociabilis. Lineage (GTDB taxonomy): Bacteria > Planctomycetota > Planctomycetia > Isosphaerales > Isosphaeraceae > Tautonia > Tautonia sociabilis. The sequence continues at coordinate 23,303 of NZ_RYZH01000010.1, read as the reverse complement.
AGATGACCGAGAGGACCGTCAGCCCCGCCTTGAGGAAATACCACACCAAGGACGCCGCCAGCGGGGGCATCGCCGTCAGCGGATAGAGCGTCAGCGGGAAGATCGGGGGGTTCGGGAACATGTACTTGTCCCAGATGTTCACCCCCTGCTGCAGCTCTTCCACCTGGTGCAGCCATCGGATGATCGCGCTGCGCTCCTCGGCCGCCTTCAGGGAGTAGACCCCCGCGGCGCAGAGGATCACCACGGCCAGCGCGATCCAGACGGCCCGTCGGCTCTGGCGGTCGGTGTCGAGGCTCGGGGCCCCCGACGGTGGCGCGGGCGGCACGGCAGACTCCTTCCTTGGAGATGGCCTGGGGCTCGGTCGGCGGATCAGTCCGTCCCGGCCTGAGTCGAGGCGTCCCGGGAGTCCCCGACCCGCGCTCAGGGCGTGGCGTCCCACTCGATCGTCACCGGCCCCTCCGGGGAGGCCAGGCCGATGAACGGGACCGGGTCGCCGGGTTCCTCGACCGCCCGCAAGAGCCCCGGAGGATCGCTCCGAAGCCCCGGCACCGAGTGATACCGCAGCACGATCATCCCGTCAACGTCAGCGGCGATCGGCCGCACCTCCAGCCGGCCGGCCGTCGCCTCCACCTCCGCGTCCCCCCGGATCGCGTCCCCCTCGAACCCCAGGACCTTCGCGATGATCATCGGCCCCCGCTCGACGAGGATCTCGAACCGATCCGGGTTCTCCCGGACCACCTGCCTCGCCAACGGTGACCAGCAGACGATCCCCTCCGGCCCGTAGAGCCGGGCGTACCGCTCGAACTCCTCCCGCCCCCAGCGCTCCTCCCCGCAGAGGCGCCCCATGCCGAACTGGGTGTGATTCTCCCGCACGGGAACGTGCAGGAACGGCCCCCCCACGACCTCCACCCCCGCCAGGGTCGGCAGCAGTCCCCCGAACCGTCTCCCTCCGAACGGATCGACCAGCCCTTCGGTCGCCCTTCCGCCCTCCTCGTAGAAGATGCGGTCCCCCGGCCCGAAGTGCTCCTTCACCTGGTCGACAATCCAGCGCTGGTCTTCCCTCGGAGTGCTCGCCAGCTCGGGAGGCGTCCCCGTCGGCGACCAGAACCGCACTTGGGGAGGCTCGCCGACCTCCCAGCGCACCCTGGGGACCGCGTCCCGGCCGACCCGGGCGCTGATTCCCCCCAGCATCGCCGGCGCGAACAGCCGGATCCCCACCAGCATCAGGCCGACCGCCGCCCAGCGGTCCAACCTCCCGGGCGACGACCGCAATCGGGCTCGAACCGACGACCAGCCGATCCCCGCCGCCACCGCCGCCCCGGTATAAAGCGCGAACGTGTTCCGCCCCGGCTCCATCGGGTCGAACTGCCGGAACGCCCCGGCCAGATATCCCCAGAAGAACGCCGCGCCCACGAACACTCCCAGCGCGACGGCCGACGACCGCCGCTTCCCCCCCATCGCCGCCAGCCCCACCGCCGCCCCGGCCAGCAAGACCGCCTGGATCGGGCCCTGCACCGGCTCGACGAGCCCCAGAATCTGCCCGAGCCGCTGCCAGACCGGCTCCGTGTGGTAGAACCCCAGCCCCCTCGGATCCCTCGTTTCCCTCAGCGACACCGCCGGAAGCCACCAGAAGGCGTTGGCGGCCAGCACGATCGGAGGCATCAGCCACAGGCCGAGGTGCCTCGACCACCCCGGCTTCGGGTCCATCCGGTTCCGAGCCCGGATCATCCACGCAGTACTCGCCAGGATCGCCGGGGCCACCGTCAGGACGCAAAGCGGGTGGACCAGCAGCAGCAGGCAGCCGCCGGTCACGCCGAGCAGCCAGCGCAGGAGGCCCCCCCGAGCCAGGTATCGTTCCACCAGGGAGAGGACCAGCACCCCGAGCGGCACCACCAGGAAGAACGAGATCATCCCCAGGCCGGCGTAGGACAGGGGGAAGTCCGTCCACAGATAGACGAGGAACAGCCCCGTCCCGAAGCAGGCCGCGTCCCCGTTCCCCCCCCATCGGAGGATCGCCAGCGCCACCAGGACCGGGGCCATCGCCATCGCCAGCAGCAGCAAGAGCTTGTAGGCCCGGGCCGGGTTGTCCCCGCCGAAGAGGGCGACCCACACCTCGATCAGCGTCCCGGACGGGTCCGAGACGACGCTCTTGGCGTAGCCCGACATGAAGTACGGGTCGTATCCCGCCGTCGTGCCGTTCTGGTTGAGGAACGACCGCGTCACGATGGCGTTGTGGAAGTGCATCGGGTGGTCGTGCATCGGCACCGGCCAGGTGCTGATGATCTGCGACCAGCCCCCGAGCATCGCCACGCAAAGCATGCCGTGCCCGCCCAGCATCACCGCCAGCGCGACGAGCTGATACCACCGCGTCCGAGCAGGACCGGGAGGACGCCCCCGGGCCGCCTCGGCTCGGTCCACCGGGAAGGAATCGATGTCGGGGGGGGGATCGGCGAGGGGATAGCCGGTCATCATGCCGAGGGGGCGGAGAAGCCGGGGGATGACCGGGTCCGGGGCCCGGCTCAGATCGGATCGAGACGTGTCGTCTCGACTCGTCGCGAGTGCGGCTCGCAGGATTCGAACCTGCAACCAAGGGATTCGAGGGCCCCCGCGTTTCCGCGGGGCTCGGACTATCTCATCCTCCCCCGACGGGACTGATTGATGCCCCGGGGGGAGGCCGGGCGCTCGAGGCGGGGATTATTGTTGGGACTCACCCCGCTAGTCTCTGAACCGTCCTGGCCACCGATGCCCGACCAGGCTTGGCTGCGGATTGCCATGCCGGGCCGCCAGGGATCGCTCCCCCCGGCCCGGTTTAGGTTCCCCGCAATTCACCCGGTTCGCGACCGAGGGTCGCCCCCCGGCGCCACCTTCGTGCATTGATGAGTCCCCTGCTCTGCCGTTGAGCTAGAGCCGCCGTGTGGGGGCTATCATCCCCTCGGGCCGGATCCCGATGCAAGAGGATTCGACCCGAGCCGATCGCCCGAGCGCCGATCGTCGACCTCGTCGGGCCAAGGGCTCACTTCGCCGCGCCCAGCGCCGGCTTCGGCTTGCGCCTCCTCCGCTTCCGAGCCACCCGGGCCACCTGCTCCCGATCGGTCCCCTTCGCCGACCCAGCCGCCCGGAGCTTCGGCAGCTTGATCGAGTGCGCCATCCCGACCCACGACATCAGCTTGATCGCCACGTAGGTCAGGTCGACCTCCCACCACCGCAGCCCGTGCCGGGCCGAGGTCTGGAAGGCGTGGTGATTGTTGTGCCACCCCTCGCCGTAGGTCAGCAGCGCGACCCACCAGAGGTTGGTCGACGAGTCCCTCGTCTCGTGCGATCGGTAGCCCCACACGTGAGTGGCCGAGTTCACCAGCCAGGTCGTGTGCAGCACCAGGACCGACCGCACGAAGAACCCCCACACCAGGAACGGCATCCCTCCGATCGCATACAGAATCGCCGCCGAGGCCAGCGGAAAGAGGATGTGCCAGCGGTCGAACCAGACGTGCACCGGATCCTTCACCAAGTCCGGCGCCCATCGAGCGTGATAGGCCGGCGTGTGCTCCGAGGTGATATCCGGCGTCATCCACCAGAACATATGCGCCCAGGCGAACCCGCCGTGCAGCGGACTGTGGACGTCCGCCTCGTCGTCGGAGTGGGCGTGGTGCCTGCGGTGATCGGCCACCCAGTGGATCGGCCCGCCTTCCGAGGCGGTGCAGCCGATCGCCGTCAACACGTACTCCAGCCACTTGGGCCGCACCGCGAAGCTGCGGTGCGTCAGCAAGCGGTGGTACGTCATGCAGATCCCGATCCCTCCCGACAGCCAGTGCAGCAGCACGCAGACGGCCACGGCTGTCCACGAGAAGAACCCTGGATAAAACGCGAGCAGGGCTCCCAGGTGCAGGGCACCGATCCAGAGCAAGGGGGGCCAGGCGATCTGGGTCGCCCTCGACGCGGGCGGTGCCATCGTCTCCATCGTCATCGTATCCTTTGACTGCCTTTCGGGAACCGGGAAGGAAGGGCGGCGACGATCGGCGGGATTGGGGAGCCCGAGCAACCCGGATCGAGGCCTGGGGCGTGGGTAAGGTCGGGAACTTCGGTCGGCTTCCGTCCCCCCGATGGGACGAGGTCCCGCCGCGATCTCGCTCCCTCGGCGAAAAAAAACACCATCCTCACCGCCAAGGGCCGCCCGGGCACCTCGGCGAGCCGGTCGAACCACCGCTCAGGGGGCTGCCGGATACCTCAAGAACGGTCGCCGACGCTCCTCGAACGACCGAGTATCCGGCTCCCAAGCCCGAGACATCGCCAGCAGCCAGCCCTCGAGGTCGCGTTCCCCCGAGGCCGCGAACTCCTCGATCGCCTCCCGCTCCCGGGACGACCCGAAGAGCAGGTCAATCGCGATCGGAGACGACACGAACTCGTAGGGCTCCGTCCTCCAGGAGAACCGCTCCCGGTCGGCCCGGACGGCCATCGCCAGCAACAGAACATACGTCTCCAGCGCCGAGAACGCCAACGGGTCGGTCACGTGCGGTTGCACCCCAAAGCACGTCGTCCCCGAGTGCTTGTGGAACACCGGACAAAACGCCAAGGGCCGCGGCAGCGTCCCCGGGCGATCCCCCAGCTCCTCCGCCATCCGGTACGACGCCTCCTCCAGCCAGGGGGCCCCCCACTGCTCGAACGGCCTGGTCGTCCCCCGTCCCTCCGAGAGGTTCGTCCCCTCGATCAGGCAGGCGCCCGGGTAGACCATCGCCGTGGCGGCCGTCGGCATGTTCGGCGACGGCGGGATCCAGTGCAACCCCGTCTCCGGCCACAACATGCCGCGATGCCACCCCGAGCAGGGGACCACCTCGAGGTCCAGGTCCAGCCCCCGCTCCTCCCGGAACAGCAGCGCCAGTTCCCCGACCGTCATCCCGTGCCGGATCGGCATCGGGAAGGCTCCCACGAAGCTCTCGAACCCGGCGGAGACGGTCGGCCCCTCCACCTTCAGGCCGCCAATCGGATTGGGCCGGTCCAGCACCAGGAACCCGCAGCCGACCGCCGCCGCGGCCTCCATCGCGTAGAGCATCGTCGCGGCGAAGGTGTAGTATCGGGCCCCCACGTCCTGCACGTCGAAGACGAGCAGGTCCAGGCCGTCGAGGTCTTCCGATCGGGGGACCAGGCTCTCTGGCCCGTCCCCGTACAGGCTGACGATCGGCAGGCCGGTCCTCCGGTCCGCTCCCGAGCCGACCCCGATCATGTCTTGCGCCTCTCCCCGAAGCCCGTGCTCCGGGCCGAAGAGGCGGACCAGCTCGACCCCCGGGGCGTTGTGCAGCAGGTCGATCGCGTGCCGGAGGCGATGGTCCACCGCCGTCTGATTCGCGATCAACCCGACCTTCCGGCCGGCGAGCCGAGCGAACCGCTCCGAGGCGATCACGTCCAATCCGGTTCGCACCCGGGGAGCGTCCCCGATCATCCCAGCCCCCTCCTCGCCAGCACGACCGCCCCGAGCACCGGCTCCGGCACCCGGGACACCCCCCCGATGCGATCCCCCAGCATGCGGACCACCTCCGCCGCGATCACGTCCGACGCCAGCAGGAACCCCCCCGCCATCGCCAGCGGCGGCCGGTCGTTCTCTCCCCAGCCGAGTGCCCGACGCACCGCCTCGACCGCCGCCGAGAGCTCCTCGGCCGCCGGCAAGAGGATCCGATCGACGACCTCGGGGTCCCGATCCGCCGCCTCGACGACCCGACGCGACAGGCCGGCGATCCGGGCCCGGTCCCAGCCCTCGCCGTAGAGCCTCGAGACGATCTCCCGGGGGGACTCCGCCCCCAGGGCCTCGCAGAGCGATCCGGTCAGCGGGTCGTCCTCGAGGGGCTCCGATCTCCCGTCGAACCGCCGGGCCGCCAGCCTCAGCCCGGCCAGCGCCACGGCGTATGCGCTCCCCTCGTCTCCGATCAACGGTCCCCAGCCCCCCGCTCGGGCCGACCTCCCATCCGGGGCCTTCCCGACAGCGATCGAGCCGGTCCCCGAGATCAACGCGATCCCCCAGCCGTCCGGCGTCCCGGCCGCCAGCACCAACTCGCCATCGTTGGCCGGAACCAGGCGATCGGCCCAGCCCTCCTCCGCGTTCCAGGATGCCAGCAGCTCCCGGTCCCCCGGCCGGTCGAAGCCCGCCAGGCCGAGGCAAGCGACCGCCACCGGCCCCGGGCCGAGGCCCGCCTCGGCCCTCGCCGCCTCGATCGCCTTCCCCAGCGCCCGACGAGCCTGGGCCTCCCCGATCGCCTTCGCGTTCGACGGCCCCGCCTCCCCTCGGCCCAGGATCCGGCCGCTCGCGTCGGCCAGCCAGCAGGAGGTCGAGGTCCCTCCGCCGTCGACGCCGATCACCAGCGGGCCGCTCATGGGCCCTCTCCCCGAAGGGCCAGCTCCACCGCCCCTCGGACCTGGCCTCCCGCCGCCGCCAGCAGGCGATCCGCCTCCTCGGCCTCCACCCCAGACATCGCCATCACCAACGCCGGCTTCAGCCGGCCGCCGGTCCGTTCCAAGAGGGCGACGGCGCGGTCATCGTCCACGCCCCCCAGCTCCCTGAGGATCCGACGGGTTCGCAGCCGAAGCTTCTGGTTCGTCGGCTGCAGGTCGATCATCCGGTTGCCGAAGGTCTTGCCGACGAGCACCATGGCCCCGGTCGTGATCATGTTCAGAATCATCTTGGTGGCCGTTCCCGACTTCAGCCGGGTCGACCCCGCGATGACCTCCGGCCCCACGATCGGCGCGATCTCCAGATCCACCCGCTCCCCCAGCAGGCTTGGCCGGTTGCAGGCGATTCCGACGGTCGAGGCCCCGATCGCCCTCGCCCGGTCGACCACGCCCAGCACATACGGGGTCCTCCCCGACGAGGCGATCCCCACGACCACGTCCCTGGATGTCGGCCGAAGGCCGTCCAGGTCCGACGCCCCCCGATCGGGGTCGTCTTCCGCCCCCTCGACCGCCCGGGTCAGCGCGGTCGGCCCCCCCGCGATCAGCCCCACCACCAGTTCCGGAGGCGTGCTGAACGTCGGCGGGCATTCCGAGGCATCCAGCACCCCCAGCCTCCCCGAGGTCCCCGCTCCCGCGTAGATCAGCCTTCCTCCGGCTCGGAATCGATCCGCCACCAGCTCGATCGCCCGGGAGATCGCCCGCTCCTCGGCCCTGACCGCCGCGACGACCTTCGCGTCCTCGTCGTTCATCAGGCGAACGATCCCCGAGGCGTCGAGCGTGTCGATCGCCTCCGAGGCCGGGTTGCGCGCCTCGGTGAGCAAGTGGTCTTCCAGTGCCATCGTCGTTCCGCCCCGCCCTCTCCGATGGTCCGACCCGAGCGGGGAACCGCCCCCTCCCGGCGGCTCTTCCCGCCGCACCGGCCTTGGAAGCGTTCCTCACGCTCCCGCCGGCTCCCTCACGTTGAACTCCAGCTTCCACCGCCCGGCGTCCTTGGTCCCCTCGCACCAGAGTTCGAGCGTCCCGACCTCGGTCACGATGCTGTGGAGCCGAACCGGGATCACGTCCCCCTCCTCCCCGGCCTGCTCCCCCAGCGAGGTGACCAGGGGAGTCAGTTCCGACAGCTCGTCCGGGGACCAGCGGTCGAGCACCGTGCCGATCGCGTCCTCCCGGCGCACCGTCGACGCCAGGAACCGGAACTCCGCCGGCTCGCCGACCACCAGGCCCAGTTGCGATCCGGGCACGTCCGCCTCGGTGCCCTCCTCCATGCCCATCGGCACCACGCAGAGCGCCTTGATCGGCGTCGGCACTCCGGGCACGGCCGGCGCGGCCGTCTCGATGCCAACATAATACGATCTTGGCACACCTCCCCGGATCCGGATCCCCTTCCCCCGCCGGACCATCCCGTAGTACGCCGCCCCCCGGGCGACGGCCAGGTCGAGTTCCGGAGCCGCCAGCACCTCGATCGGCTCTCCTCCCCAGTCGGCGAGCGTCTCGGCGATCCGGTCGCGCAGCCCCTCGGCGCGGAAGACGCCGCCGTTGAACAGCACCGCCGTCGGTCTCGCCGCCGCTCCGGCCGCCGAGGTCGCTCCCGAGTGCCGGCCGAGGAAGCGGGCCAGGTGCCTCGTGATCGCCGGGTCGGCCGCGTAGGGCAGGCCGATCTCCGTCAGGCCGATCCGACGCCCCCGAGCCGGCTGGTCGGTCGCGGAGCACTTCGGGAAGAAGCCCTCGAGCAACACCGAGTGCAGCAGCTCCCGAGACAGCTCGGCCTTGATCGCCCCGCCGATCACCTTCGAGCCCCTGCCCAGCACCGAGACCGTCGCCGACTTCAGCCCCGGGTCCGAGAACAGCGCCTCCTTCGCGTTCCGGCAGGCATAGGTCAGGCCGATCCGCTGCGACGGATCCAGCCCCTCCATCCCGCCGGGGATCGTCTCGGCCACGGCGTGAGCCAGCGCCAGGTCCATGTTGTCGCCGCCGAGCAGGATATGCTCACCCACGGCCAGGCGGTTCAGCTCCAGGTCCCCGTCCCGCTCCGCCACTCCGATCAGCGTGAAGTCGGTCGTCCCGCCCCCCACGTCGCAGACGAGGATCAGGTCGCCCACCGACACCCGCTTCCGCCAGGAGTCTCCCTGCTCCGACAGCCAGGCGTAGAACGCCGCCTGCGGCTCCTCCAGCAGGGTGACCTGCTCCAGCCCCACCGACCGGGCCGCGGCCACGGTGCGCTCCCGGGCCTCGGCGTCGAACGAGGCGGGCACGGTCAGGTAGATCTGCTGTGCTTCCAGCCGGTCATCAGCGGATTTCCCGGCGATCGCCGCGTTCCAGGCGTCTTTCAGGTATCCGAGGTACTCGGCCGACGCCTCGTCCGGAGACACCCTCGGCACGTCCTCCGGCGCCTGCCAGGGCAGCAGCGCCGACGCCCGGTCGATCCCCTCGGCACTCAGCCAGCTCTTGGCCGAGCTGACGAGCCGAGCGGGCACCTTGGCTCCGTGCTCCCGGGCGAAGGTGCCGACGATCCGGTCGGGCTTCTTCTTCCACGGCAGGTCGATCGACCCGGCCGGAAATTCCTTCTCCGTGGGCAGGTACAGGAACGAGGGCAACACCGGCCGCTCGGCCACGTCGTTGACGGCCACCAGTTGGGGGATCGGCAGCGACCGGACTGGCGCCGGGAGGTCCTCGGTCGCCTCGGTCGTGTCGACGAAGGCCAGGGCGCTGTTGGTCGTTCCCAGGTCGATGCCGACGACGAATCGCGACATGGGGTCGTTCCAGGGGGGGATCGGCCCGGGCCGGGGCCGGGGCCCTTGGGGCGCCAGCCCAACCGGCCGACGATCCGGTCAGGAGATCTCCACCTCGGCTGGCGCCAGCACGCTCGTCCCGTCCCGGGCGGGAGGGATCGCCGGCAGCTTCGCGGCGGTCACGCGCCAGCCGTGGTGCTTCAGCACCCCGTCGAACGGCCCCGCCCCGGACACCTTCCCCAGCAGCCGGACGGCGGCGGGGTCGAAGTCCGTCGGGATCGTCACGGGGTCCCCCTCCTGCCGGTCCAGCACCGGGGCGATGGTCAGATATTCGGCCAGCGCCGAGCGGCATCCCTTGTGGATATCCCGCACCGCCGCGCCGATCTGTTCATCCGAATATGGCCCGATCTCTTCCTGCAGGAAGTCGATCAGCCGGCCGTCCCGCTGCAGCAACGCCAGGATCCTCAGGTCCGGGCCCTCCGCCTTCGGGGCCTCGATCGCCAGCCGAATCCGATCGGCCTGCTCCGGGTCGGTCAGCGCTTGCCAGAAGGCGCGGAGCGCCAGCATGAGGCGGTTCAATCGAGCCCTCCCGATCCTCGGCGCGGCCCCTGATCCTCCGCCCCCGGAAGGCCGGGGACGGTTGAGGGGCCTCAATTCGTTCCCGAAGTTCAGTTTAGCGGCGAGCCGCCTCCGAGGGAACGGCTCAGCGAGGGGGACCGGAACAGCCCGACCCGGCTCGACCCCCGAGGCGTCTCCCCCCCGGACTCCAGATCCGAGGCGTCCGCCCCGGCCCTCCGCTCGCCGTCGCGGGGGAGGTCGGTGACGCCCTGCCGGTCGGCCACCCGGACATCGACGAACGGCGCCCGCACGCGGAGCCCCGGCTCCGCCCGGGAAACCGAGGTCCCCGGCGTCGCCGGCGCTCCGACCATCCTCTGCCGCTGCTGCGCGCAGCCAGCCGCCGAGAGCATCAGCCCCGCCCCCAGGGCGAGCTGCCACCGCCAGGCCGGCGCCACCCGGAGGACCATTGGCCTTCCCTTGCTCATGATCCGATTCCTTCCCGGGACCGTTGCCAGGCCGGCGTCGAGGATTCGGGCCCGCCTCCCGTCCTGCGGGCCCGCCGGCACACGTCATTCGAATCAGCATAGCACGCCAATTCGACCGAGAGGCTCGATCCCGGGTGATTCCCCGCCTCGCCGAGGTCAATTCCGGTCCCTTCTCCCGATCGCGACCGACCGGAGGGACCCGCGCTCCGGGCCGAACCGCGACGGCCGATCCATGCGGACGCCCGGCCCGCTCCCGGCCTCCGACGCGATGAAGTCGGGCCGATCCGGAGGCCGAAGCAACCTCGCAGACACCGAGGTCTGCCGCCTCAGGTGCCGCGCCATCGCCGCGGGCCGGAGCGGTTCGATCAGGGTGGACCGCCAGGGCGGCCATCGCATCGGATCAGACGAAGCGGCAGTCGAGGAGGGAATCTTCCATGAATCGAGAAACGCGGCGACAGGCGACCACCTCCCGGGACTCCCGCTCCGGGGCCCGGGCCCGGCTCGAACGCCTCGAGCCCAGGCAATACCTCTCGGGCGGCGTCGACCAGTTCGACGACCTGATCCCCAGCCTGCTCTACCGCCGGGTTGAGGCGGACACCGCCCTCGTCGCCCGGTCCCATCCGATCGGCCAGGGGCCGGGGATCCAGGCCCTCGTCGATAACGACGGCAAGGTCATCACCGGGACTCTGCCCAACGGCGACCAGTATTCGATCACCGTCCACGGCCCCGGCGTGGCCATCGTCACCGATACCACCCCCAACGACGGCCTGCTCAACTCCGAGATTGACACCATCCAGCTCGTCGGCACGAGCCTCGGCAGCACCTACGTCACCGGACAGGTCAAGAGCTCCGACCGAGTGATCACCGACGGCACGATCGGCTTCAACCGCCTGATCGCCGAGGACGGTGTCGCCTCGGTCGTGCTCAACGGCTTCATCCTCCGCTCGACCGGCGGCTCCTCGACCGGCACCCCGCGCATCGCGCTGCTCGGAGGCGTCCGGACGCTCTCCCTCACCGGGATCGAGGCGTTCGTCAACCCGGCCGGCACTCCGGTCGACGTCATCGTCGGCGACCCGACCACTCCGCTTCGAGTCCGGCCCGACATCCGGATCGACCACATCTACAATACCGCCTTCGATCCGAACGTGGGCCCGGATAACACCGTGCCCCAGGTCACTCCGACCGTCCGACTCCTGGTCAACGGGCAGCTCCGGGACCTGGAGCTCGGCTCCGTGACCGCCAACCCCGTCCCCGCCGACCTCTCCGCCCTGTTCTCCCCGGTCGGCTACACCGGCCGGACGAGCGTGCAGGCGCAGGGCGTCGACGGCCTGAAAGTTGTCGGCTCGGCCCGCAACTTCACCGTCAGTCGGGACGCCCAGCCGTTCTCCAGCCGGTTCAGCGGCGTCGACCGCGTCGGCCACGCCTACTTCGGCGGCAACGCCGACGCCGTGGCGATCGACGCCACCAGCGGGAGGATCGGCCGGTTGAAGTTCCTCCGGGGCCTCGGCAACCCGACCGCCACCCAGGATACCCTGCTCGAGGCCGGCATCCCTGTCGGCGAGCGTGGTTACCCGGCCGCCGGGCTCGCTGGGGGCGTCATCGCCGCCGAGTCGATCGGCCGCGGCGAGTTCGGCCCCGCCCGGCTCGTCCGGCAGATCCCCCCCGACCCGTCCACCATCCAGGACCGCGGCCCCGGCACCGTCAACTACGTCCGTCGGCCCGGAGCGGCGCTGACCAACGCCACCATCGCCGCCAACCAGGAGATCGGCGACACCAACGTCGTGGGGGACGCTCAGAACACCCTCGTCGCCGCCGGCTTCGACTACATCTCCTTCCGCCAGGGGCTCGACCCGGTTCGCCAGCCCAGCCGGATCGGCCGCTACACCCAGCGCGGCGACCTCGTCGACGCGGTCGTGGCCGCCTCTTACCGCCCGGTCGACGGCGTCTACGGCAACGGCAACGATCTGGCCGGCAACGGCGCCATCGCCGGCCGACTCACCGGGAACCTCTACCTCAGCCCGGGAGACGACCTCACCGCCACTCCGGAGGGCACTCCCCTCGTCCGAGGCGCCGGCTTCTTCGCCCGACGCCTGGCCGGCTACCTCCCCTCCCTCGGAGGGCCCCAGGCGCAGACGTCTCCCCGGTTCAAGAGCGTCCTCTACCGCGTCTGACCGGACCCGGGAGCGGGGGCCCTCCCCCCGCTCCCGACCCTCCGTCCCTTCCCCTCGATCGATTCGATCAGGGGAGCCCGACGGAACGCCCCCGGCGCCAGGGATCGTGACCTCGGCCACCGGGAGCGTGCGCTCCGCTCTCCGTCCGAAACGCAGCAAGGCCGGGACCCGCGACACTCGCGGATCCCGGCCTTGGTGGTATTGGCTCGACGCGATCCGGGGCTCTCCTCCCCGGGCCGGTTGCCTCTCACCATCGCATCAATGCCGTTCCCCAGGCCAGCCCGGCGCCGAACCCCGAGAGCAGCACCAGGTCCCCCCTTCGGAGAAGCTGCTCGCGCCTCATCTCATCGAGCGCGATCGGAATCGAGCCCCCCGAGGTGTTTCCGTACCGCTCCAGGTTCTTGAACACGTTCTCCCGCTTGAAACCCAGCACGTCGCTGGCGGCGTGGATGATCCGGATGTTCGCCTGGTGCGGGACGAACCAGCGGACGTCCTCGATCGACAGCCCGGCATGCTCCAGCACCGAGGTGGAGGAGTCGGCCAGCATCCGGACCGCCCACTTGAACACCGCCCGGCCGTCCATCGTCAGGTAGTGCAGCCCCTCGGACAGCGCCTCCAACGACGGCGGCAGCCGGCTGCCGCCGGCCGGTCGGCTCAGCAGGTCGCCTCCCGAGCCGTCCGAGCCCAGCTGATACGCCAGGAACCCCTGCTCCGGGCTGCCGGGCCCCAGCAGCACCGCCCCCGCCCCGTCGCCGAACAGCGGATAGCTCTTCTGATCCGACGGGTTGATGACCCGGCTGTTGCAGTCTCCGCCGATGGCCAGGGCCCGACGGCTCGTCCCGGCGGCGACGAACTGCGCCGCCGTGAGCATCGCGTACATGAACCCGGCGCAGGCGGCTTGCAGGTCGAACGCCGGGCAGTGCAGCTTCATGCGGTCCTGCACCAGGCACCCGGTCGACGGGAACGCCATGTCCGGCGTCATCGTGCCCACCACCACCAGATCGACCTCCGACGGGTCGCAACCGGCGTCGGCCAGGCAGCGTTCAGCGGCGACGATGCAGAGGTCGCTGGTCGCCTGGTGGGGGTAGGCGAACCGTCGCTCGTGGATCCCCGTCCGGTTGACGATCCACTCCGGATCGAACCCGAGGCTCTCCTGCAGGTCGTGGTTGGTCACGACCCGCTCCGGGACGTACCGGCCGCTGCCCAGCACTTGCACGCCGCAAAGCGAGCGGATCGGGGCGTCGGTCTGCGCTTGGCCTGTGCTCATGGGCGACGGCGTCGATCGCGAGGGTTCGAAGGGGGAGGCCGGGCGGGAGGTCGGCGGGCCCCGCCCCTCGGAACGGCCGCCGGTCGATCGCTCTCCCCTCCCTCCCCGCCCTCCGCGACGACGCAGGGTGTCGCGGCGGGCTTCCCCGCGCGGCGATGGGCCGGAGCCCGTTCCCGGTGGTGCGAGCGGAATCGGGCGACGGGCGAAGAGTGGGCGACCTCCGGTCGATCGGGATGGGTTGCGACTATACTCAACCGCGCCGGACCTGACTATACCAAAGCGCTTCCCGGCCGATGCACCCATGCCCGACCACCTGATTCGACTCCGAGGTCCTTGGGAGCTGCTCCCCGGTCCCGGTCCGGATGCCGACGCTCCCCCCTCCCCCAGCCGCCTGGACCTCCCCGCCGACTCCCCTCCGCTCGCCCTGCGTCCGTGCCGGCTCCGTCGCCGGTTCGGCCGCCCCCTCCGCCTCCCTCCGGGCTCCTCCTGCCGCCTCCGGGTGGAGCACCTTCCGGGATTGGTCCGGGTCGCCCTCAACGGCCGGATCCTGGTGGACGGCCCGCCCGACTCGACCCTGGAGCTGCCTCTCCCCGACGACCTCCTCCCCCGCAACCTCCTGGAGCTGACCCTGGCTCCCTCTGCCGCGATCCCCTCCGCATCGAGCCTTCCCTGGGGAGTGGTGACGCTCGTCTTCGAGGCCGCCGACTCGGTTGACGGGAGATCCCCTCCCCCGCGAAGATGAATCCAGCGAGAACCCGGACTCGGACCGCCTCCTCGACGGCCCTCGATCCCGACCGACCATGGACCTCGACCACAAGCCGATCTCTCCCCGCTACTGGCTCTGCGGCGCCGGCTTCTGGATCGCCGGCCTGGCCCTCGCATTGCTTTGCCTCAGCGACGCCCTGCTGCTCTGGGTGGTCCTCACCTGGGACCAGGGGCTCGCCCAAGCCATGCAACAACCCTGGTTCACCTGGGGAGTTGGCCTGCCGATCACCGCCGGAGCCCTGGTCGGGTCCTACCTGCTCTGGGGCCGCTGGTCCGACCGGAGCTGGCAGCGCCGGGCCGGTCCCCTGGTGCTGATGAACCTCTTCGACTCGATCTCCTGGGGCCTCTCCCACGCCGCCGCCCCCGGCCTCCAGGCTCCCTTGCTCGAGCACGAGTGGCTTGTCGAGTGCCTGGTCCGCGTCTTCGGCTGGCTGGAGTTCTTCCTATTCGCCCACCTCGCCGCCGAGGTCGCCTCGCATCTCGGGGTCAAGGCCGCCGCCGACGCCGGCCGGACCGCCTGGCAATTCGCCGTGGCCGGCCTGGGGCTGACGGTCCTCTTCATTCTCACTCAGACCCGCTGGGACGCCGGCTGGCCGCTGCTCCCCGTCCCCCGGCCCAACCCGTCTGGGGAGCTCATGCGGCTCGGCTCGACCTTCCTGCGGGTGGTCACCGCCCTTCAGGTCGCCACGCTCTGCCTGATCGCCGGCTCTTCCTGCCGACGCACCGCCCGAGAGCTGGCCCGGGAGGAGGAGGAGCAACTGACCGGCACCACCTCCTTCGAGCCCTCCGGGAGCCGCGACCCCGACCTCGGCGCCGGTTGGTGGGACGACGAGCTTCCCCGGTGACGAGCCGCGTTCCCAGAGGCCGGCCGCCGGGTTCCTGCTCCTTCCCCGTCGCCCCTCCCTCCCATGACCGAGCCTCACCGACCGCGTCGAACCTCCCAGGGCCTCTCCTCCGGATGAATGCCGCAGCCGATCCTTCCCCATTCTTCGCCTACGATCGCCGCCTCGTTCAGCTCGATCGCCTGGGGGCCGTCGAGCTGGTCGATCGCTTCCTGGAGGGGAGTGGTCACGACGTCGCCGCCCTCGACAGCGACGTGTTCGTCCCCGCCCTGGAGCTCACCGGGCAGCAGTGGGAGGAGGGCCGGATCACCGTCGCTCACGAGCACTCCATCAGCGAGGTCACCCGCGACCTGATCCTCCGTCACGGTCCCCGGCTCTGGGCCGCTCCCGAGGCGATCACCGGCACCGCCGTTTCGTGCTGCGCCCCCAACGAACGGCACGTCCTCGCCCTGATGATGGGGTCCGATCTGCTCCGGGCCGCCGGCCTCCAGGTCCACCTGCTCGGCGAGGGGGCCCCCGCGGACTCGGTCCGGGACTTCATCGAGCAGGTCGGGGCCGACGTCCTGGCGCTCTCCGTCTCCCTCCCCGAGCACCGCGACGACGCCCGCTCCCTGATCGCCCTCGCCCGCTCCTCCCGCCCTTGGCTCCTGGTCCTCGCGGGCGGTCGCGGCCTCAACGGCCTGAGCGACCCCGCCTCCCACGTTGGTGCCGACTTCGCCTCGAACGATCTCCGGACCCTCCACCGGATCCTCCCGGGCCTCCTTGCTTCCCATTCCTCGCTTCGCCGCTCCGATCAACCCTCATGACCGGCCGGTTCGCCCCTCTTCCGGGCCCTCTTCGTCGAACCTTCTCCTGTACACTTGCAGCAGGACTCGCGTTGAGCGGTCGCCACAACCACGATGGGCTTGGATGATCTCCTGTGATCCCGAGGCGGCTGGGGGCGGGCCTTGCGAGCCGCCGGGCCAGGGAACCGGCGAGGGGCGGCACGACCCCGGCAACCCCGACGTTCGCCCCCGAGGCGCCGCCGCTCGAATCCCGCAATCGCTCCCGATCGGAGCCGGGCTGGATCCCCGGGCGGAGCGAGGCTCGGCGTCTCCGGCGCCGATCGGCTCCCGATCGACGCCCCCCGGCTCGGTTCGTCGCTCGCCTCCGCCGGAGCGTCCGCTTGCTTGCCCCCGGCCCGATCGCGAGCCCAAGCCACTCCCCGGGCCTGGCCCCCGGCCGACGGCCCCCTCCCCCGAGAGACCGCACCCATGCGTCGAGGCGTCATCCCGGCCGACACGTTGATCCCGGGCGATTGCATCGAGGGCATGCGCGCCCTCCCCGACGGGATCGTCTCCCTCGCCTTCGCCGACCCTCCGTTCAACATCGGCTACGAATACGACATCTACCGCGACTCGCGCAAGGCCGATGAGTACCTCGACTGGTCCCTCTCCTGGGGACGGGAGGTCGTCCGCCTCCTCTCCCCCTCCGGCACCTTCTGGCTCGCCATCGGCGACGAATTCGCCGCCGAGCTGAAGATCCTCTTCCACCGCCAGCTTGGCCTCCACCTGCGGAGCTGGGTCATCTGGTACTACACCTTCGGCGTCCACTGCTCCCGGAAGTTCGCCCGCAGCCACGCCCACCTGTTCTACTTCGTCAAGGACCCCCGCCGCTTCACCTTCAACGACCGAGAGGTCCGGGTCCCCTCCGCCCGCCAGCTCATCTACGCCGACCGCCGCGCCAACCCCAAGGGCCGGCTGCCCGACGACACCTGGATCCTCCGCCCCCAGGACGTTCCCGACGGCTTCGAGCCCGCCACCGACACCTGGTACGTCCCCCGAGTCTGCGGCACCTTCAAGGAACGCGCCGGCTGGCACGGCTGCCAGATGCCCGAGCGGATTCTCGGCCGGATCGTCCGAGCCTGCTCCGACCCCGACGACCTGGTCCTCGACCCCTTCGCCGGTTCCGGCACCACCCTGGCGGCCGCTCGCAAGCTTGGCCGCCGCTACCTCGGCTTCGAGCTCTCCCCCGACTACGCCGAGCGCGCCCGCTCCCGCCTCTGCTCCATCAACCCCGGCGACCCCCTCGAAGGCGGCGAGGCCCCCTACGTCACGCCGAGACGAGTCCGGGTCCCCACCCCGGGGTCCTGACCTCCCCGGGCCGGGCCAGGCCGGTCCGGGCCGGGCCGGGGCGAGGGCGAGCGCGGCCGCCAGCCCTCCCCGGAATCGAGCGCAGGGGCGACCGGTCCCTCGTCGGAGAGCCCCGGGGAGGAGGCCCTCCCGTGCTCCGGTGGGCCCTCCCCCGGGCGGGCAAGACGCCCGGGGGACCGGAGCGCTCCCGACGAACCGACGCCGATCGCCGGACCGATCGCCCCTGCCATCGCTTCCATCGCTCCGCCCAGCCTTGTCGGCGGGGGAGGCTCCTGGCTAAAATCGGGCAATTTTTCGGGCCGCGCCCCCCCGCCCCTCCGGTCGGATCCGGGGCCGGGGCGGGGGGGCGCGGCCCGGCGCGCGCAGCCCGATCCGACCTGATCCCGCCCCCCGTCGCGTCCCCTCCAGGCCAGCGAACGAAGCGAAACGAAGCGAGCGAACGCCCGTGCCCAAGCGCAAGGACATCAAGAAAATCCTGATCATCGGCGCCGGCCCCATCGTCATCGGCCAGGCCTGCGAGTTCGACTACTCTGGTTCCCAGGCCTGCAAGGCCCTCCGCGAGGAGGGGTTCGAGGTCGTCCTGGTCAACT
The DNA here is from genome assembly GCF_003977685.1 of Tautonia sociabilis. GTDB lineage: Bacteria > Planctomycetota > Planctomycetia > Isosphaerales > Isosphaeraceae > Tautonia > Tautonia sociabilis. Next base: position 5,332 of record NZ_RYZH01000010.1, on the reverse strand, counting down.
CCAACCCGGCGACGATCATGACCGACCCGGGCATGGCCGATCGCACCTACATCGAGCCGATCGTCCCCGAGGTCGTCGAGCGCATCATCGCCGAGGAACGGCCCGACGCCCTGCTCCCCACCCTCGGGGGCCAGACCGGCCTGAACGTCGGGCTGACCCTGGCCGAGTCGGGGGCCCTCGACCGCCTCGGCTGCCGACTCATCGGCGCCGAGGCCGAGGCGATCCGCCGCGCCGAGGACCGCGACCTGTTCAAGCGCTGCATGGAGGAGATCGGCCTGGAATCCGCCCGATCCGGCCTGGCCCACTCCCTCGACGAGGCCCGCGCCATCCGGGACGAGGTCGGCCTTCCCTGCGTCCTTCGCCCCAGCTTCACCCTGGGCGGCTCCGGCGGCGGCATCGCCTTCAACAAGGACGAATTCGACCGCATGGTGACCTACGCGCTGGAGCTCTCCCCCGTCCACTCCGTCCTGATCGAGGAGTCGATCCTCGGCTGGAAGGAGTACGAGATGGAGGTCATGCGCGACTGCGCCGACAACGCCGTCATCGTCTGCTCGATCGAGAACTTCGACCCGATGGGCGTCCACACCGGCGACTCCATCACCGTCGCCCCCGCTCAGACGCTCACCGACAAGGAATACCAACGGATGCGCGATGCCTCGATCGCCATCCTCCGCAAGATCGGCGTCGAGACGGGAGGCTCGAACGTCCAGTTCGCGATCAATCCCGAGGACGGCCGCATGGTCGTCATCGAGATGAACCCCCGAGTCAGCCGCTCCAGCGCCCTGGCCTCCAAGGCGACCGGCTTCCCGATCGCCAAGATCGCCGCCAAGCTCGCCGTCGGCTACCGGCTCGACGAGATCCGCAACGACATCACCCGAGAGACCCCCGCCTGCTTCGAGCCGACGATCGACTACGTCGTCACCAAGATCCCCCGCTGGGCCTTCGAGAAGTTCCCCGACGCCGACCCCGTCCTCACCACCCAGATGAAGTCGGTCGGCGAGGTCATGGCCATCGGGCGCACCTTCAAGGAGTCGGTCCAGAAGGCCCTCCGCGGCCTGGAGGTCGGCCGCTTCGGCCTCGGCTGCGACCCGAAGGACCGCTGGTACTCCGACACCCGCCCGACCGAGGACGAGATCGCCGCCAAGCTCGCCACCCCCAACTCCGAGCGCATCTGGTCGATCCGGGACGCCCTGCTGTCCGGCATGACGATCGATCGTATTCACGACCTTACGCGCATCGATCCCTGGTTCCTGAACAACCTCGCCGAGCTGGTCGAGCTGGAGGGCCGCCTCCGGGCCGCCGGCTCGCTCGACTCGGCGACCGACGAGCTGCTCCGCGAGGCCAAGCGCGCCGGCTACTCCGACAAGCAGCTTGGCCACCTCTGGAACGTCTCCGAGATCGAGGTCCGTCGCGACCGCAAGCGCCGCGGTATCGAGGCCGTCTTCAAGCTCGTCGACACCTGCGCCGCCGAGTTCGAGGCATATACACCGTATTATTACTCGACCTACGAGGACGAGGACGAGTCTCGCGTCGGCGACAAGCCCCGCGTCATGATCCTCGGCGGCGGCCCCAACCGGATCGGCCAGGGGATCGAGTTCGACTACTGCTGCTGCCAGGCCGCCTTCGCCCTCCGGCAAGACGGCTTCGAGGTGGTCATGGTCAACTCCAACCCCGAGACCGTCAGCACCGACTACGACACCTCCGACCGCCTCTTCTTCGAGCCGCTGACCGTCGAGGACGTCCTCAACGTCGTCGACCGCGTGAGGCCGACGGGGGTGATCGTCCAGTTCGGCGGCCAGACCCCCCTGAACCTGGCCAAGGCGCTGGAGGCCGCCGGCGTGCCGATCATCGGCACCAGCCCCGACCGCATCGACCAGGCCGAGGACCGCGACCGCTTCCGCACCATTGTCGAGGCCCTCGGCCTCAAGCAGCCCCCCAACGGCACCGCCACCAGCGAGGAGCAGGCGCGCCGGATCGCCGCTCAGATCGGCTACCCCGTCGTCGTCCGCCCCAGCTTCGTGCTGGGCGGTCGGGCCATGGAGATCGTCTACGACGAGCCCAGCCTCGACCGCTACATGGCCGTCGCCGTCGAGGCCAGCCCGGACCACCCCATCCTGATCGACAAGTTCCTGGAAGACGCCACCGAGGTTGACGTCGACGCCGTCTCCGACGGCGATCGCACCATCATCGGCGGCGTCATGGAGCACATCGAGGAGGCCGGGATCCACTCCGGCGACTCGGCCTGCGCCATCCCCCCCTTTAGCCTCCCCGCCGCCGTCGTCGCCGAGCTGAAGCGCCAGACCTATGCCCTGGCCGAGGCGCTGGAGGTGCGCGGGCTTATGAACATCCAGTTCGCCGTCAAGGAGGGCGAGGTCTACCTGCTGGAGGTCAACCCCCGAGCCAGCCGCACGGTCCCCTTCGTCTCCAAGGCCACGGGCCTGAATCTCGCCCAGGTTGCCGCTCGCGTCATGGTCGGCAAGACCCTGGCCGAGCAGGGGATCACCGCCGAGGTCGAGCCCTCGTACGTCTCGGTCAAGGAGTCCGTCTTTCCCTTCATCAAGTTCCCCGGCGTCGACATCGTCCTCGGCCCCGAGATGCGCTCCACCGGCGAGGTCATGGGGATCGGCCGAGACTTCCCCTCCGCCTTCGCCAAGAGCCAGCTCGCCGCCTCCACCCGGCTGCCGAGGTCCGGCACCGTCTTCGTCAGCGTCGCCCCCCGCGACCGCCAGGGAGTCGTCCCCATCGCCCGCAAGCTCATCGACCTGGGCTTCGACCTCATGGCCACCCCGGGCACCGGCGGCCATCTCGCCGAGAACGGCATCGCCGTGACCACCGTCCGCAAGATCCAGGAGGGCCGGCCGAACATCCTCGACCACCTGGCCAACAACGCCATCGCCCTGATCGTCAACACCCCCAGCGGCAAGGGGGCCCGCACCGACGAGGGCCGCATCCGAGCCTCCGCCGTCAGCCACGGCGTTCCTTGCATCACCACCCTCGCCGGCGCCCGAGCCGCCGTCGCCGCGATGGAACGCCTCCGCGGCGGCGAGCTCGAGGTCTACGCGTTGCAGGACCTGCTTCGCCCGTCTCGGTGACGGGCCGCCATCCGAGCCCGATGAGGAAGGAGCGCGAGCGATGCGACGACGACAGGTCCTCCGAACCCTCGGCGCCGGCCTGGCGGCCGCGGCCGCCCCGGCTCTCCTCCGGGCCGACGCCGCTGGGCCGGACGACCTCGATCCCAGCGAGCTTCGCCGGTTCCGGATCACCTCCGTCACCGGTGGGATTCCAGCACTTCCGACCCGTTTCACTCCTCCGCCTTCCCCTTGCGGGACGTCCGGCTTCGCGTTTCCGACATCCCCGGCTGCGGCCTGACTCTCCTGGAAACCGTCTTCGCATCGAAGTACGCTCCCGACTCCTGGCGCGTCGTCGCCGACGGACCCTCTCCCGGCCGAGCCGATGGACCTGATTCTCGCCAGCACCTCCCCCTACCGCCGCGAACTGCTCTCCCGCCTGCGCCTCCCCTTCCATTGCCTTCCCCCCGGCGTGGATGAGGACGCCATGCATCGGCTCGGCCTCCCCCCGGCCGAGCTGGCCGGGAGACTGGCCGAGGCCAAGGCCGACGCGATCGCCCGGCACCATCCCGGGGCGGTGGTCATCGGCTCCGACCAGCTCGTCGCCTTCGACGGCCGGGTGCTCGGCAAGCCCGGCTCCCCCGATCGAGCCGTCGAGCAACTGCTCACCCTGTCCGGGAGAGAGCATGAGCTCATCACCGCCCTGGCCGTTCGCCTCGGCGACCGACTGATCCGACACACCGAGGTCGCCCGCCTCCGTTTCCGCCCCCTGTCCCGGCCCGAGCTGGAACGCTACGTCGCCGCCGACCTTCCCATCGACTGCGCCGGCTCTTACAAGCTCGAATCCCTCGGCATCGCCCTCTTCGACCGCATCGATTGCCCCGACCACACCGCCATCGTCGGCCTCCCCCTAATCGCCCTCACCACCATCCTCCGCGACCTCGGCGTTTCGGTCCCCTGACCGACCCCCCATCCGTTCACCTGCACTCCTGGGCGCTGAACGCCGGAATATTTGATACAAACCCTCCGTTGGACGCTTGTCACCCGCGGTGGTGCTCAGTACACTTGCGCCGAGTGTACAGGAGGTGCCGGCGTTCCGGTTCCGCCGACGCCTGCCGCCTGCCCTTCGCATCGCACCGAGACGGACGCCGCACGGAGGGACATCGATGTCGAGCCCGATCGCCTCGCCTCGCGACCGCCGCCCTCGCCGAGCCCCTCGCCCCGCCGTCAGCTCCTCGCTCCGGGAGATCTGCCTGATCGGCGGAGTCGGTCGCGCTCCTGTTCCCCAGGCCTCTCCCGAAGGGCTGATCCGGCGCTCCGGGAGGACCTACCGCGTCTGCCCCTCCCCCGGTCCCGAGGGGACCGAGACGAGGCGATACCTTCACCTCCTGGCCGTCCCTCCCGACGCCGAACAGGGCTGATCCCGGTTCGGCCGGCGTTCCGTCCGTCCTCCCGGGCCGGGGGGACGCTGGTTTTCTGGAAGGCGATCTGCCGGAACGGGTTCCGGCCCGAGGTTCGAGGCTCGAATGCGGAATTCCCCGCGATCCCGACGGATCGGGGTTCCGAACGATCCGGCGGGACCGGATCCCCCGTCCTCGGGCTCCCGACGATCGGAGCGGCACGGCGATGCCCGTCCCCGTCCGACATCCCTCTCCCCGCCGCTTCTCCCGGGCGGCCGCGCGCGCCCGTCCGGCCCCTCCTCCCGCCGTCTCCTTCAAGCAGGTCGAGCTCGCCCAGCGCGGCCGCATGATCCTCGACGTCGCCGAGCTGGACCTCGCCGCGGCCGAGGAGCGGCTTGGCCCGTTCCACGACACGTCCTGGCACTTCCGGCGCGCCCTGGCCGACGCCCGGACCTCCTGGGACCGCCTCCGCATCCAGTACGGCCTTGCCGTCCTCGAAGCCGCCCTCGACGAGCCCCCGGCCACCGTCCTCACCCTCGGCCGACCCGACCGCGACGAGCCCGCCGCCGTGCTCATCGTCATCGCCGGCCACTCCTACGCCCTCCGCCGCCAGCCCGACACCGCCGACGCCCCCCGGATCTGGCGGCTCCTCCGCCTGCCCGATCCGGGAGACGGCCCCTTCCACGCCTGCCGACTCGCCGACGGCTCCACCCAGTGCGACTGCGCCGAGTGGACCTACCAGATCGCCGGCCTCTCCGACTCCCTCTGCAAGCACCTCGCCGCCCTCGACGCCCTCGGCTGGCTCTGACTCCGGGCCGTCCCTCCCCCTCCCGGCGTCCCGGACCTCCGCTCCCTCGGACTGCC
>NZ_RYZH01000109.1 GCF_003977685.1 Tautonia sociabilis | reverse complement strand
TTGGCGGCGTGGATTAGGCATGCAAGTCGGACGCCCCTTGGGGGCGTGGCGAAAGGGTGAGTAAGGCGACGGCAACCAACCCCGCGGAGGGGGACAGCCACGGGAAACTGTGGGTAATCCCCCATGACGCCGGGCCGGGACATCCCGGCCGGGCCAAAGGTGCGACTCCGCCGCGGGACGGGCCGTCGTGGTATCAGGTAGTTGGTGGGGTAACGGCCCACCAAGCCTCTGACGCCTAGCGGGCGTGCGAGCGTGGCCCGCCACACTGGGACTGAGACACTGCCCAGACACCTACGGGTGGCTGCAGTCGAGAATCTTCGGCAATGGTCGACAGACTGACCGAGCGACGCCGCGTGGAGGACGAAGGCCTTCGGGTTGTAAACTCCTGTCGAGGGGGAACAAGGGGCCGTGCAGAGCGGTCCTTGAGTGATCCCTGGAGGAAGCACGGGCTAAGTTCGTGCCAGCAGCCGCGGTAAGACGAACCGTGCGAACGTTATTCGGAATCACTGGGCTTAAAGCGCGTGTAGGCGGATCGCCGCGTCGGTCGCTGAAAGCCCCCGGCTCAACCGGGGGACCGGCGCCGATACGGGTGATCTGGAGGGGCGTAGGGGGAGCTGGAACTCACGGTGGAGCGGTGAAATGCGTTGAGATCGTGAGGAACGCCCGCGGCGAAAGCGAGCTCCTGGACGCCTACTGACGCTGAGACGCGAAAGCCAGGGGAGCGAACGGGATTAGATACCCCGGTAGTCCTGGCCGTAAACCATGGGCACTGGGTAGGGGGCTCGCCGATGGGCCCCCTGCCGCAGCGAAAGCGTGAAGTGCCCCGCCTGGGGAGTATGGCCGCAAGGCTGAAACTCAAAGGAATTGACGGGGGCTCACACAAGCGGTGGAGCATGTGGCTTAATTCGAGGCTACGCGAAGAACCTTATCCCGGGCTTGACATGCACGGATTAGCCTCCTGAAAGGGAGGTGACGCCTTCGGGTGGAACGTGCACAGGTGCTGCATGGCTGTCGTCAGCTCGTGCCGTGAGGTGTTGGGTTAAGTCCCGTAACGAGCGAAACCCCTGCGACCAGTTGCCAGCATTGAGTTGGGGACTCTGGTCGGACCGCCGGCGTCAAGCCGGAGGAAGGCGGGGACGACGTCAAGTCATCATGGCCCTTATGCCCGGGGCTGCACACGTGCTACAATGGGCCGGACAGAGCGTCGCCACTGCGCAAGCAGGAGCCAATCGCAGAAACCGGCCCCCAGTTCGGATTGCGGGCTGCAACCCGCCCGCATGAAGCCGGAATCGCTAGTAATCGCGGATCAGCAGTGCCGCGGTGAATGGGTTCCTGAGCCTTGTACACACCGCCCGTCAAGCCACCAAAGCGGGGGGCACCCGAAGTCGCTGCGCCCGCAAGGGCAGGCGCCGAAGGTGAAACCCGTGATGGGGACTAAGTCGTAACAAGGTAACCGTAGGGGAACCTGCGGTTGGATCACCTCCTTTCTAAGGATGCTGGATTGGCCACGCGTCCGACGGGGGCCCGCCCCCCAGGCCGTGAGCCACATCGGCCCCGCACCGGGGCGGCAGGCGGAAAGACGCCGGCGCCGTCCCCCCCTGGGGACTCGCACCCCACGCGGACGTGATCACCAGCGATCGGTCGTGACGCGGCAATGCTCGCTCGCGACGGAAGATGACCACCCTGGCCGACTGGACAGCAGGACACACACGCCCCGTTTGATCCATCCCCTCGAGCGATCGACCGCATGCCCCCCCCCTCCCCTCGCCCTGGGCGGGGGGCGGGGCCGTCTGGAACCGGACGGCCTCGCCCCCCGGTCAGGGCGGTGCGGCCCGCCCTCGTCGGCGGGACGCACCACACGACCGTCGGCCCGAGGCGTCCGGCCCCGGGCACTCTTTGACAATCCGGCAGGCCGCGATCGAGACACGATCGATCGCAACAATGTCGCGAAGAACGCACGAGCACCTCCACCGGGCCGCGGTTCAGTGCCAAACACACGTTCCGTCGCCGTGTCCCGGCGCTCGTGCGCAGACCAGAACGTAGACCCTTCGGATGATCGAAGTCGACGACGCGAGTCGTCGGTGCCGGTGGCCGTCGCCGCGAGGCGAGGGGCCCCCGGCGGGGGAGCGTGGTCACGCGGACCCAGTAGGCGTCGCCGTCTGTCTCTTAACCAAGGCAGGCGTCGGGGCCGGGTCGGCGTGGTCAAGCCCCGAAGGGCACGGGGGGGATGCCTAGGCGTCGCCGGCAAGCTGGGCGTGGCAGGCTGCGATAAGCTCGGGGGAGGGGCCGAACGCCCGTCGATCCCGAGATGCCCAGATGCGACCCGGGGAACTGAAACATCTCAGTACCCGGAGGAACGGAAAGCAACCGCGACTCCCTCAGTAGCGGCGAGCGAACGGGGACCAGCCTAAACCGTCCGGGACACCGGGCGGGGTCGTGGGGCCACTCATGGGATTTCGGTCCGACGGAGTCACAAAGACAGGATGCAACCGAAGCCGCCTGGAACGGCGCACCACAGGGGGTGAAAGTCCCGTAGGTGACGGATTCTGTCCTCCGAGAGTGGTACCCGAGTAGGGTCGGGCACGTGAAACCCGGCCTGAATCGGCGGGGACCATCCCGCAAGGCTAAGTACCGGGCGACGACCGATAGTGAACCCAGTAGGGCGACCGAATGGTGGGAAGAACCCCGACCAGGGGAGGACACTGAACCTGAAACCCCGTGCCTACAAGCGGTGGGAGGGCGACGAGCACTGCTCCGCCTGACCGCGTGCCTTTTGCATAATGATCCGGCGAGTTCTGGTATCCGGCCGGTTAACCCC
>NZ_RYZH01000108.1 GCF_003977685.1 Tautonia sociabilis | reverse complement strand
CCCGCCGACCCGCCCCGAGCCCCCCGCCGTCTCCGACCCCTCCTGGATCCGCAACCCGATCGACGCCTTCATCCTCGCCCGGCTCGACGCCGAGGGGCTCTCCCCCGCCCCCGAGGCCGACCGCCGCACCCTGGCCCGCCGCGCCAGCCTGGATCTGACCGGTCTGCCCCCCGATCCCGACCAAGTCGAGGCCTTCGTCAACGACCCCTCGCCCAACGCCTACGAGGCCTACGTGGATCGGCTGCTTACCTCCCCCCGCTGGGGAGAGCACCGCGCCCGATCCTGGCTCGACGCCGCCCGGTACGCCGACACCCACGGCCTGCACTTCGACAACGAGCGCGAGATGTGGTCGTACCGCGACTGGGTCATCAACGCCTTCAACCGCAACCTGCCGTATGACCGCTTCACCATCGAGCAGCTCGCCGGCGACCTGCTCCCCGACCACACCCTCGACCAGCTCATCGCCACCGGCTTCAACCGCTGCAACATCACCACGAACGAGGGCGGCACGATCCCCGAGGAGAACCTCGTCAACTACACCCGGGACCGCACCGAAACCGTCGCCACCGTCTGGCTCGGCCTGACCGCCAACTGCGCCACCTGCCACGATCACAAGTTCGACCCCCTCACCCAGCGCGAGTTCTACGAGCTGGCCGCCTTCTTCAACAACACCACCCAGGGGGCGATGGACGGCAACATCCGCGACACGCCCCCCGTCATCCCCGTCCCCGCCCCCCAGGACCGCGACCGCTGGGAGCGACTGCAGGCCGAGCTGGCCGACGCCCGATCGCAGGCCGACGCCCGCAAGGCCGACGCCCGCCCCGAGTTCCAGCGCTGGCTGGCCGACGCCTCCCCCGAATCGGTCGCCCCCCTGGCCCCCGCCGACGGCCTCGCCGCGCTCGCCCGGCTGGGGGAGGGCATCCAGCCCGGCCCTGTCGACACCCTGCAAATCGCCAGCGCCGGCGACTTCGACACCGACCTCGCCTTCACCGCCTCCGCCTGGATCCGACTCCCCCGGCGGAACATGACCGGCGCCGTCGTCTCCCGCATGGACGAGGCGAACGGCCACCGCGGCTGGGACCTCTGGATCGAGAACAACCGCGTCGGCGGCCATCTCGTCCACTCCTGGCCCGAGGACGCCGTCAAGGTCGTCTCCCGCGCCGAGCTGCCCCGCAACCAGTGGACGCACGTCAGCATCTCCTACGACGGCTCCGGCAAGGCCTCCGGCGTGACCATCGCCATCGACGGCCACCCCCAGCCGGTCGACGTGGCGGCCGACACCCTGACGGGCTCGATCCGCACCGCCGTCCCGCTCAAGGTCGGCCAACGGAACGCCTCCGGCCTGCTCGACGGCGCCTCCATCCGAGACGTCCGCCTCTACGATCGCGCGCTGTCGACCGTGGAACTGGCCTCGCTCTCCGGCGCCGACCGAGCGTTCCGGCTGGCGGCCCTCGCCCCCGACTCGCGCCCCGACACCGAGATCGACGCCGTCTTCTCCTGGTGGCTGGCCCACGTCGACGACACCAGCCGGGGCCTGCAACAGCGGCTGGCCGCCCTGGAGGCGGAGGAGGCCGAGATCAAGGCCCGGGGCACCATCGCCCACATCACGATGGAGCGCGACCAGCCGGCCACCGCCTTCGTCCTCCACCGCGGCGAGTACGACAAGCGCCGAGAGCAGGTCTTCGCCGACACCCCCGACATCCTCCCCCCGATGGGAGACGACCTGCCCCGCAACCGTCTCGGCCTGGCCCGCTGGCTGGTCCGAGACGACCACCCGCTGACCGCCCGAGTCGCCGTCAATCGGGCCTGGCAGGAGGTCTTCGGCACCGGGCTGGTCGCCACGGCCGGCGACTTCGGCGTCAGCGGAGAGCTCCCCTCCCACCCCGAGCTGCTCGACTGGCTGGCCGTCGAGTTCCGAGAGTCCGGCTGGGACATCAAGGGGCTCTACCGCCTGATGGTCACCTCGAACACCTACCGCCAGTCGGGCGCCGTCGCTCCCGAAAAACGGGAACGCGACCCCCAGAACCGCCTGCTCTCCCGGGGCCCCCGCTTCCGCATGGACGCCGAGATGATCCGGGATTACGCCCTGGCCGCCAGCGGTCTGCTCGTCGAGCACCTCGGCGGCCCCAGCGTCAAGCCCTACCAACCGGAGGGCGTCTGGGAAGCCGTCGCCATGCCCGAGAGCAACACCCGCTTCTACTCGCAGGACACCGGCCCCGGCCTCTACCGCCGCAGCCTTTACACCTTCTGGAAGCGGGCCGCCCCCCCGGCCAGCCTGGAGACCTTCAACGCGCCGAGCCGGGAGTTCTGCACCGTTCGCCGAGAACGCACCAACACCCCGCTCCAGGCCCTCGTCACCCTCAATGACACCCAGTACGTCGAGGCCGCCCGCCACCTGGCCGAGCTGGCCCTCAAGGGCGCCGGCGAGGCCGACGACGACCGGATCGCCTTCATGACGCTCCGGCTCCTCTCCCGCCCGCTGGAGTCGGAGGAGCTGGCGATCGTCCAGGAGTCGCTGGCCGACCTGCTCGCCTACTACCAGGCCCACCCCGACGACGCCCGGGCGCTGATCGCCGTCGGCGAGTCTCCCGCCGACCCCGCCCTCGACCCCGCCGCCCTCGCCTCCTGGACGATGCTGGCCAACCAGTTGATGAACCTGGACGAGGTCCTCACCAAGTGATCCCGAAGTGATCCCGGCTCCCGAGGAGGACCGACCGCCTCCCCGGGTCAGCCGGAGTCGGGCGCGGCGAGCCCCCAGTCCCTGAGCACCCCCGACCGGGGATGACTCGGCCCCAGCCGCCCCACCCCCCCTGCTCGCCGCTCCCGGAGAACCCCGGTCGAGGCCCCGACACCGCGTCCCCCGAGGCTCGCATCGCATCGCATCGCATCGCATCGAGGAACCGCCATGGATCCCCTCCGCGACTACGTCCGACACGAGACCCGCCGCCACTTCTTCGGCCGGGGGGCCAACGCCGTCGGCCTGGCGGCCCTCGCCTCGCTGCTCGGCGACCGGGCCGCCC
>NZ_RYZH01000107.1 GCF_003977685.1 Tautonia sociabilis | reverse complement strand
CATCGGGGGGGCCCTTCGGGGTGCTGGCGATTGTCGCTGTGACCCAGTCCACCACGAAGGTGCCTCCCCTTCCATCGAAACTGTCAACCGGGCCCACCCCCATTTCGGCTCTCTTTGCGACAGAGCCATGAGCTAGTTCAGGACTCTGGTCGTAAAGCGTTTCAAGGCTCATTGTTATGCGCTTGGTTGCCGGGGCATTGATTCGCCTCTGCACGACCATTCTAGATGATCGGCTGGCTCTGTAAAGCTATCGGCTGGGCCAGTTGTCGCGATTTAACAGCTTGAGGCGGTTCCTGTCGGATGACTATCCATCGCGGATATGGCGTGCAACGGTTTCGCGGCGGCTGAACGGGAAGTCTTCGAGCGTGGCCAGTCTATGCCAATCGGTTCCGAATCGGACGAAGGGGAATCCGCCGTTCTGATCCGCCGATCGGGCCGAGAGTTCATCGGCCACACCCGTTCCCCGAGGCAGCTCGGATCATCGCCACGATGCCGGCCCTAACAGCCTCAGGCAGTCCGGGCCAGGCGTCGATGACTGCCGAGAGACCGGGATCTTCGGTCCGGAGGTGGGTAGCAGATTGGGGACGGATCGGGTCGGATGGCGTCGGTTCCCGACGGGATGAAACGCGAAAGGGGCTGGCCTCGGACGAGGCGCAACCCCTTGACTCTGGGGGGATTTGTCGCGTTCTGTCGGTTCCGAGCGGAGAGGGGGGGATTCGAACCCCCGAGCCGGGTTTGACCCCGACTAACGGTTTAGCAAACCGCCGCTTTCAGCCACTCAGCCACCTCTCCCGAGGAGGGGGAAGATGCGGTGCGGAAACCGATCTTCCTCGGCGAGAGACATTATCGGGGAACGAGGGCGGGTGTCAACACGCGATTCGGGGGTTTGGTGTTCCGGTTGTCCGGCCGGGGGTCAGGAGAGGGTGTCGGAGAGCAGGCGGGCGGAGGCGACGCCAAGGCTGGCGGCGAGGAGCCCGGCGGTGGCGCTGAGGGTCAGGTAGCCGAGGCTGCGGATCCAGGAGGGCTCGTGCCAGAGCCGGAGGGATTCCAGCGCGAAGGTGGAGAAGGTGGTGTACCCGCCCAGCAGGCCGACGAGGACCAGCAGGGTCAGGGCCTCGGAACTGGGGGAGGGGGAGGGACGCCAGCGGTCGAAGGCGGAGGCGAGGAAGCCGAGCAGGAAGCTGCCGGAGACGTTGATCAGGAGGGTCGCCCAGGGGAACCGGGTCCCGGCCCAGCCGGCGACCCAGAGGCCGAGCCAGTAGCGGGCGTTGGCGCCCAGGGCGCCTCCGAGGGCGAGCAGGAGCACCTTGATCGGCCAGGACACGGGAGGAGGCCCTCGGAGGGGGGGGGAACCGGAGAACGGCCGAGCCGGGCGACTGGCATTGACCAGGGGCTCGGCCTCGATCAGAGTGGCCGGCCGCACCGGGTCGGGTCAGGGGGCCGAGGGGCCCGCCGGGCCGGGTCCTTTTTGTACCGATCCCGGGGAGCGGGGGAAAGGACGCAACCGCCGTGGTCGAGCAGCATCCTCGGGTCGAGGGGGCCGGGGGCCGTCGGGCCCGTCGGCTCCGGAGGGTCGGGAGGGCGGCGATCGTCGTCCTGGGCCTGGCGGCGGCGGCGGCGGGGGTCTTCCACCGTCCTCTGCTGCTGGGGAACGTCGGCGAGGTCGATCCCGGCCGGGTCTACCGCTGCGCCCAGCCTAAGGGAAATCTGGCCGAGTTGCTGGAGTCCTACCGGCCGGGGTCGGTCCTGAACCTGAGGGGGGGCTCCTACGCCGATTCCTGGTACGCCGACGAGGTCGAGGCGACCGATCGCCTAGGGATCGACTTCTACGACTTCCCGATGAGCGCCACCCGCCGGCCCTCCCGGGCGGAGCTGCTCGCGCTGATCGACCTGCTGGAGCGGTGCCGGTATCCGCTGTTGATCCACTGCAAGTCGGGGGCGGACCGAACCGGGCTGGTCAGCGGCCTGTACCTGATGGTCGTCGTCGGCCGGCCGCCGGAGGAGGCGCTCGAGGCGTTCTCGCTGCGGTACGGCCACGTGCCGATCGGCGGCCCGGAGCGGCTGCACGAGCCGTTCGAGGAGTATCGCGACTGGCTGAAGGCCGAGGGGAGGGAGCACTCCCCGGAGCGGTTCCGGTCCTGGGTCGACCGGGAGTACCGCGACGACGACCCGAACGCCCCCCGGACGATCGCCCCGCTGCGACCCGGCCCGAGGATGGGCCCGCCCCCCTCCGGGCTGGCCGATCGCCGGCGCCGGGAGGCTCGGGGTTGATCCGGATTTGACCCGGTCGGGCCCCGAGGAGGCCGGGACGGCGTGGAGTCCGACGGGCGGGAGGGCCGATCCCGAACGAACGGAGAGGGGGCCGCTCCAGCCCCGGGAAGATCGCCGGTCCAGATCGGGACGGGAGGCTCGCGCTCATGGGAGGAGCCGTCGCTCGGGTCGTGCTCGCGGTGGTCGTCGTCGGGGCGGTCGCCGTCCGGGCGTCGGCGCAAGGCGGGGAGATCCCTCCCCCTCCCCCGGGCCTGGCGGTCCGGACCCTGGATGACCTGGTCCGGCTCGACCCCGCCGCGCTGGAGGCGCTCTATCGCCAGTCGCCGCCGGCCGGGATCCCGGCCGGGAGGGTCGTCGGCCGCCCGGTGGTCATGCCGGGATCGGCCCTGGCGGTCCCGGCGTCCCGGGTCGGTCGGCTCGTCTGGCAGGGGAAGCTCTTCGACCCGGCGGCGGGGATCGCCGAGAACCGGTTCTTCGGCGTGCGGTCGGTCCCCGGCGAGCTGTACTACGCCGAATCCTGGCTCGACGGCGGCCCGGCCCTGATCCTGGACTACCAGCGGACCTCTCGGATCTACCGCCCCTACCGGGACGAGCTGCGCGAGGTGGCCCCGGGCCTGGTGCTCGGCCTGATGTACGACCGCCGCCGGCCCCCGGACCAGCGGCCGAGGTTCTTCGCGCTCGACGTCCGGACCCCGTCCGGTCACTGAGGGTGGGCTGAGGGCGGCTCGCGTCGTCGCGACCCGCTCGCCAGCTCGGCGAGACTGGGGAGAGCCGCCGGCCTCGGGAGCGGCGTCGCACCGCCCCCGGACACCGCGATCACCCCCAGCCAGCGGAGGTCTTGCCAGCCCCCGGGCGATCGCCTTCGGCGCGATCCGCTCCCGGGAGGGGATCGAGCGAGCCAGGCCGATCAGGCCGCGACGACCGGCCCGATGGAAAACCCGTCGTCAACCGTGTCGACGACCAGCGAGGCGATCAGCCACTCGATCGCCAGGCCGAGGCGCTCGGCCTCCCGGCGAAGGACCTCGTACAGCTCGGGAGACAGGGTGACAGCGAGTTCCGAGGCGCTCTGGTTCATCGTCGTGACTCCTCGTCGAGGCCCACGGAGCATGGTCGGTGCCGGATCGCCTCCATCGTGCGGCCGGCCCCCACTTCCATCCTAGGCCATGCACGGAAGCATGGCACACCGGGCCGCTGGATCCGAATCCGAGAGGGAGGACCCCGAAGATCGGCTGGACCTCGAGAGCCCCCTTGGTCGAGTCGCAAGATCTGTGCCGCGATCGGACACGGTTCCCGCCGGCGAGGGCCGATCGGCCCCGGAGATGAGCGGGCCGGCAGGATCGTCGTCCGTCTTAATGGTGGCGCCCCTTTGGACGCCTCCTCGGCCGCGGACATTACGAGAAGAATCGGATTCCGGTTCGGCGACGCCCCGGAACCCGCCTCCTCCTCGCCGAGGACGGGGCCGATCGAGGCCCGGCGATCGAGCCGGTGCGCGCCTCGGTCCGCCCGACTCTCGGGCCCGGTGCGCTCCGGCGATCCGGCCCGGTGCGCCCGGCAAGGGCGGGCGGGATCGGCCGGTTTCTCTTATTTCCCAATGCGTTGCGCCGAAGTCATTGAAACTATGAGAGGGGAGGTCGAGCCGACGGGGCCCGGGGCCCCGAGCCGGTGGAAGACTGGAGGTGCAGAACCGAACTCCTGCCCCACCGAACCGGAGGACTCCCGTGCACCACGTCGGCATCGACCTCCACAAGAAGACCATCGTCCTGTGCGTCCTCGACGATCAGCTCAAGGTCGTCGCCCGACGCAGCTT
>NZ_RYZH01000106.1 GCF_003977685.1 Tautonia sociabilis | reverse complement strand
TTGGCGGCGTGGATTAGGCATGCAAGTCGGACGCCCCTTGGGGGCGTGGCGAAAGGGTGAGTAAGGCGACGGCAACCAACCCCGCGGAGGGGGACAGCCACGGGAAACTGTGGGTAATCCCCCATGATGCCGGGCCGGGACATCCCGGCCGGGCTAAAGGTGAGACTCCGCCGCGGGACGGGCCGTCGTGGTATCAGGTTGTTGGTGGGGTAACGGCCCACCAAGCCGTTGACGCCTAGCGGGCGTGCGAGCGTGGCCCGCCACACTGGGACTGAGACACTGTGTATCGCCATTGAGTTGTCTGGACGGGGTCTTGATGGTACTCACGCCGCCGTCGGTAGGCCAGCGGCGAGGTCACGACGCACCTCGCTCGGGGTGCGGTGCCCATGGCGGCCGATCAGCCACCGCTCGTTGTAGGTCCGCTTGAACTCCCGCAACGCCTCGGCCAGCTCGGCCACCGTGGCGAAAGCCCGCACCCACAGCAATTGCTCCTTGAGCGTGCGGATGAATCGCTCGGCACAGCCGTTCCCCTCGGGCTCCCGCACGAAGCTCGGCGAGCTGGCCATGCCCAGGAACTCCAGCTCCCGGCGGAAGTCGTCGCTCATGGAGGCACTGCCGTGGTCGTGGCGGATCGCCAGGCCGGGGGCGATGCCACGGTCGAAGTCGCCGAAGTGCTCCCGCACGCCCTGGCGGAGCGGCTCCAGGGCCTCGAAGCGGTTACCGGCCTTGGCGGCGTGCAGCCCGACGCACTCGCAAGTGCAGTGGTCCACCGCCACGAAGACGTGGACGGTGCCCTCTATGGTCGTCACCGTCGTGGTCATGTCGGTGCCCCACATGCGGTCGGGCTCCTCGGCGGTGATCGTCCCGTCGTGGGCCTTCGGGCCGTGGGGATGGCCTCGGCGTCGGGGGGCCTGCAGGCGGTGCTCCCGCATCAGCCGCCGCACCCGCTCGGCCGCCGTGCGGATGCCCTGATGGCGGAGCCGGGCCCACACCTTGCGGTAGCCCTCGCCGGTGAACGGGCTCTCGGCCAGCACCCGGCGGATGTGGCCGACCAGCTCCTCATCGGTCCCGGCCCCGACCGGGCCCCGCTTGCGGGGTACGGGTCGTCGCTCGGGCGGCACGGCGTCACGGGCCTTGAGGTAGTACGTCGTCGAGCGGGCGATGCCGAAGATGCGGCAGACCCGCTGCAGGCCATAGGGCCGGCCGGTCGAGGGGGAGGCGGAGCGGCTCAGGTGCCCCGCCTCCTCGACGCAAAAGGGCGGCCACTCTCCAGGTGCTGGCACTTCAGGTCGAGCAGCTCGTTATCCATGGTGAGCTGGCCCACCTTCGCCTGAAGGCGGGCGATCTGCTCGTCCCGGTCGTCGGCCGGCCGGCTCTTCAACGCCGCCCGGCCGCCGTCGAGGAAGGCGTCCCGCCAGGAGGAGAGGGTGGCGGCGGTGACGCCCAGCTCCCTGGAGACGGTCTCCAGGTCCTCTCCCCGCAGGAGGCGGACGACGGCCTCGGTCTTCCGCCTGGCGGAGAAGCGGCCCCGCTCGGGAGCCTCACGATCGGGCTTCGACTTCGACATCTCGGACACTCCTCTTGGGGCCACCATCGTGGTCCAGTGAAGTGTCCAGATCAACCCTTCGGCTCAGGAGAGACAACATGCGCGGGCGACGCAACGGCAAGCGACCTGTTCTGGAGGTTTTGGAGGGGCGTGCATTGTTGTGCGCCTACGTTGAGGCAGGGGACGACTTCTCCTGGACGCCGCACGATTCTGGCACTACCGGGAATGTCCTTCAGAACGACTACGGCTACCACTACTCGGACCCGAACTGCTCCCCCGGCTCCAGCGAACTGACGGCTTCGCTCGCGAGCGGGCCGTCGAACGGAACGGTCGAGCTTCAACCCGACGGAAGCTTCATCTACACGCCGAGCCCGGGGTTCGTAGGTCAAGATTCGTTCCGCTACACGGCGACCATGGACGGCGCCTCGGACGAGGCCACCGTGTACATCGATGTCGTTAATGTCGATCCCGTCTTCGCGGAGACCGTGTACTATTACGAGGAGCGGGAAGCGGAGGCTGACGGCTACCTCTTCGAGACAGGCGAGGTGCTTGGACAGCTCGTCGCACATGACACCTACGAGGTCAACCCGCTCGTTTTCTCGGGCGCGGCGACGGGCTTGGAGGTCAGGCCGGATGGGCGGGTCGTCGTCACCGATGGCCGCACGCTGACCGACTTCTTCACTGGCGGCGAACTCCACTTTGCTCCCACGCTCACCATGACGGTCAGCGTCACGGACGGGATCAAGACCGTCCAGAGCGAGTTCATTCTCGGTGGCACGAAGACCAAGGACGGCAAGGGCGTCGATTGGATTGATCAAACGGAGATCTGGTTGAAGACCACTAGCGGCGCCGAATTCGCGCCGGAGACCGCTGACGAGCTGGTCACGGTCCTCCAGCAGGTGCGCGCCTCGGGCGAGAAGATCGAATGGCTCATCCTCAAGGGCCACGCGGGTCCTGACGGTATCGAGGTCGGCGATCACGGCGAGTTCCTGACGGCTGACCCTCGATTCGGGGGTATGATGATGATCGGCAACCACGACGTCACTGCCCTCCTCCGGGACGTCACCGGCCCCGGGAGCCACATCAGCCTCCGCGGTTGCAACAGCTACGGTTTCGCGAAGACCTTGAAGAGCACGCTCGGGAACGGCACGACCGTTTCCGGTTTCACCTTCTTTGTGATCGGCATCCCGGGCACTCGCTGGGTCATCGGGCCGTGGAACTGATCCGACCTCTTGGTGCGGTGTGGCAGACGGATGCTCCGCCGCGCCGGATAAGGAGGGTGACATGACGCTACATCTCAGCCTACTGGGTCTCATTGTGGTCTTCGCGCTCATAGGTGCGTCGCTCAAGCCGGGGCATCCGAAGCATCGGCCGTGGAGCCACATCCTGCTCGCGGTGTCGCCGTTCCTGGTGCTTGCAGTTCTGACGCGTCTCCTCCTGTCCGCACCCGGATCCCCCGTCATCGAATGGCTGGTGCCTCTGGCAGGCGTCTTGGTTGTCGGGTTTCTCTGCAAGTCGAACACCTTATTCACTGTGTACGCGGTCGGGGCATTCGTCGCCTCGCTTGTCTTGTGCGGTAACTACATCTTGCTGGTCCACGGCGGCGGCTATACCGGGAGGCCTTCGGTATCAGAACATGGCTGGCGTGCGACCGAACTTAATTCAATCAGGGCGGCAGAGGCCGACCTCCAGAAGACCTTCCGTGAGGACACCGTCGTCCCCGAAGGACCTGTCGCGACACTCGTAGGTAACGAGGAATACAACCACGTCGAACGGGCATACGCGCGGCGCACCTGGCACACTTGGTTGACAGGGCTATACGCCATCGAACGGCATGACGCTCTCGTCTGGTGCCAGGGAGGGGAGCCGGGCGTGTTGCATGATCGCATCGTGATCCGTGAGAAACGAGGGGCAAAACATAAATAATATTTATATTTTATTAATTCCATATTATTGTAAAATTTTCGATGAGATGAATCGCCTAACCTCGCGCTGCAGCGGACTCGGCCCGCCAGCTCGGCTTTCTCTCATGCGTTGGTTTACCCTCGGCGGTCCGGTCCGCTGAGCTTGGGCGTTAGGCGGCGGGGGCTTCACCGTGGTCAGCCAGACGGAGCTGCACCGATGGCGCAAGTACCGATCGCAGTCGCGTGCGATGCTCCGGCCGGCGGCCCTCTTCGGCATCCTGGGTACGTTAGTGGTCCTCGCCCTGCTGTACGTCGCCGAGGACCCCACCGCCGGGTGAGGCTATTCGCTGTTCATGCTGGTGGCGGTCTGGTTCGGATTCGTCGGCGACTGGCTCAACGTCCGTTACCTGGATCGTCGGATCGCGGAGGCTGAGCGGGAGCATGGCCCCGCCTAACCTCGCGCTGCAGCGGACCCGGCCCGCCAGCCCGGCTTTCTCTCATGCGTTCGGTCACCCTCGGCGGGCCGGTCCGCTGAGCTTTGGCGATTCAACCGAAGCCGCCTGGAACGGCGCACCGCAGGGGGTGAAAGTCCCGTAGGTGACGGATTCTGTCCTCCGAGAGTGGTACCCGAGTAGGGTCGGGCACGTGAAACCCGGCCCGAATCGGCGGGGACCATCCCGCAAGGCTAAGTACCGGGCGACGACCGATAGTGAACCCAGTAGGGCGACCGAATGGTGGGAAGAACCCCGACAAGGGGAGGACACTGAACCTGAAACCCCGTGCCTACAAGCGGTGGGAGGGCGACGAGCACTGCTCCGCCTGACCGCGTGCCTTTTGCATAATGATCCGGCGAGTTCTGGTATCCGGCCGGTTAACCCC
>NZ_RYZH01000105.1 GCF_003977685.1 Tautonia sociabilis | reverse complement strand
GGTCGGCGACGACGTTGGCCGGGTCGGACGAGAGCCGCTGCGCCTGCCGTCGGGCTCGGGCCTGTCGGCGACGCTCCCAGGCCTCGACCGCCCGACGCGCGGCCTCCCGACGGGAGGACTCCCGGCCCTCGTCGATCCGATCGAGGATGACCGAGGCCACCGCCGCCCGCCGGACCAGGTGGCGCTCGACGACGTTGTCGGGCCCGGCCTCTCGCTCCCATCGGGCGAGGGCCGCGTCGAAGGCGGCTCGGTGGCGGTCGTCTTCGGGAACGAGGACCTCGGCGGCCAGGCCATGCTTCAGGCCGTTGCGTCGGCTTCGGGCCTTCCCCTCGGGGGTCCTCGGCCCGGTTGACCGTTGGGCATTCCGTCGGTTGGCCTCAATCTGCTTCGGCGAAGCGGTTCCCATCAGGGAGGTCCCGGACTCAAGGGCGCCGGGGGAGGGTCGAATTCGGCGGAGGATCGCCGCCTGGGTCCAATCGCCGATGCAGGGAGGGGAGACCCGGGCGGAGCGCTCCCGGCCCGGCTCCCGGGAGCCCCCTTCAATACAATCGCGCCGAGCGGAGCGGTCTGGTGACGGAACCTCTCCCCGAACGGCGGAAATCGGACGATTCGCTCCGCTCCCGGTCGACCGCTCCCGGCCCCGGATGCGGCCAGGAGCGGTTCGCCCGCCGGACCGGAAGGCGGGGGATCCCCCGGAAGCAGGCCCCCGATCGGGAGGCCCTCGACGAGGGACGAGCCCCCCAGCCTCCCCGAGACGGGAGGATCCGCGCTCCGAGGCCTCCGGGAACCCCTCGTCCCGTCGGCCTCGGACGGCCGATACCAGGAGAGCGGCGAGCCCAGCCGCCGGGCGGCCCGCCGCGTACAATCTCCCATTGTCGCGTACGCCAGCGTAACAGAGCGTAACAACAGGAGCCGCGACGTAGAGCACGGACTGCGGACGGATGCCCCGCGGAAACGCGATCGCGGACGGGGGCCGTCGGCCGAGGGTTCCGCGACGCTCGGGACGGGAGCGCGGAGGGAGCGGGGGACGGGAGGGATCGCCCGAGACGCCGAGGAGGTTCGGTCCGGTTTGGTTCCGCTCGGCCGGGCTTGGCTCAGCGATCGCCGAGATCGCCGAGATCGGGGGGAGGGGGCTCGGCCGGGGAGGGGGGAGCGAAGAGGGGGTGGCCGAGGTCCCGGAGGAGGGAGCGGATGTAGTCCTGGCGGAGGATCCGGCGCTGGAGGCGCTGGAGGGCGGGGGAGCGGCCGAGCTGGGCCAGCGCGACCGGGTCGGCGGCGGCGAGAGCGGCGGCGTCGAGGGAGGCCTGGGAGTCGGGGGGGAGGGAGTCGTAGTAGGAGTCGATCGCCTCGAGTTCGAGGCGGGAGCGGGCCTGTTCGGCGGCTCGGCGGTCGCGTTCTTCGAGGGCCTCCCGGGCGAGGCGCTCTCGGTGCTCGGCCTGGCGCTGGCGATCGGCCGGAGGGAGGTAGCCTCGGGGGGGAGCGTAGTCGCGCCGGATCGACTCGACGAGGTAGCCGGCGGGGCTCTTTCGGATGCGGCGGTCGTCCCGGGAGGAGAGCCAGTCGAAGGCGTCGAGCTTGGCGGCGATCCGGTCGGCGGGGTGGCGGGCGACGAGGTCCCGGGCGGTCATCTCGGTGACCCCTCGCGAGGAGAGGGCGAGCACCAGGGGGTGGTCGGCGGGGGCGGGGGCCTCGGGGTCGGAGGGTGGAAGGGCGGGGGAGCCCTCGACACCGGCCCCGGCCCCGGCGGCGGCTCCCGAGGCGGGGGCGGCAACGGTCCCGGCCCCAACCCCCGAGGGAGCCCGCTTGAAGAAGACGAGCCATTCGCGGCCTCGCTTGCGGAAGCGGTCGGCCTTCGGCATCGGCTCGAGGAAGCCGACGGCCTCGAGCTCGTCGATGGCGGGCTGGAGCTTCTCCTTGATCTTGCCGTTGTGGGCGTAGGATCGGCTGAGGCCGATGTGTTCGAAGGCCAGGTCGCGCAGCTCGAAGACCCACTCGGGGCGGTGGTAGAACCGCTTGTCGAGGAAGCGGTACAGGCGTCGGGAGGTGTGCAGGCCGAGGCGGACGTAGAGGTTGTAATCCAGGCTCTTGAGGTAGCCGGCCTGGCAGCTTTTGAAGAAGACCTTGCCCCAGACGACGTGGGAGCGGGCCAGCGCTCCCCGGCAGGTGTGGGCTCGGCCGTCGGTGATCTCGAAGCTGTCGATGATGTGGAAGCCTCCGCTGGTCCAGCGGCGCTCATCGTTGTCCCACCAGGCGTTGCGGTAGGAGAGGTAGGTGCTGGCCCAGCGGTCAAGCGACCGGGAGATCCGGGCGTAGCTGCTCCCCTTGTCGGCCCAGCCGAGCAGCTCGATGAGCTGGAGGCGAGAGAACGTGACCTCGGGACGGGTGAAATTATTCTGCTGCTTGGTCAGTTGCAGCAGGGCGAGGATCACGTCGTCGTCGGCGGCGGTGGGGAGGCCGAACTTCTCGGGGCTGGTGATGGTGAGGGTCCGGCAGACGGGGCGGCCGGTCTGGGCGTCGTGGATCGTGTCGTGAAACGCGATCTCGTTCTGGCCTCGGGGGGCTCGGTCGCAGAGCAGCGTGATGGGGAACTCGGCGATGTTCATCTCATCCCGACCGGCGATCACGATCGGGATCGCCTCGACGGGGGGAGGGGAGGCCTCGAGGGAGGGCGTCGGGGAGGAGTCGCGGTGCCTGACCATCCGCTTCGATCCGTCCTCGGTGGGGATTGCGATCCGGGATCCGGAGGAGGGAGCAACACCAAGCTCGGCGTCGCCGAGTCGGAGTTGTTGGTTGCGATCCGGTTTTCAAGCAGGTTGAAAGGTTATGCCATACAATCCCGTTCGATTCAAAGGAGTTACGGAACTTTTCGTCCCCCGGGTGTCGGATAGTCGTCCCCGGAAGGTCGGATCGGCGTCCCCGAGGTGTCGGATGATCGTCCCCCGGCTGTCGGATGATCGTCCCCGAGGTGTCGGATGATCGTCCCCCGGGTGTCGGATCGAATCGTCCCCGAGGTGTCGGATGGTCGTCCCTCGGGTGTCGGATCGAATCGTCCCTGAGGTGTCGGATGGGGGGCGACGTGCCGGGAGGGTTGATTTCGGGGACGGGGCGGGGTCCAATCCAGCGTCGGCCCGGCCGGAGGATGGGGAGGGCCGGCGTCGGGCGTCGGGGATGGGCCGAGGGGGGGGAAGGCCTCGTGGAGATCTGGGACCTGCATTGCCACCTCTCGGGGGTGCCCGGGAGGACGCCGGACGAGCGGATGGCCCGCTTGGTGGCGTTCGCCGACCGGATGGGAATTGCCCGGTTGTGTGTCTTCATGGGGATGGAGTGGTCGTATGATCCGGGCCCCGACGACCTGAGGAGGCAGAACGACGAGGTGTTGCAGGCGATCTCGCACTGGTCGGATCGGGCGTTCGGCTTCGCGTATGTGAGCCCGAACCACGTTGAGGAGAGCCTTCGGGAGATCGACCGCTGCGTCCGGGACGGGCCGATGGTGGGGATCAAGCTCTGGGTGGCCCGGCGCTGCTCGGACCCGGTGATCGACCCGATCATCCAGAGGGCCGCCGAGCTGAAGGCGCTGATCTTCCAGCATTCCTGGATCAAGGTGGGGGGGAACTTGCCGGGGGAGTCGACGCCGATGGACGTGGCCGAGCTGGCGGGGAGGCATCCCGGCGCGATTCTCGTCTGCGGGCACAGCGGGGGGGACTGGGAGCAGGGGATCCGGGCCGTTCGGGCGTTCCCGAATGTCTCGGTCGACCTGGCCGGCGGCGACCCGACGGCGGGGATCGCGGAGATGGCCGTGAGGGAGCTGGGGGAGGACCGGGTCCTGTACGGCAGCGACGCGGGGGGGAGGAGCTTTGCCTCGCAACTGGCGAAGGTGAGGGGGGCCGAGTTGCCCGAGGGGGTGAAGCGGAAGATCCTGGGGGGGAACCTGAGGAGGCTGCTCGCTCCGATCCTCGAGGCCAAGGGGGTGCGGGTGTGACCGGCCGGACGATTGACGTGAACGTGAACCTTGGCCGGTGGCCGACCCGTCGGGTGCCGCTCGACGAGCCGGGGAGGCTGCTCGAGAGCTTGCGCGAGCACGGCGTGGCCGAGGCCTGGGCGGGCAGCCTGGAGGGCCTGCTGCACAAGGACGTGGCCGGCGTGAACGCCCGGCTGGCGGACTCCTGCCGGGAGCATCGGGGGCCGGGGCCTCGGCTCGAGCCGTTCGGGACCGTCAACCCGACGCTGCCGGACTGGGAGGAGGACCTCCGCCGCTGCGCCGAGGAGCACCGGATGCCCGGCATCCGCCTGCATCCGAATTACCACGGGTACGGGACGGACGACCCGAGGTTGGCCCGGCTGCTGGCGATGGCGAGCGATCGGGGGCTGGTGGTGTCGCTGGCGATGCTGATGGAGGACTCGAGGATGATGCACCCGATGCTTCGGGTGCCTCCGGTCGACCTGGGGCCGCTGGCGGGGGTGGTCGGGCGGATTCCCGGCCTGAGGCTGGTGCTGCTCAACGCGACGGGGGCGCTGCGGGGAGAGCGGCTTCGGGAGCTGGTGGGGGCGGGGGAGGTTTCGGTGGAGATCGCCATGCTGGAGGGGGTTGGCGGGG
>NZ_RYZH01000104.1 GCF_003977685.1 Tautonia sociabilis | reverse complement strand
GCGGGACGGACGCCTTCCCGGCGACCAGACCCGCGAGGTCACACCCGTTCCCATCCCGAACACGGCCGTTAAGCTCGCGGGGCCCATGATAGTGCTTCGGCGCGAACGTCGGTCATCGCCGGGTCCCATTCCCGAAGACGCCCCGCATCACCCCCGTGATGCGGGGCGTCTTCGCGCGCTGAGCTTCTCCTCTCTCCCACTTAATTCCCGCTGCTGTCACTCCTTCCGCCCCGGGCGGCCCTGATCTGATTGAGCAGCTTTTGCTGGGCCTCGGTCAGGACGGCCTCGCATTCGGAGAGCTCCTGACGCTTCAGTTCCTGGATCCGCTGTTCCAGCGCGGCGATCTCCTCTCGATAGCGTCCCCGGATCGCGTAGATGTCCTGCTTCTGCTGGTCCGACACGCCGACCAGCCCGAAGTAGGTGGGGAGGCGACGGTAGGGGGGATAAGTCTTCGAGGGCGTCCCCTCCTGGGCCGGCCGGTCGACCGTTCCCGGCGGCTTGGAGTCGTCCTGCGCCCCGGCGGAGTATCCCAGGGCGATGCTTGAACCAACCAGGGCGAGTGCGATCGCCGTCGCTCGAAGCGAGTTCAACATCGATGACCTCCAGGACTTCGGAGTCCAAGACGTTCCGGCGGCCGGGGGACGGCCGCCGAGCGGTCACGCAGCCGGTTGTGGCGGCGAGTTTGACGGCTCTCGTGCATGGCCGCAGCGGATTGTGACCTGATCGGTTCGGCTGCTTCAAGATAAATCCGGGATGGCAGCGAATCGGGGATTCCTCGGGAGCGTCGTCGCAGTGCAGGGGAAATGCGGGCGAGCTGGCCGGGTCGCCCCGTAGCCCGAGGCGGCAGGTCTTCCCGCGGCTTCCGGCGATGAGCCCTGGAATCGGAGAGCCCGAACGGGTAGATCGAAGGGAGGGGCCTTGAACTCCCGACCGGCGTATCGGAACGCGGAGGGAATCCGATGAGGAATCGCATTCTGGCCAACGGGGCCGCGGTGCTGGCCATCGCCGCGCTGGCGAGCGCGGGGGCGGGAGGGGACGAGCCCGCCGCGAAGACATCCCGGGGGCGATCCGCCGCCCCGCAGTCGAGGGGGCCGAGCGTGGTGAAGACCGACGCCGAGTGGCGGCAGCAGCTGTCCGAGATCGAGTACTACGTCACCCGCCGCAAAGGGACCGAGCGGGCCTTCACCGGCCGCTACTGGGACCACCATGGCGATGGGATCTACCGCTGCGTCTGCTGTGCGACGCCGCTGTTCGACTCGAGGACCAAGTTCGAGTCGGGGACCGGCTGGCCCAGCTTCTTCGCGCCGCTGGAGCGGTCGGTCGTGCGGACGCAGACCGATCGGAGCAACTTCATGGTCCGCACCGAGGTCCTCTGCCGAACCTGCGACGCCCACCTCGGCCACGTCTTCCGCGACGGCCCCAGGCCGACCGGCCTGCGCTACTGCATGAACTCGGCGGCGCTGATCTTCCAGAGCCGAGCCGAGTACGAGGCCGAGCAGGCGGCCCGGTCGATCCTGGAGACGGAGCCGGAGACGGAGCCGGCACCGGACCCCTCGAAGGGGGAGCCCGGGACGGACGAAGGCCCGACACCGGGTCCTGAGGAGGAGCCGGCGCCGGGCCGCTGAGCCGTTCCGATCCGATCCGACCCGACCCGACCCGACCCGATCCGAGTCTGGTCGGGGTCGCGCGGGGTGCCGATCAGGAGCGATCGGTCACGGGGGAGAGCGTCTCGACCCTCGTCCCCGTCCCGTTCGGGGGAGGGGTCGAGGCCGTCGAGGCCGGGTGGGCGCGGAGGTCGGGCGGCAGCATGCCCTCGGCGGCGGTCTCCTTCGCCGGCATGGCGCCGCGGCGGGCCTGGGAGATGAGGTAAAGATTGCGCGTATAAATGAGGACCCCGGCTCCCTGCCCGACGATGATGACCGGATCCTTGAGCCGGAACAGGGCGTAGGTCAGCAGCGTCAGGCCGCCGGCGAGGCTGAACCACCAGAAGGCGGTCGGGACGACGGAGTCCCGCCGCCGCTCCGAGGCGAGCCACTGGACCAAAAAGCGGGAGGTGAAGGCGAGCTGGCCGAGGAACCCGACCCCGAGCCAGGCCGCGTCGGCCCAGTTGTCCACCCCGAACCACGACCACGACATGCCTCAGGCCTCCTGCCTGGCGGCGGCGGCGCGGGCGAGGTCGGACGCCGGGGCGGCCGGGGGCGCGACCGCCCCGGTCCGAACCGGCCTCCGCATCAGCCAGGCCACCCCGAACAAATCGACCACGACCGTCCACGACCGATTCCGAAGCGAGTAGTGCGAGCTGCCGTGCGGCCTCGGCCGATGCCCGACCGGCTCCTGGCGGATCACGCAGCCTTCGCGTAGCAGCAGCGGCCCGAAGAATCGGTGCGCCCCATGGAACATCGGTAGTCGGAGCGCCACCGCTCGGGGGAAGATCCGCACCGAGCAGCCGGTGTCCCGGATCGACTGCCCGAGCACGGCGTTGCGGATGCGGTTGGCCCACCGGCTGATCTGCCGCTTGGACCAGACGTCCTCCCGCTTCCGCCGCCAGCCGAGCACCGCGTCGTACCCGGGGAGGAGATCCCACAGCCGGGCCAGGTCGCCCGGGTCGTTCTGCAGGTCGGCGTCGAGCGTGGCGACATACCGGCCTCGGGCCTCTCGGAACCCGGCCACGATCGCCGAACTCTGCCCGACGTTGCGCTCCATACGGACGACCCGAAGCTCCGGATACCTCGGCGCCAGTCGGGAAAGGACCTCGGGGGTGGCGTCGGTCGATGCGTCGTCGACCAAGATCACCTCGAAGCCTTCCAGCCGGTGTCCGAGGCCAGGCTCGCGCCCGACCATCGGGCGGAAGGCCCGCGCGATCTCCTCGATCAGCAGCGGAAGCGCCTCGGCCTCGTTGCGGGCCGGCACCACGATCGACAGGCTGATCTCGTCCGGAAGCCCGCCCGACGACCCGGCCGGGCCGGGCGACAGGTGGGCGGAACCGCCGGGGCGGTGCGACGGGTCGGGCCTCATTGTCGACATGGCGCGCCTCCCTGCCGGGCGCTCGGTCGCCCGCGTTCCGAACGGGGCCATCCGGGCCCCCAAGGTCCGGTGTTATGGCACGGTTCGCCCCAGGCGTCCAGCCCAATGCCGGGGCGATCGGTCCTTCGCTCCGGGGGCCCGGGGAGGCTGGCCCTCCCGTGCTCCGGGAACGCCAATCCCGGATGGGCCCGCCTCCCAGAGTAGCCGAACCCGAGACTCGAACCGACGCCGGATCGACCCCGCGGCCCCAGGCGATCGCCGAGCCGGGTCCGGTCCCCTTCCTCCCCGATGTCCCCCGGAGCGCCCCATCCCCGGCCCCCGTCCGGCCTCCGCTCGTTGTCCATCCCCCCTGCCCTCGCCTCGCGTCCGGGAGCCTCGTTGCGCCGCTCCCCGATCGCCCGACGCCTCCCCTGCCCGATCGATACCATCGGAGCCGATCGTCCCCTCAGTCACACGATCTGCCCGGAGTCGCCGGCCCCCCCCTCCTCACCCCCACCCAGGGGCCCGCCTCCCGTCGCCATCCCTGACCCCTCCCGACCCTCGCCGCGTTCCCCCCAACCCGACCTCGGCCAACCTCGTCCCCTCGGGCCGATCCGTCCCGGTGCGCCGATCGGTGCGTCTCGGTGCGCTTCGGCGCGCTTTGACGAATCGGGGATTATTCCTTGTGGATATTGGTCTTGCGTCGATCGCGTTGGGTTCGCTCCGCGCGCCGAGCGCCGCCTCCCGCGCGGCCTCCCGGCCGATCCCCCCGGCGATCCTCGACCGAGCCCGCCCGAGCCCGAGACGCCGGGAGATCGGGGCCCTCGCGGCACCGCGCGCCGATTGGTGCGCTCGGTTGGATTCGCTCGAATTCGTCCGATCTCCTTTCTGAACAGGGAATTGCGGGATCTGCATTGGGTTCGTCCCGCGCCGGCGAGCGCTCCGCCTTCCGTCCGGCCTCCCCCTCCCGGCGCGAGGGCAACTCGGGTGTTGGTTTCCCTTGATGGTTGCACGATTGGCTGCGTGACTCCTGCGTCCGGCGCCGCTCCGAGCCCCCGGCTCCCGCGCCGTCCCGGCTCGGGGACGGAAGGCGCTCTCCTGTTGGGGGGGAAGGGGCGATCGGGCCGATCGGCGCGGCGACGAGGATCATTGGTCGAGGTTCCCGGGGGCATTCGCCCGGCCGAAGGCTCGGGCTCCGGTCGCGGTGCGGGGGCCATTCACCAGTATGATCGTGTCGATCGGCCCGGAGGGTGTTTGCTTGATCGGCCGGGAATGCCGCAGGATACTGGCAATGCGTGCACAATCGGCGATTCCCGGGGGCGGGCGATGACACCAATCGCGTTCTCGAGGCGGCCCGGACCACTCGTTGTCCGGCCGGTTCAACCGCGAACGGTTGCTTGCGTGCTTCGTGCCCGCTTCCCCGGCCGCCTCTCATCGCTGCGCGATCCGGACAACTCGGCGTCCGGGCCACTCCATCCCCCCTTGAACATCGCCAACGGCATCACTCCTGACCGAACGACACGGGAGACGGAGCATGGAAGCTCGGGGTGGCCGGGGTCGTGGCGACCCCGGACCCGGGGGGCCCCCGCGACCGGGGTCGCCACGACCCCGGCCACTCCAACCCGGCGGGCGGTCTGCCACGAGATCCGGGATCATTCCCTCCGTGATTGTGATCCATCCGTTGCCTCGCCCGGGTGGGTGGGCTCCGCACCGGCGGATTCGGAACCACCGGGCCGGGCCGGCCCTGTCCTTGGCATGAGACGTCCCGAAATGATGGTTGACGAGCTCCTCGCCCGGATCGCCAGGCGCGATGCCTCCCGCTCCGAGGCGACGCTTCAGGCGGACATCCGGCAACTGATCCTGACGGTTCCGACGTGGCTGGCGCTCGCTCCCGAGGAGGTCGTCACCGCGGACCTGGAGACGCCGGTGGGCGTTCGACGGCGGATCGACATCGAGGTCGGCAGTTGCCTGATCGAGGTCAAGCGCGACCTCTCGGCCGGGACCGTCCTGCCCGACGCGATCAGGCAACTGTCGGGTTACCTGGCTGCCCGGCAGAAAGAGACGGGATGCCGGTACGTGGGCATTCTGACCGACGGCTCCGACTGGCGGTGCGTCTGCCTCCCCGTCGACTCGGGATCGGACGGGGCTCCCCGGGAAGTCTCCTCCTACACCCTCTCGCCGACCCGGCCGGATGCCGAGGCGTTCCTGATCTGGCTGGAGGGGGTCCTCGCCACCGCCCGGGACATCCCGGCGACCCCGCGCGAGATCCATCGGCGGCTCGGGGCGGGAAGCTCGGCCCATGCCCTCGACCGGGAAACGCTGCTCGACCTCTTCGCGCGGCATCGCGACCACCCCGCCGTCCTGATGAAACGGCGCCTGTGGGCCCGGTTGCTCACGACCGCGCTCGGCACCCAGTTCGAGGATCGTGACGAGCTGTTCGTCGAGCATACCTACCTCGTGAACACAGCCGAGGTGATCGCGCATGCCCTGGTCGGCTTCGACCTGGCGGCGATCGCGCCGGCTTCGCTGCTGAGCGGCCACAAGTTCGAGGAGAGCGGCATTTCGGGCGTCGTCGAGGCCGACTTCTTCGACTGGGTCGTCCACGTCCCGGGCGGCGAGGGGTTTGTCCGCTCGATGGCCCGGCGCGTGGGCCGCTTCCGATGGCAGGAGGTGGGCGGCGACGTGCTCAAGGTGCTTTACGAGTCGGTCATCACGGCGCCGACCCGGAAGCGATTGGGTGAATACTACACGCCCGACTGGCTCGCCGAGCGGATCGTTTCGGAGACGATCGACCGGCCGCTCGAAACCCGGGTCCTGGACCCGTCGTGCGGCTCGGGGACGTTCGTCTTCCAGGCGGCCCGGCGTTACCTCGCCGCCGCCGAGGACGCGGGTCTGCCGCTGGCCGAGGCGCTCCGGGGCCTGACGCATCATGTGCTCGGCATGGACCTGCATCCGGTCGCGGTGACCCTGGCCCGGGTCACGTACCTCCTGGCCATCGGCCGCGACCGCCTCACGCGCCCCGATCGGGGCCCGATCCAGATCCCCGTCTACCTGGGGGACGCGGTCCAGTGGCGGCGCGAGGCGCAAGACCTGTTCTCGGGCGGCAATCTGATCGTCGAGACGGACGACCGGAAGCAACTGTTCGAGTCGGAACTTCGCTTCCCGGAGGAGCTGCTCGAGGACCCGGCGCGGTTCAACCAGATTGTCGAGTCGATGACGAAGCTCGCCGGGAGCCGAACGCCGGGGAGCGCCGTTCCGAAGCTGTCGGGGCTCTACCAGCGCTACGCCGTCTCCCCCGCCGCGCGGGAGACACTGGACGGGACCTTCCGCACGCTCTGCGACCTGCACGACGAGGGCCGCGACCACATCTGGAGCTACTACGTCCGCAACCTGGCCCGGCCCTGGTGGCTGGCCCTGCCCCAGAATCGCGTCGATGCGCTCGTCGGGAATCCG
Source organism: Tautonia sociabilis (assembly GCF_003977685.1). Taxonomy (GTDB): domain Bacteria; phylum Planctomycetota; class Planctomycetia; order Isosphaerales; family Isosphaeraceae; genus Tautonia; species Tautonia sociabilis. The sequence continues at coordinate 357 of NZ_RYZH01000104.1, read as the reverse complement.
CCCTGGCTGGCGTATCGGTACATGACCCCGGCGATGCAGGAGGCGTTCCGCGAGTACAGCGAGGAGCGGGGGCTGTGGCATGGGGCGAAGGTGGCCACGCACCAGGACCTCTCCGGGCTGTTCCTGGTCCGAGCGGTCGAGCGCTACCTCCGCGTCGGCGGCCGGTTCGCCTTCGTGATGCCGAACGCAGCCGTCGACCGGGGGCAGTTCCATGGGCTCCGCGAGGGACGTGTATGGCCTTTGGGTTCTCTGGACGGGAACTTGATGGTACTCACGCCGCCGCCGGGACGCCAGCGAGGAGGTCACGTCGCACCTGGTCGGGCGACCGGTGGGCGTGACGGAGGATCAGCCATCGTT
>NZ_RYZH01000103.1 GCF_003977685.1 Tautonia sociabilis | reverse complement strand
CGCTGCCCCTACCAGGTCCTGGGCCTGGTGCTGCCGACCGCCGACTTCTGGGAGCTGCTGCAGGCCGACCCCGCCGCATTGACGCAACAACTGTCAACCCAACAGGATGGCGGATGAGACAGTGCCTCGACTTCATCGAGATCCGGCTGCTGAAACACTCCGGCCGGCTGGTGCCGTTGCTCTCGGAGGGAATGACCCCCCTGGCGGCCGACCGGGAGTTGTTCGCCTCGGAGACGGGCAACGGCGTGACGGGATACGTCGCCGCCACCGGCCGGGGGTATCTCTGTCCCGACACGACCCGGGATCCCCGGTACATCGAAGGGGCCGCCGATGCGAGGAGTTCCCTGACGGTTCCCCTGGTCCGCCACGGGACCGTGATCGGCACGCTGAACGTCGAGAGCCCGAAGCCCAACGCCTTCGACCGCCGGGATCAGCAGTTCCTCGAAATCTACGGGAGGAACATCGCCTCGGCCCTGACGACCCTGGAGCTGCTGGAAGCCGAGAAGGTGAGCACGGCGACCGCCTCGGTCGAGGCGATCGCCCGGGAGCTGGCGCTGCCGCTGGACGACATCATCAGCGACGCCACCACCGCCCTCGACCGCTACGGCGGCCACGATGAGGACATCGTCTCTCGACTGCGCCACTTACTCGACCGGGCCCGGGAAATCCGGGGGCTGATCCGCCGCGCCGGCACCGCCATCCTGCCTGAGAACTCTCGGGCCTCCCGGCCCCCCAAGCGGCTGGCCGACGCGAGGGTGCTGGTGGCCGATGCCGACGAGACGATCCGGGGGGCCGCCCATCAGCTCCTCGAGCAGCAAGGGGCGACCGTCGAGACGGCCCGGGACGCCCAGGAGGCGATCGCCCTGGCCCGGCAGTCTCCCTACGCCGCGGCGCTGGTCGACATCCGCCTGCCGGACCTGGATGGGTACGAGTCGTTCCGGCGCATCCGGGAGGTCCAGCCGGGAGTCCCGGTGATCCTGATGACCGGCTTCGGCTACGACCCGACCCACTCGATCGTGAAGGCCCGCAAGGAGGGCCTCCGGACGGTGCTCTACAAGCCCTTCCACGTCGACCGCCTGATCGAAGCCGTCGAGCAGGCGATCCGATCCCCCGCGCCGGCCGTTACCCCCGACGGATTCCCGCCGGCCCCTTCCCTCGATCGTCCCGGATCCTGCCCCGAGTCGTAGGATCCCTGACAACCCGCCCCCGAGCCTCCGACTCTCCCGAATCGCTCGCAGCAACCGACCGCACGATCCCGAGGAGCACCATGATCGACTGGCCGATGCTCTCGGCGATTGGCCTGGGCCATTTCTGCCTGGCCGTACTCGCCGTCAACATCCTCCACGGCATCGGTGTGCCCGAGGGGACGCCCACCCGGGTGGTCAAGGTGCTGTCCCTCACCTTCCTGGCGACCGTCTCCGTCGGGATGGCGCTGCTGGTCGCCTCCCGACCCTGGGAAAGCTGGCCGGTGATGGCCCGGGGATACGCGATCGCCTGCATCTTGGTCGGGTGCGTCGGGCTCCCGGCGACCACCCTGGCCCGACTCCTCCGGAAGCAGCCTCCGGGAGTTCGCGGCGGGGTGACGGGGGTCGACCTGACCAGGTCCATCCCTCGGGACGAGCTGATCGGCCCGGCGAAGGATTCGTTCTGGCTCCGGATCCCGGGCAACCAGGCCTTTCGCGTGGAGCTGTCGGACTGGGAGGTCGAGCACCCGGGCCTCCCCGAGCCGCTGGAGGGCCTGAGGATCCTCCACCTGACCGACCTCCACCTGACCCGAGCCTATTCCGATCGCTTCTTCGAGGCCATGATCGAGCAGGCCGAGGGATTCGAGGCCGATCTGATCGCCTTCACCGGCGACCTGATCGACGATGCGGCCCTGCTCGACCGGGTCGGCCCGCTGCTCTCCCGGTTCCGGGGTCGCCTGGGGAGGTTCGCGATCCTCGGGAACCACGACTATCGCACCGACGCCGAGGGAGCGTTCGACGCCTTGCGGTCGGCCGGCTTCGAGGTCGTCGAGGGGCGCTGGAGCTCGATCGAGGCCGACGGCACCCGGCTCGCCATCGGAGGGACCTCCGCCCCCTGGGGACCGCTGCCCGAGCGATCGGCCGAGCCCGGGGCCGGCTTTCGGTTCCTGCTGAGCCACTCTCCCGACACGCTGCCGTGGGCCAGCCGGATCGGCGTCGACCTGATGCTCTCGGGCCACACGCACGGCGGCCAGTACCGGCTCCCCCTGTTCGGCCCGGTCCTCCTGCCCAGCCGCTACAGCCGGCGCTACGATCGGGGATTCTTCCGCAGGGGGCCGACCCTGATGTACGTCTCGCAGGGGATCGCGGCCCAGCACCCGATCCGGGTGAACTGCCCGGCCGAGATCTCCCGCTTCACCCTTCGATGCGCCCCCCGACGCTCGGCGGGAGCCCGGCCGCACTCGGCCCGGGAATCGATCGTCGTCCGGGGTTGATCCGGGCACGATCCGACCGAGGAGGGCGGGTGTCGTGGGGGGAAGACGCCGGCGTCAGATGTAGACGCGCCGGTTGTAGATATACCACTCGAAGAGCACTACGCCGAGCGCCCCGAGGGCGACCCACCACCAGCGGTCGAGCCGGGCCGGGCGGGACCTTCGGGTCCCCTCGATCTCGGTGTAGCCGATCTTGATGAGGTAGGGCTCCGCCTGTCTCCCGGAAACGCCCTCGGGAGGGATGCCCCGGGGAGAGAGGTCGCTCTCCCGAGGGTCGAAGAGGTTGACGGCGAAGACGGAGCGGGCCTCCCGCTCGCCGTCGGGCCAGGACACAAGGTAGAGCCCCGGCTCGTCGGCGTCGTTGTAGACAAAGGTGCCGAGGTCGGATCGGGGGATCTCATCCTCCGGCCCTCCCGGAGGGGAGACGGTGATCCGGTCGACCCCCGCCCCGGCTCGGAGGACAACCGGCTGGCCGGGCCGATGGACCTCCTCGCCAAGCGCCTCCTCGACATTGCCGAGGAATCGGAGCGCGTTGAAGAGAAAGACCGGATAGCTGAGCTTGGTGTGCCAGTCGGTGTTGAGCTGGCGGTCCTCGCCATAGATCGACCAGCCGACGACGGCGTCGGAGTACCCGTCTCGGGGGGAGACGAACGCGAGCGGCCCCTTGTCACTCTCGATCAGGGTGGTCGAGCCCGGAGGAGGGTCGACGACCAGAGCGTCCCGGATCAGGACGAGCGGCAGGTCTCGGAGGTACTGGAGCATGGGGTGGGCGATGTCCCAGTCGAGGATGATCGGCGCCTCGACGGGCCGGGCCTCGGCGAACGCCTCTCCCGGCGGCATGACACCGAAGTAGAGGGCGTTGCCCGCCGGGGGCTCCTCGGGAGCGACCCGGTCGAAGATGACAAGGTCGTACAGGCCGGCGATCAGGGCTCGGCGGACCTCGTCGGTCTCGAGGTCGGCGGGGCGGATCTCGACGACCTCGGCGGCCTCCCCGGCGGTGGCGGTGGTGAGAGCGTTGAGGAGGTAGCGATTCCCCTCGGTGACGACGAGCACTCGGGCGGTCCTCGGCCGGCCGACCGCGGCGAAGGCGCGGTCGTCCTGCTCGAGGTCGTCGTCGAGGTCGAGCCGGACCTCCAACCCCGAGGGCCCCGGGTCAACCAGGTCGAACTTGAAGGCCTGAGTGCCGCCAGCCGGGAGGCTCAGCTCGGCGGCGTCGATCAGGCGGCCGTCCCCGATCGGCTCGTCGAGCGGATGGAGGAAGAGGCGAGCGGTGGTCTCGACCGGCTCGTCCCGGTAGTTTCGGACGCGACCGAAGAGCTGGATCACGTCGGGCCGATCCTCGCCGCGGGCGGTCTGAAGCGCGAGGATCGCGACGTTGTTCGATGGGGGCGTCGACGACCCGTCACCGGCTCTCGAGGCCGACGCGGCTTCCCCCGAGGGAGGCCGGCCGAGGATGACGATCTCGGGGACGAGGTTGCCGAGACTGAATCCCTCGACGTCGGGGAAGCCGCCGTCGGTGTAGACCATCAGGCGGGGGGCCTGGACCTCCGAGGCGACCTGGCCCTCGCCGAACTGCTTCGAGGGGTTGGCCAGCCCGGCGGCGACCTGGAGCGCCTCGAGCAGGGAGGTGCCCGTGCGGGCCGGACGGATCGCGTTGATCCGTTCCCGGAGCTGGGCCTTGTTCCCCGTATAGGTGGACGCGACCCGGGCGGTGTCGGCAAAGGCGATGACCATGGCCAGGTCGCTCGGGCCCATCGCATCGACGAGGGCCAAGGCGCGTTGCTTGGCCTCGTCGAGTCGGCTCGGGCGGACATCGGTGGCCGACATGCTAGCGGAGTTGTCGATGGCGATCACGTAGCGCTGGCCGACCCGAGTACTCCCCTTCATCTGCGGGCCAAGCAGCGCGAACATCATGAGCAGCACCGCGAGCAACTGAAGAAACAGCAGCAGGTTCCGCCGGAGCCGCTGAAAGAGGCTGTTGACGTGCAGGTCCTCGATGCTCTTTCGCCAGAGGAAGGTGCTAGGCACCTGCACCGGCTTGCGGCGGAGCTTGAGGAAGTAGAAGAGGATGATCGTTACCGGCACGCCGGCCAACGCGGCCCAGAAGACCGGTCCCCAGCCGGCCGACCAGGGGACCGGGGGGTCGAACTGGAGGTTGAGCCCCCCCAGCGGATTAGCCTGCGCCGGCGGGACGATCATGGGCAAACCAGGCGGCGGGTTCACTTGACCAGCCCTCGCTCGCGCAGGTAATTCAGGATCAGTTTGTCGAACGGCGTCTGGTTCGTCGTGAAGATGTAGGCGATGCCCCGCCGGGTGCACCAGTCCCGGAAGCCGCCGACGTAGGCGTCGAGCGTTTCCTTGTAGCGTTTCAGGAGCGGGGCGCTGACGGTGATCTCGGCCTCGTCGTCGTCCTCGCAGTCGATCAGCCGAAGGTCGCCGACGAGCTCCGGCTCGACCTCCTCCCGGCTGAGGACGTGGACGACGTAGATGTCCATGTTCCGGGCCAGGAGGTAGCGCAGGGCATCTTCATACCCGCGTTTGTCCATGAAGTCGGAGATGACGACGACGATCCCCTTGCCCGGGTGCTTGATCGCGAACGACCGGGCCGCCGCGGTCAGATCGCTCGTCCCGACGGCCTTCAGGTTGTCCAGGTACTGCACGACCCGCCACATCTGGGAGCGGCCCCGGACGCTCCCCAGCCCGGGTTCGAGGTTGCTGCTGAAGGTGTCGAGCACGATCCGGTCGTGGTTGACCAGCCCGACGAACGACAGCGCCGCGGCCACCTGCTTGCCGTAGCGGAGCTTCGTCGGATCGCCGAAGTCCATCGACAAGCTCGTATCGAGCAGCGTGTAGACGTGCAGATCCTCTTCTTCGAGGAAGAGCTTGAGGAACAGCTTGTCGAGCCGGCCGTAGACGTTCCAGTCGATGTGCCGGAGGTCGTCGCCGACCGAGTAGTTGCGGTGGTCGGCGAACTCGACGGAGGAGCCGCGCCGCTTGCTCCGCCGTTCACCCTTCATGCGGCCGACGAAGATCTTGCGGCTGACCAGCTCGAGCTGCTCCAGCTTGTGGAGGAACTCGGGATCGAGCAGGGGGGAGGAGGACGCGGTGGACATGGGGGCTCCCGTTCCGATCGGCTCAGGCGCCGAGTTCCGTCAGGTAGAACAGCACGATCATCAGCGCCGCCGCCAGGCCGAGCCCGAACAGCCAGGGGACCAGCGCCGCGAGGATGATCACCACGCGCTGCCAGGCCCGTTCGGTCGGCCTCCGGTTCAGGAAGCCGAGGGCGGTGTACCAGCTCTCCAGCACCACGAGTGAGCCGCCCACCAGCACCAGCACGCCGAGCAGCGCCTCGAAGGTCAGGGCGACCGCCGCTCCCGCCAGCACCAGGCTCCCCAGCGCGATCAGGCAGGCGAGGTCTCCCCGGGTGAAGGCGAGCGGCTCGCTCCGGGGAGGCACCCAGGAGGTGCCGGAGGGGGGCGGGTCGTAGATGTCGTGCGGGCCGGTCATGGCGGACGTCGGGTCGAGGGGAGGACGGCCGGGGGCCGAAGGCGGTTCATGACGCTCGGAAGCCGACGGCTCGATCCGGCGACGGCGACGACCCTGGCGATCCAGGATCGGCGATCAGCCGCCGGAGGTTCCGGACGGGGACTCACGCGGCGGCCACGGGCTTCTGCGCCTTCTCGGGAACGGCCTCGAGCACCTTCAGCAGCACATCGTCGGAGTCGACCCCCTCGGCCTGGGCCTCGAAGTTGAGGAGCACTCGGTGACGGAGGCTGGGGAGGTAAACGCGGCGGATGTCCTCGAAGCTGACGTTGTAGCGGCCGTCGAGCAGGGCGCGGACCTTCGCGGCGAGCACCAGGGTTTGCACGCCCCGGGGGCTGGTGCCCCAGCGGATGTACTGGTTCGTGATGTCGACCGCATGAGGCCCTTCGGGGTGCGTGGCCAGGGCGAGCCGGATGGCGTAGTCCTGCACATGGGGGGCGATGATCACCTCTCGGACCAGCGCCTGGAAGCGCATCAGCGTCTCGCCGTCGATCACCTTCTCCGCCTGGGGCTTCTCGCCCCGGGTGGTGCGGTCGAGGATCGTGGCCAGCTCCTCCCGGGTCGAGTAACCAACGACGAGCTTGAATAGGAAGCGGTCGAGCTGGGCCTCGGGCAGGGGATAGGTGCCTTCCTGTTCGATCGGGTTCTGCGTCGCGAGGACGAAGAAGGGCTCCTTGAGCGTGTGGATCGTGCCGCCGACGGTGACCGACTTCTCCTGCATCGCCTCCAGCAGGGCCGATTGCGTTTTCGGGGTCGCCCGATTGATCTCGTCGGCCAGGACGATCTGACAGGGAGTCTAGAAAGTGAGTTTCCTGACCAGCCGTCGGGCCATGAGGTGGATCATCGCCAGCTTGACGAACGCCTCGCTGCTGGCCGTCGTCCCCTCGTAGTCCTTGCTCAACCGGCGGCTCCGC
>NZ_RYZH01000102.1 GCF_003977685.1 Tautonia sociabilis | reverse complement strand
TGTTAAGTTCGACGGTAACTGGCGTGGTTCTTCTGGAGCTATTCGGCGCGATCGACGATGGGCCCCGTCCCTTGGCCGTTTCTCGTCTCGACGAACGCCCCGTCGTATCCTGCTCGTTCCAGAGCCAAGATGATTTCATCGCTGGGGATCGGACAGCACTCGTCGGTCACAATCGTGGCCCGTGCGCTCCCATAGTCAACTTCCACGGACTGCACGCCTGGCACGCGGCGGATCGCCTGGGAGACAGCCGCGGCACAGCCCTCACAGGTCATCCCCCCGATCTCCAGGACGGCTCGCGTCCCACCCTCGGCAGCAACGGTACGGTCGTCATTGCCGAACAGCAGCCCGACATAGCTTGGGAAGAAGAGGAAGGCGGCTGAGATCGCCGTGACGCCCCACAGCAACGCCTTATTCAACGTCATCAGGCCGACGTGACGAGGACGGCTCGCGGGACAGCAGCTGCCGTCCTCGGCCGCCTCGGTCGTGCAGCAGCCGTGCTCCGCCACGCCCTTGCGCGGGCGATAGGTGAGATAGAACGCCGCCCCCAAGAATCCAAGCGTCACGACGATCAACAGCGGTCGATACGCCTCCAGCCCGGCGGCAATGCCCGCTCCCGAGGCCCCCAAGGCGATTAGCACCAGCGGCAGCCAGCAGCACGCGGAGGCGATGATCGCCGAGAGGATCGCGCCGATGCTGGCGATCGCGGCGACCTTCTTGCCGCGGCTCTTCGACGACTGCGCCGTTGATTCGGATCCTTCGATTGGTTGGCTCATCTTGATCTCTCCAAAATAAGGTGAATTCCGTCGGACATCCGGTTGCAACGGCCGCGGGGCGGTTCAGGTGGCGCAGCAACTCAGCTTGCTGACGTCCTTCCCGAACGTCAGGGCGGCCAGCTTGTTGGCTTCGCCCAGCGTCAGGTAGGGATGGAACGACGAGGCCAATTCCCCCGCCGTGATCTTGTGCTTGATCGCTAGGCTGAGTTCCATGAGCAGTTCGGAGCCCTCCGGGGCCAGGATCCGTGCACCCAGCAGGCGGTCGGTGGAGGCCTCCCGGATCAGCTTGACGAACCCGCGTGTGTCGCGGGCCGCGATGCAGCGGGGGACGTGTGACATGGGCAGGGTGGCTACGTCGACCACCAGACCCTGTTCGGTCGCCTGTCGCTCGTCCAGCCCCACGCCGGCCACCTGGGGGTCGGTGAAGATGACCCACGGCAGGGCGGTATAATCCCGCGTGCGGGAGCCATCTTGCAGCGCGTTTTCCGCGGCCAACGCCCCTTCGTAGGCGGCGGTGTAGACGAACATGCGCTCGCCGAGGACGTCCCCGGCCGCGAAGACGTGTGGGTTGGACGTCCTTAAGGTCTCATCGGCCCGAATAAAGCCCCGCCGATCTGGTTCCACGCCGACGAGTTCGAGCCCCAGGCCGTCGGTGTTGGGTCGGCGACCAGTGGCGACGAGGATCTGACTCGCGCGATACGTCCGCTTCGTCTCGCCCTGCACCACCTCGACCGCGGCCATCCCGTCCTCGCGGCGGACCGATTCGACGGCAACGCCGGTCTCGACCTGGAGACCCTCCTCCCGCAAGAAGCCGCTCAGCGCATCGGTCAGGTCGGGTGTCTCCGTGGGCAGGATGCGGTCGGACCGTTGCAAGATCGTCACCCGGCTGCCGAGGCGGGCGAACATCTGGGCGGTTTCCAGCGCGATGTAGCGGCCCCCGAGGACGATCAGGGACTCGGGCAAGTGCTCCAGCTCGAAGGCACTTTCGTTGGTCAGGTAACCGGCCGTCGCCAGCCCCTCGACGGGCGGCACGAAGGACGTTGCCCCAGTGGCGATGAGAAAGCGATCCCCCTGAATTTGCTCGCCATTCACGGCGACTTCGCGATCGGATACGAACCGAGCCCGCCCCTGGACAAGGCGAATCGTGGGCACGTCGGCGATGACGTCGAGGTACTTCGCCTGGCGAAGCTGCTCGACCAGTTCCCGTTTCTGGCCGATGACGGCGGAGAAGTCCGCGACCTCGGCGGATGAGCGAATCCCGGCGAACCCGTGCCGGTTGGCCCGGTGCAACACTTCAGCGGCCCGGATGAGGGTCTTGGACGGGACACAGCCCACATTGACGCACGTCCCGCCCGTCGGCAGGCCGTCATTGACGATCGTCGCCCGCGCTCCCAGTTCGCTGGCCCGGATCGCAGCCGCGAACGCGGCCGATCCGCCGCCGAGAATGACCAGGTGGAGCGCGTCTTCCGGCTCGTTCCCTCGCGCGACACAACATCCTGATTCGGCCATCATTTTACTCCTCATGGTTTCTCGATTGTTCCACGTCAACCCGATGAATCGCTGGCCTCGGGCACGACAGGCCCGAGGCCGAACGCGACCGACCTCGGGGCTCGCCGGTTCACTTCTTCAGCGTGGCCTTGTAACCGGCCTTCTTGACGGCGGCGATCAACGTCGCCGCATTCACGACGGCCCCGGGCTTGGCGCAGACCACGGCCTCAGCCTTCGCGAAATCGACGCGTGCCCCGGCGACACCGGGCACCTTCGCCAGCGCCGTCCGCACGTGCGCCGAGCAGCTCTCGCACGTCAACCCCTCAATCGCCAGCACGTGGCACTCTGCCGCGGCCAAAATGGGCCGGGGAGCATCGCCGAACGCGGGATTACTGAATCCACAGCAACAGGGCGACGCCGCGAAGATCCCACCCAGTACCAGCGTCAGGAGCGGATGCCTCGCTTGCGACTTCGTGGTCGTTCCGATCATGTGCCTTCTTCCCTCGAATCCTCCATGCTTACCCTCGCGGGCAAGCTGTCTCCGTCGACCGCGACCGGTCGTTCCCGACCGACACGACCAATCTACACCTTGCACCCAAGTGTAAGGTCAAGGACTTTTCTTCGAGCGGGAGGATCGGGGAGCGGCGGGACGCTCTGAGTCGTGACGGAGGTGGTCCAGGACCTGGCAAGGGCCGGCCAGGTCGGTCTCCCGGCACTTGACGAGCGCCGAGGTCAGGACCTGCTTGACGAGACGGAGGTCGTCCATGCGTTGCCCGACGTCGACGAGGCGACGTTCGATCAAGTCCCGAACCTCGGCGCAGGAGGCCGGCGTGTCGAGGTCTTGTTCGAGCAGGGTCACGACGTCGTCGAGGGTGAAACCGATGGCCTGGGCCGCGCGAATGAAGCGCAGCCGATCAAGCGCGTCATCGTCGTAGAGACGATAGTTTCCGCCGCTCCGGCTGGTGGGACGGAGCAGGCCGGCCCGCTCGTAGTAGCGGATGGTCGAGGTCGGGACCCCGGCGGTCTTGGCGAGCTGACTGATGGTTCGGAGGGCTCCCATGTGCCAAGCCTCCCGAACATTGAATCCGAGTGCAATGTTCGGGTGGGATTGGCGTGGGGTATCGAGGCCACGACCGGTCGCCCCCTGCCCTCAATTTGTGCTTGCGCCCATGCCGAATAAAGGACATTATTCGGCATGAACGGGATCAGGGCAGGGGGGTGTCATGGACGAGAATCGGGGCGAGATCGAGGTGCTGCCGGCCACGGCCGGGCCGAATGGCGACGGGCATGAGCTGGTCGTCCACGCCGACCTGGAGCGACTCCGTCGGGCGGTCGCCGCTCCCGAGATCGTCAAGAATGCCGGTCCCAACGCCGAGTACGCCTATGCCGATTTCTTCAAGGCGAAGATTGCCAACCCCAATACCCGGAAGGCCTACAAGCGCGCCGTCGACCGGTTCCTCGGGTTCTGCCAGGAGCGCGGGATCGAACTCCGCCAGGTCACGTCCTTCCTGATCGGCGACTACCTCGAACATCACCTGATCGACCAGGCTGGCCATCCGCTCTCGGCCCCCTCGAAGAAACAGCACCTGGCCGCGTTGCGGCACTTCTTCGACAACCAGCAGATGTACCACGGCGTCGTCCTCAACCCGGCCGCCTCGGTCCGCGGGCCGAAGCACGTCGCCCACGAGGGCCAGACCCCCGCCTTCGACGACAAGCAGGTCCGGGCCCTCTTCAAGTCCATCAAAACCGACGACATCCTCGGCCTGCGCGACAAGACGATCCTCATGGTGCTCGCCTACACCGCCGCCCGCGCCGGGGCCGTCGCCAAGCTCCGCATTGAGGACTACTACTCCGACGGCACCCAGTGGTGGTTCCATTTCGGGGAAAAAGGCGGCAAGGTCCACCTCGTCCCCGCCCGCCATGACCTCCAGCAGCAGATGGAGACCTACCTCAAGGCCGCGAACCTCGCGGGAAGCCCCGGCAAGGCCCCCCTGTTCCGCTCGGCCCGCGGCCGCGCCCGCAGGCTCTCCCCCGACCGGGGGCTGACGGGCAATGACCTGCTCCGGATCGTCAAGCGGCGGCTCAAGGCCGCCGGGCTGCCCGAGGGGACCTTCTGCTGCCACAGCTTCCGCGCCACCACGGCCACGAACCTGCTCCGGCAGGACGTCGCCCGCGAGCAGGTCCAGTACCTGCTCGGGCATTCCGACGCCCGGACGACCGACCTCTACAACCGGACCGACAAGGAGGTCAGCCGCAATATCGTCGAGCGGATCTCGCTGTGACCTGGGCGTCACGCCGCGCCGATGACCAGGACCTCGCGCGCCGCCTCGACCACCTCCCGGGTCACCGACTCCAGGGCGTTGATCTCCAGGATCCGCGCCACCTGCGTCAGCAGCCGATCCAGCAGCCGGAAGTTCCCGCCGGTGATCCGGATGATCGCCGCCATCGCCTCGGCGTCGGCCAGCAGGTCGTCGGGCAGCGTCGCCCCGGGCGGTCGCCAGCCCCCCAGCAGCTCGCGCACCTCCGGCGCCCCCAGCGGGCGGAACTCGTGGATGAACCCGATCCGCGAGTAGAGCTGGGCATACCGCGCTAGCCGACGTTCCAGCCCCGGCATGCCGATCAGCACCAGGCCGATCCCCCCGTCGTCGAAGATCGCTCGGAGCTGTTCCAGGCTCGCCATCCGGATCCGGTCCACCTCGTCGACGAGCAGCAATTCGGTCGGATCGCGAGCCTCACGATCGCGCTCGGCGCGGGCGAGGATCGCCCTGGCGACCGCGGCCTCGGCCCGCTCCAGGCGGGCTGACTTGCCCGCGAACCAGTCGTGCTTCACGAGATAGTCGTCGCGAGCCCTCTCCAGCCTCCGCTGCGCCGCGGCGATGACCGGGGCCGCCTCCGTACGGATGGCCTGGCGGACCAGCTCGCGCATCCGCTGCCGCAACTGGAACACGCCGCCCTGGATCTGTCCCGGGGAATTGACGACCGTCGCGGTGTAGAAGACGCATCCGTTGCCCGGCACGTCGTCGCTCCGGAAGTCGCCCGAATCGGCATACGGCTCGGCCGCCTCGACCCGGTCCCAGTCGGCATAGCGGCGGGCCGAGAGCGTCTTGCCCACCCCGGGCGGCCCGTGGCAGAGCCCGATGTACCGATAACGGCGACAGGCGTCGCAGAACTCGCGGAACCGCCGGTACTCCCGCGTCTCGACGAAGGCGTCGCCCGTCACCTCAGTCATTGGCGTACCGCTTGAGCGTCCCCCCCGGCCGTCGCGGTGCCGGGGTGCCCTCGGGGGCGTCGCCGGCCGTTTGCTCGGTCGGGCAGCCACGGCGGACCTCCAGCAAGGACTCCATCACCTTCAGTCGATCCCGGATCGTCTGACGCAGCTCGCGACGACGGCGGTCCCGCGCCCGGATGACCTCGCGCAGCGGCACCGTCTCCCCGGCCAGCTCCTGGCAGACCGCCCGGCAGACGAACCGGCCCTCGTGGAAGACCCGCACCTCCGCCACGTCGCGCGGGTCGTACCGCAGCAGGACCTGCTCCCCGACGTAGGCCGCCAGGTTCGGGTCGATGTACCGCAGCCCCGAGAACCGGATGCCGTCGCGGTGGACCCGCCGCGTCTTCGGGACCGTCAGCAGCAGAAGGTCGAGCTGCTCCAACGACTCGGGCATCCGCGGCAGGAACCCGCCGGAGGCCCATCGTTCATGCGGCGTGCACCCCGTCGTCACGTGGCGTTCGTGGTGGTACCGATCGACCAGGAACGGCTCCAGCTCGGCGGCCAGGTCGCCCAGGGTCAGCCTGGCCTCCGGGGAGGTCCCGGCGGGTGCAAAGCCGGGAAGCCGCGGGAGGAGCACCTGGGAGACGCCCTCGAAGAACCGCTCGATCTTCCCCCGGCCGCGGGGCCGCCCGACCGTGGAGTTGACGAGCCGGATCTTCAGGTCGGCGGCCACCTGCTCGAGGTGCCGGGACGTGAAGTCGCTGCCGTGGTCCGAGTAGAGGACCTCGGGGATGCCGCAGACCTGCCAGCCGGGTCGGTCCTTACGCCAGATCGCCTGCCGCAGGGCCAGGGCCGTCTGGATCGCCGAGGGGCTGCCGAAGAACAGCGCGTAGCCGGCCACGGCGCGGCTGTAGTCGTCGAGGATGACGGTCAGCCACGGCTTCGCGGTCCCCCCCTGCCCGTCCTTCAGCAGGATGTCGAGTTCCGTATGATCGGCCTGCCAGACGGCATTAGGGCCGGTCGCCTCGTGGCGATGGACCAGGTCGAAGGCGTCGCCATAGGCCTTCGACCCCTCGTGGGCCAGGGTCGTCAGGGCCGGGTCCAGCGCCCGAACCGTGGCGGAGACGGCGTAGTAGGTCGGGGGAATCTCGCCGAGCCGTTCGGCGAGCGCGACGGCCCGGCGGTGGATGGTCGCCACGGACAGCGGCGGCTTGCTCAGGGCCAGGCCCTCGATGGCCTGGCGCAGGGTGTCGGAGAGACGCCGCTTGCCCCGGTCGCTCCGCCCCTTGCGGGCCAGCCCGGCGAGCCCCTCGCGGCGATACCGCCCGGCCCATCGTGTGGCGGTCCGCAGGGCGAGTCCCCGCTCCCGGGCCACACGAGCCAGGGGGGCCCCCTCCTCCAGATGCGGGCGGAGGAGTTGGAACCGCTCGAATGCCAGGGTACGTTCGGCCTCGGAGAGACCGCTGAGCGGCGGCTGCGACATGTCCGGAGACGATCCCTGCGGCTTCCCGGCCCGGGGAGCCAAGTGTATTGTCGGATACCGGGATCGTTTATCGGACGATCGCGCCGAATAGCTCCAGAAGAACCACGCCAGTTACCGTCAAACTTAACA
>NZ_RYZH01000101.1 GCF_003977685.1 Tautonia sociabilis | reverse complement strand
CCCCCGGCGCCGCCGCCGGCACGCCCCCCGGCCGTCCCCGCTCCCGCCCCTCCCCCGGCGGCACCGGCCCGTCCAAGACCGACCCCGAACGGAGCTGACCCCCATGCGCTCGCCCTCTCCCGGGCCGACCTCCCCGGACGACCCGCCCCCCACCTTCGAGGACGCCCTCTCCCGGCTCGAAGCGATCGTCTCCGAGCTCGAGCGCGGCTCCCTCGACCTCGACGCCTCCCTCTCCCGCTATGAGCTGGGCGTCCGCCTCCTCTCCCGCTGCCGATCCACCCTCCAGGACGCCGAGCGCCGCGTCGCTCTGCTCACCGGCGCCTCCCCCGACGGCTCCCCGATCACCTCCCCCCTGGACGCTCCTCCCCCCGCCGACGACCCCGACGACGACTGATCCGGCGCCCCCAAGTCCCCTCCGAATCTCCCCGCCATGCGCCTCCGCCGCATCGACCTGAAGCTCGTCCGCCTCCCCCTGGTGCGTCCCTTCCGGACCAGCTCCAGCGTGAAGGACCACCTCGCGCACATCGTCCTCCGCGTCGAGGCCGACGACGGCCTCGTCGGCTGGGGAGAATGCGCCAGCCCCTCCGATCCCTACTACTGCCCCGAGACGACCGAAACCTGCTGGCACATCCTGCGCGACTTCCTCGGCCCCCTCGTCCTCGGCAAGGACTGGGAAACCATCGACGAATTGACCTCCTTCTACCGCCTGGTGAAGGGGAACACCTTCGCCAAGGCCGGCCTGGAGATGGCCTGCTGCGACCTGCTCGCCCGCTCCCAGGGGGTCTCGCTCTCGTCCTTCCTCGGCGGCGTCCGCCCTCGGATCGCCTCCGGCGTGAGCCTCGGCATCGAGGACGACACCGCTTCCCTGCTCGACACGATCGAGCGCCATCTCTCCGCCGGCTACAAGCGCATCAAGCTGAAGATCGGCCCCGGCCGGGACGTCGAGGTCGTCCGGGAGGTCCGCCGCGTCTACCCCGACCTCCTCCTCCAGGTCGACGCGAATTCCGCCTACACCCTGCGGGACATCGACCTGCTCCGCCGCCTCGACGAGTTCGACCTGCTGCTCATCGAGCAACCCCTGGCCCACGACGACATCATCGACCACGCCACCCTCCAGGCCGCCTTGCGGACGCCCGTCTGCCTCGACGAGTCAATCCACTCGGCCGACGACGCCCGCAAGGCCCTCGACCTGGGCGCCTGCCGCGTCATCAACATCAAGGTCAGCCGAGTCGGCGGCCTGATGGAAGCCCGACGCATCCACGATGTCTGTTTCAACCGGGGCGTGCCCGTCTGGTGCGGCGGCATGCACGAGTTCGGCATCGGCCGCGCCGCCAACGTCGCCGTCTGCTCCCTGCCCGGCTTCCTCCTCCCCGGCGACGTCTCCGGATCGGACAAGTACTACCTCCAGGACCTCGTCGATCCCCCCGTCCTCGCCCGAGACGGCTACGTCCCCGTCCCCTCCTCCCCCGGCCTCGGCCACGAGCCAATCCCCGACCTCATCGTCGCCAACACCCGCCGCGAGATCACCCTCGACGCAAACGCCCCGCCGGCCTGAGCCACCCGTCTTCGGTGGTCGGCGGCACGCGACCGGCGGAGGGACGCTGCTGATCGGCCTGGAATGACTCGGGGCGTGTTCACCCCTTCCATCGAACGGCGTTCGCTTCCGGAGGCAATCCGCAGACCACAGAACACATTTCGCAGAAGGCAGAAGGCAGAACGAAGATCGCAGAAGGCAGAAGGCAGAACGAAGATCGCAGAAGGCAGATCGCAGATCGCAGAACGAAGATCGCAGAAGGCAGATCGCAGATCGCAGAAGACAAATCGCAGAACACAGACCACAGAAACGACGCGGAACGTCGATCGCGAAAGACAACTCGCAGAACACATCGAAATCCGATCGCACACTGAATCCTTTCTGTTTTCCCTCCTCTTCCCCGTTGTTTTTTGTTCTCTGCTCTCTGCCTCTCCCCTCAGATCAGAACTCAGGAATCCCGAATCCGGACTCCCCCCCATGCCCTCCTCTGCCCTCCTGCTCCACCTCACCTCCCGGCTCGACTCCACCCTCTCCCTGCTCCGCTGCCTCGTCGAGCACGAGTCCCCCAGCCGAGACAAGGCGGCCCTCGACGCCCTGGCCGACCGCCTCACTCCCCTGCTCGCCGACGCCGGCGCCTCCTCCGTCGAGCGGATCCCGAATGACCGCGGCGGCGACCACCTCCTCGCCCGCTTCCCCTTCGGCCACGACCCCGATCCCCAGGCTCCCGACGCTCCCCGCCCGGCCCTGCTGCTGGCCCACTTCGACACCGTCTGGCCCCTCGGCACGATCGACCGCATGCCCTTCCGCCGCGACGGCAACCGCGTCTCCGGCCCCGGCACCTTCGACATGAAGGGCGGCCTCACCCTGCTCCTGGTCGCCCTCGCCGCCCTGCGCGACCTGAACCTGGCGCCCCCCCGCCCCGTCGCGTTCCTGCTCACCTCCGACGAGGAGATCGGCAGCCCCACCTCCCGCCCTCTCATCGAGTCGGCCGCGCGCCGAGCCGCCTTCGCCCTGGTCCCGGAGCCCCCTCTGCCCGGCGGCGCCCTGAAGACCGCCCGCAAGGGAGTCGGCCGCTACACCCTGTCCGTCACCGGCATCCCCGCCCACGCCGGCATCGAGCCCGAGAAGGGCCGATCCGCCGTGCTGGAGCTGGCCCATCAGATCATCGCCATCCACGCGATGGCCGATCCCGCTGCCGGCACCACCCTGACCGTCGGCCGAGCCGAGGGGGGCGGCGCCGTCAATGTCGTCCCCGCCTCGGCCACCGCCGAGATCGACCTCCGCGTCTCCTCCCGCGCCGAGGCCGACCGCGTCGACCGCGCCCTCCATTGCCTCCTCCCCGCCCTCGACGGCACCCGCCTGGCGCTCTCCGGCGGCCTGAACCGCCCGCCGATGGAGCGCTCCCCCGCCATCGCCTCCCTCTTCGATCGCGCCCGGGCCGCCGCCTCCTCCGCGCTCGGCCTCGACCTCGCCGAAGGTTCGACCGGCGGCGGCTCCGACGCCAACTTCACCGCCGCCCTCGGCCTGCCCACCCTCGACGGCCTCGGCCCCCTCGGCGCCGGCGCCCACGCCGAGCACGAGCACATCGAGGTCGACACCCTCCCCCTCCGCGCCGCCCTGCTGGCCACGCTGCTGCGATCGCTTTGAGATCCGAGGACGATCGGCCTGACTCCAGGCTCCCGCCGGCCGGGACCTGCCCCGGCCTTCCCCCGCTCCATCGATTTCAGCTCCTCCTGCTCAGCCCTCGCGGGGCGAAGCTCCCTCCCATCCTCCCTCCGGCGGACCCGGGGCGCGTCGGGCGACTCCCGACCCGGCCGGATCGCCCCGGCTCCCGTTGCAATCGGCCGCTCCCCCGGCCATCATCGGAGGCCACCCTGGAGCCGATCCCCATGACCCCGCCCTCCCCCGACGACGCCTTCGTCATCCGCCGCGCCGAGTCCCCCGCCGACTATCTCGCCTGCCAGAACGCCCAGCGGCTCGCCTGGGGCCTGGCCGACGAGTCCTATGTTGTGCCCGTCGCCACGCTCGTCGGCGCGAACCTGCACGGCGGACTGGTGCTCGGGGCCTTCCGGCCCGACGGCTCGGCGGTCGGCCTGTCGTTCGCCTTCCTCGGCCGGATCGAGGGGAAGCTCGGCCTCTATTCGCAGCTCACCGGGGTGGTGCCCGAGTACCAGGGGAAGGGCCTCGGCCGCCGGTTGAAGCAGGAGCAGTTCCGCATCGCCGAGGCCGAGGGCCTCTGCTGCGTCGCCTGGGCGTTCGACCCGCTCCAGGCCGGCAACGCCCACTTCAACCTAGACACCCTCGGCGCCCACGCCTCGCACTACGTCGTCGACATGTACGGCCCCCGCACCGACGCCCTCAACGCCGGCACCCCCACCGACCGCCTCATCGCCGTTTGGGAGCCGCACGCCCCGGCCCGGCCGATCCTCCCCGACGACCCGTTCGCCCACCTCCCCGCCCTGATCGACCCCGACGGCCCCTCCGCCCGTCGGCTCGACCGGGAGACCCCGACGCTCCTGCTCGAGATCCCCGCCGACCTGGCCGCCCTGCGGTCGTCCGACCCGGATCGGGCCGGACGCTGGCGACTGGCCGCCCGGGAGGCCTTCGCCGCCGCGTTCCGGGCCGGCTACCAGGCCGTGGGAACCATTCAGGAGGCCCGGCAGGAGGGGCGCCGCCAGGCCTACGTGCTGCATCGCCCCGACCCCGGCGACGGCTGACGATCGACCCCGATCGGCCCCCGTGCTGCCCCGGCTCGCCGCCCGACGCTGGCGGGTGGACATTCGGGGCCCGAATGCCGACAATTGGGCCTTGGGCCGGACCGCCGGCCGCCCGCACCGGGAGAGCCTCCGCACGTCCCGAAGCCGAGCCGGCCTCGGTGGGCCGCCCCCCCTCGCTCCAAGACCTTCCGCCCATGAGCAGTTCGAGCACCGACGTCGACCTCGCCGCGTTCCTGAAGGACGCCCGGCGGCGGGTGGACGCCGCATTGGACCGCTACCTCCCCGCCGGCGACGACCCCTCGGCCGACTGCCCCCCTCGGCTCGCCGAGGCCATGCGGCACAGCCTGCTCGGCGGCGGCAAGCGCCTTCGCCCCATCCTCGCCCTGATGGCCGCCGAGGCCGTCGGCGCCGACCCGGCCCTCGCCCTGCCGGCCGCCTGCGCCCTGGAGATGCTGCACACCTACTCGCTGATTCACGACGACCTGCCCGCGATGGACGACGACGACCTCCGCCGGGGCCGCCCCACCTGCCACCGCGCCTTCGACGAGGCCACCGCCATCCTCGCCGGAGACGCCCTGCAGGCCCTCGCCTTCGAGGTCGTCGCCCGGGACACCCAACCCGCCGCGGCCGCCGCCCGCTGCTGCCTCGAGCTGGCCGAGGCCGCCGGCCCGCTCGGCATGGTCGGCGGCCAGATGGCCGACCTCCTGGCCGAGGGCCGCACCGACGCCACCGCCCCCGCGCTGGAGGCCATCCACCGCCGCAAGACCGGCGCCCTGCTCCGCGCCAGCCTCCGCATGGGGGCCATCGCCGCCGGGGCCGACGACCGCCAGCTCGACGCCCTCGACCGCTACGGCCGCGGCGTCGGCCTCGCCTTCCAGATCGTCGACGACCTGCTCGACGTCCAGGGGGACGAGGCCAAGCTCGGCAAGCGCGTCGGCAAGGACTCCGGCCTGGGTAAGTGGACCTACCCCGCCTTGCTCGGCGTCGACGGCAGCCGCCGGCGCGCCCGGGAGGTGGCCGACGACGCCGTGCTGGCATTGGAGCCGCTCGGCGACCGCGGCGCCCGACTCAGGGCCCTCGCCCTGAACCTGCTGGAAAGGGACCGTTGACGATGACCACCCCGACGACGCCCCCCATCCTCCCCCGCATCCAGTCGCCGGCCGACCTCCACGCGCTGTCCGAGGCCGAGCTGCGACAGCTCGCCGCCGAGATGCGCGAGGAGCTCATCGGCGTCGTCGGCCTCCGCTCCGCCCACTTCGCCAGCAACCTCGGCGTCGTCGAACTCTGCCTCGCCCTCCACCTCGCCTTCGACTTCTCCAAAGACCGCCTCATCTGGGACACCGGCCACCAGATCTACCCTCACAAGCTCATCACCGGCCGCGCCGCCCAGATCGGCTCCATCCGCACCAAGGGGGGCCTGATGGGCTACCCCAACCCCGCCGAGAGCCCCTACGACCTGTTCATGACCGGCCACGCCGGCGCCGCTCCCTCCACCGCGCTGGGCCTGCACGCCGGCGACCTCCTCATGGGACGCCCCGAGCGCTACAGCGTCGCCGTCATCGGCGACGGCGCCTTCCCCTCCGGCATCGTCTACGAGGCGATGAACAACGCCGCCGCCAAGCCCCACGGCCGGCGTTTTATCATCATCCTCAATGACAACAAGATGTCCATCTGCCCTCGCGTCGGCGGCATCGCCTACTACCTCGACAAGGCCCGCATGGCCCCCGAGTACAACCGGGCCAACAAGCTCGTCCGCAAGCTCCTGCCCCACATTCCCCTCGTCGGCGACCAGGCCGACCGCCTCCTCCAGCAGTTCAAAGACGCCGTCAAGGCCTCCGTCCACGGCGGCATGATCTTCGAGGAGCTCGGCTTCAAGTACATCGGCCCCATCGACGGCCACGACCTGGCCACCCTCAACTCCTACCTGGAGAAGGTCAAGGCCATGGACGGCCCCATCCTCCTCCACGTCCTCACCGACAAGGGCCGCGGCTTCGAGCCCGCCGAGAAGGACCCTGTCTCCTTCCACGCCCCCGCCCCCTTCCAGCGCTGCGAGGAAGGGATCATCCCCCTGAAGTCCTCCAGCACCCGGGCCTACACCAACGCCGTCTCCGACGCGCTGTTCGCCGCCATGCGCCGCGACCCCCGCGTCGCCGTCCTCACCGCCGCCATGTGCGAGGGGAACAAGCTCCAGAAAATCCGCGACGCCTTCCCCGACCGCTTCTTCGACGTCGGCATCTGCGAGGCCCACGCCGTCACCTTCGCCGCCGGCATGGCCAAGGCCGGCGCCCGCCCGGTGGTCGACATCTACTCCACCTTCCTCCAGCGCGGCTACGACCACATCTTCCAGGAAGTCTCCCTCCAGGACCTCCCGGTCGTCTTCTGCATGGACCGCGCCGGCCTCGTCGGCTCCGACGGCCCCACCCACCACGGCTCCTACGACCTGGCCTACATGCGCGTCTTCCCCAACCTCGTCGTCATGGCCCCCGGCGACGCCAAGGACGTCGCCCCCATGATCGACTGGGCCCTGGCCCACGATCACCCCGTCGCCCTCCGCTACCCGAAGGCCAACCTCGAAGAGGTCCAGCGCGACCCCCAGCCCATCGAGCTCGGCCAGGCCGAGGTCCTCGAGTGGGAAACCGACGGCATGCTCATCGCCCTCGGCGCCCAGGTCCCCGACTGCCTCCGAGCCGCCGAGCGCCTCCGCGCCGAGCACGGCCTCCGCGTCGGCGTCATCAACGCCCGCTTCGCCAAGCCCCTCGACACGAACACCATCGTCAAGGCCCTCGACGAATGCGGCTTCGTCCTCACCGTCGAGGAAGGCTGCCTGATGGGCGGCTTCGGCTCCGCCGTCCTCGAGGCCGCCAACGACGCCGGACGATCCACCACCCACCTCCGCCGCCTCGGCCTCCCCGACCGCTTCATCCTCCACGCCGAACGCGACGAGCAGCTCGCCGAGGTCGGCCTCGACGTCGACGGCATCGTCCGCTCCGCCCTGGAGCTGGCCCAGCACCTCGGCATCGCCCCCGAGTCCACCGCCACCGACTCCTCCTCCGCCCGCTCCGCCGGATAACCGCGCCGGGCCGGATCGGACGGGCCGATCGGAGGCGATCCCCCTCCGATCGACCCCGGGGACCCCTCCTCCTGCTCCCCCTGGCCCGACCCACTCTCCCCC
>NZ_RYZH01000100.1 GCF_003977685.1 Tautonia sociabilis | reverse complement strand
CTGCCCCTACCAGGTCCTGGGCCTGGTGCTGCCGACCGCCGACTTCTGGGAGCTGCTGCAGGCCGACCCCGCCGCATTGACGCAACAACTGTCAACCCAACAGGATGGCGGATGAGACAGTGCCCTCCATCCGCCGGCCCGTCCGTGCCATCGGGCGACAACTCGGGACAGGACGGGACAGGCGTTTGTGCAAGTTCTGTGCAAGCGCCAGTGCAAGCGGAAGAGGCCGCTGATCCGTCCAATTCCGGGACGGAAGGGGTCCCCAGCTCCTCCGCGCAGGGTTTCTGGGGAGCGAAGAGCGAGACTCGGCCGAGGGCTCCAGCCACGTCGCTCTGGTCGACGTGCGTATAGCGGTCCATCGTCAGCGTGATGGTGCTGTGCCGGGCGAGGAACTGGATGTCCTTCGGGGACAACCCGAGTCGGTGCAGGTTGGTGATGAACGTGTGGCGGAGGCTGTGGAAGTCGGCGACGAGCTTCCGCTCGTCGCGATACGGGATCCCGGCCTCTTCCAGGTCCCGCTTCATCATCACCCCGGCCTGCATCTGCTCGGCCCACTTCCCCGGCCAGAGCCGGCCGTCGCGCGGCTTGCCTTCCAGCCACGCCTTGAGCGGTGCGACGAGGTCGGGGTGGAGCGGCCGGACGGCACGCTCGCGGTTTTTCGAGTAGGCCGCCTCGACGCTCCAGGTGGGATTGGGCCCGAGGTCGAAGCTGGACGGCGACATGCTGGCCAGCTCCGAGGCCTGCAGCCCGGAGCAGGCCGAGACGAGGTAGAGCATGGCCCGATCTGGACCGGAGAGACCCCGCATGGGCTTGCCGCGCCGAGCCGCCTCGATGAGCGCAGCAATCTCCGCAGGCGAGAGAGCGCGGCGGTCATGGCGTCGGTCGAGCTTGACGTTCGCCCCCTTGAGGTGGGCCAGCGGGTTGTCGGCGGTCCTCCGGTCGCGGACGAGCCATCGGACGAACTGCTTGGCCGCCTGCAAGTAGAAGTTGCAGGTCTGGGCGGAGAGCCCCTCCCGTCGGAGTTCGGCGATCTGACCCGAGACCCGGGAGGCCGAGATGTCTGGCATGAATTGGAAGCCGCAGGCCAGGAACACCCTGCGGGCCCGGCCTGCGACGAGCTTGGACTGCCGCTCGGTCACCCCCCCCGTCACGCAGCGACGCCTCGAACTCGTCGAGATGCTCGGAGAGCGGTCGCTTGCGATGGTCCTGAAACGGGTCGACCAGGCCGGCCCGCTGCTGCTCCGATCGCCTGACCAGTTCGCCGAGCAACGCTTGAGCCGCGGCTTTGTCTGTCGCCAGGGGAACGCGACGGAGGATGCCGTCCCCGTCGGTGTACTGCCCGTACCACTTCTTGGCCTTCCGCTTGATCCGGGCCCCGGTCTTCGGGTCGCGGGCCGAGTAGGTCGGCTTGAAGAGACTCGCTATCGCGTTCGCTCCTGGTGATGCATCAATGATAGTGAGTGGAAGATCCTTGGGCAACGCCCCGAGGTCTCTCGGCAACGCTCGGTCAGCTCGGAGCAGACCACGGCCCTTTCCGGGTCGATGTATAAGGACCCGGTCGGCTCTGGTTTCAGGGGCTTCTTGGTCTGTCTGGCCGGATGACCCGGCCACCGGTGAAGATCGCCCGGACTGCACGACGCCTGAGCCTTTCGGCCATCGACCCACCGGGAAGGAAGGGTGCACCTGAACCCGGAATTGTTGGTTTGCGGCGTCGGAGACCGGTACTCTCTCGTCCCCCGGGGGCTAGCGAGGCCCCCGTCCGTTTGTCCCTTCCGCTCGTCGGCCGAGGGCCTTCGGGGCGGCTTCGTGGCCGGTTTGGTTACCGACCCAGGGGAGATCACCGCCGGGCGTATCGGGCCCGGCGTCCGGTTGCAGGGGGAGGAGGGCGGTCGGGTCGTTGGCTTCGTGTCTGGAGAAAGAACCACATCGAAGAAACCGGGCCGGTCGCTCCGCACGATGGGTGCGGAGCGACCGGGATTATGGTGGTTGCTTTTTTCGACCCGCTCGCCCCCCCGCTCCCCGGCATCGACCAAGGAGGGGCCGCCTCGATGCCACTTGGGCGACCCCCATCAAGCCCTGAGAGGCCGAAATTGGCCCCTCCGGTTCTTCTCAACGGTCGGCGACCGACCGGCTCAGGCCCGCTTGCCCCGCGACTTCGAGGTCGCGCGGGGAGGGCAGCCCGCCTCGACCCATCGGTTGATCTCATCCGCCTTCCACTTCTTCGACCCGCCGAGTTCCACGGGCCTCGGCAGCTTTCCGGCGCTGTTGAGGCGCCGCACGGTTCGGCCCGACACGTCCACGCGGCGGGCGACCTCATCGGCGTCGATGAGGAGGTGCACGGGCGTCGGGGGGCTGGGATGCTCGGCGAGCGTTGGCATGTTCCTGATCCCGCTTGTCGTCGATCGGCCTCGATTGGCCTCTACCCGATATGTACCCAACCTCCGGGCGGCCCCATCAGGTGCCGAGGAACACGCTAGGCAGTCCCCTTTGGTCTTGCCGCGGGCTCAGGATGACCGACGGAGAACAAGCCCCAGGCAACGGAGGTGGGCCAGTCGACAGCCGGCTCACCTCGGTGGTGACGGAAATCGTGAAACCTCGACGAGGCTGGCCGTGCCGAGGGCGAAGAACCGCGGTCGTTGGACGCGTCCGTCAGCAAGCCGACCGTCGGTAGCACGTGCTCGATATTTCGAAGGCGACGATGATGAAGAAGCGGCTCCGCCCGAGCTGACAGGCCACTTCGAGTCGAAAACATCGTTGATAGCTTATGCAATTCCAAGGGAGCGAAAAATTCCAGGAGCCTAAGGTTAGTCAAGTGTCATTGCCGCGGGGGGGGCGGGGTGCCCGAGGTTATGCTCTATCTGCTTGGAGGGAAAACGTTTAAGCTTGTCACAAACGTCCTACTGACAGATACGCCAATCCCCATGCATCCCCCCCTTGAATCCACTCCCCTACGCTGCTCCCTGCCGTCTCCCCCTTGCTCCCTGCTCTGCTCCCCCTGCCGATCCCTGCTCCCCTGCTCCCTGGCCGTTCTCCCTGTCCGGTCGGGCCGATCGGTCGGGCCGCTCTCCCCCTGCTCCCTGTCCCTGGCCGCTCTCTGTCCCTGCTCTACGCTCCCCCTGTCCCTGGCCGCTCCCCCTTGGCAGGTCAGGTCAAGCCGCTCCCTCTGTCCCTGGCCACTCTGCTCCCTGGCCGACGGCACTCATGATGCGTCCAGAATGGTCCGAGTCGCGCCAATAGAAACTTGCGCGTACGCAATTTCATGTCTGGAAAATCGATTTATGATGAATTTGTGCAACATGCCGTCCCGCCCGGTCGGACGGGGTGTATAGTCGAGTGTCGGGACGAGCGGGACGACCGGCAACGGCCGGCCGATCCGCTCCCCCGGGCCGCGAGGAACCTGCCGCGAGGCGGGGCCGATCGCGGTATGCACTCAGGCGGCCGGGGAATGCGTTCCCCGGCCTCGATCCGAACCCGGACGCCCCATCGATGGGCAACGGCTAGGCTCTGCGGGTACGGCCCCGCAGGGTGGGCGATCCCCCACCCGTGCAGGCCGGAAACGGTCCCTAGCGGCGTCAAACTGGATCGCCGGGTACGGCCACGGTCGCGGTCCGCCCGCGTTGGTGGCGACATAGCTGGTGCGTTCGCTCGCGGGAGAACCGCGAGGGCGCGTGAGGGGTCCTCACGCGCCGACCGGACACCAAGGCTCGACCCCCCGCATGGGGACGGTTCGCGTCCAGCGTTCGAAATGAGGTCAGGCACGCGGCACGTGTGCATGGCGACCGGGCCGGGGTGCGAATCCCCGGGCGTCCGATCGCCACGGCTTCGCATGGGCGGCAGCGGTCGCCCACGAAGCAGATGGGCCGAAGGGTGCGGCAAACACCCCCCGGCCCGGTGGCAGGCTCCTGTCAACGAGGAGCCCGCCGAGATGAACGTAGCACACGACACCGCCACGGACAATTCCGCCCACGTCGCCGAGGAGCAGGCCCGCGAGGCCCAGGGTACGCCCGCAGCCCCCGCGGGGAATGCATTCCCCGACGCCACGGAGGCGGAGCAGAAGCAGATCGCCGACTACAAGGCCACCGAGTCCGAGGTCGTCGATCTGGCCGTCGCCACCCTCGACCCCAAGGACATGCTCAAGAAGTACGCCCGGCTGGGCAAGGCCGTGCTCTCGCTGGCCGCCCGGCGCAAGGCGTCCTTCAAGGCGTGGGCCAAGGAGGACTTCGCCAAGGTCTGCGACGACCTCGCGACGTTGGTCAAGATGCGGGTGGCGATCAAGGAGGTCGAGATGGACAAGTACGTCCGCATCCACCTCTGGGTCGAGGCGGTCAAGCCGCTCGTCCCCGCCGTGGAGAAGCTATCGTACTTCCAGGTCAAGAACAAGTTTCTGCCCACCCTCGCCTTCGACCCGGTCGAGCTGACCGGCGAGATCCGCAAGGAGTGGCTGACCTGGGTCCGCGCGACGGTCGAGCGGCAGGTCGGCGACGAGCCCCTGTCGATCAAGGAGCTGGACCAGTCGATCGCCGACCAGAAGAAGGCGGTCGAGGACGCGCGGAACGCCCGGAAGGACCCGGAGAAGCTGCTGGAGCAGGAGCGGAAGGCGGTCGAGGCCAAGGCGAAGAAGGAGCGGCGCGACGCCCAGCAGGGCATCGTGGACGCGATCGACGGGGCCGTGACCAACGGCCACGCCGACACCAGCGACGTGCTCCAGATCGTCGAGCAGGTGCTCAAGGCCAACAACCTGTCCCTGCCCGCCAAGGTGGTCGGGTTCGACCCGATCAACTGCACGGTCGCGGACTGCAAGATGCTCGCCCAGGCGATGATCGGGGCGGGCAAGCTTGCGGAGGCGAAGGTGCTCCGCGACACCCTGGACGCGATGATCAAGATCGCCGAGCACGCCATGCTCAACCGCGCCGCGAGCTGACCTCGAACGAACGCTGGACGCGGCCGGGGACGGGCCGCACCCACGATCAGGGCGAAACCGGCCACCCGGCCGGTCGCGTGGTGTCGCCACGCCTGATGAGCCCATGCCCGCGTCGCGGCAACGGTTGCGATGCGGGCAGCGCCCCGGTCCGCCCCGCGACCCATGCGCGGGAAGGGCGGCGTTGCGCCCCTCGCGTGCCCCTCGGCCGGACGGCCGCGGGGCGGCGTGGAAGGACCGCGCGGAAGGGCCCGGGGAATGCATTCCCCGGCCCGATCATGATGAGCAATCGAAGCCCCCCGGGTGGCGTGTGCCGCCCGGGGGGCTTTCGGCGTTTCCAGCCCACCCGGGGAATGCATTCCCCGGGAGCATCCAACACGGTCGCGGAGGTGTCCCGTGGGTGTCCAACCCCGGTCCGCCCCGTTGCCATCCAGGCGGAGATGGTGGGTCGAGCGGATGGCCCCCGGGGCTCGCCGCTCGCACCTGCTCGCGGAGTACCTGGAGGGGCTCGCGGACCGTCGCGATCGCGACGACGCGCGAGCTATCCGGGGCTTCCTGGCCGCCTGGCACCGGGCAACGGAGGGGGACAATGCGCTCGGGCTCGAAATCCGGGTCCGGCGCGCGAGGCTGAACATGGCCGTCGTCTTCGTCCAGTCGGGGGCGGCGGGCCCAATCCGCTGGCTCCCGACGCTGGTGGTCCCGTGGACCCACGCGATCGAGCGGATCGGCCACGAATGCGGAGACCCGGCCCCGTCGCCCGAGCGGGCCGAGCCCGCCCGCGACGTGTGGGGAGAACCGGATCGCGGGCATCCGCCCGTGCTCCCCAAGGTCGCAATCCGACTCGTCCGCCCGTGATCGCCCCGGTCGCGGTGCCGGATCGGCGCCCGGGTCCTACAAACGGACCCCGGCGTTCCTCGCCATTCCGATCGAATGGCGTTCAATCTCGGCCGGAACGCCCCGCGTGAACCCCTCGGGACGCAGGGCCGGTGGGCGAGTTGACGCGGGCCCGTCCCGGAATCTATGCCCCCTGCGAGCCCGCACCCCGTCCAACCCGACCGCTCAAGCGACTCGCCCCGCCCTGGCCGGCGGGGGCGGTCATGGTCCGCGCATGGTGCGCCGGGCCGTTGGGAGTCCGAGCATGTCAGAGCGACCGAAAGAGGACGTGATCGACCGGGTCCGCCGCCTCCTGGCCAAGACCGAGGAGAACGGCTGCACCCGGGCCGAGGCCGAGAGCGCCTTCCGGATGGCCTCGCGGATCATGGCCGAGCACAACATCGCGATGGCCGAGGTCGAGGCGCGGGACGGCCGGCCGGACGACATCTCCTGGCTCGAAGACGACGTGATCGACACGGGCCGGTGGTCCCTGGAGATGAACCTCGCCTACGGGATCGTCCGGGAGTTCTTCTTCGTCGAGGGTTTCTTCGTCCGCCGCACGGCCTGGGCGGGCGAGCCGGCCCGCGGCCGGGGCGAGGCCCGCCGCGGGCAGACGCCGCGGAAGGTCCTCCGCTTCTTCGGCACCGCCACGAACGTCGAGGCGGCCCGGTTCACCTTCACGGCGCTGATCGACGCCTTCGACCGCCTGTTCGCCGAGCACCGGCGGGCGTCGGGGTGCGCCGCGTCGGAGCGCCGCCTGTTCGTCTCCGGGGTCGCCCAGGGCTTCGCCGAGAAGATGCGGGACGAGCGCCGGGCGATGGAGATCGAACGCGACCTGGCCGCGGGCCGGGCGAGCGGCTCGACCGCGATCGTCCTGGCCTCGGTTCAGGAGCGGACGGTCCGGGCTTACAAGGAGGCCCACCCCGACATGAAGAAGTCGCGGACGACCTTCGCGGCCCCCCGGCGCTCGCAGTCGTCCCTGGACGCCGGCTATGCCGCCGGCCGGTCCCTGAGCCTCAATCGTGCCCTCGGGGGCGGGTCCGCCAAGGGCAACGCCAAGGAGCTTCCCGACCGATGAACGCGGCCACCATCCGGGGGGCGCTCGCGGCGTACCCGCCCCGGTTCGACCCCGGCCGGATCGTCATAACGCCGGGGGCGATCGAGGCCCTCGCCAACAACAACGAGCTGGTGAGCACCTACATCGTCAGGCACGCCTCGGGGGACTGGGGCGACCTCGACCCCTCCGACCGGCGCGAGAACGACGCGGCCCTCGAGACGGGCCTCCGCATTTTGTCCGCCTACGGGCTGCCGAAGGGGGACACGATCTGGGTCATCACCGAGGCGGTGGACGTCGAGGCGGGGGACTCGCCGATCGTCCGCACGCTCACGACCGTGCTGCTGCCGTGCGAATACTGAGGCCGAAACCGCAGGGACGCGGTCGCGTGGTCGGTGCCACGCCCGACGAGGCCATTCGCACCCCCAGGAGACGTCACATGGCGAATCGATTTCTCATCAAGCAGAGGCGTTCCTGGTGTCCTACGCACGTTGAACGACCGGAAACTTCAGCCACTCGGAGAGCGTCCAGATGTGGTCGGCCAAGCCCGCCGCCATCGCCGGAGTCCGGGCCTTCCAGGAGCCATCACCCCGACGGACTCGCAACGT